>JAWKHR010000068.1:0-28874 GCA_041394725.1 Vicinamibacterales bacterium | reverse complement strand
CAGGCCGTGGTGGCCGGTCCGGCCGGCGTGCGGACCGCGCCGGTGACGACGAGCCGGTGGCGCTGGTCGCCGTCGGAACGGCCCAGGTCCTTCGCGAGGTCGAACGGATCGATCGGCCCGTTGAAGAACGCCTCGCCGACGTTGTTCGTGGACTTCGACAGGGTGTAGGACACCCGGTACTGGCCCCACGCCGTGGCCCGCTGGACGAGGGAGAGGGTCAGCGCGTTGACGTGCGATTCGCCGGCGGAGGAGTACTCGCTGTTGTTCGCGTAGTCCGGGTTGGGCCGGCAGCCGTTGTTGCCGCCCGCGGCGACGCACGACGGCACATTCTGGTTGATCGACATGATCAGGCCGCGGCCCGCGACGTGCTGGTAGGCCGCGCTGACGCTCGTCCGCGCGCCGAGTTGTCGCTCGACTTCGATGGCCGCCTGCGTGGACCGCGCGTTCTGGATGTCGCGGTTCATCGTGCTCAGGCTCGGCAGCGTCGTCGTCGCCACGACGTCCGGCAGGATGGCCGGGAAGACGGGCGCGCCGGTCTGGCCCGGCGACAGGTTCACGCCGAGCTGCCGGATGGCGGCCACGTCGGTCGTGTTGCCGGCGGAGAGCAGCGCGTTGGCGAGCGCGCGCAGGGGCACGCGGTCGTAGTAGACGCCGGCGCTCGCGCGGACGAGCCATCGGCGCGCGGCGTCGGGCGTCCAGGCCGCGCCCACGCGCGGCGAGACGTTGTTCGTGTCCGTGTGGATCGTGTCCATGAACTGCAGGTCGTAGCGGAGTCCCGCGTTGATCGTGACCTGCCGGCCGGCCTGCCACTCGTCCTGCACGTAGACGCCGACGTTGGGGTTGACCTGCGAGACGGCCGTGGCGCCGAAGTTCTGGCTGAACCCGCCGTTCGAGTACCGCCCGGCCAGGAAGGTGTCGAGCGACGAGAAGATGTACCGCCCGCGCGTCGCGCGCGGGAACGTGATCGTCAGGTCGTTGACGAGCACGTCCACGCCGGCGCGGACGGCGTGCGCGCCCGCCTGGTGCGAGAGGTTGGAGACGACCTGCCACAGGCGGTTGTCGCGGCCGGTCGGGCTGAACGAGAGCGTGCCGAACGAGGCCACGCCCGAGATGCTGACCGCGGGGCCGATCGGATCGGTGGGAGGCGCCTCGAGCCGTTCGGACGTGAACTGGCCCCGCGTCTCGAGCACGGTCCGCGGCGAGAGGACGGCGACGTAGGAGACCGCGGCCGCCTGGTCGCGGTTGTCCAGTCCGGCCGATGCCGACGGCGCGCTGAGCCCGCCCGCGCCGCGCACGTTCCGTGCGCTCACGTCGTAGAGGCTGTACCGCGCCCCCAGCTGCCGGCCGTCACCGCCGTGGTGATCGATCTTCGCGAGCAGCGTCGTCGTGTCCACGGGCACGTCGAACCGGCCCGTCTCGACCGGGGGACCCGCGTAGCCGACCGCCGCGAGGTGCGCGTTGATCACCCCCAGCGCCGCCGGGTCGATGGTCGCCACGCCGGACTGATCCAGGCGCCGGAGCTCCACGTTGGTGAAGAAGAACGTCCGGTCGTGCCGGATCGGCCCGCCCAGGCTGCCGCCGAACTGCGACTGGTGCATCGGCAGGGCGGTGCCCGTGAGCGGATTCCTGGCATTGAGCGCGTCGTCGCGCACGAAGTCGTAGGCGGACCCCGCGAAGGTGTTCGTGCCGCTGCGCGTGACCACGTTGACGAACCCGGCGAGTGCACGGCCCAGTTCCGCCTGGCCGCCGGACGTGACGACCTGCAGCTGATCGACCGCGTCGACGCCGTACACCATCCCGCCGAGGCCCGCGGCGTCGTCGTTGGCGGACAGGCCGTCCACGATGAAGCTGTTCGAGAGGTTGCGCTGGCTCGCGATCGACAGGCCGGCGCCCGGGACCGCGGACGTCTCCGCGAAGAGCTGCGTGCCGCCGCCGACGTTCGGCGGCGAGACGCCCGGCACGAGCAGCGCGACGTCGTTGAGGTTGCGGCCGTCGAGCGGGACCGCGTCCAGTTCGGCGCGCGCGATCGTGCCCGCGACCTGCGTCCGCCGTGCCTCGAGCACCGTGGCGTCGGCCGATACCGTCACGTGTTCGGAGACGCCCCCCACGGCGAGCGCGATCGGCAGGTCGAACGCCGAGCCGGCGGCGAGGGTGAGCTGTCGCCGCGCCGGGGCAAAGCCGTTCAGCGTGACCGTGACCTCCCAGCGTCCAACGGCGAGGTAGGGAAACCGGAACCGCCCGGCGTCATCGGACTCCCGCGTGGCCGTGACGTTGGTGCCGACCTGGCGCGCCGTGACCGTCGCCCCGGGAATGGCCGCGCCGGAACCGTCGGTGACGCGCCCGCTGATGCTCGCGAGGTGTACGGTCTCCTGCGCGGTGGCGACCGACGGACGAAGGGCGGCCCAGGCGAACAGGATCGCGCCGAGGGCAATCGGGACGGAACGACGCATGTGATGGGACCTCCGGACGTGGCGACGAGCGCCGACGAAGCGCGACGGACGGACGCGGAATCGGGACGGACGGGCCCGTTGGGGGACGCGCGGCGCGGACGGTGACTACGGTGCCACATCCGGCGCCACCCGCCCTTGCGGCAAATTGACGCAGCGGGCAGAATGCCCGCCATGCGACAACTCATGCGGTGGGGCGCAGCCGCCGGCCTGGTGCTCGGGGCCGGGCTGACGGCGGGTTGGGGGCTGGCGCTCGCCATGGCGCCGCGGGTCGCGCTCGCGCAGCCAGCGACGGCGACGCCCGGGCCGCTGGTCGCGCAGCGAGCGACGGCGACGCCCGGGCCGCTGGTCGCGCAGCGAGCGACGGCAACGCCCGGGCCGCTGGTCGTCGTGGGCGGCGGGGGCACGACGGACGAGATCGTCGCGCGCGCGCTCGCGATCGCCGGTGGCCCGGAGGCGGTCGTGGCGGTGCTGCCGCAGGCGTCGGCGCTGGCCACGGCGGGCGACAGCTCGGTCGAGATGTGGCGGAAGGCCGGCGCCCGCGAGGCCGTGAAGGTCACCTTCGACGACCGTGCCGTCGCGCGCGCGATGCTCGGGCGCGCCACGCTCATCTGGATGCCGGGCGGGGATCAGAACCGGTTCATGCAGGCGGTGGCCGGCACCGGGCTCGACGACCTGATCCGGGAGCGGCACCGCGCCGGCGCCGTGGTCGGCGGCACGAGCGCGGGCGCCGCGGTGCTCTCCGCGTCGATGATCACGGGCGACGCGGACCTGCAATCGCTCACCACGGGCACCACGGTGCTGGCGCCGGGCCTCGGGTTGTGGCCTGGCGTGATCGTGGACCAGCATTTCCTGAAGCGGCAGCGGAGCAATCGCCTGATCAGCGCGGTGCTCGACCACCCGGCGCTCGTCGGCGTGGGCATCGACGAGTCGACGGCCGTCATCGTGCAGGGCACGACGCTCGAGGTCGTCGGCCGCAGCGCCGTCATCGTCGTGGACGCGCGACGCGCGACCCGGGCCGACGCGATCGCGGGACAGCCGGTCGCCGCCACCGGCGTCACGATGGCGGTGCTGCGCGCGGGGATGACCTTCGACCTCGGCGTCATGGAGGCGCGGCGATGAGCGCGGGCGGCTCCACCGCGCGCCGCCGCTGGCTCGCGCCGATCATCGTCGTGTGCCTGGCGCCGTGGCTGCAGGCGCGCGGACCGGCGCCGCAGGGGGGCGGGCAGTCGCCGCCATCCGCCACGACGGCGCCACCGGCGGAGACGCTGACCTTCGGCGCGTTCACCGCGACGTTCGCGCCGGGCGGGGCCCTTCGTCTGCGCGGCGACGGCTGGCCGGCGCTCGACGGCACGTGGGTGATCGAGGCCGGCGTGCTGGTGCTGCGCGCGGCGCCCGCGCCGCGCGGGTGCGACGGCGAAGGTCGGTACCGCCCGAACCGCGACGGCGCGCGCTACACGCTCGCGGTCATCGAGGATGCGTGTGAGCCGCGCCGGATGATCCTGGACGGCAGCACCTGGCGTCCCGTCACCGAGCCCGCGGATCGGCCGGCCCGGCGGATCGTGCGGACGGCGGGCTCGGACGCCCCGCTGCCGGCGGCCGCCGGTGACGAGGGGGCCTGGCCGGGCTTCCGCGGGCCGGCCGCGTCCGGGGTGGCCGACGGCCAGGACCTGCCCGGCACGTGGGACGTGAACGCCGGTGAGGGCGTGCGCTGGCGGGTGCCGATCCCCGGGCTCGCGCATTCGAGCCCGATCGTCTGGGGCGATCGGATCTTCGTGACCACGGCGATCAGCCGCGATCCCGCCGCCACGTTCCGGCCGGGCCTGTACGGCGACGGCGATGCCTCCGCGGATCGGTCGGTCCATCGGTGGGTGCTGATGGCGATCGACGCGCGGACGGGGCGGACGCTGTGGGAGCGCGTGGCCGACGAGGGCGCGCCGCGCCAGAAGCGGCACGTCAAGTCCACCTACGCGAGCGCGACGCCGGCGACCGACGGGCGCATCGTCGTCGCGTCGTTCGGATCGCAGGGCGTGTTCGCCTACGACGTCGACGGCACCTTCCGCTGGAAGGTCGATCTCGGGCGCCTGGACCTCGGAGCGTACGACATTCCCACGTACGAATGGGGGACCGCGAGTTCCCCGACGATCTGGGGCGGCCTCGTGTTCCTGCAGTGTGATACCCAGCAGGACTCGTTCGTGCTGGCGCTCGACGCGCGCACCGGGGAGACCGTCTGGCGGACGGCGCGCGAGGAGTTGCCGTCCTGGAGCTCGCCCAACGTGATCGAGGCGCTGAGCGGACCCGAGCTCGTGACGAACGCGCCCAACGCCATCCGGGCCTATGACCCGCGCACGGGCACGGAGCTGTGGCGCATTGGTCCCAGCTCCAGGATCACCGCGCCCACCCCGGTCGGCCGTGACGGCTTCGTGGTGGTGGCGAGCGGGCGCGCGCCCGAGCGTCCGATCCACGTCGTCCGCGCCGGGGCGCGCGGCGATCTCACGACGTCCGGCGGGCGGCCCGCGCCCGAGAGCGTCGCGTGGAGCCGGATGGGGCGCGGCTCGTACATGCCGACGCCGCTCATCTATCGCGGCGCCGTGTACGTGCTGGCGAACAACGGCGTCTTCGACGCCTACGACCTGGCGACCGGCGCGGAGATCTACCGCGCGCGCGTGCCGCACCCCGGCAGCGGCTTCAGCGCGTCGCCCGTCGCCGCCGATGGGCTGATCTATCTGAGCAGCGAGGATGGCGACGTCACGGTCGTCCGGGCCGGGAGCGCGTTCGAGGCGGTCGGCACGTTCCCGATGGGGGACCTCATCATGGCGACGCCGGCGATCTCGCGCGGCACGCTGTACGTGCGGACCGCCGGCAGCCTCATCGCCATCGGGCGGCGCTAGGCCATCGGCCTCGTCCTCGTCCGGGGCCGCGTGCTGACTCTCGTCCTCGTCCTCGTCTGCGCGGCCGTCGCTCAGCCGGTCTCCAGGAACAGTCCCCACGACTCGAGAGTCGGGGCGACGCGCGCGTGCCCGACCACGCGGAAGCCGATGTGCTCGTAGAGCGGCACGTTGCGCGGGTTCTCGGTCGTCAGTGAAACGCCGGTGGAGGCCTGATGCGCGCGCGACAGGCCGGCGGCGGCGTCGAGCAGACGGCGGCCGAGGCCGCGGCCGGCGACCGCGCGGCGCACGCCGAGCATGTTCAGATGATAGTGGGGTCCGAGCGCGGCGAAGAAGGTGCTGCCGGACGCCGCGAAGGCCTCGTACCGTTCGCGGGCGTCGTCGCCGAGGCGGGCGAAGACGCGCTGTTTGTGCGCGGCGGTCTCTGGCAGGGGCTCGACCGGGCCCGGCACCGTGAAGGTGGCCGCGCCGAGGAGGCGATCGTCGTCGGCGATCGCGAGCATGGGGTCGTCGCGGCGGACGCGGGTCATGACGAACAGCTCGATCAGCGCGCGGAGGCGTTCCGCGTCGTCCGGGTCCGCCGGGCCGATCACGTGGCGCATGACGGGGTAGTCGCGGAAGGCGTCGCAGAAGGCGTCGATGACGGCCGGCGCTTGCGTGGCGGCCACCGGAGCGACCGCGGGCCACGCGGGCGGGCCGGGGACCGGCGGGGCACCGGGGCGCGGCGCCGCCGGCCCGGCGGGGGAGGCCGGCCGGCCGTGGTCGGCCGGCGGCTCCGGGCCGGCTGGACGCCCTGAAGAATCTTCGTTATCTCTGTTTGAGCCAAAATTAGCTTTGTCGGTCATGGTTTTATGCTAAATTCGTCCATCTTTGTTCCAAGGAGTGGAACCTGCCATGGCCTCCGACGCCCTTCGCGACTTCCTCGAAATTCCGTACGACCAGCTTGAAGAGATGAACCTGGCGACCAAGGCGGCCCGCCTCAAGCGGACGCCGGCGCACAAGCTCCAGGAGAAGCACGTCAAGTATCTCACCGACGAAAAGCGCATCAAGGCGGTGACGGTGTGTTTTGCCGACCTCGAGGGCCGGCTGCACATGCTCGACTACGACAAGAAGTTCCTGCTCAAGTCGGCCGACAACCTCACGTTCGACGGGTCGTCGATCCGCGGGTTCTCGCAGCAGTCGGAGTCGGACCTGCGGCTGACGATCGACTGGCCCGCGTTCTATCACCTGCCGTCGGACGTGTTCGGGTCGGGCAAGGTGCTGGTGTTCGCGGAGGTGCGTGAGAAGGACGGGACGCCGTACGTCGCGGACCTGCGGTCGCGGCTGAAGGCGTGGACCGAGGAGCGGTTCAAGAAGGACGGGACGGTCTTCAACGCCGCGAACGAGATCGAGGGGTTCCTGTTCAAGGGGCGCGACGCCGAGCGGCGGTATCACGAGACGCGACAGTTCGAGTTCATCAGCACCGGCGGCTACTACCACTCGCTGCCGGGTGATGCGCTGCGGAAGTTCATCGATACGGCGGCCGAGGTCCAGCGCGCGATGGGCTTCGCGAACGAGAAAGACCACCCCGAGGTGGCGCCGTCGCAGTTCGAGATGAACTACTCGTACAGCGAGGTCAACATCGCGGCCGATCAGGTGCTGCTCTACAAGCTGGCGTGCCGGCAGGTGGCGGCGCTCTACGACATGACGGCCAGCTTCCTGCCCAAGCCGGTCACGGGCGTCAATGGCAACGGCATGCACACCAACCTGTCGATCTCGCGGCAGGGCAAGAACGTGTTCTTCGACCCGAAGGGGCAGGACCGCCTCTCGAAGCCGGGCTGGAACTTCATCGACCGCATTCTGGCCAGCGGGCAGGAGATCTGCCTGGTGCTCAACCCGAGCGTGAACGCGTATCGGCGGCTGGACCCGCATTTCGAGGCGCCGAACCAGATCAAGGCGTCGGCGGTGAACCGCGGCGCCATGGTCCGGATTCCGATCGGCAACCAGCACTCGGCGCGGGTCGAGGTGCGGTCGATCGCGCCGGACGCGAATCCGTACCTCGCGCTCTACGTCCTGCTGCGGACCGGGCTCGAGGGACCACTCGGCGACGAGGACGCCGAGACCCGCCGGACCCGCACGAAGTTCCTGCCCGACAACATCCACGACGCGATCCGGCTGTTCAAGGGCAGCAAATTCGCCGCGGACCTGCTCGGTCCGGAGGTGCACCAGCGCTACGCCGACCTCAAGCTGGCGTCGGCGGACCGCTGCCCGAAGGCCCTCGGCGCGATCATCAAGGCCGCCGAAGTCCAGTTCCACCACGAAGTGACCAACCAGTACCTGTGGAGCCTCTTCTGAGCAGACACGAGCGACACTCCCGAAAACGACACCGGGAGTCTTTTCTCAAATAGTGGACAGCCGGTACTACATGTGCCGGCTGTTCTACGTACGGCCCAAGGTATGGGGCTAACGACTCCCGGTGTCGTTTCCAGCGGCGATGTCGTTTCGGCGGTAAGATCGTCGCCATCGTCTCCTGTCGATTGGCCGTTCTTCCGGAGGATTCATGACCCGTCGCACCGTCGTTCTGCTCGGCATCGTCGGACTCGCCGCGAGCGCCGTTCTCACCTTCACGCCCGTGCCGACCCTCATCGCCCAGGAATTCCAGGGGCAGGGGCGCGGACAGGGGCAGGGCCGAGGCGGGCGGGGTGGCGGCGTCCAGATCCAGCCGGGCGAGGAATGCCCTGCCGGCATGACCGAGGTGCGCCCCGGTCGCTGTCAGGCGCCGGAGTTCCCGCCGCCCAGCATCGTCGACTACCGGCCGAAATCGACGCTCGTCACGCCAGAGCACCTGGTGCCACGCGCCAAATATCCGGCTGTCGACGTCCACGGCCACGCGGCCGGCAACCTGAACAGCCGCGAGAGCCTCGACGCCTTCGTCAAGGAACTGGATGCGATCGGCGTCGGCGTGTTCATCAGCGCCGACAACACGTCCGGTGACCGCCTCGTGCAGACGCTCGACCTCGTCCGCAACAGCCCGTATCGGGATCGCATCCGGATGTTCACCGGCATCAACTTCCGGGACGTCGGACCCGGCTGGGCCGAGCGTGCGGTCGCGCAACTCGAGGCCGACGTGAAGGCCGGCGCCGTCGGCGTCGGCGAGGTGAGCAAGAGCTTCGGCCTGACCATCCGCAAGCCCGACGGCTCGCGGCTGCGCGTGGACGACCCGGCCCTCGATCCCGTCTGGGAGGCCTGCGCCCGGCTCGGCATCCCGGCGTTCATCCACACGGCCGAGCCCCAGGAGTTCTTCCAGCCGCTCGACATGCACAACGAGCGCTGGCTCGAGCTCTCGCTCTTCGCGGATCGGCGCAACTACGGGCCGGACCACGTGACCTTCGAGGAGTTGATGACCGAGCGGAACACCCTGTTCCGCCGGCATCCCAAGACGACCTTCATCGCCGCGCACTTCGGCTGGCACGCCAACGACCTCGGCCGGGCGGCCAGGCTCCTCGACGAGTTCCCGAACGTCCTGCTCGAGGCCGGCGCCGTGCTCTACGACCTCGGCCGCCAGCCGCGCACCGCGCACGACTTCATGGTCAAGTACCAGGACCGCGTGCTGTTCGGCAAGGACTCGTTCCAGCCGTCCGAGTACCCCTACTACTGGCGCGTGTTCGAGACGACCGACGACTATTTCGACTACTACCGCGACTACCACGCGTTCTGGAAGATGTACGGCATGGGCCTGCCCGACGACGTGCTGAAGAAGCTCTATTACGCCAACGCCGAGCGGATCATCCCGAACATGCCAGCCATGGGGGGACGGTAGTCGAGAGGCCTGAATGAGCCCGGGGGCCCAGGGGCCAAGGTTCCGAAGGTCCCGAGGGGCCGAAGTCCCGAAAGTCCCGAAAGGGACCGGAGGCCCCGGTAGGATCTGGGGCTCTGCGCGAGAGCGAGGAGGTTCGATGGTTCTGCGGACAGTGCTCGGCGTCGTCTGTGCGGCCGCGATGGCGTCGGCATCGGCGACGATGGCAGCGATGACGATGGGAGCGGCGACGGCGCAACGGCCCGCGCCGGATCAGATCCCCGCCGACGGCGGGCGAATCACGATCCTGCCCGTCAACCACGCGTCGCTCCAGATCGCCTTCGGCCAGGCGATCATCGACGTGGATCCCGTCGCCCAGGCGAACTTCGACGGCCTGCACGCCCCGACACTCATCCTCGTCACCGACATCCATGGCGATCACCTGGACCCGGCGTCCGTGCAGAAGCTCGGCACGCCATCCACGTCGGTGGTCGCCCCCGCGGCGGCCGCCGATCGGCTGCCCGGCGCGACCGTCATCGCCAACGGCGAGACGAAGACCGTGGCCGGCGTCCGGATCGAGGCCGTGCCGATGTACAACCTCACGCGCGGCCCGTCGGCGGGCCAGTTGTTCCACGACAAGGGCCGCGGCAACGGCTACGTGCTCACGCTCGGCGGGAAGCGGATCTACATCGCCGGCGACACCGAGTGCACGCCGGAGATGAAGGCCCTGCGGGACATCGACGTGGCCTTCCTCCCGATGAACCTGCCCTACACGATGACGCCAGCCGAGGCCGCCGACTGCGCGAAGGCCTTCCATCCGGCCATCGTCTACCCGTACCACTACCGCGGACAGGACGTGAACGCGTTCGCCAGGGCCCTCGAGGGCACGGGCATCGACGTCCGGCTGCGCGACTGGTACGGGCGGTAGCCCCGCGCAGAATCCTCCGTCAGGCCGGGCCCGCGGCAAGTCGAGCGCGGGCCTGGATCGCGGACAAAAGACCTGTGCGAAGGCGACTTCCCAGGAGCCTCCCGGCCTTTCTGCGCCCAAATGTCCGGAATCGCCCGTGGTACACCAATTGCGAAACTGTAAAACCTTCGGCGTCTTTGGGTAGCCCGTCAAGGCAATCCGGCCGAACGGGCTCCTTGGTTTCGTAGCGACTCTCGGGAGGGTGATCAACATGAACACCTGGCGGAAGTACCTGGCGACGGCCGCGATGGCCGTGGCCGCACTGGCGTGGGGCGCGAAGGCGAACGCGGCCACGATCTTCCTGATAGGCAGCGACGTCATCTCGTTCCACGGGGATGCGGATTTCATCAACCCCGTCATGGATCAGATCGGGAACTACACGGGCACGCCGGGCAACAAGGTGCTGTTCCTCTCCGACTGGGGCGCGAGCAGCACCAACTACACGAACGGCAACGTCTCGATCGACTTCGCGGCGGCTTCGTCGATCACCTCGTCGTCCGACCTCAGCGGCTACGCGGGCATCTACATCGACTCGCCGAGCGGCTGCTGTTCGGATCCCGCTCCGACGCTGACGGGCGCCGGGGCCGGGACGGCCCTCCAGTCGTACTTCGCCGCGGGCGGCAACATCGCCGTCGGCGACTACGCCGGTGATCCCTTCTGGGATCCGATCCTGGGCTTCGCGGGTGGACCCGGCGTGACGACCGGTATCGGCGGAATCATCTGTGAGGATCCGGGCGTGTCGACGGCGAGCGGTCTCGCATTCGGGTTCGCGGCGTCGTACTCGGAAGGCTGCTTCAATCACCAGAGTTACGACCCGGCGTACTTTGGTGCCCAGGGCTACTTCGCGCTTCAGACCAACGGCAACACGTCCGGTGGTCACTTCGGTGACTGGACCGTGATCGCCACCGGGTTCACCGAGCCCGGCACCGAGGAAACGCCGGTGCCGGAGCCGACGACCCTGCTGCTGCTCGGGTCGGGCCTGCTCGTGGCCGGACGTCGTCGGGTGATCCGCAGGAAGCACTGACGTCACGACACGCGTTCGTCCTGACGGACGTAGCGGGGCGGCTGCCGGAAGGCAGCCGCCCCTTTTTTCCGTCGGCCTGGGGGGCGCACCGCCGCGCCGCGGCCGGCCTCCTCACCGCCGTGCGAGTCTCGGCCCGACGACCAGCGCCGCGCCGTACGCCGCCAGCGCGAGAAACAGGGTCGACGGACTGGACCGCCAGACGTCTTCCGCCACGAACTTGATCGCGCCGATGGCCAGCGCGGGATACACGAGCCAACCCAGTTCCCGGGTCCGCGGCCACCGGGCGGCGAGCGCCAGCAGCAGGACCGAGACCGACAGGATCACCGTCCGTGTCGTCGCCAGCGGTCCCGGCGCGGGTGGCGTGCCCGCGACCAGGGGGGCGACCGCCCGCACGACCAGCCCGCCGGCCGCGACGGCGACGAGCGCGGCGATCAAGCCACGGCCGACGGCGGCCAGGAGCGCCGGGCGGTCCTGGCGTACCGGCCTCGGGATCACCAGGCACGCGACGCCCGCCAGAAACGCGAGTCCGCTGGTCGCGTCCACGTCCGGCCAGCCGTCGCCGTCACCGGTCCAGACTCGCACGGCCATCGCCAGCAGTCCCGAGATCACCGCCGAGGCCGTGGCGAGCACGGCGCCGTGCAAGGTCAGCGTCGGCAGCGCCCTCGTCGATCCGAGCCAGGTCAGCACGAGCGCGATGGCCGCCGACGTCGACGCCAGCGCGGCGCCGTCGAGCAGCGCGCCGCACGCCACCACCAGCAGGACGAGCGCGACCGACGTGAGGAAGTAGTACGTCGGCCCGCGGCCCTCGCGCCGGCCGACGACGGCGAGCGCGAGCGCGTAGCCGGCGGAACTGCCGAGCGCGCTCGCGAGCCCGATCGCGGCCAGCGTCCCCGCCGCGCCCATGCGATCGACCTCGGCCAGCGCGAGGCCCAGGCCGAGCGCCAGGGCCATCGCGGCCACCACCACCTCGAACAGCTGGATGCGCCGACTCCGCGCCACCGCGCGGTACGCGAAGGCGCCGACGGTCATCGTCACGAACACGAGGTGCGCGGCGACCGCGGTCGGCGGCGCGTCGAGGGGGGGAACCGCCATCGCGCGGGATCCGAGACCGAGCGCGACGAACAGCGTGGCCGGTACGAGCGGCCATTTCACCCAGGGCCAGGCCCTTGCCTCGCTCAGCCACCACGCCACGAGGACCAGCCCGGTGCAGGTGACGAGCATCCACGCCCAGCCTCCCGTGAGGGAGGCGACCGTGGGACCGACGAAGGTGGCGCCGAGCACGCCGATCGCCGCCAGGCTCTGGAGGCCGCGCGTCGCGGCGATGCCCACGCTGACCAGCGTGATCGTCGCCAGCAGCGCGGCGCCGCTCCTCGGTCCGAGCACGTGGAAGCGCGCGGCGGCCTCGACGACGAGCGGAAGGGCGACGAGCGCGCCGGTCAGGCCGTGGAAGACCGCGCTCAGCCGGTGCCCGCGCCGGCCCGCGCGATCGGCCGCGACGTACCAACCGGCCGCGTAGAGGAGGCCGAACGCGATCCCGGTCACGGGCGTCAGCCGCCCGGCCTCCGTCAACGCCCGCAGCAGGAACGCGCCGCCGAACGCCATCAGCGTCCGTCCGGCGAACGTGAGCCAGCGGAGCAGTTCACCCTCCGCGGTGGCTCCGTCCGCGACCGCCGCGGCCGGGGGCGCTGGCTCGAGCGCGGCGGCGGCCTGCGCGGCGCCGGCCTGCGCGGCGACGGCCGGCGTGGCGGCGAGGGCCACGGCACGAAGGGCGCCGGGCGCCATCGTGACGGCGTCCTCGACGGTTTCAAGAAGGGCGGCGGCCGGGGCCGCGTGCGCGTGGGCGGCGGCCAGCGACGCCTGCGTGTGGGCCGCGGCCGGGCTCGCCTGCGCCTGAATGGCCGCCGGGGTCGCCGCGCCGCGGGTCGTCTCGGCCTCCGCGAGGACGTGCGCGATCGCGTCGTCCAGGCGCGCGACGATGGTCTCGAGCGCGTCGAGCCGGGCTTCGATCCGGAGCAGGCGATCGTCCACGGCGACCTCCCGGGCGGCGCGACGCGCCGCGGGTCCGCGTCACGCGCCCGCGTGCGCGTCGGTCTTCTCCCAGGGCGGCAGGACCCGTACGAGCACCGCCAGGATCGCGAACGGCAGCAGCATGAGGAGGATCGCCGGGAGCAGCCCTTCGCGGGTGGCGAACGCGAGCTTGTAGGTCGTGTAGCCGAGGAAGCTCTTCGAGAACAGCTGGCCGCCGATCACGACGTTCCAGCGCATGGCGAAGATGCCGATGAGCGTCAGCAGGCCCGCCGATGCGTAGATCCACCGGCGCGTCGCGTCGCCGAACCGCACGAGCTGCGTGAGGCCGAGCAACGCGATCGGCACCAGGGTGCCGACGAGGATCTGCACGACGATCTGCGAGACGAACAGGCGCGTCTTCACCATGAAATCCAGTGCCTGCAGCGACTCGTCGGCCTCGTACAGCCGGTGGATCAGGTCGAGCATCTCGAGCGAGAAGTCGATCAGGAACGCGTAGAAGAGGTACGACGCGATCGTGTCCAGGCACCGCATGTCCATCGGCACCTTCCGGAGGCGGCTGAGGCCCATGTAGATCAGCATCACCGCCGCGATGCCCGAGACGATGGCCGAGAAGAGGAACACGACCGGCATGAGCGGCGTGGACCACCACGGGTTGGCCTTCACGGAACCGAAGATGAACCCGACGTAGCCGTGGAGCAGGAACGCCGACGGGATGCCGACGATCGTGATGATCCGGCCGATGCGCTCGTCGGCCCGGAGCGCTTCCTCGCTGATGTCGTCGGACCAGAGCGTGAGCGCGCCGTACACCCACCGCTTCAGGCCGGTGCTCGCGCGCCGGGTCAGCACCAGGTCCTTCCGGTAGTCGAACCAGATCTCCAGGACGAGCACGGCCATCAGGTACCAGAGGTAGACGAACCCGAACATCGCCATCGCGGACTCGCGGTGCGGCGTCAGGTACATCTCGAACGAGCGCTCCGGGTGGCCGAGGTGCAGCTGCAACGGCAGCGGCGCGACGATCAGGAACGCGAGCGCGGTCAGCAGCGCCAGCCGGTAGGTGGGCCGCACGGCCACGACGTTGAAGACGCGCTCGAGGGACGCCAGGATGAACGCACCGGCCACGAGGCCCGTGATGTACGGATAGAGGACGATGAGGATGCTCCACTGGAGCTCGACCTCGTTCGGGTAGATGTAGCCTTCGACGCCTGGCATGGCGGTCCTTTCCGGCGCTAGCGCACGGATCCGTCCAGTCCGTTGTAGTAGGCCTTCGCGCCCGTCGCGAGTTCCGGCTTGAGCACGTGCACCTTGTGCGTGCGCAGGAACTCGTGCACCGGGTCGTCCGGGTTCTTGAGGTCGGCGAGCTGCCGCGCGCCGGTCGGGCACGCCTCGCAGCAGGCGGTCGTCAGGCCCTTCGTGATCCGGTGGTAGCAGAGCGTGCACTTGTCGGCGGTGTGCGTGCGCGGATCGATGAACCGGCAGCCGTACGGGCACGCCTGCACGCAGTAGCGGCACCCGAGGCACCGGTCCTTGTCCACGAGCACGACGCCGTCCGGGCTCTCGAACGTCGCGCCCACCGGGCACACCTGCACGCACGGCGAGTGCGCGCAGTGGTTGCACAGCTTCGGCACGAAGAACACCTTCAGGCCGTCGCCGGGCTGGTCGATGGCGGGGAAGCCGTCGTACGCGCCGTCGGGCGAGTCCACGATCGGGTGGTCGGGATCGTCGGGCCGCACCTGGTAGCGCTCCACCCAGGTGCGGTAGCACCCGGGCTCGTCGGTCGGCACGTCGTTCTCGGCCTTGCACGCGCGGACGCAGTTGCCGCAGCCGATGCACTTCTCGATGTCGATGATCATCCCCCACCAGTGATCGGTGGTGACGTAGTTGGGCGCCTCCTGCGGCGCGCCGGCGAGCACGGCGTCCCACGCGAGCGAGGCGGCGCCGGTCAGGACGATGAACTGGCCGGCCTGGCTGAGGAAGTCGCGGCGATGCTGATCCATGTGGGGGCTCCGCTCACTGCTTCGGGGCGTGCGGCGCGTGGCATTCCGTGCACGCGGCATCCTCGAAGTGGTCGGCCGGGACGATCTGCGGCATGAAGTCGGGCTTGCCGGCGAGCGCGGTGTGGCAGCGCAGGCAGAGGGCGCGCGGGTCGAGCGTGGCCGGCGCGATCGAGAAGTCCTCGACGTGCGCGGCCGACGGACCGTGGCACGCCTCGCACGACACGTTCCGATGCCGCTCCGTCTGCCGCAGCTCGTCCACCTCGGCATGGCAGTCGAGGCATGGTGTCTGCCCGGCGTACTTGATCGGCTGCGCCCGCACCGCGTCGAGTGCGCCCGCGCGATAGAAGCCGTAGACACCGAAGTCGGCCGGGATCAGCCACGCCCGGGCCACGAGGAAGGTGAGGAACCCGGCGGCGAAGAGCACCGCGACGCGCACCACGTGCCCGTGGTGCTGGAAGCGACTGGACATGAGCCACGCCCCCGCGAGAAAAGGCTGCGACAGATTCTGGTGTGCGCGTCGCTGCAAGAGGCGAGCCACGTGCCCGGACGTCGGCGTCGTGCGATCCGCGCGCCGCGTGCCGCGAGGCCGGCCGCCGGCGGTGGGGGTTTTCCCGCGGCGGGCGGGGGCATACAGTCGCGGCCGCAGACGGCCGCAGACGGCCGCCGCGTCAGCCGCGGTGCAGCATCTCGCGCGGATCGACCCGCGCCGCGCGCCGGGCCGGCAGCACCGACGCAGCCGCCACGATGCCGACGAGCAGCACCGGCACCACGACGAACGTGACCGGATCGGCGGGGGAGACGCCGAACAGCAGCGCGCCGAACGCACGGCCCGCGGCCACGGCGGCCGCCAGGCCGGCCAGCGTGCCCGCCGCGGCCGGCCGCCAGCCGTCACCCGCCGCCAGCCGCACGAGATCGGCGGGTCTCGCGCCGAGCGCCGCCCGCACGCCGAGCTCGCGCGTGCGTTGCGACACCGAGAAGGCGATGCTGCCGTCGAGGCCCGTGACGGCGAGGCCGAGCGCGATGGCCGCGAGGCCGATCATCAGGCCGGTCGCGAATCGCGCATCGGCCGACGCGCGCCGCACGCGCGCCTGGAGCAGGCCGACCGCCGCGACCGGGACGTCCACGCGCGCGTCACGCACCGCGGCCTCGATGGCCGACCGGAGGTCGAGCGGCGCGCGCCGCGTCGTCCGCACGGCGAACGGCACGGTGGCCAGCGACGGGTAGCCGCCCTGCGTGTACGGCACGTACATCGCGGGTCCCGGCGAGTCCTCGAGGCGATAGCGCGTGACGTTGCGGGCCACGCCCACGACGCGCATCCACGGCGCCGGCGAGGCCAGGGATCCGCCGAGCTTCAGGCGCTGGCCGACGGCCGGTCCGGCCGCCTCGAGTTGTCGCGCGAGCGCGGCGTTGACGATGACCACGGGCTCGCTGGCTTCGCGGTCGGCGCCGGTGAACTCCCGGCCGTCCTCGAGCGGCGTGCCCAGCGTGCGGAAGAAGTCGTCGCTGACGACGATGTATTCGGCGACGGGCGTGGCACCGGCCGCCGGCGGCGGCAGCTGCTCCGCGACGAAGACGCTGGCTTCCTGCGCGCCGGTCATCGGCAGCGGCTTGCCCATCGCGGCATCGGTCACGCCGGGAAGGCGGCGCAGCCGGGCCAGCACGTCGTCGACGGCCTGGACGACGCGAGGCCGCGAGGCCGGGCGCGGACCGCGCAGGATCTCGGGGAAGCGCTCCGGCGGCAGCGTGAGTTCGAACGTCACCACGCCGTCCGGATCGAATCCCGGATCCACCTGCAGGCGCGAGACCAGGCTGCGGAGCAGGAGGCCCGACGCGGTGATGAGCATCACGGCGAGGCCCACCTGCGCGAAGACCAGTACCCGGCGCGCCGGGCGCAGCTGCTGCGTGCTGCCTCGCGTGCCGCCGCGCAGCGCGTCGGTGCCCGAGGCGCGGGCGACGAGCCACCACGATCCCGCGACGATCACGCCGGCGGCCACCGCCGCGAGGCCGGCCAGTACGGCGATGGCGCCGCCGCCCAGGGAGGCGTCCGACAGACGCGGAAACCGTTCCGGCCCGAAGCGCGCGGCCAGCGACACGGCCAGCGCCGCGAGTCCGAGCCCGATCGCCGCCGCCGCGCCGACGACGAGCCCGACTTCGAGTACCAGGGCACGCGCGAGTCGCGCGGGGGTCGCGCCGAGCGCGGCGCAGACGGCCAGTTCGGTCCGGCGGCCCACGCCGCGCACCAGGAACAGCTGCAGCGCGTTGCCGATCGAGACCAGCAGGAGGACGCCGACCGCGCCGGCGATCGCCTGCACCGTCAGCACCACCGTGCCGGGCGTGGCCTGCGCCGTCAGCGGCACGACGCGCACGCCGTTCCAGCCGCGGCTGGCCGGGACCGCCTCGTCGGCGCGGAGGGCGAACGCATCGAGCTCCGCCTGAAGGGCCTCGGTGGTGGTGCCGTCGGCGAGTCGCCCCATCACCGTCAGGTCCGAGGGGCCGGTCATCGGCGGCGGCGACGCGACCCAGAGATCGGTGTGCGTCGGGTACTGGAAGCTCGCGGGCATCTCGCCGCCGCGCGGGAAGTCGAAGCCGCGTGGCGCCACGCCCACGAGCGTGCAGGGCCGGTCGTTCAGCCGGACGACCCGTCCCACCGCATCGGACGCGGCGCCGAAGCGGCGGACGGCCAGGCCGTGGCCGATGACGGCCACGCACGCGACGCCCGGGGCGTCCTCGCCCGGGCGGAAGAAGCGTCCGGCCTCGGGCGCGACGCGCAGCGTGTCGAACAGTCCGGCGGTCGTCAGCAGGGCGTCCACACGCTCGGCGTCCGGCTGTCCGTCCGCCGCGAGGTTGAACACGTCGGCCTTGAAGCCCTCCAGCGACGCGACGCCGGCGATCCCGTCGCGGTACTGGCGCAGCCGCAGGCCGTGCAGCGGAATCTCGGGAAAGCCGACCTGCAGGTGCGGGACGAACCCCCAGATCAGGACCAGGCGATCGGGCTGGCCGTACGGCAGCGGCCGGAGCAGCACGCTCGACCACAGGCCGAATCCCATGGTGGCGGCGCCGAGGCCCCCGGCGAGCATGAGCGTCGCGGAGAGGACCAGGCCGCGGCGCATGCGCAGGCCCGCGACCGCGTGGCGCAGATCGGCCTGCCACGAGGGCGCGGCCGGCCGGGCGGCTCGGCGATCGGCGCGGCGCTCTCGGCGGACCGTGGCGACCAGGTCCAGCAGTTCGCGGACGGCCCACGCGATGCGGGCGGGGCCACGGCGGTCGGCCAGGCGCTCGACGGCGAGTCGGGCCATGTCGTCGGACCAGGCCTCGCGCACGCGGGGCGGAAGCCACCGCAGCAGTCGTCGGTACCCCCGCTCGAACATCGTCATCGCGTCCCTCGCGCGGCGGCCTGGCGGGCGCGGCGGCGTTCGGCCTCGCGGATCAGGCCCTTCAGGCGGGACGTTTCGGCGTCGAGCACGCGCCGGCCGAGCGGTGTGATGGCGTAGTAGCGTCGGCGCTCGTCGCGGCGGTCGTCCGGGGCGGCGGTCGGGGCGAGCAGGCCCTGGTCGCCGAGGCCGCGGATGACCGAGTAGAAGGATCCGGTGCCGGGGTCAATCGCGCCGCCGGATCGATCGCGGACGTCTCGGACCAGGGCGTATCCGTGGGCCGGGCCCTCGGCCAGGGCGAGGAGGACGTGGAAGGCGAGGTGGGTCAACGGCAGGAAGTCGGCCGCGTGGTCGCGCATGGCACTCTCCGCGGTGGAGAGTATCACTCCATTATGGAGATATCCAGGCCACCCGCGGTCCTGCGGGCTCGCGGCGCTATCGCGCGCCGCCGCGGTCCGCGTTCCCCCAGACGAGACCGTTACCCCAGACGAGGCCGTCCCCCCAGACGAGGCTGTTGCCCCAGACGAGGCTGTTCCCCCAGACGAGACTGTTGCCCCAGACGAGGCTGTTGCCCCAGACGAGGCCGTTGCCCCAGACCAGGCCGTTGCCCCAGACCAGGCTCGTGCCCCAGACGTCGCCGTTGCTCCAGAGCGTCGTGGCGCCGAACGCGGCCGTATTGCCGGGCCACGTCCGGCCGTTCCAGTCGACCTGGATGCCCGATACGAGGCTGGTGCCGCCCGCCTGCGTGAAGTAGAGCCCGCCCGCATCGATGCGCTCGCCGGCAATCCACGACGAGGTCGGCATCGGGCCGCCCGGACGCGCGTGGGCGACGGCGAGCGCGAGCGACACGTTGAGCATGCCGGCGCCCTGCTCGATCAGGCCGTAGCGCGGCAGGAGCTGCGCCGTGACCTGGAGCAGGAACTTGACGTCGGCCGGACGCAGGTCCGGACGCGCGTCGAGCAGGAGGGCGACCGCGCCGGAGACCGCCGGCGTCGCCATGCTCGTGCCCGAGAGCACGAGGTAGCCGCCGCCGATGCCGCGCTGGCGCCGGTCCGGCAGGTCCTCCCAGAGACGACTCCCCGGTTGGGCCGTGGACACGAGGGCGTTGCCCGGTGCGACCAGGTCGGGCTTGAGCAGCCAGGTCTCCGGGGACGACTCGAGGCCGGCCGGCCCGCGCGAACTCCACGTCGCGAGCAGGTCGTCGGATCGTCGCACGGTCCCGCGCGTATTGACCGCCCCGACGGTGATCGCGTCCGCCGCCACGCCGGGCGAGACGATGCCGCCGACGACCAGCGTACCGTCCGGCAGCTTCCCGTCGTTGCCGGCCGACGTCACCACGACCAGCCCTGCCGCGACCGCACGCGTCACCGCGTGCACGAGCGGGTCGTCCGCGGGCGCCTCGAAGGGCGGATGTCCCAGAGACAGGTTGATGACGCGGATGTTGAACCGGGTGCGATTCTGCAGGCACCAGTCGATGGCCTCGATCACGTCCGAGGTGACGCCGGTTCCGTCGCCATCGAGCACACGCAGGTTGATCAGCTGCGCGGCCGGGGCCATGCCCTTGTAGAGTCGCCGGTTCAGCGCGAGGCTTGCCGTGCCGTTGCCCGCGATGATGCCGGCGACGTGCGTGCCATGTCCGTACGCATCGCGCCCGTCACCGCCCGGCACGACGAAGTCCCTCGACGCCAGGACGCGGCCGAGGTAGTCGGGGTGCGGGGTGATGCCCGAGTCGATGACCGCGACGCCAATCCCCCGACCGTCGACGCCGTCCGAGCCCCCGAGCAGCGACAGACCGCGCGGCCACACATCGTCGGCGCCGGTGGCGCGGGTATCGGTGGTCTGTGTCGCCACGACGGGGCGATCGATGGCCAGGGAGGCGACACGTGGGTCGCCGGCCAGCGCGCGAATCTGATCCGCGGTGCCCGTCAGCACGGCGCCCGCCAGCAGCCGCTTCTCGACGGTCAAGCCGTGCGCCTCGGCCAGCGGCGCCACCACGGATTCCGGCACTTCGACGATCACCGTGATGCGGGCCGAGGACGCCTCGCCACGCAACAGTCCCAGCAGGTCGATGGGCAGCCGGGCCAGGATCTGGCCCGAGGCCGGATGGGCCGCCAGCAGGGTGACGGCAACGGTCAGAGCCGCCAGCGGAAGGGTCCGGAACGATCGACGTGGCATATCGCTCTCCGCAACGCTTCGGACCGCTGGGGAGGATCCGAGATCGCTCGTGTGCTGTTCCTCAGGCTAGCGCTAGTTTTCACGGTCGTTGCACACTGCTGCACACGGTATTTCCCAGGAATTTCGAAATTGTCCGTCGATGGCACGCGACCGAGTCCGGCGTGAATCGCCGCGATCGTACGCGTCGTACGATTTCGTCGACGCCGCAGCGCGAAGCGTACCCGGATCACCGTTCTGTCCCGCGACGCCACCAGGCCGCCGGTCAGTCCGGGGACGCGGCGACCTCGAGGCGGGGCGAGGGCCCGTGTGAGACGACACGGTTGTCATTGACGACGAAACTGCGATCGCCCGGTCCCGGTGCCCGCCGGCCGGCATCCGCTCTGCTATTCTCCGGCGATGCGACGGACGCTTCTCGTGTTCAACGGCGCGGCAGGCCTGGCGATCGCGGTGGGACTGGCGGCGGTGCCTGCGCGTCCGGCCGGGCAATCGGCCGCCACGGCTGCCGGCGTCGCGACACGCCCGCAGAGCGCCGGCACAGCGGCGATCGCCCAGGTCGGCAGCGCGGCGACGATTGCCCAGGGCGCCGACGCGGCGGCGATCGCCCAGGGCGGCAGCGCGGCGACGATCGCCCAGGGCGCCGACGCGGCGGCGATCGACCGCGGCGACTTCCGCTTCGACTACGACGCGCGCGGCATCTCGTCGCTCGCCAACCCGCACGACCCGTTCGGCGCCACGCTCACGGCGGCCGGTGGCGGAGGGCGCGGGCGCGGCCGGGGCAACGCCGCGGCGCCGACACTCGGGCTGACCGTCGCGTATCGCACCGGCGACGGCGCGTGGACCGATGTGCCGCGGGGTGACCTCGCGGCGGATCCGGCCGACGGGCGCGTCAGCTACACGTCGCGAGGCGGCCCGCTGCAGGTCACCGAGACCTACCGCACCGACGGCGCGGCGCTCGACTGGACGATCGATCTCGCGGCCACGGGCCGGACGCCGGTCGAGATCGGCGACCTCGGCATCGAGATCCCCGTCGCCGGGCCGTCGGGCGCGACGCCCGCGCAGATCTTCGAGCGCGGCTTCCTCAAGCATCAGTTCATCGCCGGTCACGGGTCGTTCTTCTTCTACATGCGCGCCTCCGGCGCGCCGCCGTTCCTGCTGGTCACGGTCCGGCCGGGCACGTCGCTCGAGTACTGGACGGCGGGCGGACGGTCCGGCGGCCGGATGTTCGTCCACTCGAAGCGGACCGGCGGCGAGGAGACGCGCGGCACGTGGCGCCAGCCGCACACGTCGCGCACGATTCCGGCGGGCGGGCGCGTGTCGTACGGCTTCCGGATGGAGTGGGCGTCGAGTTACGACGCGCTGCGCGACCTGCTGGTGCGCAACGGCCTGTTCGACGTCCGCGTCGTGCCGGGCATGACGGTGCCCGAGGACCTGACCGCGCGGGTCTCGCTCCACACGACCGCGACGGTCGGCGCGCTGCGCGCTGAATTCCCCGACCAGACGACGATTCGCCGTCTCGGGCCTCCCGAGGTCGATCCGCCGCCCGACCACCAGGTCTACGAGGTGACGTTCCGGCGGCTCGGCGAGAACCTGCTGACGATCGACCACGACGGCGGCCGGCACACGGTCCTCGAGTTCTTCGTCACCGAGCCGCTCGAGACGCTCATCAGGAAGCGCGCGGCGTTCCTCGTGAACCGCCAGCAGATCAAGGATCCGTCGAAGTGGTGGGACGGCGTCTACGGTCCGTACGACGCCCGCGCCGGCGTCGTCCGCACCATCGACGACCCGGACATCTTCCTCGACCGGATGGTCTACGCGCTGACGTGCGACGACCCCGGCCTGGCCAAGGCGCCGTTCCTCGCCGCGAAGAACGCGGTGTTCCCCGACCCGAAGGAAATCGCCTCGCTCGAGTACTACATCGAGCACTTCGTCTGGGGCGGGCTCCAGCGGAAGGACGACGAGCGGCCCTATCCGTACGGCATCTACGGCACGCCGAACTGGTACGTGAACCGGGACCCGGAACGCCGGAAGGACTACGCCGAGCACCTGGCGAACAACGCGACCGCGCTCCGCGACCTCTCGCGCGAACACGTGTGGCGGAGCTACGACTACCCGCACGTCGTGATGCTGTATTTCCACATGTACGAGATCGCGAAGCGCTACCCGCAGTACTCGACCTACCTCGACGCGACGGGCTACCTCACGCGCGCCTGGGAGACGGCGCGCGCGTTCTATACCTATCCGTACGAGATCTACCCGGACTACTACGACACGTACAAGTGGGGGCTCTACAACGAGCTCGTCGTCCTCGACCTGATCGACGCGCTGCGCGCCGAGGGCTACGCGACGCAGGCCGACTGGCTCCGGCAGGAGTGGGAGAAGAAGGTCAAGTACTTCGTCTACGACGACCAGTACCCGTTCCGGTCCGAATACGCGTTCGACCGCACCGCCTTCGAGTCCACCTACGCGTTCGCGAAGTACGGCGCGACGCACGACATGGCGCCCGACGACCACCTCTGGTTCGACCTGCGCCTGAAGACGTGGTACTCGCACCCGCTCGTGCGGCGCGAGGACTCGCGCGCGTTCATGGATCGCCAGCTGGCCTCGGGCCTCGCGGTCCGCGGGTGGCTGAACCCGGCCTACTACACGCTCGGCGCCGATCCGGGCGTGAGCTACATGGCGGCGATGGGCGGCTGGGGCGTCCTCGACTACGGCCTGGACTTCGCGCCGCGGCCGTACGACTGGCTGCAGCTCGGCTACGCGTCGTACCTCAGCTCGTGGGCGCTGATGAACACCGGCCGGCCCGATACGAACTACGGCTTCTGGTTCCCGGGCGCGCAGAACGACGGCGCCGCGGGCTGGCAGTTCATGTCGGCCAAGGTGGGGAGCGCGTGGATGGGGTCCAGCTATCCGGGTGGCGTGATGGAACCGCGCGGGCCGTGGCACTACGACGGCGAGATCGACCTCGGCTTCGGCGGCGCCCTCCGGTCCGCCGCGACCATCGTCACCCGCGACCCGGTCTTCGGCTGGTTCGCCTACGGCGGCGCGATGACCGACCGCGGCGACACGCTCGACGTCGAGCCACGCGACGGCCTCCGGCGCCGGTTCGACGTCGTGATCCCCGACCCCGGGCTGCCGTTTGCCGAGAGCGTCCGCCGCGTGAAGATCGAGGTGGATCGCGACGGCTTCGCGGCGGGCGAGCCGATCACGGTCGCCAAGGCGCTCGACCGGATCGCCTTCACGCTCGAGAACCGCACCGGAGACGCGCACACGACGGTGATCCGGCTCGGCGCGCCGAACGACGGGACCTGGGAGTTGCGCGTGGGCGGCGAGGTCGTGCCGCTCGAGCCGACAGGCGACTGGGACTATCCGTGGCGCGCATCGATCGCCCGGCGCCCGGCGACTGTCTCGGTCGAACTTCGCCGCGTGACGTCATCCCGGAACCCCGGGTAATGGGCGCACCGCTCTCCGGCTCGCGGCCCGCGCACCCGGGCCGCGCGGCGCTCGCGCTGTTCGCCGGCGTCGCCACGTCCGCCATCGGCTACACGATTCTCATCGTCTTCGCGCCGCTCGCGGCGGAGGACCTGCTCGGGTCGCCCCGATGGGCCGGCCTGCCGACGGCGCTCGCCACGACCGGCGTCGCCCTCGGCACGAGCCTGCTGCCCGGGGTGACGACGCGGCACGGCTGGCGGCGCGCGCTCGTGCTGGCGTACTGGAGCGGGAGCGTCGCCGCGCTCTTCGGCGCAGTGGCCGCGGGCCTGGGACGGTTTCCGCTGATGGTCGCCGGCATCTTCGCGGTCGGCGGCGGCTATTCGGCGAGCCGCCTGTCGCGCTACGTGGCCGCCGACTTGTACGACGCGTCGCGCCGGTCCGCGGCGATCGGCTGGAACGTGTGGGCGGCCGCCCTCGGGTCCGTCTCCGGCCCGCTCCTGCTCGACGTCACCCGTCGGGGCACGGTCGCGCTCGGCCTGCCGGAGGCCTCGGGGCCGTTTCTCGTGACGGCCGTCGCGTTCGCGCTGGCGGGCCTGATCCTGCGGCTGCTGTTCCCGGCGGCCCTCGGTCACCCCGGGCCGGATCCCGGCACCGCGTCCTGGCCCGACGACGACGCCGGCCGGCCGGCGGGCGTGCGGCTCGCCGTGGTCGCGCTCGTGGTGAGCCAGGTCGTGATGGTGCTCATCATGACGATGACGCCCATCCACATCCGGCACGGCGGCCTCGGCCTGGGACCGGTGGGCGTCGTGCTGGCGTCGCACACGTTCGGGATGTTCGCGCTGTCGCCGCTCGTCGGCGTCGTGAGCGATCGCATCGGCGCGGTCGCGACGATTGGCGCGGGCATCGTCCTGCTCGTTGCCTCGGGCGTGCTGGCGGCCGCCGTCGCGCCGGGATCGGCGCTGATGGCCTTCGCGCTGTTCCTGCTCGGCCTCGGCTGGTGCGCGAGCTTCGTCGCGGGCAGCGCACTGCTCACCGAGAGCACGCCGCTCGCGCACCGCGTCCGCGTGCAGGGGCGCGTGGACTCGGCCGTCTGGGGCGCCGCGGCGGCCGCCGGGCTGGCCTCGGGCGTGCTGCTGTCGGCCGTCGGCTACGTGCTGCTGTGCGTCCTCGCGAGCGTCGTCGCGCTGGCCCCGCTGGTCTTCGTGCGGGCGGGCCTCACCAGTGCGACGTCCAGCCGGCCCGCTCCAGGTCCCGCCGCCTGAGGTCCGCCTCCGCGCGCGCCGCGGCCTCGTCGTCGTAGCGCCACACGATCATCGGCTGGTCGTTGCGCAGGAACGTCAGCTGCCACGCGGCGCCCGCGCGCGCGAGCGTCGCGTCGATGTGATGATGCCGGCGCCGCATGCGCCAGAGCCGCGGGGCCGGAGCCAGGCCGGGCATGCGGGCATGATCGCACGGCCGCTCACGACGCGGCCGGCGATCCGATGGCCACCAGGTGGCTGCGCCCGCGGAAGATCAGCAGGTTGCCGTCGATGGCCGGGGTCGCGAGCGCGACCTCGTCGAGCCCGTTCGTCGCGATCAGCCGGAACGTGCGTCCCGCCGCGACGACGTACACGTCGCCGTCCTCGCTGGTGAAGTAGATCCGGCCCGCGGCCGAGACCGGCGACGCACTGAACCCGCTCGCGCCGGTGCCCAGCCGCTGCTGGTAGATCCGCGCGCCGGTGCCGGCGTCGTAGGCCGACAGGATGCCCGCGTCGGTCACCATGTAGAGCAGACCGTCCACGACGATCGGCGTCGTCGTGTACGGCGACCCGCGCGGGATGCGCCAGCGGAGCGCGGCGTCGGTCACCACGCCGCGCGCCGCCAGGGGAATCGCGACCGTCGGGCGCGATCCCGGCGCGTAGCCGCCCGTGATGATCACCGCGTCGCCGGCGACGATGGGGGAGGGCACCTTCACCTCGGTCGCGTCAGCGTATCGCCAGACCTCGCGGCCGGTGGCGGCGTCGTGCGCGCGCAGGCCGCGTGGCGAGCTGGTGACGACGAGCGTCCGGCCGGCGACCTCCGCCACGACCGGCGTGGCCCACGACGGCAGTTCCTCGCGCGCCGATCGCCAGCGTTCGCGGCCCGTCGCCAGGTCGTACGCGGCCAGGAACGAGTTCCGATGCTGGTCGTTCTGGACGATCACGAGGTCCCCGGCGATGACCGGCGAGCTGGCCGGTCCCCACTGGTAGGTCGGGTCGTCCACCAGCCCGACGTCCATCACGCCCAGGTCCGACCGCCAGCGGAGTGTGCCGTCCATCTCGTAACAGAAGAGGCCTTCCGACCCCATGAGCGCGACGATGGCGCGTCCGTCGGTGGTGGGCGTGGCGGAGGCGTGGCTGGCCTTGACGTGCCGGCGCACGCGCGGCACGCCACGGTGGGCGACCCGTTGCCACACGACGCGGCCCGTCGCGCGGTCGAGCGCGTACAGGCGCCACTCGTGCTCGCCGACGTCGCGCGCCGGGTCGATGCCCGCGCGGTCCACGGCGCCCAGCGTCACCGCGCCGGTCGCGCCGCTCAGGTCCACCGCCGTCGTGACGAAGACGCGGTCGCCCCAGACGATCGGGCTCGAATGCGCGAGGCCGGGAATCGGCACGCGCCAGGCGATCCGATCGCCCGACGCGATGTTCCATTCGGCGGGCGGCGCGCCGTGGCCGAGGCCGGAGGCGTGCGCCCCGCGGAACGACGGCCATTGCCCGGCGGCGAGCGGCGCGGACGACAGCCCCAGCGCGCACGCGGTGAGCAGCATCGAGCGGCGAAGACGGGTGGCGGTGGACTCTCGCATGACGGTATTCGACGACGGAAGCGCCGCGAGGGTCTCAGGGAATCGTGCGCTGTCCGGGACCGCGCAGCCGCCGTGCCTCGCGCGCGTGCTGGTGCGGCACCTGCTCGCCACCCGTCGCGAGCTTCGCGCGTCGGCCTGAGCGGGCTGCCGCCGCCGGCGGTCCCGGTGCCAGCCGGGCGTGACCGCCCGGTGTTACAGCGCGGTGACCCCCTTCTGGTAGCCTATGGGGATGTCGTCTCGATACGCCCTCCTCTTCTTCCTGATCGTCGCGTCCGTGCCCGGGTCGGTAGCCTGCGGGACGTCCGAGCCTCCCGGGGATCCGGTGCTCGTCGACGGATCCAGCACGGTGCTGCCGTTTGCCGAGGCGGCGGCCGGCGAGTACCTCCGCAAGCATCCGACGCGCACCGTCCGGGTGACGCTGTCGAGCACGGGCGTCGGCCTGCGCCGGTTCTGTGCCGGGGAACTCGACATCGCCGACGCGTCGCGCCACATCACGCCGCAGGAGATCGCCGCGTGCCAGGCGACGGGCGTCGAGTTCCTCGAGATCCCGATTGCGTACGACGCGATCAGCGTCGTCGTCAACCGCGCGAACACGTGGGCGACGTCGATGACCACGGCCGAGCTCCGGGCCCTCTGGGAGCCGGCGGCGGACGGCACGGTCACGAAGTGGAGCCAGGTGCGCAAGGACTGGCCGGACCGGGAGATCCACCTCGTCGGGCCCGATGACGAGTCGGGCACGTTCGACTACTTCAACGAGGTCATCAGCGGCGCGCCGAAGGCCAGCCGGAAGGACTACTCGCCGCACGTGGACGACAACGAGATCATCAGCGCGGTCGAAGCCGACGAGGACGCCCTGGCCTACGTCGGGTTCACGTACTACGAGCAGCAGGAGGAGCGGCTCGACGCGGTGGCCATCGACGACCTCGACGAGCAGATCGGGCCCGGCCCGATCGAGCCGACGCTGACCAACGTCCAGCGGGGCGTCTACCGGCCGCTCTCGCGGCCGCTGTTCGTCTACGTGCGCAAGAGCGCGCTCGATCGTCCCGAGGTCGCGTCGTTCGCGGACTACTTCGTGCGGTTCGCGACCGAGATGGTGCAGCGCGCCGGCGGCGCGCCGCTGACGTCGCGCGAGTCCGAGCTGGCGCTGAAGCGCTTCACCGACCGCGTCACGGGGACCATGTACGCCAACCCCGACGAGGGGCCGGACGTCTCGCTGCAGATGCGCCTCTCGCGCGACGGCCAGTAGGCCGCCGGCCCTCGCTCACCGCCGCTCGCCCCCGCCGGCGATCCGCACGCGCTGCTCGGTCGTCTCGCCGTCGCGAATCGTGACCGGAATGGCCTCTGCGGCCACCTGCTCGAGAAACGTCGTCTGGCCCAGGTCGCTCGGCTCGACGTCGGTCAATGCCGCCAGCAGGTACCCGCCCCCCGGCAGATCGCGGAACGCGAACGCGCCCGTCGTGTCCGGACGCGTCGATCGAATCCGGCGCGCGTTCGGCCGCCAGAGCGATCGGTCCGCCGGCACGACGACCATGAAGTAGTCGGCGGCCGGCGCGCCCCCGGCCGTCTCGAGGACGCCGGTCAGCGCCGAGTGGCGATCGGTGTAGGTGATCACGACGCCGGTCACGTCCGTGTCGTCCAGCTCGAGACCGTCGTCGGCCAGGTCGCGGCCGCCCGCCATCGCGGATCGCAGCCACCAGCCCGTGGTCGGCGCGAGCGAGACCGAGACGAAGTACCGGCCCGGGAGCTGCCCCGGGAGGTCGAAGCGTCCGTCGGCGTCGAGCGTGGTGTTGCGCGGCACCGCGGCGTTGCCGAGGATCGTGACCACGCCACTCGAGGACGTCGAGGCCGCCAGGCCGATGCCTTCGGGAAACAGCGAGGCCCTGAGCGTGGTGACGTCGGGTGGTGTCAACGTCGTCGCGTCGAAACGGACCTGCCCGGCGAAATGCAGACCCGGT
>JAWKHR010000067.1:0-28977 GCA_041394725.1 Vicinamibacterales bacterium | reverse complement strand
CGGCGCCGCTAACTTCCTGAGCACAAGCAAGATGCCGTGGTATAGTGTGGCCGTTTCGCATGCGCGATCTCACCCTCCTCAGATAGCGCGACCATGCTTGGGCGACGAACGCGACCTCTCTCTGCTCCCGAGACGAGTGCGCCAGCCGACGTCCTGACGATCGCGGTCTACCACCGCGGCGCAGACGTCGAACAGCACATCGCACCACTCCGTCCGACCGCGGGCCTGCGCCTGGAACTGGTGCGCAAGGGCACGACGTGGACGATGCCGCCGAGCGACGTCGCCGGCGTGCTCTGGGAGCTCACGCCCGAGGACGGGACGCAACGGCTGGTGTCGTCGCTGATTGGCGGTCTTCCGGCGGCGTCCTACAGTGCCAGCGATCAGCCGGGGCTGGCGGAGCTCTCGCGCGCGCTCGGCTTCCGCGCGCACCTCGTCGCGCCGCTCCGGCTCGATGCCGTCGAACGCGCGCTCGGGCTCGGCGGCTCGATCGACCTCGCCGATCGGATCGACGCGGCCGGTCCCGACGTGATGCAGGTGGCGGCGCGGCCCGAGGTGCTCGGCTCGCTGGTCCGCGCGGTGAACGCCTCGACCGACCCGGCCGACGTCGCCGCGGCGCTGATCGCGCGGCTCAAGGAGTGGCTGCCGCTCGACCAGTGGTACCTGCTCGCGCTCGAGACGGACGGCCTGCTGCACTGGCCGATCGAGCCGGACGTCGATCCCTCGCTCAAGGCCACCGTCCAGTCGTTCGGCCAGGTGGTGGCCGACACGGGGCAGCCGGCCATCCGGGTCACCAACTACCTCGATGACCGGGTCAGCGACGCGCCCGGGCGGATGGTGGAGGCGGCGGCCCTGGGCTGGCCCCTCATCGCCAACGGCCGGGTCGTGGGCGTGCTGGTCGGGACCGACCCCGGCCGGGCGCGGCGGCTGCCGCTGCTGCCCCCGGCGATGTCCGACGCGGTGGCGCGCCTCATCGAGCCGGCGGCCTACGCCCTGGCCAGCGCGATGCGGGTCGCCCGCGCCGAGGCGCTCTCGGTCACCGACGACCTGACCCAGCTCTACAACTCCCGCTACCTGAACGACGCCCTCCGGAAGGAGACCAAGCGGGCCATCCGGAACGGGCATCCCCTCTCGCTCCTCTTCATCGACCTCGATGGCTTCAAGCGGATCAACGACGCCCACGGCCATCTGCTCGGCAGCCGCGCCCTCATCGAGGCGGCCGAGCTGATTCTCGGATGTGCACGGGAAACGGACATCGTTGCACGGTTTGGCGGGGATGAATTCGCCATTCTGCTGCCCGAAACGGCCTCCGACGGGGCCCAGTCCGTGGCCCGCCGCGTCCGGGATCGCGTCCAACGGCATCTGTTCCTCGTCGACCGCGGGCATGGCAACCGCCTGACCGCGTCGATAGGTGTGGCGACTTTGCCCGATGTGGCCGATACTGCAGAAGGACTGCTGCAGGCGGCTGACGCCGCGATGTATCGTGTCAAGATGACCGGCAAGAACGGCATCCACATCGCGGGCTCGGAAAACGACCGGGCAAAGACGCACGCCGAGGAACAGGAACTGCGTTGACGCTTCGTTCGCTCTTCTCACTCTTCTCGTCGGACCTCGCCATCGACCTCGGAACGGCGAATACCTGCGTCTATGCGCGCGGGAAGGGCGTCGTCGTCAACGAGCCGTCCATCGTCGCCATCAACAAGGTGACCGGCCGCATCGAGGCCGTCGGCAAGGAAGCCAAGGACATGCTGGGCCGGACGCCCGGCAACATCGTCGCCATCAAGCCGATGAAGGACGGCGTCATCGCCGACTTCGAGGTCACCGAGAAGATGCTCGCCCACTTCATCCGGAAGGCGCACAACCGGACGATGTGGGTGCGGCCGCGGATCGTCATCGGCGTGCCGTCCGAAATCACCCAGGTGGAGAAGCGCGCCGTCAAGGACAGCGCCTACCGGGCCAAGGCGAGTGAGGTCTACCTGGTCGAGGAGGCGATGGCGGCCGCGATCGGCGCCGGGATGCCGATCGAGGAGGCCTCGGGCAACATGGTCGTCGACATCGGTGGCGGCACGACCGACATCGCGGTCATCTCGCTCGCCGGCATCGTCTACAGCAAGGCCATCCGCGTCGCCGGCAACGAGATGGACGACGCGATCATCCAGTACATCAAGAAGTCGTACAACCTGCTGATCGGCGAGCGCACGGCCGAGCAGATCAAGATGGAACTGGGATCGGCGTTCCCGCTCGACGAGAAGATCTCGATGGAAATCAAGGGCCGCCACCTCATCGAGGGCGTGCCCAAGACGATCACGATCTCCGACGAGGAGATCCGCGAGGCCCTGGCCGAGACCGTCAACGTGATCGTCGACGCGGTGCGCGTCGCGCTCGAACGCACGCCGCCCGAGCTCTCCGCCGACATCGTCGATCGCGGCATCGTGCTGACCGGCGGCGGGGCGCTCCTCAAGAACCTCGACAAGCGCCTCCGCGAGGAGACCGGCCTGCCGGTCGCGATGGCCGAGGACCCGCTCTCGACCGTCGTCCTCGGCGCCGGAAAAATGCTGTCGAACTTCGAACTTCTGCGCAAGATCTCGCTCGACTGACCCCCGTGGGGGCGGGTTTCCGCGTATCCTGATCCGATAAGACGCGGGGGCCGATCCTGCACCTCGGGCGTCCCGTGACCACGGGCGCTCGACCCGGCGATTGGCCTGCCGGATCGAGCGCATGCTGTCTTCCACCCGCCGGACCCTGTCGCTGCTCACCATGCTCTGCGTGGGCCATGTGCTGCTCATTTCGGCACAGGTGCAGACCGGGACGGGCATGCCCGTGCTCGAATCGGCCGCGTTTGGCGCGTTTTCGCGCATCCAGCGCGCGACGGCCGCCGTCGCCGACGCGGTCGGCGGCCTCTGGGGGCACTACTTCGCCCTGAGCGGCGCCGCGCGCGAGAACGACGAGCTGCGCCGCCGCGTCCTCGAACTCGAGGCCGAGCTCCAGGCCGCCCGGGCGCGCAACCTGGAGGTCCGGTCGCTCGAGCAGCTCCTCGCCGTGCGAGACGCCCTGCCCACGGCCAGCGTCACCGCCCGGGTCATCGCGGGCAGCCCCGAGCCCGGGACCACCTTGATCACCATCGATCGCGGGACCGACGACGGGGTGCGCGTGGACATGCCGGTCATCGCGGCCGGCGGCGTCGTCGGGCGGGTCGTCGGACAGCCGGCCGGACGGTCCGCACAGGTCCAGCTGCTCATCGGCCGCGACGCGGCCGTCGGGGCGAAGCTCGAGTCGAGCGGCGCGCAGGGCATCATTCAGGGCGGCAGCCGGCCCGACCGGCTGCTGACGCTCGACTACGTCTCGTCGCTGCTCGAGGTCCGGACCGGCGAGGTGGTCCTGACCTCCGGCACCGACACGGTCTTTCCCCCCGGCTACCGGATCGGCACCATCGAGCAGGCCGACCCGCCGGGGCCGCGCCGGCAGATCCTGGTGCGCCCCGCGGTCGATTTTTCCAGCCTCGATCTGGTCCTGGTGCTGCTCGTCCAGCCCATCGGCGACCCGCCAGCCGGCGGCGGTCCGGGCGGCCCGCCGTCATGAGGCTGACCTCGGTCCTCGCGACCGTCTTCGTTGCCGTCGTACTCCAGGCGGCGTTCTCCCGATACACCGTGGGAGGGACGATCACGTTCGATCTCGTCCTGGTGGGCGTGGCCTACGCCGCGCTCCAGTGGGGGGCCGCCGCGGGCATGGTGGCCGGGACCCTCGGCGGGCTGATCCAGGACCTGCTCGGCGGGGGCATCATCGGGGTCGGCGGCCTGGCGAAGACGCTGGTGGGCTACCTGGCCGGGACGGTCGGGGCCCAGTTCGTGCTGGCGCGGCCGCACGTCCGGACGGCCATCGTGGCCGTGGCGTCGCTGCTGCACCGGATCGTCGTGCTGCTCCTGGTGGCGGTCATCGATCAGCGCTGGTCCGGCCTGCCGTGGGTCGCTATGCTGATTGAGACCGGCATCAACGCCGGGGCCGCGTTCATCGCCTTCCAGGTGACGGACGCGCTGCCGGGCGTCGTCGAGCGGGGTCGGGCGAGCCGGCGGAGCGGTTTCAGTCGTCGTCAGTGGTGAGGCACGACGCGCATGCAGCCACAGGAAGCCTACGAACACCGACACAGCCTGGAGACGCGGCTGGTCGTGCTGCGTGTCGGCATCATCCTGGCGATCAGCGCGATGGTCGTCGGGTTCTGGCTCCTCCAGGTCGTCCAGAACGGCAAGTTCCAGACGATGGCGCAGAGCAACCACCTGCGCAAGCTGCCGCTGCGCGCGCCACGGGGCGTGCTGTTCGACCGCAACGGCCGCGAGCTCGTGCAGAACCGCCGGTCGTGGACGATCACGGTGGTCCGCGATCGCGACACCGACGTACGCGCCGCCGTCGAGCGGCTCGCCGGGGTGCTGCGCCTGGACGACGAGCGGGTGACCGAGATTCTCGACCGGCAGAAGCGCCAGCCGCTCTTCCGCATCCCCGTCGTCGAACGCGCGACGATCGAGCAGGTCGCCGCGGTGCTCAGTCACAAGCTCGAACTGCCGGAGGTCGAGGTCGAGGACGTGCCGACGCGCGCGTATCCCTCGGGCGGCCTCGCCGCGCACCTGTTCGGCTACGTGGGGGAGATCCGGCCCGAGCAGATCAAGAGCGGTGAGTTCTCGGACATCGACCCGGGGGCCGTCGTGGGGCAGACGGGCCTCGAGCGGCTCTACAACGCCGACCTCCAGGGCGAGGACGGCAGCCGGATCGTCGTGGTCAACAGCGTCGGCCGCCAGCTCGACGTGGTCGGCGAGGACGATCCGGTGGAAGGCAGCCGGCTGCAGCTGACCATCGACTACGACCTGCAGAAGGCCGCCGAAGAGTCGTTCCAGGCACTGGGGTTCGTCGGCGGATCGGTGTTCCTCGATCCGCGCAACGGCGAGATCCTGGCGCTGACGAGCCTGCCGGCCTTCGATCCCAACGACTTCGCGTCCGGGATCGACAGCAAGACCTTCAACGCCCTGATGACCGACCCGCTCAAGCCGCTCTACAACAAGATCATCAAGGGCCGGTATCCGCCCGGATCGGTGTTCAAGATCGTCATGGCGATCGCGGCGCTCTCGGAGGGCATCATCACGCCCGATCACACCGAGTACTGCGACGGGGTCGCGACCATCTACGGCAGCCCGCGGCGGTGCCTCGGCCACCATGGCCGGATCGACCTCATCACGGCCCTGGAGAAGTCGTGCAACATCTACTTCTACCATCTGGGCGAGATGCTCGACATCGACACGATCCACAAGTACGCGGCCATGCTCGGCCTCGACGGCCTGACCGGGATCGACCTGCCCGGTGAGGAGGCCAGCTTCGTCGGCTCGCGCGAGTGGAAGCAGAAGCTGAACGGCGAGCAGTGGTACCCGGGCGACACGATCTCGGTGGCGATCGGGCAGGGCTACATCGGCGTGACGCCGCTCGCGCTCGCGACGATGATCTCGACCGTCGCCAATGGCGGCACGCTCATCACGCCGCACCTCGTGCGGGCGGAGGATCGCGGCCAGGGCTGGCAGCCGATCCCGTCGCCGCCCGCGCGCGGCCAGTTGTTCCTGCGGCCCGACGTGCTGTCCACGGTCCGCGAGGCACTCGGGCGCGTGGTCCAGTCCGGTACGGCCATCCGCGGGCGGATCAACGGCGTGCCGTACGCGGGCAAGACCGGCACCGCGCAGGCCAACATCTCGCTCGCGAACCGGCGCGCGGGCGGCGATCGGTTCGAGACGCGTGACCATGGCTTCTTCGTGTTCTACGCGCCCCTGGACAACCCGCAGATCGCCGGGGTGATCTTCGGCGAGCACGCGGAGCACGGCTCGTCCACCTCGCCGATTGCCAAGCACGTCATCGAGACGTTCCTCGCCAAGCAGCAGGGGCGTCCGCTGCCGCCGTCGCCGCTCACGCGGACGGCCTCGGCCGGGACGACGCCCGCGGCGCGGCCCGGCACGCCGGGCGCTCCTGGGACCGCTCCCGCACCGGGCGCCGGCGCCGCCGGTCAGGCCGCCGGCGGACCGGGCACGGCGGGCGGCGGGCAGGGCGGCGGCCGATGATCGTCGATCGCCGGCTGCTGCCGCACCTCGACTGGTGGCTCGTCGCCGCGATCGTCGCGCTGGTGTCGATCGGGCTGGTCACGATCGCCTCGGTCAACTGGGACCCGGCCCTCGGCCAGCCGGGGCCGAGGTTCTGGGCCCAGCTGTACGCGCTCGGTCTCGGTCTCGTCGTCATGACCGTCGCGCTGTTCGTGGACTACCGGGTGCTCGCGCAGCGGTCGGTCCTGCTGTACGCGGGGCTGGTCCTGGCGCTGATCGTCGTGGCCTACCTCGGCGTGGTGAGCAACGGCTCGCGCCGGTGGATCCGGTACGGCGGCTTCTCGCTCCAGCCCTCGGAATTCGGCCGGGTGGTGCTCGCGCTCGTGCTCGCCATGTACTACGGCGGGTCCCGCCGCGGTGCCCGCACCATGAGCACGGTCGTGACCGGCGGTCTCTGGCTCTGCGGCCTGCTCCTGCTCATCGCGCGGCAGCCCGACCTCGGCACGGCAGTCACGCTGATTCCCGTCTTCCTGGGCATCATCTACGTGGCCGGCCTGCGGATGAAGTGGCTGGCCATCGCGGGCGTCGTGGCCGTGCTGGCCTCGCCGCTCGTGTGGACCTACGGCCTCCAGGACTACCAGAAGCGCCGCGTCCAGACCTTCCTGGACCCCTCCCAGGACCCCCGCGGGGACGGCTACCAGCAGATCCAGGCCAAGATCACGGTCGGGTCTGGCGGCCTGCTGGGCAAGGGCTTCGGAGAGGGCACCCAGAGCACCTACGGCTTCCTGCCCGTGGCCGACAATGACTTCGTCTTCTCGGCGTTCGCGGAGGAGCACGGGTTTCTCGGGGTCTTCGTCACCCTGGGGCTCTACCTCTTCGTGATCGTCCGGAGCCTCGACGCGGCGCGGCTGGCGCGCGACCGGGTGGGGGCGTTCCTGGTGGTCGGAATCATCTCCGGCTTCACCTTCCAGGTGGTGTACAACATCACGATGTCGGCCGGGCTGGCGCCCGTGAAGGGCCTCACGCTGCCGCTCATGAGTTATGGCGGGTCGTCGCTGCTGGCGACGCTCGCCGGGTTTGGCCTCGTCCTCAACGTGAGGATGCGGCGGTTCACGAATTAGGGGAGGGGAACGATGACCGCGCGTCGCGCTCGTCCGTGCCCCGGGTCCGGTCGCGCCCGGACCGCCGGCGGGCCGTCCGCCGGCGCCGCGCGCCGGACGGCCCGCAGGAGTTGCCGTCATGAACAAGGAGATGATCATCTCCTCGACGCCGCACGAAACCCGTGTGGCGATTCTCGAGGATGATCAGGTAGTCGAGATCTTCATCGAGCGGGAGCACTCCCGCGGCGTCGTCGGCAACATCTACAAGGGGCGCGTCTCGAAGGTCCTGCCCGGCATGCAGTCGGCCTTCGTGGACCTCGGCCTCGAGCGCGACGCGTTCCTCTACGTCTCGGACGTCATCAGCCCGACCGAGGAAGCCCTCGAGGACGAGGGCGACGACGAGCCGTCGGACGGAGCCGAGTCGGACGCCGGCGGGCTCGCGGCAGGCCGCGACGCCGCCGAGGCCGCGCTCCGCGCCGAGGCCGCCGTCGTCTCCGAGCCCGCCGAGCCCGGATCGGTCGAGCCGGCCGGGCCCGAGGTGCCCTCCCAGGCGGCCGAGCCGGCGCGAAACGGCGGAGCGACGTCCCCTGAAGTGGCCGAGCCCGGGCGAAACGGCGGGGCAAAGCCCCCCGAAGCGGCCGAGCCCGCCAGGAAGGCCGAGGCCGCGAAGGGGGGACGTTACCGCGACCGCCCGGCGCCCACCGCGCGCATCGAGGACCTGCTCAAGGAGCGGCAGGAGGTCGTGGTCCAGGTCGTCAAGGAGCCGCTCGGCACCAAGGGCGCGCGGATTACCTCGCACCTGAGCCTGCCCGGGCGCTTCCTCGTCTACATGCCGACGGTCGATCACATCGGCGTGTCGCGGAAGATCGACTCGCGCGAGGAGCGGCGCCGCCTCCGCGGCATCGTGCAGCGCTTCCGCGAGCAGTCGGGCCTGCCGGGCGGCGTCATCATCCGGACGGCCGCCGCCAACCGCTCCGAGGAGGACATCCTCACCGACCTGACCTACTTCCAGCAGGTCTGGACCGACATCCAGAAGCGGCGGGACGCGGGCGGGACGCCGGTCGTGCTCTTCCGGGAGGAGAGCCTGGTCACCAAGCTCCTCCGCGACCTGCTGACCGAGCAGTTCACGTCGATCCGCATGGACGACGAGGCCGAGTACCGGCGGGTGTCGTCGTTCATCGGGCGCGTGATGCCGAGCATGGCGCCGCGCGTGAAGCTCTACACGAAGGACTTCCCGATCTTCGACGAGTACGGCGTCCAGAGCGAGATCGACAAGGCGCTGCGCAGCAAGGTCTGGCTCAAGTCGGGCGGCTACATCGTCATCAACCAGACCGAGGCGCTCGTCGCGATCGACGTCAACACCGGGCGCTATGTCGGCAAGAAGTCGTCGGGCCGGCTCGAGGACACGATCGTCAAGACGAACCTCGAGGCGGTGAAGGAGATCGTGCGGCAGGTCCGGCTGCGCGACCTGGGCGGCATCATCGTCCTCGACTTCATCGACATGGAGGAGAAGAAGAACCGCCAGAAGGTCGCTCAGGCGGTCGAGCAGGAGCTGCGGAAGGACCGCGCGCCCTCGAAGGCCGTTCAGGTGTCGGACTTCGGGCTCATCATCATCACGCGGAAGCGGGTGAAGAGCAGCCTCGAGCGCCAGCTCACCGAGCCGTGCCCGTACTGCTCGGGAACCGGCACGATCAAGACGAGCGCGACGATCTGCTACGACATCCTGTCCGAGGTGAAGAAGGTCAGCTCGGACCTGGACGGGTACAGCCTCGTTCTGCGCGTCAACCCCGAGATCGCCCGGGCGCTCCGTGACGAGAGCCGCGGCGTGTTCCGCGAGCTGGAGTCGCTCGTCGGCCGTCCCGTGACGGTGCGCCCGGACGACCAGCTGCACCACGAGCAGTTCGACCTGATGGCGATCTGACCCGGCGCCGCCCTGTGGTGCTGGTGGTGGCGGGTCCCGGGACGTCGGTATAATCGGACACGGAGGCCCCGTATGTTGCGCAGGCACCTTCGGAGTGGATTGGCGGCCACGGCCGCGTTCGTCCTCATGTTCGCGGCCCTGCCGGCCGGCCAGACCACCTCGCTCGGCCAGGTGCGGCTGCCCCGCGCGGTCGTCGCCAACGGCGGGACCCTCACCGCGGGCACCTACGCCGTCCGGGTGACCTCGGACGCCGTGCCGCCCGTCGTCGGGCAGACGCCGTCGGAGTCGCGCTGGGTGGAATTCCTGCAGGGCGGTCAGGTGAAGGGCAAGGAACTGGCCACCGTCCTCACGGCCGCCGAACTGTCGCAGATCTCGGAGAGCGCGCGCCCGGCCGCCGGGACCGCGAAGGTCGAGCTGCTCAAGGGCAACGACTACGTGCGGGTCTGGATCAACCACGGCGGCACCAACTACCTGGTGCACCTGGCGGTGGCCGGCCAGTAGCTCGCCCGGCCGGCGGAGGGCGCGAACGCCGCCCTCAGCGGCGGATGGTGACGCCGCCGGTGAACGTGGTCGCCACCACGACGGCGCCGCCGTCGCCCGAGACGCCGCGCACGCGGCCGCGGTCCCGGCTGGTGACCTGCAGGCGCAGGTCGGGCGCGACGTCCACCTGCCCGTTGAACGTGCTCGCGTTCAGCTCGAAGCCCGATCCGCTCAGTTCGAGCGTCACCGCGCCGTTGTGGCTGTGGAACTCGTACCGCCCTCCGCGCGCGAGCGGTCCGGCGAAGTGGATTTCCCCGGCTACGGTCGTCACCTTCGCGCCTCCGGCCTCGATGCCGGTGGCCCGGAAACTGCCCTGGACCGTGTCGGCCACCAGCTGGCGGGCCTTGACGCGCTCGAGCGTCAGGGCGCCGGCGAGGGTGCCCACCTCGAGGCGCCCGTCGCTCGTCACGTCCCGCAGCTGCAGCGTGCCGGTCAGGGTCTTCACGCTGGTGACGTTCGCGGCGTCGGTCACGCTGACGGACCCGGCCGCCGTCTCGATCGTCAACCCGCCGCGCACGCCGCGCACGTCGACGGCGCCGGCCACGGAGTTGATCGTCACGCCGGTGCGCGCCGGGACGCGCACGACGTAGTCCACCGACACGCCCGCGGCGTCGGATCGCCGCATCGGCGCCTCGACGGTCACGACCCCGTCGCGCCGCGAAATCTGCACCTCGGTGCGCTCGAGCGCCTGGCGCGCGTCCGCGTCGGTGCGGCCCTGGGCGCGCCGCGTGACGTCGATCGTCGCCTCGCGGCCCGACGTGCCCTCCACCCGGATGGTGCCGCTGACGTTGCGGAGTTCGAGCCGGTCGCCGTCACCGATCGGCAGCGCGCGGGTCTCGCGGGCGGTCTGCGTCGCCCGCCAGTCGCGCCGTTGCCACACCCAGCCGTCGCGCGCGGCGAGCCCGTCGAGGGCCGACGTCACGCTCCGCAGCACGTCACGCGAGAGGCCGCGCGTGACGACGCGCGTCGTGTCCCGCACGGCGGCGCGGGCCTCGCGGCCGAGCCCGTGGACGTGTGCGGCCGCGTCACGCACTTCGGCGGCCGCCTGCTCCAGCTCGCGGGCCAGGCCCGGGATGTCGATGGCGTCGATGACGGCGCGAATGGCCTCGCGGGTGGCGACGACGGCCTCGTCCGGGACGACGATCTTCACCCGGACGTCCTGCGCGAACGCGGCCGACGGGCTCAACGTCAGCGCGGCCACGACCACGAGCGCGGCCCGGCCCGGACGCGGGAACGGGGACCTCACGGCGGCTCTCCTCATCCGGATTTCTTCGGCAGTCCGGCGGCCTGACCGGCCCCCTCGGCGTCGCCGAGGCGGAGGTCGTTGATCAGCATCATCGTGGACTGCAGGATGTCCACCTTTCGCCGCAGCGCCTCGAGCAGGCTGTCGCGCGCCGGGCCGTTCGACGGATCGAGCCGCAGCGCGGTGCGGCTCTCCGCGATCGCCTGGTCGGTGACCGAGAGCGAGGCGAGCATCTGGCTCGCCAGCTCGGACTCGGCCGGATGGTCCGTGTCGGCCGCCAGGGTCTGCAGGTCGCCGATGGCCTTCTCGATCGCCGCCGAGAGTTCGTCCACCACGGCCTGCACGCGGGCCGTCGGATCGGACGGGTCGGTGGCGGCCGTCGTCGTGGTCGGTGCCGCCGTGGACGAGGGCGCGGTGACGCGCGACAGCGCGTACGCGCCGAGGGTGACGGCCACGATGGCGGCGGCCAGGCCGGCCCACTGCCACGTGGCCGAGTGATCGCGCGCGGGCGCCCGGCCGCCGTCCTGACCGAGCCGGACCTGGCCGGCTACCTCGAGCCACAGGTGCTCGGGCGGCGGGATCGGGCCGAGGCTGCGGGCCGTGTCGCGGATGCGCTGCAGGTCCTGCAGCAGGCCGCGGCAGCCCGCGCACGTCTCGACGTGCGCGCGCACGGCCGCCGCATCGGCGCCGGGCAGCTCGTCGTCGACGAGCGCGCTCACGAGGGGACGTGCGTCTTCACAGGTCATGCGCGTGTCTGCAGGCCGGCGTGCGCGCCGGCAAGCGTGGCCCGCAGTCGGAGCCGGGCCTTGTGGAGCTGGGACTTCGACGTGCCCTCGGAAATTCCCAGCATCCGGCCGATTTCGCGGTGCTCGAAGCCCTCCACGTCGTAGAGCACGAAGACGCTCCGGCAGCCGGGCGGGAGCGTCGCCAGGGCGCGCTCCAGGTCCAGTCGATCTACGACGCCGAGCACCGGACCGCTGCCCGAGGTCGTCGAGAGCGGCTCGTCGTCGATCGGGTCGGTCACCTGCGAGAACCGCGCCCCGCGGCTGCGCAGGTAGTCGACGCACAGGTTCGTGGCCAGGCGGAACAGCCAGGTCCCCAGCGCGGATTCCCCCTTGTAGAGGCCCAGCTTGCGGTGGGCCGTCAGGAAGATCTCCTGCAGCAGATCCTCGGCTTCCTGCCGGCCCACGAGCCGGCAGGCCAGGCCGAACAGTCGCGGCGCGTGCGCGCGATACAGTTCCTCGAACGCCCCGGGCTCCTGGGCCCGGCAGCGCGTGGCGAGGTCGAGATCGGCGTGCCGCACGGCGTCGTTCATTAGCTTAGACGTCTGGGTGGGCGCCGGGCGTTGCCGCGCGCCCCTGAGCCGCCGGCGGGCCGGCGACACTACGAAAAACGGAATCCGGCGCCTTCTGGTTCCTCAGGTCCCGAGCACGTCCTCAGGTCCCGAGGACGAGCCCGCCATCCACGGGGAGCACGGCGCCGTGCACGAACCGGGCCTGGTCGGAGGCCAGCCAGACGTAGGCCTCGGCCACGTCCTCCGGGGTGCCCAGGCGGCCGAGCGGCGTCCGCGACTCGAGCCACGCGAGCCGCTCCGCCGGGACCGATCGCGCCATCGGCGTGTCGATGAAGCCCGGCGCGACGGCGTTGACGCGGATGCCGTGACGCCCGAGCTCGCGCGCCCAGGTCTCGGTCAGGCCCACGACCGCGGCCTTCGACGCGACGTAGTTCGTCTGGCCGAAATTGCCGTGGCGCGCCACGATGGACGTCGCATTCAGGATGACCCCGCCACCCTGGCGGATCATCGGCGGCACCACGGCCCGAGCGCAGACGAACACGCCGCGGAGGTTCACGTCGAGCACCGCGTCGAAGTCCGCCTCGGACATCGTGTCGAGCACCCGGCCGTCGCGCCACTTGACGAGCTGAGCATCGCGCAGCACGCCGGCGTTGTTCACGAGCACGTCCACCCGCGACCAGGCGTCGAGGACGGTGGCGACCGCGGCCTCGACATCGGCGGCCTTCGTGACGTCCACGCGCGCCTGGCGGATCCGCGCGGGGTCGTCCGGTACGCCTGACGGATCCAGCGGAGCGGCCGGCGCGACGTCCCAGCACGCCACCCGCGCACCCTCGCGCGCGAAGCGCCGCGCGGTGGCCCGGCCGATCCCGCGCGCCGAGCCCGTGATGATCACCACGCGGTCGCGCAGTCCGGTGCCACGGGGTGGTCCTTCGGTGGGCCTCGTCATCGCCGACTCCGGCGCGCCGGGCCACGCCAGGTGTGTTGCGCCACGTTGCGCACGCGCAGGCCGCGAACGGCGAGCCCCTCGGCGGCGAGCAGCTGCGCCTTGAGGCGTGGTGCGCCGCCGTAGCCGCCCACGCGTCCGCCGGCCGCGATGACGCGGTGGTAGGGCAGGCCGGGTACGGTCGCCCGGCGCATGATGTTGCCCACCGCGCGCGCCGCGCCCGGCCGGCCAGCCAGCCGGGCGAGCCCGCCGTACGTGATCACGAGGCCCGGCGGCACGCGGCCGAGCAGCTGGAGCACGCGGCGCTCGAAGATCGTCACGGATCACCCCGGAGCGACGCCGCGCCCGAACGGGCGGCGCCGGACGGGGATGTTAGCGGCCGCCCGCCGTGCCGGCAAGCCGGCTCACCGCGTGGATCGCTTCACCGAGCACGCGCCCGTCCGTCCCCGGCATCGCGATGCCGGCGACGTGCGCCAGGGTCGGCGCGAGGTCGGCCGGCGTGGCCGGCGTGGCGTAGCTGCCCTGCGACACGCCGGCGCCGTAGAGGATCACGGGCACGCGGATGTCGTAGTCGTGGGGCGATCCGTGCGTGGTGCCCGTGGACTGCGGGATCCAGCCGGGCCGCGTGACGACCGCGACGTCGCCGCTCCGGTCCGCGACGAAGCTCCGCGCGAGCGACATCGCGAGCGCGTCGCTGGGATCGGGCTGGGCGAGTTCGTCCGCCCAGTACACGCGCCAGACGCCCTGGGTGCGCAGCAGCGCGGTGGTCACCGCATCGCGCGCCCGCGGCGACCGCCGCACGCGATCGGCCGTGCCGGGCGTGAAGTAGAGGAACGGGCTGGTCGCGTTGGCGACCCACGTGCCGTCGCCGAGCGTGTCGTCGAGCGCGCGCTCGGCGGCCTGGCGCAGCTCGGTCGTGCTCAGGCGTCCGCCGTCACGGCCGAGGGCCGCGGCCTGTTCCGGCAGCAGCGCCACCCCGTGGTCGGCCGACAGCCCGACCACGTACCGGCCGTCGCCGACCGTGCGATCGAGCGTGTCGAAGAGGTCGCCGAGCGCCGCGTCGAGTCGTGCGAGCGTGTCCTGCACCTCGTGGCTGCGCGGCCCGAAGGCGTGGCCCACCAGATCCAGCGCCGAGAAGCTGACGGCGAGCAGGTCGACCTGCGGACCCTGGCCGAGCGTCAGCGTGTCGGCCAGCGACGCGGCCATCCGGCCGAGGTACGCGTCGCTGAACGGCGATCGCTCCCAGCGGCCGACCCAGCCCGGGTTGTCCGCCCGGCTGGCGTCGCCAATCGCGTGCGGGAACGTCGCGTCCCGGGGTTCGCCCGGTGCGCTGTCGTCGTAGCGGTACGCACCGCCCGGCAGCAGCTTCGTCCAGGTGGCCAGGGCCTCGTCGGCGATCGGGTTGGCCCGGACGAACGCGTCGACCGCGGTCCACGGCGTCTGCGTGTACGCCGTTGACGTGGCCCAGGTGCCGTCGTCCTCTTCCCAGACGACCATCGTGCCGGGCCCGCCGTGTCCGCCGAGGCCGATCGCCGACCGCGCCTTGAGCGACAGCGACACGATGCGCGCGCGTCCTCCGCCCTGTTCGGCGATGCGGTCGGAGAGCGTCGGCTCGAGCAGCAGTCGCGGGCCGTGCTGTTCGTGACCGGTGCGCCCACCGAAGGCGACCGGGGCGACCTCCGGCGCGTCGGTGCACGGCATCGACTTCTGCCGCTCGCGGTTGAACCACGCGTTGTCGATCATGCCGTGCCGGCGCGGCAGCGTGCCGGTGGAGATCGTCGCGTGGCCGACGCACGTCTTCGTGGCGGCGTAGGGGTAGGCCGCGAGCGGGAACGTCGCCCCGCGGTCGATCAGGCGGCGCAGGCCGCGCGTCCACTGGCTGCCGTACTCGGTGACGTAGTCGGCGCGGAACTGGTCCACGACGAGGAGGACGACGAGCCGCGGCGCCGCGTCGCGGGGCGTGGCCGGGGCCTGCCAGGCCGCCGGACCCGCCGTGAGCACCGTGAGGCCGATCAGGGCCGAAAGCAGGGGTCGGGTCATCGTCGCCTCGCCGCCCAGCATACGGCGGCGAGGTAAACATCGCATGTCGCCAGGGCAATCGCAAACCAGCGCGGCAGCAGGTCGGGCGGGAGCAGGCCGGGCCGGTGCGCGAGCATCACCAGGGCGTGGGCCAGGAAGCCGATCGCCGCGGCGAGCAGCGCCTCGTGCGGGTGGCGCCGCAGCACGAAGCCGGCGGCGACGACGAACGCGACGCCGAGCGTCGCGTCGAGGTGCGCGCCGGGGACCTGGGTCGCGGACGCCGCCAGGCCGATCAGGATCGCGCCGACCGCGGCGAGGACGACGGCGGCCATCTGCGCCAGCCGCAGTTCGCCGACCAGCCGTTCCGCCTCCGCCGGATCCAGGCGCGTCACGCGCCAGGCAAAGACGCCGATGGCCGACCCGGCAAGGATCGCCGCCGTCAGCAGGACACGCCCCGTGTCGGTCACGGTTTCCCACTATACTGGCGTCCGCATGCGCGCGGTGGACCTGATCCGGCACAAGCGCGACGGCGGGATGCTCGACCCGGACGACATCCGCGAGTTCGTCGCCGGCGTGACGGACGGCCGATGGGCGGACTACCAGGTCGCCGCGATGCTCATGGCCATTGCGATCCGCGGGCTCACCCTCGAGGAAACCGTGGCGCTGACGGACGCGATGATCGCGTCCGGGGCGACGCTGGATCTGAGCGACGCCGGTGGTCGTCCCGGCGTGCCGGTGGACAAGCACTCGACCGGCGGCGTCGGCGACAAGGCCTCGCTCGTGCTCGCGCCGCTCGCCGCCGCATGCGGCGCCGTCGTGCCGATGATGTCCGGCCGGGGGCTGGGCCACACCGGCGGCACCCTCGACAAGCTCGAGGCCATCCCGGGCTTCCGCACCGACCTGAGCCTGGCCGAGGCCCGGCGCGTGCTCGACCGCGTCGGCTGCGTGCTCATCGGCCAGACGGCCGAAATCGCGCCGGCCGATCGCCGCCTCTACGCCCTCCGCGACGTGACCGGCACCGTCGAGAGCATCCCGCTCATCTGCGCGTCCATCCTCAGCAAGAAGATCGCCGAAGGGATCGGCGCGCTCGTGCTCGACGTGAAGGTCGGGCGCGGCGCGTTCATGGCCACGCGTGACGAGGCGCGGCGCCTCGGCGAGTGGCTCATCGGCGTCGCCGGCCGCCACGGCGTCGTCGCCGAGGCCGTGCTCACGCCGATGGACGCGCCGCTCGGCCGTGCCGTGGGCAACGCGAACGAGGTCGTCGAGGCCCTCGAGACACTCAAGGGGCGCGGACCGGCGGACCTCGAGGCGCTGTCGGTCCGGCTCGCGGCGATGATGCTCCGGCTCGCGGGCCTCGAGGGCGACGACGCGGCGGCCGAGGCGCGCGTGCGCGCCGCGCTCGAGAGCGGCCGCGGACTCGAGACCTTCCGCGCGATCGTCGAGGCCCAGGGCGGTGACCCGCGCGTGATCGACGACTGCGACCGCCTGCCGCGCGCCGCGCTCGTCGCGGACGTGACCGCCGGAGTGCCGGGCGTCGTGCAGGCGCTCGACGCGGCGACGATCGGTCGCGCCGCGGTGGTGCTCGGCGCGGGCCGCGATCGCGTCGACGACCGGGTGCGTCCGGGCGTCGGCCTCGAGGTCCTGGCGCCGATCGGCACTGCCGTCGGCGCCGGGGATGCCGTGCTGCGGCTCACGGCCGACGATGCCGCCCGGCTCGAGGCGGCCGTGCGCCTCGTGACGGGGGCGATCCGGGTCGGTCCGGGCGCGCCGGCACCGGTGCCGACCGTGCTCGAGTCCCTTCGCCCGCCGGCCCTGGCCGGCTAGTCCGCGCGCCCACGCCTATGCCTTCATCTCCTGCCGATCGATCGATGCGGTTCGCCGCGCTGGCCGTGGCCCTCGTTCTGGGCCTGTCCGCGTTCCTGCTGCGCAACGTCGTGCCGCCCGGCGCGCGCGGGCTGATCGGCGTGCTGTGCTTCATCGCCCTCGTCACGGCGTTCTCGAGCCGGCCGAGCGCGATCAACTGGCGGACGGTCGGGCTGGGCATGGCGCTGCAGGTCGGGCTCGCCCTGTTCATCCTGCGGTTCGAGGTCGCCGGCGTGCGGCCCGGCTACGAGATGTTCTCGCGCGCGTCGGAAGGCGTGAAGCGCTTCCTCGAGTTCACCAACGCCGGGTCGCAGTTCGTCTTCGGTGACCTGGCGAACCCGGAGGTGCTCGGGCGCGCGGTGCCGAACGGGTTCGTGTTCGCCTTCGTCGGGCTGCCGACGATCATCTTCGTCTCGGCCTTCTTCACCGTCCTGTACTACTTCGGCATCCTGCAGTTCGTCGTGCGCCTCATGGCCCGCGTGATGATGACGCTCCTCGGCACGAGCGGCGCCGAGACGCTCTCGGCCGCGGCCAACGTCTTCATGGGCCAGACCGAGGCGCCGCTCATCGTCAAGCCGTACGTGCCGGGGATGACCCAGTCCGAGCTGCTCGCCATGATGGTGGGCGGGCTCGCGACGATCTCGGGTGGCGTCATGGCCGTCTACCTGGCCCTCGGCGCCGATCCGGTGGCCATTCTCACGACCAGCGTGATGGCCGCGCCGTGCGGCCTCTACCTGTCGAAAATCCTGCTGCCCGAGACCGAAGAGCCCGAGACACGGGGCGAGGTGAAGACCGCCGTCGAGCGCACGCACGCCAACGCCGTGGACGCGCTGGCCTCGGGCGCCTCCGACGGCACGATGCTGGCGATCAACGTCGCGGCCATGCTCATCGCGTTCCTCGCGTTCCTCGCCTTCGTCGATTTCCTGCTGGGCGCCGCCGTGCCGGGGCTCTCGCTCGCGCTCATCTTCTCGAAGGTGTTCGCGCCTGCCGCCGTGCTCATGGGCGTGCCGATGCCGGACGTGCCGGCGGTCGCCGACCTGCTCGGCACCAAGCTCGTCGCCAACGAGTTCGTCGCCTACGTGAAGCTCACCACGCAGTACCGGACGACGATGAGCCCGGAGGCCTACGCGCTCTCGACCTATGCGCTCACCGGCTTCGCCAACGTCGGCTCGATCGGCATCCTGCTCGGCGGGATCGGCGGGCTGGCCCCGACGCGGCGCGGCGACCTGGCGCGGCTCGGCGGGAAGGCGCTGCTCGGCGGCTTCCTCGCCACCATGATCAACGCGGCGATCGCGTCGATGCTGATGTAGGAGCCGGAACCGATGTCCGAGTACGCCGCCGTCGAGGAAGCCGCCGCCGCGATTCGCGCCCGCGTGGGCGTCGTGCCCGGCGTGGCCGTGGTCCTCGGGACCGGCCTGGGGGGCTTTGCCGAGAGCCTGGCGGATCCGGTGGTCGTGCCGTACGCCGAGATTCCGCACTGGCCGGCGTCCACCGTCGTCGGGCATGCCGGGCGGCTGGTCGTCGGCACCGCCCGGCGACGCCGCGTGCTGACGCTCTCGGGCCGGGTGCACCTGTACGAGGGGCACCCGCTGCGGACGGTGACGTTCGGGGCCCGCGTGCTCGGCCGCCTGGGCGTGAAGACGCTGCTCCTCACCAACGCGGCGGGCGGCATCAACACCACGTTCACGCCCGGTACGCTGATGGCCATCGACGACCACATCAACCTGCTCGGGACGAACCCGCTCATCGGACCCAACGAGTCGCGCTGGGGACCGCGTTTTCCCGACATGAGCGAGGTCTACTCGGCGCGGCTGCGCGGCCTGGCCGACGCGGCGGCGCGGTCGGCGGGCCTGCCGCTGGCGCACGGCGTCTACGTGGCCGTGACCGGGCCGAGCTACGAGACGCCCGCCGAGATTCGGGCGTTCCGCGCGCTCGGGGCGGACGCCGTCGGCATGTCCACGGTGCCCGAGGCCATCGTGGCGCGCCACATGGGCCTCGAGGTCTTCGGCCTGTCGTGCATCTCCAACATGGCCGCGGGCATCCTGCCGCAGCCGCTCACCGAGGCGGAGGTCATCGAGACCACCGGCCGGGTCCGCGCGAACATCGTCGCGCTGCTGGAGGGGATCCTTGAGCGACTCTGAGCGCGACGCCAACCGGCTCGTCGCCGCCGCGCGCGCGGCCCGCGAACACGCCATCGCGCCGTTTTCCGGCTTCCGCGTCGGCGCCGCGCTGCTCGCGGCCGACGGCCGGATCGTGACCGGTTGCAACATCGAGAACGCCTCGTACGGCCTGACGATGTGCGCCGAGCGCGTGGCGCTCTTCGCGGCGCTGTCGGGGGGCATCCGGGCGTTTCGCCACGTGGCCGTCGTCGCCGACACTGCCGCGCCGACCGCGCCCTGCGGCGCCTGCCGCCAGCTGCTGTGGGAGTTCTGCGGCGACGTGCCGGTGGTGCTGGCCAACCTGACGACGACGCTCGCGACGCACCGGATGGCCGACCTGCTGCCGCATCCGTTCGACGGTCGCCAGCTCGGCTGACCGCATCCGCTATCATCATCGTCTATGCTCCCGACCGTAGCCTGGCAGGACGGCGACATCGTGATGGTCGATCAGCGCAAGCTGCCCGGCCAGGAAGTCTTCGTGCGGTGCCGCACCGTCAAGGACGTGGCCCGTGCCATCAGGACGATGGTGATTCGCGGCGCGCCGGCGATCGGCGTGGCCGCCGCCATGGGCCTCGCGCTCGCCATGCGGCGGAGCCGTGCGACGGGCACGAAGCAGTTCGCCATCGAGTTCAACAAGGCGTGCGACCTGCTCGCCGCGACCCGGCCGACCGCGGTCAACCTGTTCTGGGCCATCGAGCGGATGAAGCGGCGCTTCGCCGCGGCGTTCGAGACGGGGCAGTCGGTGGACGAACTGCGCGTCACGCTCGAGGCCGAGGCCAACGCCATTCATGACGAGGACCTGGAGAGCTGCCGGGCGATGGGTCGCCACGGCGCCGAGGTCGTGCCCGCGGGCGCGCGCATCCTGACCCACTGCAACGCCGGCGCCCTCGCCACGGCCGGTTACGGCACCGCGCTCGGCGTGATCCGCGCCGCGGCCGAACAGGGCAAGGTCGAGCAGGTCTACGCCGACGAAACGCGTCCGTTCCTGCAGGGCGCCCGGCTGACGGCCTGGGAGCTGGTCCGCGACGACGTGCCGACGACCGTCATCACCGAGAGCATGGCGGGGCCGTTGATGCGCGACGGACGCGTGCACATGGTCGTCGTCGGCGCCGACCGCATCGCCGCCAACGGCGACGTCGCCAACAAGATCGGCACCTACACGGTCGCGATGATGGCGAAGGCGCACGGCGTGCCGTTCTACGTCGCCGCGCCCAGATCCACGATCGACCTCGCCACGCCGTCGGGCGCCGGCATCCCGATCGAGCAGCGCAACGCCCGGGAGGTGACTCACCTCGGCGCCACGCGGCTCGCGCCCGAGGGCGCCACGGTCTGGAACCCCGCGTTCGACGTCACGCCGCACGAGCTGGTGACCGGCATCATCACGGAACGGGGCATCGCGCGCCCGCCGTACACCGAGAGCCTGCGCGCCCTCTGCGCGGAGGACACCCCGGGCCCGGCATGATCGTCCTGGGGATCGAGACGTCCTGCGACGAGACCGCGGCCGCCGTGGTCGAGACGACGGGCGAGTCGGCGCGTCCCTGGCGGCTGCGGTCCAACGTCATCGCCTCGCAGGCCGGGATCCACCGCGAGTGGGGCGGCGTCGTCCCGGAGATCGCCTCGCGCCAGCACGTGCGCGACATCTGCGGCGTCGTCGAACACGCGCTCGACACGGCGGGCGTGGCGCTCGGGGACGTCGACACGCTGGCCGTGACGCAGGGGCCCGGCCTCGTCGGGTCCCTGCTCGTCGGCGTCGCGTTCGCCAAGGCGATGGCCTCGGCGCTCGACCGGCCGATCGTCGCGGCCCACCACCTCGCCGGCCACATCGAGTCGATCGTCCTGGCCCACGGCGAGATGCCGCTGCCAGCCGTGGTCCTCGTCGTGTCGGGCGGGCACACGAGCCTGTACCTGATTCCCGAGCCCGGCGTGTACCGCCTGGTCGGCCGGACGCGCGACGACGCGGCAGGCGAGGCGTACGACAAGGTGGCCAAGCTGCTGGGCCTGGGGTATCCCGGCGGCCCGGTCATCGACCGCCGCGCCCGCGAGGGCCGCGACGACGCGGTGCCGCTGCCGCGGCCGCGGATCACCCACGCCGATCGCAATCCGCCGCCGGCGGACCTGGTCGCCGGCTCGTTTCCAGAAGGGCTGCGACACCTCGCCGAGTTCAGCTTCTCGGGGCTCAAGACCGCCGTCGTGCGCCTGCTCGAGCAGCGCGGGGTGCCCGTGGCGACCGGCTTCCAGGTGCCGACCGACGCGGGGCCGATGTCCGACCAGGAGGTCGCCGACCTCTGCGCGAGCTTCCAGCGCGTCGTCGTCGAGACGCTGCTCGACCGCACGTTCGGGGCGGCGCGGTGGCTCGGCGCGCGCGGCATCGGCATCTCGGGTGGCGTCTCCGCGAATTCGCGGCTGCGCGCGGACGCCGTCGCGCGCGGCGAGCGGGAGGGCATCCCGGTGTTCGTGCCGCCGCTCGCGCTCTCGACCGACAACGCGGCGATGATCGCGGCCGCCGCCCTGCGGCGGCTCGACCGCGAGGGGCCGTCGGCGCTCGACTTCAACGCGCAGGCCGCGCTCGCCATCGGCTGAGCGCCGCGGGAGGCCCCTTGGTCCACACCGACTACCTCTGGTTCAACACGCGCGAGCGCCGGGAGTTCGTCCGGATCACCGACGACGTCGCGCGCATCGTCGCGGCGAGCGGCGTGCAGGAGGGCATGGTCCTCGTCTCGGCGATGCACATCACCGCCGCGGTCTACGTCAACGACTGGGAGGACGGGCTCATCCACGACTTCCAGGAATGGCTCGAGAAGCTGGCGCCCGCCGGCCTGCCGTACGCGCATCACGCGACCGGCGAGGACAACGCCGACGCGCACCTCAAGCGGACGATCATGGGGCAGCAGGTGATCCTGCCGATCACGAAGGGCCGGCTGGACCTCGGGCCGTGGGAGCAGGTGTTCTACGCGGAGTTCGACGGTCGGCGGCGCAAGCGCGTGGTGGTCAAGGTGATGGGCGAGTGACCGATCCGATGGACGTCGTCCGCGCGCTGTTCCGCGCGGCCAACGACGGCGACGCCGCGGCCGCGGCGCGGCTCTACGACGAGCGGTGCACGGTCGAGGGCGGGATGGGCGGCGGGGACGTCGCGGGGCAGGCCGAGCCCGACGTGGTCGGGCGGGCCGCGGTGGAAGCGGCCTGGCGACGCCTCGTCGCGCGCGGACCGGGCGGTCTGCCCGGCCAGCGCCGGTTCGACGTCGGTCGCATCGCCGGCATCGAGACGGGCTGGGGCTGGGTGCGCGCCGACTGGGTGGCGGCGTTCGGCGAGGTCGCGTCGGGCGCGGGCCCGGCGGCGGAGGGACCGCCCGCGTACCGCCGCGGGTATTCCCACTTCTGGATCGAACACGGCCTGATCCGGCGCCAGCGCGACGTGGCGCGCGCGGTCGCCGACCTGGAGGCCGCGCGTGCGCCGGACACCGGCGGGCGACAGTATCCCGATCGACCGGTCGTCGGCGTGGGCGCGGTGGTCCGGTCCGATGCCGGCGAGGTCCTGCTGGTCCGCCGGCGCCACGAGCCGCTGGCGGGGCAGTGGAGCCTGCCGGGTGGGCTGCTCGAGGTCGGGGAGACGCTCGAGGCGGGTGTGGCGCGCGAGGTGCTCGAGGAGACGGGGCTCGTCGTGCAGGTCGGTGACGAGATCGAGGTCTTCGACCGGATTCTGCTCGACGACGCGGGCCGGCCGCGGTTTCACTTCGTGCTGGTCGACTACCTCTGCCGTCCGGTCGGCGGCGTCCTGGCGGCCGGTTCGGATGTGAGCGACGCGGCGTTCGTGCTCCCGGAGGCGCTGGCCGACCTCGGGGTGGCCGCCAAGGCGCGGGACGTCGTGGCCCGCGCGTTGGCGCGGGCCGGTGCGGCGGCGCCGTCGAGCGCCGGCCAACCCCCTGCCGCTGATTGACTTCCGGGGCCTCCGCCCGGTAGCGTGACCGTCGCCATGGCGCTTCACAACAAGATTCTGCTGGGGCTGGTCCTGGGGGCGGTCGCGGGCGTGACCGTCAACCTGATGATGGGCGGCGGACCGGGCGTCCAGTGGTTCGTCGGCAACATCACCGAGCCGATCGGCCGGGTCTGGCTCAACGGCCTGATCATGGTCGTGATCCCGCTCGTGCTGTCCACGCTCGCGCTGGGCGTGGCGGGGCTCGGCAGCGTGACGCGCCTCGGCAAGATCGGCGGCATCACCCTGCTGAGCTTCCTGGGGCTGACGACGCTGGCGGCCTCGCTCGGTCTGACGCTGGTGAACCTGATCCGTCCCGGGTCGCGGCTGGACGAGACGATCCGGGTGGGCCTCATGGAGGCCTACAAGGGCCAGTCCGATCAGGCCATGGGGCTGGCGCAGGGCGGGCTCTCGATCAACACGTTCGTCAACATCGTGCCGCGCAACCCGATTGCGGCGATGGCGAACGGCGAGATGCTGGCCGTCATCTTCATGGCGCTGATGCTCGGCATCGCGCTCACGCGGCTGACCAAGACACGGGCGCAGCCGATGCTGTCGTTCCTCGACAGCCTGGCGCACGTGACGATTCAGATCATCGACATCGTGATGAAGTTCGCGCCCTGGGCCGTGGCGTGCCTGATCTTCTCGGTCACCGCGCGCTTCGGGTTCGACCTGCTGTTCAGCCTGGCCACCTACGTCATCACCGTCCTGCTCGGCCTCTCGATCTTCATGGTGGTGATCTACGCGCTCATCTTGAAGTTCGTCGTCGGCGTGCCGCCGCTGGACTTCTTCCGCAAGGCGCGGGTCGTGATCCTCACCGCGTTCTCGACCTCGTCGAGCAACGCGACGCTGCCGACGACCCTGCGGGTCACCGAGGAGCGGCTCGGCGTGCCGAACGAGATCGCCGGGTTCGTCGTGCCGCTCGGCGCCACGACCAACATGAACGGCACGGCGCTGTTCGAGGGCGTGACGGTGCTCTTCGTCGCGCAGGTCTTCGGCGTCACGCTGACGTTCGGGCAGCAGGTCGTCGTCGTCCTGATGTCGGTGCTCGTCGCGATCGGCGCGGCCGGCGTGCCGGGCGGGTCGATTCCGCTGCTGATGATGGTGCTCGGCATGGTGGGCGTGCCGATGGAGGGCATCGCCATCGTGCTCGGGGTGGATCGCATCCTCGACATGTGCCGGACGACGGTCAACGTCGCCGGGGACATGATCACCGCCAAGATCGTCCACAAGTACGCCGGCTTCGAGGGCGGCACGAGCATCATCGAGTCCTGACGGAGCCGCCGCGCCGATGACCGATCCGCTGATCACCCGCGACCGCGCCTGGAACCTCGTCACCGCGCACGTCCAGAGCGAGAGCCTGCGCAAGCACCTGCTGGCCGTCGAGGCCGCCGTGCGCGGCTACGCGCGGCTCTGGGGCGAGGACGAGGAGGCCTGGGGCTTCGTCGCCCTGATCCACGACTTCGACTACGAGCAGTATCCCGACCGCGAGCACCACCCGTTCCGCGGCGTGGACATCCTGCGCGGCCTGGGCTACCCGGAGTGGGTCACGCGCGCGGTGCTCTCGCACGCGGACTACACCGGTGTCCCGCGCGAGTCCCGGCTCGAGCACACGCTCTTCGCGTGCGACGAGCTGTCGGGGTTCGTCACCGCCGCGGCGCTCGTCCGGCCGTCGAAGAGCGTGCTCGACCTGGAGCCCAAGTCGGTGCTGAAGCGGATGAAGGACAAGGCGTTCGCGCGTGCGGTGCCGCGCGAGGACCTGGTCAAGGGGGCCGAGGAGATCGGCCTGCCCCTGCCGGACCACATCGCCCACGTGATCCGGTTCCTCGGCGAGCGCGCCGACGCGCTCGGCCTGCGGGGCACGATCGCGTGAGGGCCGGCGGCCGAACGAACCGCCGATCGGGCGGGTTCGTATATCGTTACCAGTCCCCGGGCCGTGGCGGCTTCCGGCCGGTACGCGCCCGGGCCACTCACTCATGACTGATCCGTCGCCGCCAGCGGTCGTGCTCGACCGCGTGACCGTCGCCTACGGCACCAACCGCGCCCTGAAGAACGTGAGCGCCGTCTTTCCGCGGGGCGCCGTCGGGTTGCTGGGGCCGAACGGTGCCGGGAAGAGCACGATGCTCAAGTCGCTGCTCGGCTTCATCCCGCCGCGCGAGGGCACGCTCGAGGTGCTGGGGCTGGACGTGGCCGCGCGGCCTCTCGAGGTCCGCGCGCGGCTGGGCTACATGCCCGAGAACGACGGCCACATTCCCGGCATGAACGCGGTCACGTTCGTCGCCTACTGCGGCCAGCTCGCGGGCCTGCCGGCCACCGACGCCATGCAGCGCGCCCACGAGGTGCTCTACTACGTCGGCCTCGGCGAGGCGCGCTACCGCAACGTCGAGACCTACTCGACCGGCATGAAGCAGCGCATCAAGCTGGCGCAGGCGCTGGTCCACGACCCGGACCTGCTGTTCCTCGACGAGCCCACCAACGGCATGGACCCGAAGGGCCGCGACGAGATGCTCGAGCTCGTGCGCGACCTGGCGCAGAACAAGGGCGTGAACCTGATCCTGTCCTCGCACCTGCTGCCCGACGTCGAGTACACGTGCGAGCACGTCGTCGTGCTCGACAAGGGCACGATCGCGACCTTCGGCCCCATCGAAGCGCTCAAGGGGCCCGCCGGCCGCGTCTTCGAGGTGCGGGTCAAGGGCGATCTCGAGCCGTTCGTCGCGAAGCTGCGCGAGGCCGGCCTCGAGTGCCGCGAGACGGACGAGGACATCTGGCGCGTGTTCGTGCCCGGCGGCGTCACGGCGCCCGGCGACGACCAGCGGCTGATCGCCGCGATCGCGCTCGCCTCGGGCGTCCAGCTGCGGCACCTGCGGGCGAGCCTGCCGACGCTCGAGGACGTCTTCACGCGCGCGATAGGCGAAGCATGAGTCCCATTCACGACCAGAGCTACCGCCGCTATCAGGGCACCCGGCAGCCGCCGGGCCGGGGCTGGACGGTGATCCTTCGTGCCGGCATCCGGTCGATGCTCAACCGCCGGCTGTTCCTCGCGTTGCTGGTGCTCGCCTGGCTGCCGGTCGTCTACCGCGTCATCCAGCTCTACGGCGCGACGATGACCGCGGCGGCGCCGCAGCTCTCGGACTTCCTGCGGGTCGGCCCCGCGACGTTCAAGGACTTCATCCAGAGCCAGGGGCTGTTCGTCTTCTTCGTCACGATCTATGCCGGGGCCGGGCTCATCGCGGGGGATCGGCGCGCCAACGCGCTGCAGATCTACCTCGCGAAGCCGCTGCTGCGGATCGAGTACATCGGCGGCAAGCTGGCGATCCTGATGACGTTCCTGCTGCTCATCACCCTCGTGCCGGCGGTCCTGCTGCTCGTGCTGCAGGCGAGCTTCGCGGGCAACCTCGACCTGCTGCGCGCCAACCCGCAGCTCGTGCCGGCCATCTTCCTGGCCTGCCTGATCCGGGTCGTCGTCGCGTCGTGCACGATGCTGGCGCTCTCGTCGCTGTCGAACTCGACGCGCTACGTCGCCATCCTCTACACGGGCATCATCTTCTTCACGCAGGCCATCTACGGCGTCCTGCTGGTCGTCACCGGGTCGACGCGCGTGGCCTGGGTCTCGCTCACGGCCAACCTCGACCAGGTGACGGCGGCCCTGTTCCGGGAGCCGCTCGCCTACGAAACGCCGGTGGTCGTCTCGGCGCTGGTGCTCGTGGGCCTCGTCGTGCTGTCGATTTCGGTGCTCGAACGCCGCGTGCGCGGCGTGGAGATCGTGGCATGAGCGACGCGATTCTCTCGGCCGAGCACCTGTCGAAGTGGTACGGCCAGGTCATCGGGCTCAACGACGTCACCGTCAGCGTGCCGCCGGGCATCACGGGCCTGCTGGGACCGAACGGCGCCGGCAAGAGCACGTTCATGAAGCTCATCACGGGCCAGCTCAAGCCGAGCAAGGGCGAGGTCCGGGTGCTCGGCGAGCCGATCTGGCGCAACCCGGCGCTGTTCTTCCGCATCGGCTTCTGTCCCGAGCAGGATGCGTTCTACGAGCGGATGACCGGCCTCGAGTGGGTCACCGCGCTCGTCCGGCTCAACGGCTACGGCGAGGCGGAGGCGAAGGCCGCCGCCGAGCGCGCGCTGACCGCCGTCGACCTGATGGACGCGGCCGGCAAGAAGATTGGCGCCTACAGCAAGGGCATGCGGCAGCGCGTCAAGCTGGCGCAGGCGATCGTCCACGATCCGGGCCTGCTCATCCTCGACGAGCCGCTCTCGGGCATGGACCCGCTCGGCCGCCGCAAGACGATCCGGATGATTCGCGACTGGGCGCGCCAGGGGAAGAGCATCCTCGTCTCGAGCCACATCCTGCACGAGATCGAGTCGATGACCGCCAACATCCTGCTGATCAACAACGGCCGGATCGTGGCCGAGGGCAACGTCCACCAGATCCGCGACCTCATCGACACCCACCCGCACACCGTCTCGATCCGGGCCGAGCGGCCGCGCGAGCTGGCCCGGGAGTTCCTGGCGCGCGCCGACGTGATCAGCATGCGCTTCGAGACCGGCGCCGTCGTCGTCGAGACGGGCAAGCCCGACGAGTTCTACGCGCGGCTGACCGAGCTGGTGGCCGCCGGCGAGCAGGGCGCCATCGAGGAGGTCACCTCGCCGGACGACAACCTCCAGGCCGTGTTCAAGTACCTGGTCAAGGACGGGGGGCACTGATGACGACGAGCGCCGGGACGCCCGCCACCGCGCCCCCGCCCGCGCCGGCCGTGCCGCGCCGGGCGCCGGGCCTGCTGTACGCCGCGCTGCGCATCTTCGACGTCTCGCTCGGCGAGATGCTCTGGTCGCGCCGCACCGTGTTCATGGGGCTCGTCGTCGGCGCGCCGGTCTTCCTCGCCATCGTGATCCGCGTCCTCGGCGAGGCGGGCATGCCGCTCGGCCGGGCCAACGGCGTGCCCCTCAGCGGGCCGCTGATCTTCGGCCTGATGATCTGGGGCCTGTTCGTCCGGTTCTGCATCCCGGTGCTGGCCGTCTTCTACGGCACCGCGCTCATCGCCGACGAGGTCGAGGACAAGACGATCACCTACCTGTTCTCGCGCCCGATCCCGCGCGAGGCCGTGCTCGTCGGCAAGTACCTGGCCTACCTGGCCTGCACGGTCTTCGTCGTGCTGCCGGCCGTCGTCCTGATCTGGCTGCTCATCGTGCCGCTCGGGGGCAGCCTCGGATCCAGCTTCTTCGACATCCTGAAGGACCTGGGCGTGCTCGTGCTGGGGCTGGCGAGCTACGGCGCGGTCTTCGCGCTGGTGGGCGCCATCTTCAAGCGGCCGCTGCTGACCGGGCTCATCTTCGTCTTCGGCTGGGAGACGGTCATCAACCTGATTCCCGGCAACCTGAAGCGCCTGTCGGTGTCCTTCTACCTGGAAGGTCTCGTGCCGCACGCGATGCCGAGCGAGGCCGGCGTCCGGTTGCTGCAGACGCTGTTCCGCAACCCCCCGGGGCTCGGCGAGAGCCTGTTCTGGCTCGCCGTCATCATCGTCGGCTGCCTGTGGCTGGCGGCGCGGGCCGTGGCCCGGCGCGAATACGTCCTCGAACAGTAGGGCCCGGCCGCAGGGCCTGGCCCCGGTCGGGTGGCCTGGCCAGGGCGGCGGGAACCCCGCGCCGCCGGCTTCGTATAATTGCTTTAGAGGCAAAAGCTTATGACCCAGCGGACCCGGTATTTCCTCATCGCATCGGTCCTCACGGTCGCCGTCGGCCTGGGAACGGGCCTCGTGGCCTACTACAACGGCGGGCTCCGGACGACGACCGCGGCGGCTGACGACTTCGCGTACGTGCCGGCCGATGCCTCGGCCGTGGCCTTCGCGGACGTCCGGTCGATCAT
>JAWKHR010000066.1:0-29590 GCA_041394725.1 Vicinamibacterales bacterium | reverse complement strand
TGATCGGAAGCAGCCGCAGGCGATCGAGACCTTCCAGGAGGTGGCGCGCCAGGCGGCACCGCACGCGCGCGACGTCCTGGCGACGCTGCCCGCCGAGACCCGGCGCGACGTGGCCGCCAACACCACCGTGCAGTCGGACCGCCTCGTCGTCCTCGTGCTCGACGACCTGCACACGTGGCGCGGCCGGACCGACACGGTCAGGGGCATCGCGCGCACGATCGTCGGCGAGCTCGGCGGCGAGTCGTCGATGGCGTTGATCCAGACCGGCGGCGAGCACGGCGTCGAGGTCACGCAGGACCGGTCGCGGCTGCTCGCGTCGATCGATCGCTTCACGGGGCGCCGGCCCGTGCGGCGCCCGAACCCGGAGTGCAACCCGCACGCGACGCCGCGCGACCCGGAGTCGGATGCGCCGGTGGACCCGGGGTGCGACATCCAGGACTTCAACGCGGATATGGGGCTCTACAAGGCGCTCGAGGACGCCGCGCGCATCCTGGGCGGCACGGACCACCGCCGAAAGGCGTTCGTGCTGGTGTCCGAGAACGTCGCGAAGGACCTGTCCGGGCTCTTCGGCGTCAGCGCGGCGCCGGACCGGGAGATCCTCGACGGCACCGCGTACGTCACCGGCGGGGCCGACGGGATGGCGTCGATGACGCCGTCGCGGATGAGCCACTACGACAATGGCCTGCTGCAGACGATGGACGCGATGCGGCGCGGCGGCGTGGCCACGTACGCGATCGATCCGCGCGGCGAGGTGACGAGCCGGGAACTGATGGAGGAGTGCCAGCCGAAGTTCGGATGGGTGACTTCCGGCTGGGTCGAGGACCCGTGCGAGGGCGGCGAGGGCGGCCCGGCGGACTGGACGTCCTGGGTCCGCCAGGCGCAGCACGGCCTCGAGATCATGTCGGACGAGACCGGCGGCTTCGCCGTCGTCAACAGCGACGACTTCACGGGCGGCGTCGCGCGCATCGTCAGCGACCTCGACAACTACTACCTGCTCGGCTTCCGGCCGTCGGACACGGCGTCGAAGGACTACCGCAAGGTGGACGTCGAGGTGAAGGGGCGGCCGGACCTCACGCTCCGCTACCGCCGCGGCTACATGCTGAGCGCGCCGCCCGCCCCGCCGCGCGAGCGCGATGCACTCGCGGCGCTGGTGGACGGCCCGCTCCCGGCCCGCGACCTGCCGATGCGCCTCCACGCCGTCCCGATGCCCTATTCGAACAAGGAAGCGCGGGTCGCCGTCGCGATGGAGATCAGCGTGCCCCGGCGCGAGATCGAGGCGGGCGGCGGGCAGCGGCTCCTCGACGAGATCCGGTTCGGGTTCTACGCCATCGATCTCGCGGGAGCGAAGGTCCGGGAGCAGTTCGGGCGCGGCGCCCGCATCGGCCTCGTGCCGGCGCGCCGCGACGTCGCGCTGCCGGACGAGGTGACCTACGAGATCACCACCGTGCTGCAGATCCCGCCGGGCCAGTACCAGATCCGCGCCTCGGCCACGAGCGACAAGCTCGGCAAGGGCGGCAGCGCATATCTCTCGCTGGAGGTGCCGGACTTCTCGAAACAGCCGCTCGCGGTCACCGACCTCGTGCTGGCCTATGCCGACGGTCCGCACGTGCCGATCGCGCGGACCCAGGCGCGGTCGATCATCCCGGCGGCCAACGTCCTGCCGTTCGACCCCACGCTCGACCGGACCTTCGGGCGCTCGGACACGCTGCGGCTCTTCTTCCGCGTGCTGCAGCGGCGCCCCGTGCCGGCCACCGCCACGGTCTCAGCCCTCGGGGCCGACGGCCGCGTGGTCCTCACGCTGTCTCGCCCGCTGGACGCGAAGGGCAGCGAGCCGTTCGACATCCGGCTGCCGCTCGCGCAGCTGGCGCCGGGCGCGTACCGGCTCCAGGTGCGCGTCACCGACGGCCGCGAGACGGCGGGGCGCGAGATCGGGATCGCGATCCGCTGAGCGGGCGCCGGCGCCGGTCCCCCGACGGCGCGGCCGCCGCGCCGCTGACGGCAACCTTTGCCCGACCGCCATCGTCTATTAGATGACCTTATGAAGGATCGGCTTCCCGACCTCACGCACCTGCAGTTCGTGGTCCTCGGCGCGCTGCGCGAGAGCGAACAGCCGGGCCGCGCGGTCCGCGACGCCCTGGCGCGGTACGGCGTGCGCCGCACCGCGGCCGCCTTCTACCAGATGATGGCGCGCCTCGAGCGCGCGCGGCTCGTCGAGGGCTGGTACGAACAGGTCACCGTCGGCGACCAGGCCGTGACCGAGCGCCGATACCGCCTGACGCCGGTCGGCCGCCGCGCCTGGGACGCCACACGCGCGTTCTACGCCCGCGCGGAACCGGCGCGCGCCCGCTGGTCCGATGCCTGACCGGCTGATCCGGTGGCTGGCGCGCCTCCTGCCGGGCCGGGCCCGCGACGAGATGTTCCTGCCGGCGTGCCAGGACCTCCGTGTCGCGCACCTCCGCGCCGCGCACCTGCGCGCCGCGCCGCGTGGACGTCCCGCGCGCGGCCGCCCCGCGCGCGGGCGGGCGTGGGCCGCGCTCGTCCTGGCCGTCGCCGTCCTCTGGGTCGACTGCTGGCGACTCGCGGCCGTCGCACGACTGGAGCGGTGGGCCCCACGGTCGGCACGACTCGCCGTCGAGGCGGCCCGGCGCCGGCCGTCCCCGGCAGAGAGGTCATCCATGTTCCTCGCACAGATCCGGCAGGCCCTGCGGTCCTTCGTCCGACAGCCCCTCTTCGCGATCGCCGCCACGCTCACGCTGGCGCTCGGCGTCGGCGTGAACACGGCCGTCTTCGCCGTCGTCGAGGCGGTGCTGCTGCGGCCGCTGCCATATCCCGACGCGGACCGGCTGGTGGTGCTGCGTCATCGCGACGCGCCGACGGGCCGGACCAAGCCCGACATCGCCATCGGCGACTACGTGGACCTGGCGGCGCGGCAGTCCACGATGGACCGGTTGGCGGCCTGGGCCGGCGGCCGGGCGACGTTCATCGAGGGAGGCGAGACGGTCGCTGCCACCGTCCTCCAGGTGGGGCCCGGGCTGCTGGATCTCGTCGGCGCCCGCGCGGTCCAGGGGCGCCTGATCGAGGCGGACGACGCCCGTGACGGCGCGGCGCCGGTCGTCGTGCTCGGCCATGCGCTCTGGCAGTCCACGTTCGCCGGTGACGCGGGCGTGATCGGGCGCCGCCTGCAGCTGGGCAGCCGGGACTGGCAGATCGTCGGCGTCGCCGCGCCGGGACTGGAGTTCCCGCTCGGCCAGGCCCCGGATCTCATCGTGCCGATGCCGATGCCGGCGGCCGCGCCGGCGCAGCGCCGCTCGCGCTGGGTCTACGCGCTCGGGCGGATGCGACCGGGCGTGAGCGTCGAGGCCGTGACGCGCGACGTCGAGGCGGTGGCGGTGCAGCTCGAGCAGGAGATGCCGGCGAAGAACCAGGGGTCGCGCTACTACGCGCTCACCGAGCGCGACGCGATCGTCGGCGGCACGCGCACGCCGTTGCTGCTGCTCGCTGGCGCGGTCGGCCTCATCCTGCTGATCGCGTGCGCGAACGTCGCGAACCTGCTGCTCGCGCGCGGCGTCGGCCGCCGGCAGGAGATGGCGCTGCGCGTCGCGCTCGGCGCCGGGCGCGGCCGGATGGCGAGCCAGCTCGTCTCCGAAAGCCTGGTGCTCTCGGCCGCGGGCAGCCTGGCCGGGTTGGCGGCGGCCTGGTGGACCCTGCCGGCGCTCATCGCGCTGGCGCCGCCGTCCGAGCTGGCGCCGCTCCTGGCGCAGGTGAGCCTCGACGCGCGCGTCATCCTGCTCGCCGCCGGCATCACCGCGGCCACCACGGTCCTCTTCAGCCTGATCTCCGGCCTGACCGTCCGCGCCGGTGCGGGGGCTGGCGCGTCGCGCGTCTCGGCGACCGCTGCCGCGCGCCGCGCGTCGTCGACGCTGGTCGCGGCCGAGATCGCGCTGGCCGTGGTGCTGCTGCTCGGCAGCGGCCTCATCCTCCGCAGCTTCGCGAAGCTCATGGCGATCGATCCCGGATTCGCGACCGACCACGTGCTCACGACCGCGATCACGCTGCCGTCGCCGCGCTACGCGTCCGACGCCGCGCTGCACGACTTCTACCGGCGGGCGTTCGACGCGCTGCGCGGGCTGCCGGGCGTCGAGGCCGCCGGTGCCGCGGCCGTCATGCCGCTCACCGGGAACAACTGGACGACCGGCTTCGCGCGCGCCGACCGCCCGCTGCCGCCCGGCGAACGGCCGCCCGAGGTCGGGTGGCAGGTCGCCTCGGCCGGTTACTTCGAGGCGCTGAGGATCCCGCTCCGCGACGGCCGCCTGTTCGGGCCGCAGGACACCCCCGGCGGCGCGCTGGTCGTCATCGTCAGCGAGTCGATCGCGCGCCAGTTCTTTCCCGGCGAGCGCGCCGTCGGTCGTCGCGTCCGTCTGGGCGGAGACGACGCCGAGATCGTCGGCGTCGTCGGCGATATCCGGCGCGCCAGCCTGACGGACGTGCCGCGCCAGGATCTCTACCTGCCGTTCGAGCAGGCGCCGTCGGGCAACGCGATCACGCTCTACCTCCGGACGTCCGGCGATCCGGAACTCGCGGCGCCCGCCGTTCGCGAGGCGCTGAAGCAGATCGAGCCGAACGTCGGCCTCGGCGCGGCGCGGTCGATGGCGCGCGTCCGGGACGCCTCGATCGCGCCGACGACGTTCGCGATGACGCTGCTGGGGCTCTTTGCGGCGGTCGCGCTCGCGCTGGCGGCCATCGGCGTCCATGCCGTGACGACCTACGCGGTGCGGCAGCGGACGCGCGAGATCGGCACCCGGATCGCGCTCGGCGCCACGCCGGACGCCGTCGTGTGGATGATCGTGCGGCAGGGGATCGTGGTCGCCGGCGCGGGAGCCGCGACGGGCCTCGGTCTCGGTCTCATCGCGGCGCGCGCCCTGACGTCGCTGCTGCACGACGTGTCCACGACGGACCTGCCGACGATGACCGGTACCGTGGCCGTCCTGGCGGTCGTCGCGACGACGGCCTGCTACCTGCCGGCCCGGAGGGCGGCGAGGCTCGACGCGGCGCGGACGCTGACCAGTCCCGGGAGCTGACCCGGGTTCCGGCGGCCGCCGACGCCGCCGGTGCGCAAGGCGCCGGCCCGCGTCAGCGCCGCCGCGAGGCTCGGCGCCGGCCGGCGGCCGCGGCCAGGCCGAGCCCGAGCAGGCCGATCGTGCCGGGCTCCGGCACCGGCACCGGTCCGGGGTCCGGACCCGGGCCGCCGGACGGATCGACGCCGAGGCTGAGCAGCGGCCGCCACGCCGCGGTCGGGTTCTCCTTCGTGGCGAGGCCATACCCCCGGGCGACCGAGTCGTCGTTGCTCAGGATGAACGTCGCCAGTCCATCGTCGGCGAGGCGGCTCTGGAGGAACGCGACCAGGGGCGCGCCGGAAATCGTGATGGTGGTGCCGGGGTCGGCACTCTGGGCGCTGACGACCTCGCTCATGCCCGGCACGTCGCCGTCGAGATCGTAGACGCCCATGAGCGTCGTCACGTCCTCCGTCCCCATCAGCGACGGCACGAACGTCGCCTCGTCCCAGTCCTGCGGCGTGTTGCCGGCGGCGCTCGCCAGGCCGTAGAGGGAGAAGCGTGTGGTCGTGATCGCGTCGTTGCGCGAGGCGCCGCCCGAGATGGTCAGCGTCAGGCTGGCGTCGGTGATCGGATCGGTCAGTCCCGACAGGTCGAATCGCAGGTAGCCGCGGAAGTTTCCGATCCCGCCCGTGAACGCGCGAACGTCCATGAACGCCTGGTCGCCGCGCGGCGTCTCGTCGCGCAGGTAGGTGTCCGCGTCGGCCGCGAACAGGATCGGCCCGGCGGACGCCGAGCCAGCCGCGACCAGTACGGCCAGTCCCACCGGGACAATCAGGCGAAGCGGGAGCGAGTGGCGAAGGCTGGACATCAGGGCTCCTTGCCCGTGGGTCGCGGGGCGGACGTTTCGCGCGGTCTTCGTCCGCCGAGTAGAAGCGCGACACCCGGTCTGGAGAGGAGAACGGGAAATCGGGCAGGTTCCGGACAGCCGGCCCGGAGAGCGGGGCCCAGGCGTCAGCGAGTGGCCGGAGCATGCCATCGTCGCTCCCGCGGCGGCCAGGTCCGCGCGGTGCCCCAGATGGTGCGCGGGGAAGGGGAGGCGTGGATGCGATCGGGCCGGACGCAGGGCGGCGTGGGTGGACGACACCGGGGTGTCACGCGTTGCGCCGGCCGAGCGACCGGCGCTATCGTCATGAGCCCGGAGTCCCGACCCCATGTCCACATCCGCGAGGGACCGATCCGCGGACCAGGAACCGCCATCGATCCCGGAAGAGCGGGCGCTGATCGACGCGGGTCCCGGCGATACCCGCCTCGGCGATCTCCGCCGGAGCGTCGGCCTGACGCCGTGATCCGACGCGACCGGACGGTCCACACACTCTTCGACCTCGGTCTGGTCGGCAAGGCCATCGACGGTGCGATCGAGCTGGCCGGTGGCTTCGTGCTGCTGTTCGTCAGCCCGGACCGACTGGCGGGGCTGATGCGCGTGCTGGTCAGCCACGAACTCGGGGAGGACCCCGACGACGCGGTGGCCCACCTGCTCCTGCGCGCGGTCCGCCACGTCTCGGCCGATACGCGGTGGTTCGCGGCGGCGTTCCTGCTGTGGCACGGCGCCGTCAAGGTGGGCCTGGTCGTCGCCCTGTTCCGACGCCGTCGCTGGGCCTATCCCGTGGCCATCGCCGCATTCGCGGCCTTCCTGGCGTACCAGGGCTACCGCTACGCGCATACGCGATCGCCCTGGCTGCTCGTCGTCTCGGTGCTCGACGTGTTCGTGATCCTGCTCACCTGGCTGGAGTCCCGCCGGCTGCGAACCGGGTTGCGCCGGTGAGGCCCCGCGTCGATCAGGCGGCCCCTGCGGCACATGGACCGGTGCTAAGCTTCCGGCGCGCCGCCAGCGGGTTGGCCGGGCGCCGCCGAAAGGACCCCCATGACGCCGCCTGACGCCGAGACGCTGCCGCCACACGTGCAACTCATCCAGATGTCCATGGGGCACTGGGTCTCATGGATGCTGTTCGTCGCGGCCGAGATGGGGCTGGCTGACCGCCTGGCCGACGGCCCGCGACGCGCCGACGAGATCGCCGGGGCCGCAGACGCCGATCCCGTGCTGCTGCACCGGTTCATGCGCACGCTGAGCGGGCTCGGCATCCTCGCGGCGGACGGCGACGGCGCCTTCCGCCTGACGCCGCTCGGCGCGGCGCTGCGCAGCGGCGCGCCGGGATCCGCCCGGGCGTCGATCCTGACGACCGGCAGTCCCTGGTGGCGGCGTGGCTTCGAGCAGCTCCACTACTCGCTCCGGACCGGGAAGAGCGGGTTCGAAAAGGCCATGGGCATGCCGATCTTCGACTGGCTGGCGCAGCACCCGGACCAGATGTCCCTGTTCAACGAGACGATGATCGGCATCCACGGCGGCGAGCCGCCGGCCGTGGTGGCCGCCTACGACTTTTCCGGGGTGAAGACCCTCGTGGACGTCGGCGGCGGCACCGGCAACCTGCTCACGACGATCGTCGCGGCCAATCCGGGCCTGACGGGGATCCTGTTCGACCAGCCGCACGTCGTGCGCGAGGCCGGCGCGCTCATCGAGGCGCGCGGCGTGGCCGGCCGGGTGCGAACCGAGGCCGGGAGCTTCTTCGAGCACGTGCCCGCCGGGGCCGACGCGTACCTGCTGTCGCACATCATCCACGACTGGACCGAGCCGCTGTGCCTGCGGATCCTCGGGCACTGCCGCGACGCCGTGACGGCAGGCGGGCGCGTCCTGATCGTCGAGATGGTGCTTCCCGACGGCGACGAGCCCCATCCCGGCAAGCTCCTGGACATGATGATGCTCGTCGGGCCGGGGGGGCAGGAGCGTACGGTCGATGAGTACGCCGCGCTCCTCGCGAAGGCCGGGCTGCGCCTGTCGCGCGTCGTGCCGACTGCCTCGCCCGTCAGCGTGGTCGAAGCCGTCGTCGCGTGAGACTCGAGGCGGCCGGCGACGACCCGTGCCACGAACTGCGATAGAGTGCGGCGGCGAATCACCTCGACACCCCGGAGGGACACATGGTGAGGATGGGCAGTGACAGGCTCAGCAGGATGTTCGGCGCGGCGGCCTGCGTCGTGGTTCTCGCGGCGACCGGGAGTGCCTGCGCGCCGCCCGCGCCGCCGCCGCAGGACGTGGCGGCCGACGAGGCGAAGCTCAAGGCCGACGCGGGCATCTGGTTCGAGCACATCAGGAACGGCAATGCCGACGCCGCGGCGAACCTGTACGCCGAGGATGCGGTCGTGCTTCCGGACAAGGCGCCCGCGCTGCACGGCCGCGCGGAGGTCCGCGATTATTTCGCGGGCATGATCGCCGAGATCAAGGCGGCGGGCCTCACGTTCAAGGACAACGGCCCGAACGGCGCCGGGGTGTCCGGGGACATGGGCTGGATCAGCGGCACCTACACGGTCGTGGATGCCTCGGGGCAGACCGTGGACACGGGCAAGTACCTGTCGGTGCACCACCGCACGAACGGCACCTGGCTCTACATCCGAGACATCTGGAACTCGGACCTCGCGCCGCCGGCCGCGGCGGACGCGGGCAAGGGGAAGTAGGGAGCGATCGGCGAGCCCTCGCGGCGTTGACACTATGCAGGACATGAGCATGTCGTCCCGGCTCCGGACAGTTACTAACTACCCCGGTGACTTCGACCGGCCGTGAGTTACAGTCGGTGAGTGGGTCCCTGCGGCGATGGTCGTCGAGGCCCCAGACTGGAGACTCTCTCATGACCGTTCGAGGACGTGCAGCACTCCTGTTTACCCTCATGATCGGCGTCAGCGTTCCGGCCTTCGCGCAATCGAAGATCGGCGGCGGCGTCAAGGCGGGCGTCAACTTTTCCACCGTCACCGGCGACATCGACGACGGCGTCAGCAAGTCGATGCGCACCGGCGGCGCGGTCGGCGGCTTCATCAGCATGCCTCTGACGGACCGGGTGACCTTCGAGCCGGAAATCCTCTACTCCATGGAGGGCGTGAAGCTCGAGATCACCGAGGCGGGGACGACCCTTGAGAGCACCGCGAAGGTCGGCGTCGTCCAGATTCCGTTCCTGTTCCGGTTCGCCATGCCGTCGAGCGGCAAGGTGAGCGGTTACGTCGTCGCGGGCCCCGCGGTCGGCGTCCTCGCCAGCGCCAAGCAGACGAACCCGCTCGGCGGAGGGGACGAGGACATCAAGGACCAGCTGAAATCCGCCGACTTCAGCCTCGTCGTCGGCGCGGGCGTGAACATCCAGCGCTTCCTGGTCGAAGCCCGCTACTCGGCCGGCCTGACGGACGTCAACAAGGAGGATACGGGCAGCAAGAACCGGCTGCAGGTGTTCTCGATCCTGCTCGGCGTCCGGTTCTGATCCTGCGGGGGCGCCGGGGAGGCCAGGTACGTGGCGGTCGGCCAGTCCGGCCAGCCGTACCCGGCTGACCCGGCGTCCCCGGCGTGCCTGTTCACGCTTTCGCGAGTCGCGACTGGTGGAAGCCGCGGGCGGAGTAGACCACCAGCCCCAACCGCGAGCCAGGCCGCGAAGCGCTCCCGCGCCTGCCGGCGATTGACGGCGTCGAACGTCAGGACAGGCTGAGTACTGCCTCGGAGTAGCGGCGCGACCGCGCGATGGGCGTAGAATGCGCGGCCATGCGCGCGGCCTACCTGGTCCTGCCCATCCTCGCCGTCTTCGTCCTCGCCTACCGGTACTACAGCACGTTCATCGCCGCGCGCGTCATGCTCCTCGACGATGCGCACGTGACGCCGGCGCACACGATGGCCGACGGCCACAACTACCACGCGACGCCGAAGTGGGTGCTCTTCGGCCACCACTTCGCGGCGATTGCCGGGCCGGGGCCGCTCATCGGCCCGACACTCGCGCTGCAGTTCGGCTTCCTGCCGGGGCTCCTGTGGATCGTGGCCGGCGTCTGCCTGGCGGGCGCCGTGCACGACTTCGTCGTGCTCTGGGCCTCCGTACGGCGGCGCGGCGCCTCGCTCGCCGGCATCGCGCGCAGCGAGATCGGCCCCGTGGCGGGGCTCACCGCGGCGATCGCGGTGCTCGTCATCGTGATCATCGCCCTGGCCGGTGTCGGCGTCGCCTTCGTCAGCGCGCTCGCCGAGAGCCGTGGGGCATCTTCACCATCGCGGTGACCATCCCGCTCGCGTTCTTCATGAGCCTCTACATGCGGCTCCGGCCGGGCCGCATCGGCGAGGCGACGGTAATCGGCGTCCTCGGGCTCGTCGGGGCCGTCGCGGCAGGCCGGTGGGTGGCGACCTCGGGGCTCGCGCCGGCCTTCACCCTGTCGCGGCATCAGCTGGTGGTCGCGCTGGGGATCTATGGCTTCGCGGCCTCCGTGCTGCCGGTCTGGCTGTTGCTGACCCCGCGCGACTACCTGAGCGCGTTCATGAAGCTCGGGGTGGTCGCGCTGCTCGTCGTCGGCGTGATCGTGGTCAACCCGCACCTGCAGATGCCCGCGTTCACGGCGTTCATCTCGGGCGGTGGCCCCATCGTGCCCGGCGCGCTGTTTCCGTTCGCCTTCATCACCATCGCCTGCGGCTCGATCTCGGGCTTCCACTCGCTCGTCGCCTCGGGCACGACCCCGAAGATGATCAATCGCGAGACCGACGTCCGCGCCATCGGCTACGGGGCCATGCTGATGGAGGGCCTCGTCGGGGTGATGGCGCTCCTCGCGGCGGCGTCGATGCACCCCGGCGACTACTTCGCGATCAACACGCCCCCGGCCGTGTACGCCACGCTCAACGAGCACGTCGTCGCGCTGCCGGACCTCGAGGCCGCGGTGGGCGAGCAGGTCGCGGGGCGGACGGGCGGGGCGGTGTCGCTGGCGATCGGCATGGCACAGATTTTCGCCGGGCTCCCGGGCATGCGCGGGCTGCTCGACTACTGGTATCACTTCGCGATCATGTTCGAGGCGCTCTTCATCCTCACGGTGATCGACGCCGGGACCCGCGTGGGCCGGTTCCTGGTGGGGGAGTTCCTCGGACGCGCCTATGCACCGTTCGCCCGGCCGGGCTGGGTGCCCGGCGCCGTGATCTCGACGCTCCTCATCGTGTGCGGCTGGGGGTATTTCATCTGGACCGGCAACATCAGCACGATCTGGCCGATGTTCGGGATCGCCAACCAGCTGCTCGCGGCCGTCGCGCTCGCGGTCGGCACGACGGTCATCATCAACGCGGGGCGGGCGCGGTACGCGTGGGTGACCCTGATCCCGATGACGTTCCTCAGCGTCACCACCCTGACCGCGGGGTATCAGAGCGTGCGCGACAGCTTCTGGCCGATGGCCGTCGGACCCCGGGTGGAATTGCACACCCAGGGCGTCGTCAACTCGGTGCTGACGGTGACGGTGATGGCGCTCGTCGTCGTCATTCTCGCCGCGGCCATCCGGAAGTGGCTGTCGGTCTGGCGCGCGGGGGCGAAGCCGATGCTCGCGCCGGTCTGATCCGGCGCCGGGGCGCGCCCGGTGTCTCCGTCGCGGCCCGTTGACGGCCGGACTATCATCGACCGTGTCATGACGCGATTTCTCGCCGTGCTGGCGCTGGCCCTTGCCCTGCCGAAGGGCACGCCGCCGGTCAGTCTCCGCACCCAGGTCGTGATGCTCGGCACCGGCACCCCGATCCCCGACCCCGACCGCAGCGGACCCGCCGTGGCCGTCGTCGTGGATGGCGTCGCCTACCTCTTCGACGCCGGCGCCGGCGTCGTCCGGCGCGCGTCGGCGGCGGGGCGCGCCGGGGTCGAGGCGTTCGCGCCGGAGCGGCCCGGCGCGCAGCCCAGCCCCCGGTTCGAGGCCATCTTCATCACGCACCTGCATTCCGACCACACGCTGGGGCTCGCCGATGCGATCTTCACGCCGTGGATCCAGGGCCGCGAGGCGCCGGTGGACGTGTACGGCCCGCCGGGGATCGCGCGGCTGGTGTCGTCGATCCTCGACGGCAACGCCGCCGACATCCGCGAGCGTACGTCCGCGCCGGCCGGCCCGTCGAAGGACGGCTGGCGCGCGCGCGCCCACGAGGTCCAGCCCGGCGAGATCTTCCGCGACGAGCGAATCGCCGTGCGCGCGTTCCCGGTGCCGCACTCGCAGTGGCCGTACGCCTACGGCTTCCGCATCGATACGCCGGATCGGTCGATCGTCATTTCCGGCGACACGCGCGAGTTCGACGCGGTGGCGGAGGCGTGCGACGGGTGCGACGTCCTGGTCCACGAGGTGATCTCGGACACCGCGTTCCGGGCGTACCCGCCGGAACGTCAGGCGTACCACGCGGCGGCGCACACGCTGGCGTCCCAGGTCGGACGCGTCGCCACGAAGGGCCGCGCGGCGCTGCTGATCCTGACGCACGTGATCGCGGGCGGCGCGCCCGACGAGGTCATCCTGGGCGAGGTGCGGAGCACCTTCGCGGGTCGCGTGGTGCTCGCGAAGGACCTCGACGTGTTCTGATTCCGATCGGCGCCCCGGGGCCGCCGTCCACCGTGGGGCCTATTGCGTGTGCAGCGCGACCATCGGATCCACCCGCGAGGCACGTCGCGCGGGCACGAAGCCGGCGAGGGCCGAGACGAGGACGACGAGGCCGATGGCGGCCGTCACGGTCGGCCCGTCCATCGGCGTGAGGCCGAACAGGACGGTCTCAACGAAGCGGCCGGCCCACACCGACGCGCCGAAGCCCAGCGCGATGCCGATCGCGACGAGCGTGAGCGACTCGCGCATCACCATCCGGACCACGCGGCCGCGCGGCGCGCCGAGCGCCATGCGGATGCCGATCTCGTTCGTCCGACGCGCGACGTTGTAGCTCATCAGGCCGAACAGCCCGATGCACGCGAGCAGGAGCGCCAGCCCGCCGAACAGGGACCACGCGCGCGCGAACAGCCGCTCCTGCGAGAAGCGCTGCTCGATCTGCTCGGTGGCGGACGTGAAGTCGCGGATCGGCAGCGTCGGATCCACGTCGCGCATCGCCGTGCGGACGGCGGTCGTCATGGCGAGCGGATCCCCGGCCGTGCGCAGGATCACCTGCAGCGACCGCTGGGGCTGCTGGAGCGTGGCCTGGTACATCGTCGGCGGGCCGGGATCGCGCAGGGACGCGTACTTCGTGTCGCGGACGACGCCGATGACCTCGTAGGCGCCCGCCTTCTCGAGGGAGTTGCCGAGCCGGCCGCCGAGCACGTTGCCGTCGGGGAACAGCTTGCGCGCGGCGGCCTCGTTGAGCACGACGACCTTCGGCGCGTCCTTCCCGTCGCGGTCGGTGAAGCCGCGCCCCAGCTCGATCGGGATGCCCATCGTCGAGAAGAACGACGGCGACACCATCATCATGTACATGTTGCCTTCGGCCGGTTCGTCGGACGTCTGGCCCTGGCGAAAGATCGAGCTCGTCCACGTGCTGCCCGAGAGCGGCAGCACCTGCGCGAGCGCCGCCGATCGCACGCCGGGCACCGCGGCCATCCGGTCGAGCGTCTGCTGGAACAGGAGCGCCGAGCGCGTCTCGTCGTAGTGGTTGAGCGAGGGGTTGACGCCGAACGTCAGCAGGTTCTTCGCGTCGAAGCCCACGTCCACCGCGCGCAGGTTGTCGATCGTCCGCAGGAAGAGCCCCGCGCCGATGAGCAGCACCAGCGACATCGCCACCTGCAGGACGAGGAGGCCCTGGCTGAGCCACGTCCGGGCCGACGTCACGCTGCGACCGCTCTCCTTCATCGCGCCCGACAGGTCCACGCCGGTCGCGCGGAAGGCCGGCGCCAGCCCGAAGACGATGCCCGTGAGGACGCTGACGCCCGCGACGAAGCCGAACACCCGCCAGTCGAGCGGCGCGTCCTGCCCGAACGGCAGCAGCTGCTTGGACCAGTAGCCGATCAGGATCCCCAGCGCGCCGCCGGCGCACGAAAGCAGCAGGCTCTCGGTGAGCAGCTGCCGGATCAGCCGCGGCCGCGTGGCGCCGAGCGACAGCCGCACCGCCACCTCGCGCTCGCGCGTCGTGGCGCGCGACAGCAGCAGGTTCGCCACGTTCGCGCACACGATCAGGAGCACGATGACGACGACGACGGCGAGGTAGCCGGCCGAGCGCTGCATCTGCGGGTTGACGTCGTAGAAGCCGTGCGCCGCCGGCCGCACGAGCAGGTCCGGCACCGCGTCCCCACGGCGGCGGTTGTAGGACAGGTTGCGCTCCGCCTCGGTCAGCGACGACACGTACTGCGCCATGCCGGCGCGCGCCTCGGCCTGGAACACGCTGCCGAGGTTCGCCTGCACGCGCGCGATCGTTTCGCCCGGCTTCAGGCGGCCGATCACCTCCAGCCACCAGTAGGTCGGCTGGCTCATGCGGGGAGGCTCCGGCGATTCGCCCGCCGGCACCGCGCGTGGCGGGTTGAAGCGCTGGTCGAACGCCAGCGGCACGATCACGTCCGGCCCGCTGTCGCCGAGGCGGCTCACGCTGCCGAACGACCGCGGCGTCACGCCGACGATCGTGACCGGCACGCCGCTCATCGAGATCTCGCGACCGATGACGCCCTCGTCGCCGCCGAAGCGGCGCTGCCAGTAGCCGTAGCTGAGGACGGCCACCGGCGACTGATCCGGGCGGTCGTCGGCCTCTCCGAAGACGCGGCCGACCGCGGCCGGCACGCCGAGCAGTCGGAACCAGGCCCCGGACGCCTGGTAGGCGCTGGCCAGCTCCGCCTCGCCGTTGAGGATGATGTTCAGGCTGCCCATCGGCGCGCCGGCCGCCAGGTCGGTCAGGGTCTGGTTCGCCTGCCGCAGCGCGTCGAACATCGGATAGGAAATCGTCGGCCGGATGCTCCGTTCCCCGAGCGTGCCGGCGAACCCGTACGAACTCGAGCTGCGCACCATGTCGTTCTGGCCGACCCAGTGCACGCGCACGAGCGACTCCGGGTCGGGCACGGGCACGGTGGCGAGCATCAGCCCGTTGACCGCCGTGAACAGGGCCGTGTTGGCGCCGATTCCGAGCGCCAGCGAGAGCAGGACCACGGCGGTCCAGCCCCGGGTGCGGGCCAGCGCACGAAGCGCGTGGCGGAGGTCTTTGATCAGCGAGGTCATCGCGAGTTAGACGCCACCGGCCGGCGCGGGGTTGGTGGCCGGGCCGGCGAGCCTCCCAGGCCACGTACTGGCCCGCGTGCGAGCCTCCGCGTAGGATAGAGCCGATGGACCCGACCTTTGGCGAAATGATCGACACCTCTCCCGAGGCGCGCGCGCGGTATTTCGCGCTCCTTGCCGGCCTGAGCGTCGACCAGCGCGCCGAGAAGGTCGCGCGGCTCGGGCGCGCCGTCCGTGACCTGGCGCGCGCGGACATCAGGCGTACCCATCCGGACGCGGGTTCGGAGGTGGTGGAGATCGAGCTCGTCGCGCGGCTGTATGGCCGGCGGGTCGCGCGGATCCTGGCGCCCCACCTGATCGACCGTGGCTGAAGGGAGCGAACTCGAGGTCGCGGTGCGCTTCGCCTCGGTGCTCGAGGATCTCGGCATCGAATACGCGCTCGGCGGCAGCCTCGCCAGTTCGCTGCAGGGCGAGCCCCGGTCGACGAACGACGTCGACTTCGCAGTGCGACTGGAGGAGCACCACGTGGCGCCGCTCGTCGAGCGGCTCGGTCCCGATTTCGTGGTCGACGCCACGGATCTCCGTGACGCTGTCCGGCATCGCCGGTCGTACCAGATCTATTTCCTTCCGTTCGTCCTGAAGATTGACGTCTTCGTGCGCGGGGCGTCGGCCTTCGATCGCAGCGAACTGGCGCGGCGGGTGCCCGTACGGCTTGACGGCCACCGGCGACTGTATGCCGCGAGTGCGGAAGACAACCTCCTGCGCAAACTCCTCTGGTTTCGCGACGGTGGAGGCGTCTCGGATCGACAGTGGCGCGACGTGCTCGGCATTCTCCGCGTCAGTGGGGCCACGCTGGATCGTCCCTACCTCCGGCAGTGGGCGGCGCAGCTCGGAGTGGGCGACTTGCTCGACCGGGCGTTCGCCCAGGCTGAAGTCGACTGACTTGGCGCGGCACCGCCGCCGCTACTCCCTGAGCGCGACCAGCGGGTCGACGGATGCGGCGCGGCGGGCGGGGATGGTGGCGGCGACCGCCGCGACGAGCGCCAGCCCGGCCGCCACGCCGCCGAGCGTCAGCGGATCGGTCGCGGACACGCCGACCAGCATCGCGCCGAGGAACCGCGCCAGCCCGATGGCGCCGACCAGGCCGGCCACCAGCCCGGCGCCCACGACCAGCGCCGCCTGGCGCGCGACGAGCGTCGCGACCTGCGACCGCCGGGCGCCGAGCGCCATCCGCAGGCCGATCTCGCGCGTCCGCTGCGCGACCGTCTGCGCGAGCGCGCCGTAGAGCCCGAGCACCGCCAGCACCAGGGCCAGGCCGGCGAACGACCCGAAGAGCAGCAGGCTCACGCGGGGCTGCTCGGTCTGCTGCGCGAGCGTCGCCTCCATCGTCTGAACGCCGAAAACCGGAAGGTCCGCGTCCACCTTTTGCACCGTCCGGCGGACGGTTGCGACCATCGCCTCCGAGGCGGCCGCCGTGCGAACGACCAGGCTCATCGTCGGCCGGTTGGTGAGCATCCAGAAGGGCAGCTGCTCGTAGGGCACGAACACCTGTACGTTCGGGGGCTCGCCCGTGAGCCCGTAGTGCGTGACGTGATGGACGACCCCCACGATGGTCCGCCAGATGGGCTGCGGGTCGGCAAGCGACTCGCCGCGGTATTCGAAGGCGATCCGCCGGCCGATCGGATCCTCGCCGCCGAAGAGCTTCTGCACGAGGCTGTCGTCCACGATCGCGACGGGCTCGCCGCCGGCGCCGTCGCGCGCGTCGAATGGCCGGCCGGCGACGAGCTCGATCCCCATGGTCCGGAGGTAGTTCGCGCTGACGGCCGTGTACACGCAGGAGGCGGGAGGGTGTTCCGGCGTGGGCATCGGCGCGCCCTCGCGGATGAGGCTCGACTCGCTCGTGTTGCCCGACAGCGGCAGGCTGGAGGTGATCGCGGCCGACTCGACGCCAGGGGCTCCGGACAGACGCGCCAGGAGATCCTGGTGGAAGGCCCGCCACGCCTCGAGCGTCGGATACGCTGCCGGCGGCAACGCCACGGACATGGTGACCTTGCGGGACGGATCGAACCCGAGGTCGACCGCCGCCAGGTGCGCCAGGCTCCGCCCGAGCAGGCCGGCTCCGATGAGCAGCACGAGCGCCATCGCGACCTGGGCTGACACGAGCAGGCCGCGCAGCCGCCGGGTGCCCGCGACGGTGCCGCGTCCGGCGGCGGCCGCGTCCCGCGCGCTGACGCGCGAACTGCGAAGCGCGGGCAGCACCCCGAAGCAGAGGCCGGCGACGACGACCAGGGTGGTGACGACGCCCAGCACGGACACATCCACCCGGATCAGGTCGAGGCGCGGAATCGAGGAGGGGCCGGACGCCACGAATGCACCAACGGCTCCGTACGCCAGGATGCCGCCCAGGAGGCCTCCGGCCGTCGCCAGCATCAGCGCCTCGATCATCGCCTGCCCCAGCAGCCGCCACCGGCTCGCTCCGAGCGCGGCGCACACCGCGAGCTCCGCGCGGCGCGCGTTGGCGCGTGTCAGCATCAGCGTGGCCAGGTTGGTGCAGGCGAGGAGCAGCATGAGCGCGACGCCGGCCAGCAGCAGTTGAAACGCCGGGCGGACGTCCCGGACGATCGCCTCCCGGTAGGGCCGCAGCACGATCGTCGTGCCCGTGTTGGTGTCCGGGTACTCGGTCGCGAGCCGCCCCGCGATGACGTCCATGGCCACGCGCGCGGCGTCGATCGTGACGTCCGGCTTCAGCCGGCCCACCGCGGTCAGGCCGGGATGGTTGTCGCGTGCGGTCGGAAACGTCCGGATGGCTGGGCCGAGCGGCAGCCAGACGTCCGTGGTGCGCGCCGGGAACCGCATCGCCGCGGGCATCACGCCGACCACGGTGTGGGACACGCTGTTGAGCAGGATCGAGCGTCCGACCACCTCCGGGGCGGCGGCGAAGGCCTCGCGCCAGAGGCGCTCGCTGATGACGACGACCTGGGCGGCATCCGGCCGATCGTCGGCGTCCGTGAACGCCTGGCCCCGGAGCGGCGCGATTCCCGTCGTCCGGAACACCGACGCCGACACCAGGGCGGCGTCGAGGCGGATCGGCAGATCCGATCCGGTCAGCGTCGCGGTGGCGCGGCGGTAGATCCCGAGCTCCTCGAAGACCTCGTTCTGCGCCTGCCAGTCGAGGAAGTTGGGCCACGACACGGACATCAGGCTGCCGTCGCCGAACCGTTCGTTCAACAGGACCATCCGGTCGATGTCCGGATAGCCGAACGGCCGCAGGATCGACTGATCGACCACGGTGTAGACCGCGGTGGACATGCCGATGCCGAGCGCGAGCGTGAGGACGGCGACGGTCGTGAAGCCGGGGGTGCGGCGAAGGCGCCGCACGGCATGCCGCGCCCTGTCTCAACAACGCGTCCATGGACGATCTCCCGAGAGGGGGCGGGACTGCGTCGGTGCGTCGCCGTGACGCTGACGGCCGGTCCGCGCCAGCGTGTCCGGACGACGTCGGTGGCGAGGCTGGTCAGCGCGCACGACGCCCTGCCAGCGCGCCTCGCGCCAGCTGGTCGGCCACCGCGTCGTCGGCGAACGCGCGGATCGACGCGTCGTCGCCCGCCAGCGAGCGCGGGAAGGCGCGAACGATCCGCGCGGCGAGCGCGCGACCGAGCCGCACCGCGAGCGGCGCGGGATGGCGGTTCATACCCGCCGGCCCTCCAGCAGCGCCTCCGCGCGCGAGCGAGACTAGGGAGGCCAGCCGCGCGGCTTCGGCGCGCGCCACCTCGAGGCCGAGGCGCGTCGTCCGGGCATGGCCGCCGACGCTCGTCGTCGCCGCGACGTCCGGCTTCCTCGACCAGACCGGCCTCCATCATCCGCTTCAGCGTGCCGTAGAGGGTGCCGGGTCCCAGCCGCACCTTCCCTCCGGTGCGCTCGGCGACTTCCCGGGCGATGCCGTAGCCATGCCGTTCGGCGTCGGCAAGGGCCAGCAGAATGTGGAACACGGCCGGCGTGAGCGGCAGGAGGGCGTCCGGATTCGGGCGGGTCGGTGGCACGTGGCGGCTCCTCGGGGCGATGTCGGCATCCGTTGACGATGCATCCGTAACGGATGCATTAGACGGAGGGCAGCAGACGCCGGTTCCGGCCGCGAGCGGGCCGAGGCGGCTCGCGCCGCCCTCGTGCCGGTGCCGGTCCGCGCGGGCGATCTATCATGGCCCGTTCCCCCAGAGAGCGGAGGTGTCATGGATGTCGCACGGACGTCGGCGCGCGTCGCCGAGCTGCTGCCCGCGATCCGGGCGCGCCGGGCCGAGATCGAGGAGGCGCGGTGCCGCCGCGCGGACCGTCAGGGTTTGATGCGCGTTTTCGGCGCAACTGGCCTTGTCCTGGCCTGGAGTGCGCCCGCGCTGATCGGCGGCGGGGAAGCGTCCCCCGCGGACCTCATGCGCGCCATCGAGACGATTGCCGCTGCGGACGGATCGGCTGGTGCGCGATGGTCGGCCTCGGCAACAACGTGGCGGCCGGCTACGCGCCTGAGGCCGGCGCGCGCGAGGTCTTCGCCGACCTGTCGGCGCCCACCGCCGGCATCGCGGCGCCGATCGGCACCGCCGTGCGCGTCGGCGGCGGCATCCGTCTCCGGGCGCTGGCCTTCGCGAGCGGCATCACGCACTGCGACTGGCCTGGGCGGGCCGCCTGGTCCACGAGAACGGCCAGCCCCGGCATGACGCCGCACGGGCCGGAGATGTCCACGCGTTTCTCCCTCGTCCGCGACGTGGAGATCCACGACACCTGGCACGTGAGCGGCCTGCGCGCGGAACGGGCAGCCAGGACTTCAGCGTGACGGACGCCATGGTGCCCGAGGCCCGCACCTTCTCGCTGCTCGATCCGGCCGGCCATCGCGCGGAGCCGTTGTTCCGGATGCCGCCGCTCACGCTGTTCGTGTTCCAGCTCGCGTGCGTCCCCCTCGGCATCGCGCGCGCCGCGCTCGACGAGTTCGCCGAGCTCGCGCAGCGGACGGTCCCCTCGATGTACCAGGCGCCGCTGGCCGATCGGCCGGCCGCGCAGGTGGCGATCGCGCGGGCGGAGGCGGCGCTGGGCGGCGCGCGGGCCTTCCTCTACGAGACGGCCGACCGGATGTGGCGCGACGTGCAATCCGGCCGGATGCCGACCCCACGCGATCTCGCCGTGGCGCGCGCCGCCTGCACGCAGGCCGCCGAGGCCGCCGCCGAGGCGACACGCACGGCGAGCACCCTCGCCGCGGGCAGTTCGATCTACACCGCCTCGTCGCTCCAGCGCCACGCCCGTGACGCGGACGCGATCACGCACCACTTCACGGTCGCGCCGACCACCTGGGACGAGGCGGGCCGCGTCCTGCTCGGGCGCGACCCGGTCGTGCCCGTGCTCTGACCGCAGGGTCGCCGCCGCCCGCGCCCGGAGTGAGCCGCGCCGGGGTGAGCCGGGCCCGGCCCTCAACCGGCCGGTCGCGCACGGTCGCGAGCCGGAACCGGCTGCTCGCGCTCGCGCACGCACTCGCCGATTGAATCCGTTCCGGCGCTGGACTAGCGTGTCACCCATGCGGACATCCCGGATCGCGGCACTGCTCGCCGTCGGCCTCCTCTCGTTCCCGTCCCTCCTGGCGAAGGCCCAGTCGCCATCGCCGGCGCTCACGATCGATCAGCTGATCGAGATCAAGCACCCGTCGGGCCATCGCTGGACGCCGGACGGCCGCCACGTCTGGTTCTCCTGGAATGACGGCGGCGTGAACAACGTCTGGGCGGTGGCGGCCGATGGCCGGGGCGCACCCGTGGCGCTGACGACCGACCCGGAGGGCCGGAGCGCGAACGGCGGGTTCTGGAGCCCCGACGGCCAGCGCTTCTTCTATCCGGACGGCGGCGGGCTGGTTGCCGTGCCCGTGACCGGAGGCCCCGCGCGCCCGGCGTGGCCGTCGGCGGCGCGCGCCAGCAATTTCACGCTTTCACCAGACGGTGCCCGCGTCGCGTTCGTCGCAGGTGCCGGGGGCGGCGGCGGACGCGGCGCCGGCGGCCGATCCGGCGGTGGCGCGGGACGCCAGGGGCGATCCGGACAGGCCTCCACCGGCGCGGCGACGCGCGGATCGGACCTGATCGTGCACGCGTTCGCCGGCGACCAGGACACGTCGGTCGCGCACGTTGACGGCCGGATCGGCTCCGTGGCCTGGTCTCCCGACGGGACGCGCCTGGCGTTCACGACGTCGGGCGCCGGCGGATCGGACGTGGTGGTCGCCGCCCTCGCCGGCGGCGCGACGACGACCGTCGTGCGCGGGGTGGACGGTCTCGGCGGCGTGCAGTGGACGCCGGACGGCGCCAGCCTGGTCTATGCCACCGGCGGGGGCGGAGGCGTGATCCAGCATCCGGCGTCCCCGCCAGAGGTCGGCAACAAGCTCATCTTCATGGCGACCGAGCGCGGGCGCGGCGGCGGCGACAGCTACCTCGTTCCGGCCTCCGGCGGCACGCCGGCGCCGATGCCGGCGGCTGGGGGACGCGGTGGTCGCGGCGGCGGCAGCAACTGGCTGGATGCGACGCACCTGCTGTCGATCCGCACGTCCAACGAGGGCAAGACCCGCACGGCGGAGGCGGTCAGCGTGCACGGCGGTCCGTCGAGGGTGCTCCACGAGGAGACCGTGGACCGGTTCTTCAGCTCGGTGAACACCACCGCGAACGCCATCTCGCCGGACCGCCGCTGGCTGCTGTTCACCGCCGACACCACGGGCTGGGACCAGATCTACGTCGTGCCGACCGCGGGGGGCACGCCCGTCCAGATCACGAAGACGCCCGGCGATCACTGGCGCGCCACGTGGTCGAACGACAGCCGCCACATCGCCTGGGACACGAACACCGCCGACCGGCCCGGCGACCGCCACATCGAGTTCGCGACGATTGGCGACGACCCGTCGCGGGCGACGATCACCACCGTGACGTCCGGCCGCGGCACGAACACCGCGCCGGAGTGGTCGCCCGACGACACCCGCATCCTCTTCCAGCACACCGACGCGCAGAACTCCGCCGATCTGTACGTGGCCGACGCGGCCGCCGGTGCCACGGTGACGCGCCTGACCTCGTCGATGCCGGCCACGATCGATCGGTCGGCCCTGGTCGCGCCCGAGCTCGTGCACTATCCGGGGCCGGACGGGAAACCCGTCCCGGCGTGGCTGTTCGTGCCGAAGAACCTCGACCGGACGCGGCAGCACCCGGCGATCGTCTGGATCCACCCGGACGGCGTGAACCAGAACTACGACGGCTGGCACCCGGACCGGAACGAGGCCGTGTACTACGAGTTCCATCAGTACCTGCTGCAGCAGGGCTACGTCGTCATCGCGCCGGACTATCGCGGGAGCATCGGCTACGGCCGCGACTGGCGCAACGACGTGTACATGGACGTCGGCGGCAAGGACGCGAAGGACGCGCGGATGGCGGCCGGCTACCTGAAGACGCTCGGCTACGTGGACGGCGATCGCATCGGCGTCTGGGGCCTGAGCTACGGCGGCTTCTTCACGCTGCTTGCCGTCACGCAGGAGCCGGCGCTGTTCCGCGCCGCCGTGGACGTGGCGGGAGTCGCCGACTACGCGCTCTACTACGAGGACCCGTACCACGGCGGCTGGACCACGAGCCGGATCGGGACGCCGGAGGAGCATCCCGAGGTCTACGCGCAGGCTTCGCCGATGTCGCACGTGGACCAGCTGCAGATCCCGCTGCTGATCCTCCACGGCACCGCCGACGTCAACGTGCCGTTCCTGCACTCGGTGCTGCTCATCGACCGCCTCCTGAAGGCCGGCAAGGGCGACCTGGTGACGTTCATGGTGTACCCCGGCGAGTTCCACTATTTCGATCGCAGCTTCGTCGTGCGCGACGCGTGGCATCGGGTGGACGACTTCTTCCGGACGCACCTGCGGCCGGGCGCGTCCGCGGCCGGGAAGTAGGGGAGGCGTCGCCGGGATGTCGCGTGCATCGAAGCTGGGGGTGTGGGTGGCGGGTGCGATCCTGCTGGCGGGGGGAGCGGCGAAGGCCTCGGCCCAGACGATCTCCGATCACCGGGCGTGGCTCGTGGTGACCGCGCAGCCGAGGCCGCGCCCGGGGTCGCCGTGGTTCACGACGGTCGAAGGGATCGTGCGCAGCCGCGACGGCCTGGGGACGCTGGACGTGCTGGCCGTGCGCCCGAGCCTGTTCCGGCGCATTTCGCCGCGGACGACCGTCGGGGGCGGGTACCTCTACGCCCGCCAGTTCGCCCCGGCCGGCGACGTCGTCGAGCATCGGGTGTACGGCCAGTTCGCCGCGACCGCGCCGGCGCCTGGCGGCACGTGGGCGTTCCGGTCGCGGGTCGAGGCGCGGTTCATCGATGGCAACGACGGGAGCGTGACGCGCCTGCGCCAGCAGGTGCGTTTCACGCATCCCTGGCGCGCGGGCAGCCGCGTGGCGCTCACCGGCTACGAGGAGATCTTCGTGCACGCCGACGCCGGCGCGCGCACCCGTCGCGGCGTGGACCAGAACCGGGTGTTCGCCGGAGTCTCGGTCCCCGTGGGGACGACGCGCCTCGAGGTGGGCTACCTGCACCACTTCATCCCGGGCCACGGCGGGCGGAGCCGGGTGAATCACGTGCTGTCGGTGGCGCTCGGGATCCCGTTCTGACGCCGTGCGCTACCCTGAGGACGCGATGACATCGATCTCCCTCGTCCGCCGGCCGATCCTGTTCCTCTGCGTGGGCGCCCTGCTGTGCGGATGCTCGCCGGCGCCGGCGCCGGCCAGCGGTGGCGCCGGTGGCGCTTCCGCTGCGGCTGGCGCGAGGCGCTTCGACCGCGGCCTCGCGCTCGAGACGTCGGCCGCGACGTCCGCCAACGTGTCCATCGGGGACGTGAACGCCGACGGCCACCAGGACATCGTGCTCGTCAAGGGCCGGCACTGGCCGCTCGAGGACCTGGTGCTGCTCGGGCGCGGCGACGGCTCGTTCGAGCCGGCCTACCCGCTCGGGGGACCGGCGGATCGCTCGTATTCGGGCGTCCTCGTGGACGTGGACCGCGACGGCGACCTCGACGTCGTCGTCAGCAACGACAGTCCCGACGCCAAGGTCATCCACCTCAACGACGGGCACGGCCGGTTCACCCTCGGCGCCGCGTTCGGAAAGGGGGAGTGGGCGACCCGACACATCAGCGTGGCCGACCTCGACGGCGACACGCGGCCGGACGTCATCCTCGCGAACCGATCCGCGCCCGACCCGGGGCCGAGCTACGCGTGCTTCGGTGTCGAGGGAGGCCGCTTCGCCGAGGACTGCGTGGTGGTGAGCCGGGGGTCGGCGACGACGATCACGCCCGGCGACTTCAACGGCGACGGATCGCCCGACCTGGTCGTGCCGTATCGCGACGAGGGGCAGAGCTTCGTCTACCTGAACGACGGGACGGGCGCGTTTCCGGCGCGCCGGCCGTTCGGGCCGCCAGACGCCGCGATTCGCAGTGCCGCGCCGGCCGACCTCGACGGCGACGGCGTGGTGGACATCGCCGTCATCGACGAGCGGACCGGCCCGGCGGTCTTCTGGGGCGGCGCCGGCCTGACGTTCTCCGCGGCGCAGGCGCTGGGCCCGGAGGGCACGAGGCCGTACGCCATCGCGGTCGCCGACCTGGATCGGAACGGGCGGCCGGACGTGATCGTGGGCTACGTCGAGGCGCGGCCGATCGTCTTCTTCAACGACGGCCCGCGGACGTTTCACGCCGTGCCGTTCGGGGACGCCGAGGGCGCCGCCTACGGCTTCGCGGTCGGCGACCTCGACGAGGACGGCGTCCTGGACATCGCGATGGCGCGATCGGACGCGCCGAACATGCTCTATTTCGGCGCGCCGGGCGTCGCCGGGGGCGGCTGAGCGGCCACGGTCCGCGACGCCGGAACCCGCGGGCTCACGCCGCCGCGGGCTTTCGGGCCAGCGCCGTGATGATCGGCTGCTGGACGTCCATCCCGCGCGCCGTCTGGAACGGCCGGCACTCGCGCACCACCTCGCGCTCGATCGCCGCGCGCGCCTCGTCGTCGACCTGATCGAGGGCGCCAGCCAGCGGCGTGCTCGCGATGTACTGCCACAGGAACGTCGATGGCGGCGGCAGGTGCAGCGTCTTCCGGTCGGCCCGCACCTCGGGCGACTCGAAGCCGGCGTCGGCGATCCGCCGCTCGAGCACCGCCGGGTCGTCGATGGCGAACACGGTCTTCACGAAGCGCGCGGCGTCCGGGCCGGCGTGCCGGCCGAGCGCGCCGGCCACGGCGTGGAAGAACGGCGCCGCGGGGCCGGGGACGTTCAGCGCGAGGCGGCCGCCCTCGACCAGCACGCGCCGCATCTCGCCGAGCGCGACGTCCGGCGTGGACATGAACTGCAGGCTCATCTGGCACAGCGCGGCGTCGAACGACGCCGCCGCCAGCGGCAGCTTCTCGGCGTTCGCCCGCCGCCAGGTCAGCAACGACGGGCCCGAGACCCGCCGCTCGGCCACGGCCAGCATCGCCGGGTTGATGTCCACGCCGGTGACGGCGCCGCGCTCGCCCACGCGCTCGGCGGCCAGGCGGGTGACGATGCCGGTGCCGCAGGCGACGTCGAGGACGCGCTCGCCCTCGTGCAGATCGGCGCGGGTGACGAGATCCCGCGCCACCGGCGCGCCGATGGCGGGCACGAAGAAGCGCTCGTAGTTCTCGGCGGGATTGCGGTCGTAGCCGCGATCGAAGTCTCGCTCGGGCATCGCGTCGCTCCTCGTGGAAGTCGGCGAATTCGACGAATTCGACGGGTTCGAGGGAAGACCAGCGCGGAGGCCAGCCGGCACGGACGGGCGCGCGGTGCGCCCTCCGGGATCCTCGCAAGCGAGGCCGGCGTCGTCAACTCCCGCGTCCGGGCGGGCGTGGTCCGGACGGGGGGCGACCGGCGTGGCCGGCGACGTCGGCGCGTCCCGCGATCAGGCTGGCGATTCAGCCGCGCGTGGCGGTCGTCGCGGGCGGCTCGGCCGCGACCTCGGCGAGGAAGCGCTCGATCCGGCCCGCGGTCAGCACGAAGCCCGCGAGCGACCGGCCGCGGGCGACGAGGGCGGGCACCGTGCGCACGCCGTCGCGCCGGGCCTCCGCCCGGTGCGTGAGGATCTCGAGGCTCGTCACCTCGACGTCGTCGCGCGTCCGGAGCACGGTGCGAAGCGCGTGGCCGGAGTAGTGGCAGCGCGGACAGACGACCGAGTGATAGAAGGTGACCGCGAGCTTCCCGTCCGTCATGAGGCCTCCCGGCGCCGGAGCACCAGCCGCTCCTTCTTCTTCGGCGTGCCGACCCTGGCCGGCGCGTCGAGGCCGAACCGCTGGGCGAACCCGAGGAGCGCGCCCTCGAGAACCGACATCTTCAGCCGGTAATAGATGGTGCGGCCGTCCTTCTCGGCCTCGATGAGGCCGGCCTCCTGCAGCACGGCGAAGTGCGCCGACATGGTCGGCTTCGACACGGGGAAGCGGCCGGCGAGGTCCCCGGCGGTCCGGGCGCCCTCGCGGAGCAGTTCGAGGACGCGGCGGCGCGTCGGGTCGGCGAGCGCCTTGAAGACCTTGTTGTTCGTCACGCGTCGCTCCCGGACGGGCCGGCGTTCATCCACACGATGGCGGCGACCACGCTCAGTGCGCCGCCGCCGGCGGCCACGCGCCCGGCGGCCTGCGCCAGCGCGAGCGGCGCCGCGAGATACGCGACGACCAGGGTGAGGCCGAGCAGGACCCAGGTCGTCCCGAGGACGCGCCGCGCGCGCGTCACCCGTTCGGCCAGCTGCAGGGGCAGCATCGACAGCGGCGTCAGGATCTTCGGGACCGCGTTGCCGAGGACGAGGAAGACGGCCGCCGTCGAGAGGCCGAGCAGGCGCCGCTCGGCCTCGAGGTCCGCCGCGTGGTCGCCGTACCGGACCCAGATCTCGAGGCTGAACAGCGTGATCATCCGGATGCCGATCGCGAGCACCCCGAGCATCAGCGCGTCGTGGACATAGCGCTGCCGCGCGGGATCGTCCCCGGTTCGACCCGTCCGGCGGCCCCAGGCGTACCAGAGCGCCGCGGCGAGAATGATGCCCGGCAGCAGGAGCATCGCCCGGAGCCACCGGTCGGCCCGGCCCGGGTCCTGCGCCCAGTTCACGCTGCCCAGCAGCACGACGACCAGCGCCGTGGCGACCGCGGCGCGCTCCCGGCGGAGGATGTCGGCGATCGATCGGGGCACCGCCATGATGACGATTCAAACGTTAGCTAATCATCGAAATATTGTCAAGCCGGATCGGGCGCGGCGCGCGGCGCCGATCAGGGCCCATCTGGTCCAGCCCCCTCATCGTCCCCTTTGATGCCTGGAGTGTGTGGGCGATCGACCTCCGGGATGTCAGGAGGAGAGTCCCTGCTACCATCAGGCCGCCTATGGCCGATCACGACGATACCCGCCTGTCCGACGCGTCCGGGCCTGGTACCCCCGCCCCGCCGGGGCTGCCATCGACCATCGGGGAGTACCGCGTCATCCGCCGGCTCGGCGAGGGCGGGATGGGCGTCGTCTACGAGGCCGAGCAGCCGAGCCCCAGGCGCCGCGTCGCGCTCAAGGTGATCCGCGGCGGGCCGATTGGCGACGAGCTGCACGTGCGGCTCTTCCAGCGCGAGGCCGAGACGCTGGCGCGGCTCCGGCACCCCGACATCGCCGCCGTCTACGAAGCCGGTCAGACGCGCGACGGCCAGCACTTCCTCGCCATGGAGCTCGCGACCGGCGAGACGCTCGACCGGTTCCTGGCGGGCCGTCCCGCGACGCTCGACGAGGCGGAACTCCGATTCCGGCTCGGGCTGGTGGCGCGCATCGCCGACGCGGTGCACTACGCGCACCAGCGCGGCGTCATCCACCGCGACCTCAAGCCGTCGAACATCATCGTCACGCCGCCAGATGCGTCGGGAACGCCGGGCATCAAGATCCTGGACTTCGGCCTGGCGCGGATCGTCGACGCCGACATGGCGACCACGCTGGCCTCGACCGAGGGGCTGGTCAAGGGCACGCTGCCGTACATGAGCCCGGAGCAGGCGCGGGGCGAGACCACCGAGATCGACGTGCGGTCCGATGTCTACGCGCTCGGCGTGATCGCCTACGAGATGCTCGCCGGCCAGCGCCCCTACGATCCCGGCAGCACGTTCATGGGCGCGATCCGCGTCATCTGCGAGACGCCGCCGCGACCGCTTCGCCAGGTCTGGCGGGGACCGGCGCGGCTCGACGCGGACGTCGAGGTGATGCTCGGCAAGGCACTGGCCAAGGCCACCGACGAGCGCTACGCCAGCGCGGCCGCCCTGGCCGATGATGTCCGGCGGTACCTGGCCTCCGAGCCGATCCAGGCGCGGCCGCCGAGCTTCGCGTACCAGTTCCGCAAGCTCGTGGCACGTCGCAAGGGGCCGTTCGCGGCGGCCGGCGCGGCCGTCGCCATCGTCGTGGCGCTCGCCATCGGGATGACGGTGCTCTACGGCCGGTCCCAGCAGAACCTCCGCCGGGCGACGGCCGCCGAGGACGAGGCGCGACAGAACTTCACGCTGGCCAAGGACGCCGTCGACCGCTACCTGACGCGGGTGGGCGAGAGCCCGGAACTCAAGGCGCACGGGCTCGAGGACCTGCGGCGGCAGCTGCTCGACACGGCGCGACAGTTCTACGTCACGCTCACCACGCAGCAGGCCGGCGGCGCCGCGTCGCACGAGACCGCGATGGAGCTGGGGCGCGCCTGGTCGCGCGTGGCCGAAATCAGCCGGACGATGGGCGACTCGGCGAAGGCCCGCGACGCCGATGCCCAGGCGATGGCGGTCTACGAACGCGAGCGCGGGAGCCGTCCCGACGACCCCGCGGTCGCCGCGGCCCTGGGCGCGGCCACCGCCGACCTGGCGCTGGCCGAATACGACACCGGAGCGGACGAGCTGTCCGATGGACATTTCCGCCAGTCGCTGGACCTCACCCGTGGCGCGCTCGGCCGGCAGCCGGGCAACGCCGACTGGACGGTGCAGCTCGCCAACACGCTCGACAACTTCGCGCAGCTCCTCGAGCGCACGAAGCGCCCGGCCGACGCCGAGCGGACCTACGTCGAGGCGCGGACCCTGCGCCAGGCGCTGGTCGAGGGGCAGCCCGCCGCCGTCGGGTACCGCTACGCGCTGGTCATGAGCGACGTGAACCTCGGGGCGTTTTACGCGCGGGCGAACCGGCTGGAGGAGGCCGGGCCGATCCTGCGGGAAGCCACGACGGTCGGAGAGGGCCTGGTCCGCGACGTGCCGGACAACCCCGATTACCAGCACGCCCTGGCGGCGAGCTGGTCCAACCTCGCGGGCGTGCACATGCTCCAGGCCCGCTACGCCGAGTGCGGCGCCGAGTACCGCAAGGAGCTGGCGATTCGTGAGCGGCTCGCCGCCGAACACCCGAGCGTGCTCGACTACCACCTGCAGCTCGGCAGCAGCTACACGAACCTCGGTGAGCTGGAGGCGCGGCAGCGGCACTGGGCGGCGGCGCTGCCGGCCTTCGACCGCGCGCTCGACACG
>JAWKHR010000065.1:0-29665 GCA_041394725.1 Vicinamibacterales bacterium | reverse complement strand
ACGCGGTGAACCTGGCGTCGCGGCTGGAGTCGCTCAACAAGGACCACGGCACACGGATCCTGATCAGCGAGGCGACCCGGTCGCAGCTGACCACGCCGGTGCCGACGCGGCTCATCGGGGACGTGAAGGTGAAGGGGAAGTCGCAGGCGGTCGTCGTGTACGAAGTGACTGCGGGCGCGCCCCGCAGGGAGGCCGGCGCGGCGCGCCCGGCGCAGCACGCTCCGGACGGCGGGAGGCCGGCCGGGGTCGAAGGAGCAGGGACATGAAGAGGATCGTCACCGCACTCACGCTCGCCGCGCTGCTCGTGCCGGCCGTGCCGTCGTTCGCGCAGCTCGGCCGGCTCAGGGGCATCGCCGACAAGGCCGCCAAGGCCGTCGACGACCTGACGTTCACCGACGACGAGGAAGAGACGCTGGGCGCCGACATCAGCGCGAAGCTGCGCGAGAAGTACGGCGTGGTGCAGAGCCAGCCGGTGCACAAGTACGTCACGCTCGTCGGCTCGGTGCTGGCCGCCGAGAGCAGCCGGCCGAACCTCAAGTGGACGTTCATCGTGCTCGACACCGACGGCGTCAACGCGTTCGCGGCGCCCGGCGGGTTCATCCACATCACGCGCGGCGCGCTCGCGCTCATCGAGAACGAGGCCCAGCTCGCCGACGTGCTCGCGCACGAGATCGGCCACGTCACGGAGAAGCACACCGTCAACGCCATCAAGAAGAACAAGGCCGTCAGCCTGGGCGCCGAGGCCACCCGGAACGACGTCCTCAAGGAAGCGGCGAACCGCGCCTACGAGATGCTGCTCGAGAACGCCTACGACCGCAACGACGAGAAGGACGCGGACAAGGTCGGCGTGACGATCGCGAACAAGGCGGGCTGGGCGCCGACGCAGCTGCCGGCGTTCCTGACCAAGCTGTCCGACCGCAACAAGGACCTCAAGGAGCGGAGCGGCATCTTCGCGTCGCACCCGGAGACCGAGGACCGGATCAAGACGATGAACTCGCTGATCCAGAAGGACCATCTCGGGGCGACCGCCCTGGTCGCGGCGCGGTTCGACGCGGCCATCGACTTCCCGGTGGTGCCGGTCAGCTCGGTCCAGCAGGTCGCGCCCCCCAGCGCGTCGTCGAGCAGCTCGAGCAGCTCCGGCGGCGGCACGACGGGGCTCTCGCGCCTCACCGGGCTCGGCCGCGAGCGGTCGAGCAACCAGTCGGTCTCGTCGGCCGGATCGCGCGGCCTCAACCCCGACCGCGACGCGAAGGGCGGCCCGAACAAGAACGCGGTGACCGTGCGCGTGACGTCGGCCGAGGTCGCGGCCTTCCGCAAGGGCATCACCGGCTGATCCGGGCGTGACCCACTCCGCGGCGCACGTCCTCTGGGGCGGCGCGTTCATCGTCGTCGCGCTGGCGCTGGCCGGCATCGTCCGGCACCGGATGGTCCGCCGGCGCCTGCTCTTCTCGACGGCGGTGGTCGGGGTGTACCTCGCCTGGCACGGCGCGCTGGTCTACCTCGCGCCGGCCGATCCCGCCGCGCCGCCGCCGATCCCGCACGGCCTGGCGGTCGAGAACCTGCTGCTGGCGTTCGCGATCGTCACGGCGGGCATCACGCTGCTCTTCAACCCGCTGTTCGAGGACCGGATGCCCGACAAGGCGCCGGCGATCGTGCAGGACGCGATGATCGTCAGCCTGCTCGGGCTGATCGCGGTCTTCGGCATCGGGGAGGAGGCGTGGATCACCTCGACCGCGGTCGCGGCGCTGGTGGGTTTCGCGCTGCAGGAGCAGCTCGCGAACGCGTTCGCCGGCCTGGCGATCCAGGTGGAGAAGCCGTTCCGCGTGGGCCAGTGGATCGTCGTGGGCGAGCACGAGGGGCGCGTCACCGAAGTCACGTGGCGCGCGACCAAGATCGTGACCAAGGCCGGTAATCTGGTCATCCTGCCGAACAACCTCATCGCGCGGGACGCCATCCGGAACTTCTCCGAGCCGGCCGCGCCGACGCGGCTGTACGTCGACGTGGGCGCGAGCTACCTCGTGCCGCCCAACGAGGTGAAGGCCGCGCTGCTCGCGGCGATGGCGCAGGTGCCGCAGATCCTGCCGCGCCCGTCGGCCGACGTCGTCTTCCGGGACTTCGGCGACTCGGCGCTGATCTACCGCGCGCGGTTCTGGATCGACGACTTCGCCGTGGACGAGCCGGTGCGGCACGCGGTGCGGACCGCCATCTACTACGAGTTCCACCGGCGCGACATCGAGATCCCGTGGCCGATCCGGGTGCTCTACAACCGCAAGGACGCGGTCCGCGACTCGCCGGAGATCCGCGAGGGCTACTTCCGCGACGTCTCGTCCGTGCCCGTGCTGGCCGCGCTGCCGCCGGAGGCGCTGCACGAGCTGGCCGCCGTGGCCAGGCCGCACCTCTTCGCCGACGGCGAGGTCATCGTGCGCGAGGGCGATCCCGGCGGGTCGATGTACCTCGTCCGCCGCGGGCGCGTGGCCATCGTCGTCGGACCGGACCGGCACGAGGTGGCGATCACCGAGGCCGGCGGCTACTTCGGCGAGATGTCGCTGCTCACCGGTGACCCGCGATCGGCCACGGTCCTGGCGCGGGGGGACTGCGAGGTGCTCGAGATCGAGGCCGACGCGTTCGCCGCGCACGTCCGCCGCAGCCCGGAGATCGTCGACGAGATCGCCCACCGCGCCGAAGCCCGCCGCCGCGAACTCGACGCCAGCCGCACCGAGACCGAAACCCCGGCCGCCGCGCGACTGTCACTCGCGCGGCGGATGAGGAACTTCTTCAGAATCTAGAGGGTCCCAGGGTCCCAGGGTCCTGAAGGTCCTGGGAAAGAGATGCCGGCGCAACCGGCCACCGCGGTTCGAAGCTCGAACTTCAAGGTTCAAAGTTTCGCGCGATCTCTTGATCCCAGATCACCACGGCCACCACCACGGCCGATCCGGCCGGCGGTCGCGTGGATCGTAGCGGCGGCCGTCGTAGCCGCGGCCGTAGCGGCGCGCGTCCTGGTAGCCCTGCTCGTAGCCGAGCTTGAAGCCCTCGCGGTAGCGCACCTTCCACAGGTCCTTCGAGCCGTAGCGGCGGTCGTAGCCGTGGTCACCGCTGCGGTACCGGCGCTCGCCGATCGGGTCGAACCGGCGGCCGTCGCGGCCGTCGTCGAGGCCCGCCTCGTAGCCGTCGTTCGTGCCGGTGCGGAAGGCGAGGTCGTTGCGCACCCCGCCGGGGCCGCCCGCGCGGCCCGCCCCGGGACGGCCGTAGCCGCCGTACGGGTCGTACGTTCCCGGTCGGCCGTACGGATCGGATCCGCGCCCGCCGCGCCAGCCGGCGTCGTAGCCGTCCGCGTAGGCGCGCCGGAATTCGTCGCGATACCGATCGCGGCTGCCGTACTGCGAGCGGTAGCCCGCGTCGCCACGCCGGTAGTCGGCCTCGTCGCGGTAGTCGTACGACTGCCCGCGGCGCGCGTCCTCGTCGCCGGCGCGCTGGCCGCGCGTGTAGCCTTCGCTGGTGGCCGGCGTGACCGGGCCGCGGTTCCACGGCGACTGCCCGCGCGCGACTCCGGGCGCGGCAAGGGCGAAGAACATCAGCAACGGCAGAACGCGTGTGGTCCGCATGGCGACCTCCTGCCGCCCTGGATTGCAAGCGCCTTACCAGATCCGCGTTCGCCGAATTTCCCCGGAAACTCCAGGTTCATCGGGGCGACGATGCCGGGGTGCCACCTGGGGAGGACACCTCGCGCCGGCGTCCGCCTCCGCGCGTTTGCCATATGGGTTCGAAATGGGCATAGTAGTTCCGACATGGGCACAACCCGATCCCCGCACGCCGTGCTGATCCTCGCCAGCCTCGCCGACGCGGACCGCCACGGCTACGCGATCAAGAAGGACGTCGCCGAACGCACCGGCGGCGACGTCCGGCTCGGCTCCACCACCCTCTACCGCGTGCTGAGCCAGCTGCTCGACGAGGGCCTGATCCACGAGACCCGCACCCGGCCCACCCCGGAACTCGACGATGAGCGCCGCCGGTACTACGCGATCACCGCGGCCGGGAGGCGGGCGCTCGCGGCCGAGCTGCGGTGGCTCGAGCGCATGCTCGTGGCCGCGCGGGCCGGCGGGGCGCGCGGGCGATGACCTTGCGCGATCGCCGCCGGGTGTCGGCGGTGGAACGTCTCGTGCGCCTGCTGCTGCGCGCCTACCCCGCGCGGTTCCGCGCGCGCTTCGAGCGCGAGGTGCTCGCGTCGGTCCGCGAGGACCTCGAGTCCGCCGCGCGCCACGGCGCGGCCGCCCTCGCCGCCGCGTCCGTCCGTGAAGTCACCCAGACGCTGGCCGGCGTCGTGCCCCAGCATCGTCTCGACCGCGCGGCCATGCCGCGCCGACGCGGTCCGGAGCGTGTCATGGAAGAACTCCGTTCGCTGGGCGCCGAGGCGCGCCACGCCGTGCGATCTCTCGCGCGGACGCCGGCCTTCACCCTGGTGGCCCTCGTGGTCGTGTCGCTCGGCATCGGCGCCAGCACGGCCGTGTTCTCCGTCGTGGACGCGGTCGTCCTGCGCGCGCTGCCGTTCGACGCGTCCGATCGCCTGGCCGCCGTGCTCGAAACCGACCCCGCCCGGCCGGCGACGTTCGGCAGCGGCAACACGACGACGCAGAACTTCCTCGACTGGCGCGCGAGGCTGACGGTCTTCGAGTCCCTCGAGGCCGTCAGCAGCCGCCGCTTCGACACCGAGGACGAGCTCGGGCAGCCGGCCGACGTCCGCGGCGCGCGGGTGACGGCCGGGTTCTTCGACCTGCTGCGTGTGCCGCCCGCGCTGGGCCGCACGTTCGTGCCCGGCGACGAGCGCGAGGCGCACCCGGTCGCCGTGGTGAGCTGGGGATTCTGGCAGCAGCGGTTCGGCGGCGCGCCCGACGTGATCGGCCGGACGATCACGCTCGGCGGCACGCCGCGCGAGATCGTCGGCGTGCTGCCCCGTGACTTCTCGTACCCGGTCGCGAGCCCGTCGCCGTTCCAGGTGTTCGTGCCGCTCGTCTTCGAGGAGACCGACCGGGTCCGCGGCGGCAACCGCAACTACAACTACCTGGCGATCGGCCGGCTGAAGCCGGGCGTGTCGATGGCGGCGGCCAGCGACGCCGTGTTCGCGGTGGCCACGGCGCTCGATCAGGAGTACCCGAAGTGGTACCAGGGCCGGCGCGCGCGCGCCATCCCGCTGCGCGACCACATCGTCGGGCGCGTCCGCACGTGGATGCTGATGCTGCTCGGCGCCGTGGCCTTCGTCCTGCTCATCGCCTGCGCGAACGTCGCGAACCTCATGCTGGCCCGGGCGACCGCGCGCGGGAGGGAACTGGGCATCCGCGCGGCGCTCGGCGCGGGCCGCGCCAGGCTGGCCCGGGCGCTGCTCGTCGAGAGCCTGATCCTCTCGACCGCGGGGACCGTGCTCGGCGTGGGCGTCGGCTGGGCCGGCGTGCGGGCGATCCGCGCCTGGCTCCCGGAGGGCCTGCCGCGCCTGGAGGCCATCGCGGTGGACTGGCGCGTCCTCGCCGTGGCGGCGGCCGCCGCGGTCGTCACCGGCGTGCTGTTCGGCCTGCTGCCCGCCCTGCAGTCGTCACGGCCGAATCTCGGCCAGGCGCTGCGCGACGGGGGCCGGTCCGGCGCGGCGGGCGTCGCACGCGGTCGTGCCCGCGCGGCGCTCGTTGTCGCCGAGGTCGCGATGGCCACGGTGCTGCTCGTCGGCGCCGGGCTGTTCGTCGCGAGCTTCGTGAAGCTGCTGCGGGTGGACCCCGGCTTCGACTACGCCGGCGTGCTGACGCCGGGCGAGGTCGGCGTCCCGTTCGACCGCAGTGACTTCGCCGGGTCCGTCGCGCGCGGCCGGGCGCTGTCGCTCGCCGTCGTGGACGCGGTGGCCGCCGTGCCCGGCGTCACCGAGGTCGCGGGCGTGAACGGCGGCCTGCCGTTCACCGGCAACTGGAGCCGCACGCTCGTCGCGATGCCGGGCCGCGGTCAGTTGAAGGGCGAGGACAACGACCTCGATCTCCGCGAGGTCACGCCAGGGTACCTGCCACTGCTCCGGCTGCCGCTGCGCGCGGGCCGTCTCCTCGCCGACACCGACCGCGAGGGCACGCCGCAGGTGGTCGTCATCAACGAGGCGGCCGCGCGGAAGTACTGGCCCGACGAGCCCGCCCTCGGCCGGCGGATCACGATCGACGACGTCGAGCGCACCGTCGTCGGCATCGTCGGCGACATCCGGCACCTCGGGCCCGAGGTGCCGCCGCGGCAGGAGGCCTATGTGCCCCTGCGCCAGAGCAACGTGATCGGCGTGGACCTCGTGGTGCGGGCTGACGGCGATCCGCTCGCCGTGCTGCCGGCGGTGCGCGCGGCGATCTGGCGCGTGGCACCCGATCAGCGGCTGCGGCCGGAGGCTTTGACGTTCGACGCCTACTTCGACAAGCTCGTCGCGCAGCGCCGGTTCAACATGGCGCTGCTCTCGCTGTTCGGCGGGCTCGGCCTCGTCATCGCCGTGGTCGGCATCTACGGCGTCATGGCGTACGTGGTCTCGCAGCGGACGGCGGAGTTCGGCGTGCGGATGGCGCTCGGCGCCACGCGGGGCCGCCTGGTGAGCCTGGTGCTGCGGCAGGCCGGGATGCTCGTCGGTCTCGGCCTGATCATGGGGAGCGTCGTGGCGTGGTGGTTCGGCGGCGCGGTGTCGGGCTTCCTCTACGACCTCGAGGCGTCCGATGTGCGGGTCTTCGCGGCCGCGCTGTTCGTGCTCGCGGTTGCCGGGCTCGCCGCGAGCGTCGTGCCCGCGCGGCGGGCGGCGCGCGTGGATCCGCTCGTGGCCCTCAGGGGCGACTGACCGCTACTTCGTCCAGAGCAGCACGCGGTCGCCGGCCGTCGATCGGTGGTCGAAGAGCAGCAGGGGCCCCACGCGCTCGAGCTCGTTCACGTCCAGGTGCAGGCGCTCGAGATCGAAGCCGCGGTCGGCGTTGATGTCGAGGTTGCGGCGCCCGAGCTTGAGCAGCCAGAACGGCAGCGAGATCTGCACGGTGCGCTCGTCGTCCGGGTCGTAGGCGAGGATCCAGAGCTGGCTGGGCCGCGTCGGCGAGGTCGGCAGGCTGCTCAGCTCGCGCGTCAGGCGCGGCCGGTCGTGGTCGTCCACCTCGAACAGCGGCTTGGCGTCCTTGAACGGCGCGCGGGCTTCCTCGAAGCGGCTGATGGCCTCGGCGCTCGACGCCGGCGCCGTGTCGATGTGATTGGCGACGAAGTAGACCCCCGCGCCGGCGATGAGGAACAGCACCAGCACGATCGCGGCGATGCCGCCGACAATGATCCAGAGCCAGGTCCTGCGGGACGCCATTCGTCTCAGGGCCCGGACGCGGGCCGCAAGGGGAGCATATCCCACGGCGCCTGGCGCGGCGCCGATCGACGCACCGCCTCGAAGCTGAACGGCCGCCGGATCCAGCGTTCCGCCTCCGCCGCGCCCGCGCCGTCGTCGCCCTGCCGGCAGAGGATCCGGGCCTGGTGGTACTGCGACAGCGCGTCCGACCGGTGGCCGGCGAGGTCGTCGAGCTTCCCGAGGGCCGTCCGGATGCGGCCTTCGATCCAGCCCGGCGACGGGCTCCCGAGCGCGACCTCCAGGTCGCGTCGCGCGTCGGCCGGGTGGTTGAGCGACAGCCGCGCCAGGCCGCGCTTGTAGTGCCAGAGCGCGCGCTCACCCGGCACCTTGCGTCGCGGGTCCGACTCGAAGCGTGCCAGGCCCGCGGTGAGGATCGTTTCGGCTTCCTCCGCGTGCCCCGCGCGGACCGCGGCGGCGCCGGCCTCCAGCGTGAACAGCCGGTTGCGCGGGTAGCGCGCCGCCAGCTGGCGCGCGATCGCGAGCGCATCGTCGTGGCGTCCCTCGCGGCTGTAGATCAGGAGGAGCGCGGTGCCGGCCTCGACCCGGCTGGCCGGGTTGTCCGCGGCCGCCTGGAGCAGCGCGATGGCCTTCTCCTTGTCTCCGCCGAAGCCCGCGAGGTACGCGAACAGCCGCGTCGGCAGTCGCAGGCCGGCGACGAGGTAGCGGTAGGTCCCGACGACCACGCCGGCGTCGGTGCGCGACGGGTCGTGTTCGAGCACGGATTCCTGCAGGTCGAAGGCGCGGCGCGCGGTGCGGAACGCCGCGCCCATGCTGCCCTCGATCGACGCGGTGTAGGAGGCCTTGAGCGCGTAGGCCGACCCGGCGTCGAAGAGCGCCTGCGGGTCGTCGGGTCGCGCCTCGACGGCGGCGTCGGCGAGCGCCAGGGCGCGGTCGAGTTCGGCGCGAAAGGTCGCGTCGAGATCCGCGGGCGGATCCGGCATCTTCCGACTGGCGCGCGTGATGCCGCCCATGTAGTGATCGACGGTCACCGTGCCGCGGCGCAGCAGCACCTCGAGCCAGGTGATCGAGGCCACCGCGCGGTGCGCGCGCGAGGCGGCCGGCGCGGACGCCACCGCCCGGTGCGCGATCGCGATGGCCGCCTCGTAGTCCAGGTTGTACGCCGCCTCGTAGGCGTCCTCGAGCTGGGCGTCGAGCGCGTCGAGCGCGTCCGGGGCGTCCGACGGCGTGCGGCCGGGCGGCGTGGCGTCGGGCGCCTGGGCGGCCGTGCCCGCGGGCGGCGACACCGCCAGCGTGAACGCCAGCAGGCCGGCCGCCACCGGGCCGCGGCGGGTCACGTGGGACTCCACGGCAGGCCGATGCCACGCGCCCCGGCCAGTGACACCACCAGCGCGGCGGCCGTCAGGTCCTCCACCGCCATGCCGAGCGACTTGAACAGCGTGACCTCGTCCGCGGTGAGGCGGCCGGCGACGCGGCCGCGCACCAGCTCGCCGAGTTCGCCGACCACGTGGCCCTGGTCGATCGCGCCCTCGGCGACGGGCAGGATGAGGTCGCCCGCCTCCTGGAAGGCCGCCGCGCGCGAGTCCACGTAGACACGCGCGCGCTGGATGAGCGCCGTCGGCATCTCGCGCTGATCCGGCCGGCAGGCGCCGACGCCGACCACGTGCGTGCCGGGCGCGACGTCGGCCGACCGCAGCACCGGCGTGTGCGACGCCGTCGCCAGCACCACGACGTGCGCGTCCGCGACGGCCGCCGCGGCGGCGTCCTCGGCGCGCACGACCAGGCCGGTCGTCTCGCCGACCTCGCGCACGAACGCCTCGCGGTTGGCGGCCGACCGGCTCCAGACCCGCACCTCGCGGATCGGCCGGACGTGGCGGATCGCCTCCACGTGGCTGCGCGCCTGGACGCCGCTGCCGAGCACCGCGAGCACCGAGGCGTCCGCTCGCGCGAGCAGCCGCACCGAGACGGCCGAGACCGCCGCCGTTCGGGCCTCCGTGATGTAGCGCCCGTCGAGCAGCGCCACCGGCGCACCCGTGTCGGGATCCATCAGGACGATCGTCGCCATGTGCGACGGCAGGCCGCGCGCGAGGTTCGAGGCGAAGACCGTGACCAGCTTCGCGCCGAGCGCGGGCGGATCGTCGGTCGCCGCCGGCATCACGCCGTAGTACGCCCGCGTGGGCCCGACCTCCAGCACCTGACGGACGGGCTGGTTGACGCGGCCGTCCGAGAACGCGCCCAGCGCCTCGGCCATCGCGTCGATGAGCGCTGGCATGGTCAGCACCGCGCGGATGTCGGTCTCGCTCAGGAGGATCATCGGGGCCCTCTTTCAGGGTAGCGCGTCCCGGGCCCGACGCGCGCTACTTCAGGGCCGCGATGGCCCGGAAGTCGACGCGGTCCACCAGGGCGCGCAGCGTGGCGATGTCGGGCAGGTCCGTCGCGGTCGCGAAGACGAGAAACCGGCGGTTGACGACGACGGTGAACTCGCCGAGGTGGTCCTGGTGGTTCCAGGACTCGATGGCCGGGAAGCCCGCGACGGTCGTCCCCTTCTGGTAGCCGTTCGACGCCTGCTGGTCGAAGTCCGTGCCGGCGACCGACAGCGTCGCCTCGAGGAACTCCTGCTGGCCCGCCGTGTCGGTGATCGCGAGATCCGCGCGGATGGCGCCGCGCGTGTAGGTCGCCGTCGCGTGGGTCGCCGGCGCCGGCAGGGTGAGGGCCGCCGTCCGGAAGCCGCCGCGCGTCCAGCCGTCTGGCGCGTCGGGCAGGAGCGCGCCGAGCCGTTCGTGGGCGACGAGCGGGACGGGCGGCGTGGCCGGCACGGCCGCCGCATCCGCCGGGCCGGGCGGGACGATGGCCTCCTCGTGACCGGACCCGCCGCACGCGACGGCCGCCGCGGTCAGCCCGGCCAGCAGCGCCCGCCGCGCGGCGGCGATCGCCCGGGACAGGCGTCCCGGGATCATCGGGCCTCCGCGAGCGTGGCGAGCCGGCGGAAGTCCAGCCGCCGCAGTACGCCACGGACCGTGTCGAGGTCGGGCACCCGGGTGCCGCGCGCATTGGCGAGGATCCGCCCGCCGACGACCACGGTGATTTCGCCGACCGACGTGCGTCCGTCCCACTCCTCGATGGCCGGCTGGCCCTCCACACGCGCGAATCGCTTGAAGCCGCTCGCCGTCCGTTCCTCGAAGCCTTCCTGCAGGAACACGCTGAACGGCGCCAGCAGCATCTGGTTGAGCGCGGTGTCGGTCAGCCGGATCGCGACCTGCGCGTCCTCGCCGCGCTGGTAACGCGCCTCGGCCTGCGCGTGCGCGAACGGCACGGTGAGCTGCTCGCTCGTCGGCTCGCTCCGGGTCCAGCCGGGGATCTCCACGAGGAGCGCCGCGAGGCGGTCCGCCCCGACCGGCGTCGCCGCCGTGCCGGTGGCGTCCTTGAAGGCCTCCGCCGCCTCGGCCATCCCGCGCGCGGCGGCCGCGAGGCCTTCCGGCTTCGCGCCGGCGCCGGCGGCCTGATCGGCCTTCGTGTCGGTGCCGCCCGCGCCGCCGCCGCACGCCGCGGTCGCCAACGCGCCTGCCAGCGCGAGCACGCTCGTGACCGCGCCGGCCGTACGGGCCAGGCAAACGACGCGCGACGGGCCCCTGGCGCTCACCGGATCCGCTCCCGGATCGTGCCGACCTTCGTCTGGGACTGGCCGGCCGCCGTCACGGTCACCAGGTAGTCGCCCACCGGCGCGGCGCCGCCGCCCGCGCCGCCGAACCGGCCGCCGCCTCCGCCGCCCCCGCTGCGGCCACCGGGGCCGCCGCGGCGCATGTTCCATGAGGCGCGGTTGAGGCCGGCCTCGCCCGGACCGTTCAGTTCGGCGACGGGCGCGCCACGCAGGTCGGTGATCGCGATCCGCGCGCCGCCGGGCGCCGCCGCGCGCAGGTAGTAGTTGATGACCAGCGCGTCGGGCTCGTTCGGCACCTCGAGGTAGCGATCGCCGTAGAGGTTGTAGTTCCCCACCGCGCCGAAGCCGTAGCGCGCCCGTGGCTCGATGTCGAACAGGTGCAGCGGGCTGGCGAGCACCTCGGCCGACAGCTCCTGCAGCGGCGTGATGTCGCCGGTGAAGATGCCGCGCCCGTAGGTGCCGATCACGAGGTCGTTCTCGCGCGGGTGGATCGTCAGATCGTGGACGGCCACCGTCGGCAGGTTCGCCTCGAGCCTCGTCCACGACGCGCCAGCGTCGATCGAGAACCAGACGCCGAGGTCGTTGCCGACGACCAGCAGGTTCGCGGCCTTGCGGTCCTGCACCACGACGTTGATCGGCGCGTCGGGCAGGTTCCCGGCGATCGACGTCCACGTGCGGCCGGCGTCGGTCGTGCGGTAGAGGAACGGCCGGAAGTCGTCGTGGCGGAAGCCGTTCTTCGACACGAACGCGGTGTCCGGGTCGTGCGGCGAGGCGAAGACGCGCGAGACCGCGCGATCGACCGGCGCGCCCGCGGCGGTGAGCGCCGGGGTCGCGTCCGTCCACGTCGCGCCGTGGTTCGTCGTGACCTGCACCTTGCCATCGTCGGTGCCGACCCAGATCGTGCCGGCGCGGCCGGGCGACTCCGAGATCGACGTGATGTTGCAGTAGGGCACGAAGCCGGAGCCGACCCCGCACTTCGTCGGGTCGTTCGTCGTCAGGTCGGGGCTGATCTCCTCCCACGTGTCGCCGCGGTCGAGCGACCGGTAGAGCAGCTCGGCGCCGGCGTAGATGATCCGCGGGTTGTGCGGGGAGATCGCGATCGGCGCGATCCAGTTGTAGCGGTGTTCCGGCGACCGCGACGGCGCGATCACCGTCCGCTGGCCCGTGAGCTGGTCGAACCGGCCGTGGTTGCCGGTCTCGCGCGTGTTGTAGACCCAGCGGCTGTCGGTCGGGTCCACCTGGTTGTACATGCCGTCGCCCGGGCCGACCGTCGTCCAGTCCTCGAGCGTGATGCGGCCCGAGGGCGAGTTCGACGGACCCTTCCAGGAATCGTGGTCCTGCAGGCCCGCGTAGACGTGGTAGGGGTCGTCCATGTCCACGCCGATCGCGTAGACCTCGCCGATGCGCAGGTTGACCGAGTAGTCGGCCGTGCGCCCGCCGTCGTACGACACGTTGACGCCGCCGTCGCTGCCGATCACGATGCGCCGCGAGTCCTGCGGGTCCCACCACATCGTGCGGAAGTCGCCGAACACGCTGCCGAAGAAGCCGTTCTGGTTCGAGCAGCCCCACGTCGCGCCGCCGTCGGTCGAGACGTACATCTGGTCGCTGTTGACGATGATGTGGTTCGGGTCGTCCGGGTTGATCCGGATCTGGTTGAAGGAGTACGGCGCCTTCGATCCGCCCACGTCCACGCCGTGGTCGTGCGTCTTGCGCCACGTCCGGCCGCCGTCGTCGGTGCGGTAGACCTCGTTGCCGACGGGCCCGGCGCCGCCGCGTCCGCCCCCGCCGCCCGCGCGGCCGCCCCGTCCCACCTGGCAGGCATCCACCCGGCCGCCCATGTCCGGCGTCCGCAGGTTGAGGTTCTCGACGACCGCGTAGAGCGTGTTCGGGTTCTTCGCCTGGATGTCGAGTCCAATCCGGCCGAGCGTGCCAGACGGCAGCCCGCCCTCGAGCCGGCGCCACGTGTTGCCGCCGTTGTCGGTCTTGTAGATGCCCGTGCCGTCGCCGCCGAGCACCAGCTCCCACGGCCGCCGGTACTTCTCGTACATCGCGGCGTAGAGCGTGTTCGGCGACCGGCGGTCGAGCACCAGGTCCACGGCACCCGTGCCCTCGTCCACGTAGAGGACCTTCTCCCAGGTCCTGCCGCCGTCGCGCGTCCGATACACGCCGCGCTCGGCGTTGGTGGAGAAAAGATGGCCCATCACCGCGACGTAGACGATGTCCGGGTCGGTCGGGTGGATCACGACGCGGGCGATGTGGTGCGACTCGGGGAGGCCCATGAACTGCCAGGTCGCACCCGCGTCGGTGGACTTGAACACGCCCTTGCCCGAGTACGAGGAGCGCGCGAGGTCGTTCGCGCCGGTGCCCATCCACACGATGTCCGGGTTCGACGGCGCGACGGCGACCGCGCCGACGGCGGCGACGTCCACCGAGTCGGACACGTTCGCCCAGGTGATGCCGTTGTTCGTCGTCTTCCACAGGCCGCCGCTGCGCGTGGCCGCGTACATCGTGTAGAGGTGGTCGTGGAGCGGCTGGTCCGGCACCGCCGTCTCGGTGACCCAGGCCGACGTGCGGAACGGCCCGATGTTCCGGAACGTCAGCGCGTCGGCGACCGCGGCCGCGCCGGGTGCGCCCTGGTCGGCGCGCATCAGCGCGGACGGCAGCAGGAATCCGGCAGCGAGCAGCAGGACGATGAAGCGCAGACGCATCGGGAACCCCCTCGGAAGGACGGGGACATTGTAGAGGACCGGGCGCGCGACGTGCCTTATCGGGTGATTAGGCCGGTGCGATGCGAACGCGTTCAACCATGCAGGACATGCAGGGCGTGCAGGACGGGACCGTCACGCTGCTCGAACTCGGGTCGGCCCGGCGGCGGGCGAGACGCCCGCCGACCGGCCCGGAGGGCCGGCCGCGTCCCCGTCCTCGCCTGGCCGACCCTCGGCGTACGGAGGACGCCTGCCTGCATGTCCTGCATGCCCTGCATGGTGAATCCCGTGACGCCTACCCGAACGGCTGGTCGATCGCCACGCTCTGCTTCGTGAAGAAGCGCGGGCCGTCCTCCGCCAGGTAGAGGCAGTCCTCGAGCCGGATGCCGAACTCGCCCGGGATTGCGATCATCGGCTCGTCGCTGAAGCACATGCCGGGCGCGAGCGGGGTCGTGTTCCCGCGGACGAAGTTCGTCCACTCGTGGCCCTCCATGCCGATGCCGTGGCCCGTGCGGTGGGGCAGGCCCGGCGTCCGGTAGTCCGGGCCGAACCCGGCGTCCACGATCACCTTCCGCGCGGCCGCGTCCACGTCCTGGCAGGGCACGCCGAGCTTCGCCGCGGCGAACGCCGCGTCCTGCGCCTGCTTCTCGAGCGCCCAGACCTCGCGTTGCCGCGGCGTGGGCGTGCCGAAGACGACCGTGCGCGTGATGTCCGACTGGTAGCCGCCGACGTTCGTGCCGCCGTCGATCATCACGACGTCGCCCTCGCGCAGTTGCTGCGGCGTGGACGACCCGTGGGGCAGCGCCGTCCACTTGCCGAACTGGGCGCTCGCGCCGCCGCCGTAGCCGAGCGCGCCGAGCGCGTCCGAGATGTAGCCGGAGAGCTCGCCCTGCGTCATGCCCTCGCGCAGCGTCGTCAGCGCGGCGCGGTAGGCCGCGATCGTGACGTCGTTCGCGTGCTGCATCAGCGCGATTTCGGCCGCCGACTTGTAGATCCGGCAGCCGGCCGTCACCGGCGTCGCGTCCACGACCTCCATCCCCGTCGCCGCCTGCCGCACGCCGTTCGCGATGAAGAACCGGACGCGCTCCTCCATGCCGATGCGCCCGTGCGTGGCGCCGCGGTCGCGCACGATCTGGACGATGCGTTCGTAGGGGCTTTCGTCCTCCTCCCACGTGCGGACGTCCCGGCCGAAGCGGATGAGCTCCAGCGCACGCTCTTCCTCGAACTTCGGGCAGACCCAGGCCAGATCGCCCTTCGCCGGGATGACCAGCCCGAACGTGCGCTCGCTCTGGCCCCAGCGCATGTCGGCGAAGTACGCGCAGCTCACCGTGCCTTCCATGAAGATGGCGTCGATCCGCTGCTCGGCCATCAGCCGCTGGGCCTTCGCCACCCGCGCGCGCCGTTCGTCGTCGGAGATCGGCACCACGCCCGCGGTCATCGGCGTGAGCGCCGCGATCGCCGCCGGCGTCGCCGCCGCCGGGACCGCCTGCTCGCCACCCGGCCCGGTCGCGCAGCCCATCGCCGCCACACCGGCGCCGAGCGCGGTTGCCTCGAGGAATTGCCGCCTGTTGAGTGCCACACCCACCTCCGGGCGAGACACTATCACGCGGGGATCGCCGCCGAGGGCCGGGACGATCGGCGGGGGACGGGGCCCGGCCGGGCGGATCCGCCGCCGGCCGTCAGCGCTCGCGGCTGGCGAGATAGGTCCGGCGCGCGCGGGCCGTCAGGCCGCCCGGACGCAGCCGCACCTCGAGCCGGTGTTCCTTGCCGTCCCAGGCCGCGGGGGTGAACCCCAGGACGTACTGCTGGCGCAGCTCGCGCATGATGTCCGTGAACGCCGGGCTGACCTCGTCCTGCAGCCGGAGCTGCGTGAAGCTGCCGCCCGTGTCGATCGCCATCCGCTCGAGGTCGCGGCTCGGCCGTTCCGACCGCGACTCGGTCTGCACCCACATCGACACCGCGTAGACGATGACGTCGCGCGCGACGGCCGCGCCGCGCGCCGACCCCGCCGGTACCCCGTTGCGTCGCGGGTCCCCGTCGGGCAGGTTGCCCATCGAGATGCTGCCGCCCGCGGGCGGACGCGGCAGGCCGCCGGTCGCGCCCGTCGGCTTGCCGGTGATCGGATTGGTGCCGGGTGTGGCGGCCGCGGCGGTCTTCGGGTTGGTGACGAAGTTGTAGCCGTCGCTGAGCACCACGATGGCCCGGCGGCCGGGCTCGTCCTGCAGCCTCAGCGCGCTCTGGAGCAGCGCGTCCCAGAGGTGGGTCTCGAGGCCCATCCGCAGGTTGAAGCCGTTGCGCAGGTACGACAGCAGCAGGTCGCGGTCCGACGTGAACGACGGGCTGAACCGCACGTCGTCCGCGAAGCTGCCCACGAGCGCGCGGTCCTCGGGCAGCAGGCGCAGGACCAGGCTGCGCGCGCCTTCCACCGCCCGCGAGAACTCGTCCATCATGCTGCCCGACCCGTCGATGAGCACCACGATCGACAGCGGCTGGGAAGCGGTCGTGAACTGCGTGACGGGCACCGTCCGCCCGTTGTCGCGCAGCTCGAAGTCGTCCCGCGTGAGGTTGGTCACGAAGGCGCCGTCGCGATCGCGGACCGTGACGTACACGGGCACCGTGTCCGTGCCGCCCCGGAACTGCGCCTGCTGCGGGCGCGCCGGGAGGACGGCGGTCGCCGCCGTCACGAGGACGAGGGTCGTGGCGAGGGCTCCGGCGGCGCGGGTCATCGATCCTCCTTCGGTCCGCCGGGCCGGCCCGGCGCGACGTAGCTCCGCCGCGCGCGCACGTTCACGCCCGGCCGCGTCACCCGCACGTCGAGCGCGTGCAGGGCGCCGTCGGTCCGCGGCGTGACGAAGCCGAGCAGGTACTGCTGCCGCAGCTCGTCGGCCACTCGCGCGAAGACGTCCGCGAGGTCCTCCGTGCCCGCCAGCTCGAAGTAGCCCCCGCCGCTCTCGGCCGCGATCAGGCGCAGCTCCGCGTCGGGCGCCTCGGGCGGGAACACCGGCGGCAGGCCGCCCGTCGAACCCGGCGCGCCGCGGCTGCGCATGCCGATGGCGTACACCATGAACGCCTCCTGCTGCGCCCGGGCCATCACGTCGCCGGCCGAGGGGCCCGTCTGCATCCCGCCGCGCCAGTATCCCGTGTCGTGGCCGTCGGTGAGCGCCAGCACGACGCGCCGGCCGTCGAACGATGCGAGGGCCGTCATCGCGGTGTTGACGGCCTGCCAGAGCGGCGTTGCCCCGCCCGGCCGCAGGTCGATCTCCAGCGCGCGGTCGAGCGTGGCCGCGTCGTCGGTGAACGCCCCGGACAGCCGCACGTCGTCGCCGAAGCTGCCGACCGCGACGCGGTCACCCGGCCGCAGACGGCCGAAGAGCTCGGAGGCGGCGCGACGCAGCACGGGCAGGTTGCCGACCATGCTGCCGCTCGTGTCGAGCATCAGGACGAGCGTGATGGGCTGGGCGCGCCCGTCGAAGATCGAGATCGTGCTCGGGCGGCCGTCGTCGGTGACGCGGAACTCGTCGCGGCGGAGATCGGTCACCAGGTGTCCGTCGGACCCGATGACCGTCGCGTAGATCGGCACGGTGTCGGCCGCGCCGTGGAAGACCGGCGTCTGTGCCGAGGCCGGGGACCGGAGCGTGGCGGCGGGCGTCACGGCGAGGGGCAGCGCGACGAGGCCGCCGGCCCACGCGCGCGCCGCCCTGGTCATGGGGACGGGACGGGTCAGCGGCGCGGCGGTCGCGGGACCGCCGGCCGCGGCGCGAGGGCCGCGAAGCCGGGCGCGGAGGGTTCGGCCAGGTAGCTCTTGCGCGCCCGGACCGTCATGCCCGGCCGCTTCACCTTGACCTCGAGCTTGTGCAGCTTGCCGTCGAGCGCGGTCGGCGAGAACCCGAGCACGTACTGGCGGTGCAGCTCGTCGGCCACGCGCGTGAACGTCGAGTTGAGGTCCGCCGTTTCCCGGAGCTCGAAGTAGCCGCCGCCGGTCTCCTCCGCGAGGCGCCGCAGCCGCCGGTCGGGCCGCGTCACCTGGCCCATGATCCGGCTCTGCAGGCCGATCGCGTAGATCATGAACTCCTCGTTGCGCGCCCGGGTCATCACGTCGTCGTAGTTCACGCGGGTGCTGAACGAGTCCTCGCCGTCGGTGAAGATGAGCACGACGCGCCGGCCCGATTCGTCGCGCATCTCGGTCATGCTGCGGTCGATCGCGTCCCAGAGGTGCGTCGGGTTGCCGAACCGGATTTCCTCGCGCAGGTAGCCGATGAGCGCGTCGCGGTCGTTCGTGAAGGCGTCGCTGATGTAGATGAGATCGGAGAAGCTGCCGATCTTCGCCTTGTCGTCGGGCAGCAGCCGCAGCACGAACTGCTCGGCGGCGACCTTCAGCAGGTCGATGTTCGAGGTCATGCTGCCGCTCGTGTCGAGCATGACGACGACGGTGATCGGCTGGACGTCGCTCTTGAAGATCGACAGGTCCTGCCGTTTGCCGTCGTCGTAGACCTCGAACTCGTCCTGGACGAGATCCGGGACGAGCCGGCCGGAGCGGTCGACCACGGTGGCGTAGATGGGGACCGTCTGCGATCCGGCGCGGAAGACCTGCTGCGCCGCGGGCCGCGGGGCCGCGACGAGGGCCAGGGCGAGGACGGCGGAGAGCAGTCGGATCGTGTGCATGGGCGATGCCGGGCGCGTCTCCTACCTTACTACGCACCGTCGCCGGGGGCTGCAAACCCAGCGCCAGGCCGGGCGGACGATCACGGGAGCGCTGACTAACCGGAGAGCAGGACGGCTCCCGCTGTCCGGTTACTGGATGCATCCAGATGTCCTCGAGCACGGTGACGGAGGTCGTCAGCGTCTGGCCGCCGACCGTCAGGCGGACCATGTAGGTGCCCGGCTCGACGAGGGCGCCGCCGCCCCGAATCCGCCGAAGCCCCGCCGCCGCCCGAGACCCGAACGGCACGCCGCGCGCCGCGGCGCCGCCGCCGCGCCGGCCGCCGCCGCCCGCACCGGCGCCACGGCCCACCTGGCCGCCGCGCCCCTGGCCGCCGCCGCGCCCGCCGCAGCACCCGCCGCGTTGGGCGCGTTGGCGGGCGGATCCTCGCGCATGCTCCACTGGATCCGGTTCATGCCGGCCTGCGCCGGCAGCTTCAGCGTGCTGATCACGTCGGCGCCGCGGAGCACCTCGATCGTGGCCTCGCCCATGTCGGCGCTGGCCCAGAAGCTGAAGGCGGTGCCGCCCTGCGGGTTGTCGCCGGCGAAATCACGCGCCGGGATCGACCGCGCCTTCTGCGTGTCGCTCTTCCACTGGATCGCCGGCCGCGGCTCGAAGAGCTTCACCGTGGTCCCGGGGCGGTTGAGCTGCTCGAGCGGCGTGATGTCGTCGGCGATCCAGAGGCTGCGCCCGTGCGTCGCGACGATCAGGTCGCGGTCGCGCGGGTGGATCAGCAGGTCGTCCACGCGCACCGTCGGCAGCCCGGTGCTGAAGCGCTTCCACTCGCGCCCGCCGTCGAGCGTGACGTAGAGGCCGAACTCCGTGCCGACGAAGATCAGGTTCGGGTTCTCGAGATCCTCGCGCACCGCGTTGACGTTGCCCTTCTCGGGCAGGTTCCCGACCACCGACGTCCAGGTCCGGCCGAAGTCGGTGGTCCTGAACAGGTACGGCTTCCAGTCGTCGTTGCGGTGGTTGTCGAGCGCGACGTAGGCCGTGCCCGGCGCGAAGTGCGAGGCCTCGATCCGCGAGACCTGGACGTAGCCCGTGGGCGCGCCCGTGATGTTGCCGAAGACGTTGGTGAACGTCTCGCCGCCGTCACGGCTCAGGTGCAGGTTGCCGTCGTCGGTCCCGACCCAGATCACGCCGCGCTGCACCGGCGACTCGGCGATCACGGTGATGAGCGAGTTGTTCGAGTAGCCGTCGTGCTTGGACGCCATCGGCGCCTCGCCCGGCGTGCCCATGATCGGGATCGAGAACCGGTTGACGTTCTTCGAGAGGTCCAGCGGGTTCATCCACCACGTGTCGCCGCGGTTGTTCGACTTCATGAAGAACTGCGCGCCCGTGTAGAGGGTGGACGGGTCGTGCGGGGACAGCTCGATCGGCGTGTTCCAGTAGAAGCGGAACTCGTCCACGTCTCCAGGCGGCGCGTTGACGATGTTGCCGGCGCCGCCGCGCCCGCCGCCCCCGCCTCCGCCGCCGCGTCCACCCCGCCCGCCGAGGCTCGGCCGCACGCTGCGGCTCGTGCCCTCGCGCAGGTCGAGCCGGCTCATCGCGCCGTTCTGCGACTCGGAGTAGAGCGTGGCCCAGTCCGTCGGGTCCTGGCGCGTGTAGAAACCGTCACCGCCGCCGACGCGGAACCAGTCCGTGTTGAGGATCGCCCCGCCGCCGCCCCGGCCGCCGCCCGCGCGCACCGCGCTCGGCCCGCACCAGCTGCCGTTGTCCTGCAGGCCGCCGCACACGTAGTACGGCCGCCGCATGTCGGCCGACACCTGGTAGAACTGCCCGAGCGCCATGTCGTTGTGGTAGTCCCACGTGTAGCCGCCGTCGTAGCTGATGTCGAGGCCGCCGTCGTGGCCCACCGCGACGATCTTCGGGTCCTTCGGGCTGATGTAGATCGCGTGGTAGTCGCCGTGGCCCGTGCCGCGCAGCGGCGACCAGTTCTTCCCGCCGTCGGTGGACATCATCGCGGTCGCGCCGCCCTGGAACAGCTTGTTCGGATCCACCGGATCCACGCGAATCTGGCTGTAGTACACCGGCCGGTTGTTCACGTTGGACAGGAACGTCCAGGTCTTGCCCGCGTCGTTCGAGCGCCACACGCCGCTGCGGTTCGGGTTGTTGCTGATCGTCCGCTCCGCGTCGCCGCTGTTGCCCGGCCCGCCATCGTCGCCGACGCCCACCTGGATGCCGGCCTCGGCTCCGACCTCCGCGATCATGTAGACGATGTTCGGGTTGGCGCGGTGGATCGTGATGCCGATGCGCCCGATGACGCCGTCGGGCGGGGCCGGAAAGCCGCCGCCCTCGACCTTCGTCCACGTGTCGCCCGCGTCGGTGGACTTGTAGAGCCCCCCGCCCGGACCGCCGTTGAAGCCCCACCACGTCCGGCGACGCTGGTACGCCGCCGCGTAGAGCACCTTCGGGTTCTTCGGGTCGATCGCCACGTCGGTGAACCCGGTGTCGGCGTTGATGAACTTCGTGTTCTTCCACGTCTTGCCGCCGTCGGTGGACTTGTAGAGGCCGCGGTCCTCGTTGGGCCCGAACAGGTGGCCGACCGCCGCGACGTAGACCGTGTTCGGGTCCGTCGGGCTCACGACGATGCGGCCGATCGACTGGGTCTGCTCGAGGCCGAGGAACGTCCACGTGTCGCCGCCGTCACGCGTGCCCCAGACGCCGCCGCCGATGGTCGAGCTCTGCCGGTTGTTCGGCTCGCCCGTCCCGACGTACACGACGTTCGGGTCGCTCGGCGCGATCGCGATGTCGCCGATCGACGACACCGGCATCTCGTCGAAGAGCGACGTCCACGTGGCGCCGCCCGTGGTCGTCTTCCAGACGCCGCCGGTCGCGAAGCCGAGGTACATCGTGAAGGGGTCGGTCTCGACGGCTTCGATGTCGTCGAGCCGGCCCATCATCGTCGCCGGCCCGATCGACCGGAACGAGAAGCCGCGCAGCATCGGATCCGTCGACGCGTTGACCTCGTCGGGGGATCCGGCGCCCTGCGCGAAGAGCGCGCCGGCGAAGGCGAGGCACGCAAGCAGGGAGATCAACAACCGGCGGTGTGAAGCGGTTGGCGCCGTCATGGACAGGTTCCTTTCCCGGGCTGGATGAAGAGGGAGGGTCGAAGAAGGGCGAGACATGGCCGTTCCCGAACGGGGTGACTCTATCAGGATCCGTGCCCGGGCGTCGGGTTTCCGCGACCTCCGCGCGACGCCATCGGGGGTATGCCGACGGAGCGCCGTGTTCCCAGTCACTTGGCGTCACGGCGTCGGAGCCCGGCCGGCGCGGACCGTCCTCGCGGTGCGCCCGCCCGGCCGGCGCGGTAGGATCGGCCTGATGCGAGACTGGTCCCGCCGGCGGTTCCTGGGCGCCCTGGGCGCGGCCGGGGCGTCGTGCGTGGCGCCGCTCGCGGCGCAGCAGGCGCCGTCGCGGACGCTGCTGCCGCGCGGGCCGAAGCCGTTCGAGTTCGTCTTCGCGCGCCTCCGCTACGACTCGGGCGACTGGGACTACAACCCGAAGGTCGCCGCCAACGTCCTCGACGCGGTGATCCAGTACACCGAGATTCCGGTCTACCCGCAGGAGATCGTCATCGGCGCCGACTCGCGCGAGCTGGCGGCGTTCCCGTTCCTCTTCATGACCGGCCACAAGCTGGTGCGATTCAGCCAGGCCGAGCGCGACAGCCTGGTCCGCTACGTCGAGGCCGGCGGCGTGCTGTTCTCCGACGACTGCAACCACGACGTGGACGGGCTCTACGCCCAGTCGTTCGAGGCCGAGATGCGCCGCACCTTCCCCGGCGAGGCCACGCTCGCGAAGATCCCGAACACGCACGTGCTCTACCGCTGCTTCTTCCGCTTCCCCGAGGGCCCGCCGCAGACCGGCCACGAGCTCAACGGCTGGGGCGACGACGTCGTGCACGACTACCTGCGCGGCGTCGAACGGCACGGCCGCCTGGGCGTGATCTACTCGAACAAGGACTACGGCTGCGAGTGGGACTACGACTGGCGCAACAAGCGCTTCCGCCGCGAGGACAACACGCGGTTCGCGGTCAACCTGGCCGTGTACGCGATGACGTGAGGAGGAAGGGCGCGCGGCCGGCTTTGGGGGGCTTCGCGCGCGAAACTTCGAAGTTCGAAGTTCAAACTTCAAACCTCGGTGGCCGGCTGCGCCGGCATCTGTCCTATCTATCCGCCATTCTCGCCACCAGCACGCCGATCGAGACGACCAGCAGCGAGATCAGCAGCGCGGCCGTGAGCGGCTGCACGGCCGGCAGGATCGTCGTCGTCACCGTGTGGACGTCCGGGATCCGGGGCGCCGACGACTCGACGGCGGCGGTGAGGCGGTGCCAGCCGGCCGCCAGCCAGGGCGCGCCGAGGCGCCACCAGGCAAACGCCAGCCCGGCGACCGAGGCGGCGGCGACGCCGATCGCCAGATGCAGCGGCTGCGCGGCGCGGCGCGCGGCTTCCTCGCGCGCGCGGCGTTCCGCCCGTGCCCAGACCACCGACGCGTCCGGCAGCGCCGGCACGGGTTGCGCCTCCTCGAGCGTGACGATGGCGCCGGCGGCGGCGACCACGTCGCGGCAGATGGCGCAGGTGGCGGCGTGCCCGCGCAGATCGGCATCGGCGCGCGCGGGCCACTGGCCCATCACCACGAGATCGAGGACCTCGTCCTCCCGCGCGCAGTCGGCCGGCGCGGACGCGACGGGCAGGTGGTCGCGGAGGCTCATCGCGGGGCCTCCTCGCGCGAGAGCAGCGCGCTCAGGCGGCGCCGCGCCCGGAAGAGCAGGGGCTTGACGCTCGCGGTGCCGACGCCGACCACCGACGCGATCTCGCGGTGCGAGGCGCCCTGCGCGTAGGCGAGCCAGAGCATCGCGCGGTCGCGCGGGCGCAGCTGGTCCATCGCGCGCGTGAGGTCCAGGCGGCGATCCACGCCCGCCTGCCCGGCCTCCGCCGGATCCGGCGCCCGGTCCGCCTCTTCGCCCGGCGCGGTCACGGGCCGCACGCGGCTCCGGCGGTAGCGATCGCGGGCGAGGTTGGTCGCCACGCGGAAGAGGTAGCGGCGCGCGTGCGTCTCGCTCTCGACCGCGACGTCGGCGCGCAGGAACCGGTAGTAGGCCTCCTGCAGCAGGTCGTCGGCCGCGCCCGCGTCGCCCGTCATTCTCTGCAGATACGCCCACAACGCGCGCGACGTGCGGTCGTAGAAGCCGCGGAAGGCGTCTCCGTCCATGAGGAGCTCGACGCTCGCGGCGCCCGCGTCCGTCGCGGCCCGGGTCCGGGCGTCGAGGATCGTCACGTCGCGAAGGGTCATGAGGTCACGAAGCTCCCGTCACTCAGAGATCGGCGCCGTCGCGGCTCATCCGCGTCGCGCGCGCCGGCCCGTGCGCGTCGAACAGGCCCAGCCGATGCGAGATGGCCCACGAGGCCAGCGCCGCCAGGGCGAAGCCCACGCCGAGCGACACCGCCAGCACGCCGAGCGTCAGCATCATCTCGCCGACCTCGGTCACCACGTAGCGACGGATGACCAGGAAGCCGATGCCACCCGAGACCAGCACGAGGCCGGCCTGCACGGCCCACAGAATCCGCCCGAACGGTGCCGACGCCGGCACGGCCGGACCCGTCATCGCCGGGTCCGCCGCCACGGGGGCCGCCGTCAGGAAACGCTGCCCCGCGGGGGATTGGACGTAGGCCAGCAGCTCCGCGTTCGAGGACATGCGTTCGATGAGCCGGTTGTGCACGTCCGACTGGATCCGCGACGTCCGCAGCCACCGGCGATGGTCCACGACGTAGCGGAGGATCCAGGTCAGGGTGTAGATCGCGCCGAGGAAGCCGCACAGGAACAGCACGCTGTCGAGCGTGCCGCTCCAGAGCTGGACCGCCGACCGCCGCGCCTCGACCTCCGGCGCGACCTCCTCCCGGATCGACCCGTACTGCGAGACGAAGCTCAGGAAGTACGCCGGGTCCCGGGTGACCTCGGGGTGGGCCTTCAGGAACTCGGCCAGCGCGGGGTAGGGCGCCAGGTAGGCCTCGTTGGTCATCAGCGTGGGATCGAGCTTCAGCACGCCGGCCAGGGTCGGGGCGTAGAGCCCGAGGACCTGCGGAACTGGTCGCGCGTCTCGCGCGCGTCCGCAGGCACTCGACGAGGACGATCTGCGTCCGCGCCTGTGCCACGGCGGTCGCGGGCGCGGCCCGGCCAGCACGAGGGCGGCCAGGGCGACGGCGACGGGAAGCCGAAGGGGTCGGTTCATACCGACTATTACGCGGGGGCAGTGGGGGTGAACAGGGGTGATTGGAGGCCGTGGGGAAGGCTGGGGGACCCGTGGGGAAGCTGGGGACCCGTGGGGAGGCTGGGGACCCGTGGGGAAGGCGGGAGCCATGGGGGCCGTGGGGCGACGGGGGACCGTGGGGAAATCGGTCCTTTGGGGGCCTGTGGCGCTGGTCTGTTTGGGGGCTGTCCCGGGCCAGGAAGGCCAGGGCGATCGGCGTCAACCTGACGGTCTAGCTCTCCCCATGTGCCCGTCGCTCCACGAAAGCCTCCATGGCCCCGCGCCCGACGGTCCCCGGTCTCTCCACGGTCTCCTCTAGTCGAATGCCGCCCCCACCATGATGTCGCGGATGCAGAGCCATGGGGATCCGTGCGAGATGCTGTTGGTCTGGGTCCGGCTGGCCCTTGGCATCGCCGCCCGTGCCGTATCCGCCACTCGTTCGGGCCGGTGATCGCGTCGAGGTTGGCCCAGAAGTCGGTCGTGATCGCGTTGTAGGTGACGTTGCTGATCATCCGCGTCACCTTGCCGTTCTTGATCTCCCAAGAACGCGTTGCCGCCGAACTGGCCGTTGTAGCGCTGCTGGTCGATCGAGTAGCTGCCGCGGCCGTCGATCATCACGCCGTCCTTCGTGTCGGCGATCATCTCGGCGAGCGTCGGCGAGCCCGGAGCCCGCAGGTCCACGTGCAGGTTCGGCATCCGGAGGGAACGGGTAGTCGCGCCACGAGTTCGCGTAGGTGCAGCCGCGGCTCTCCTTCTCGCCGAGGTAATGCGCGGTCTCGCGGTTGGTCTGCAGGCCGACGAGGATGCCCTCGCGCACGATCGGGAACGTCGTGTTCTTGACGCCGTCGTCGTCACCCGCAGGAGCCGAGCCCCGTGTCGATCTTGCTCGCGGTGACGTTGAACAGCTTCGAGCCGTGAAAGTTTCCAGCTTGCCGACGTCGGACAGCTTCACGAAGCTGGTGCCGCGTAGTTGGCCTCGTAGCCGACGATGCGGTCGATCTCGGTCGCGTGCGCGACGATCTCGTGGATCGTGAGCATCGCATGCGAGGAGCGAGGAAGGGATGAGCGTCTTCAGGCCCGATCCTCGAGCGGCCTGGCCGTCCTGGCTCGACCGCCTCGTTCGCCACGCGTCGGCCGCGTCGAGCAGGTCCGACCCCTCGGCGAACTCCCAGCCGCCGGTGCCGGGCACGCCGACGTAGTTGCGGCCGCGCGTGACGTCGCCGACCGTGGCCGAGACGTTGAGCGACGGCTGCGTCGTGAATCTCCTGCTCGATGTAGGAGCCTTCGGTCGAGGCGAAGTAAACTTCACTCGTAGCTGCAGTTGCACGAGGCGCTGACGCTGGTCACGCCCCTTGACCTTGCTCGCCGCGTCCACGATGGCCTGCGCCCAGTTGTCGCGGTCGGTCTCGGAGACGAGCGGGTCGCTGATCACCGGGGTGCGGTAGTAGTCCACGTAGGCCGGCGCCGGGGGCCAGGTTGAGGTCGGCGCGCTTGGCGATGGCACTGGCCTTGGCGACCTCGGTGGCGAGCCGGGTGATGCGCCAGATCTCGTCCTCGGTCACGATCGGGCTGCTCGCGAAGCCCCAGACGCCGCTGTGGACGACGCGCACGCCGAAGCCCGCGGCCTGGCGATCCGTGTCGGTCGGGATCATATCGGCCGTGCCGCCGCGGCCCCGGCCGAAGCCAACCGCCGCGCCCGCCCCCGTCCGCCGCCGCGTCCGCCGCCACCCCGGCCGCCGCCGCCGCGGCCGCCCGCGACCGCCCCGCCGCCGCTGTTGAAGTTCGCCGACGCGCCGGGCAGGCCATCGTCATCTGGAAGCGGACGTCGGCATAGCTCGCGGCCGGCCATCTTCGCCTCGGCCAGGACGATGTCGTATGCCCTTGAACGGACTCCATGACGCGGCCGCGCGGACTCTGCGCGAGCAGATCCGCGACGGTGTCGGCGGAGTAGAACGCGATGGCCGAGGCGCCCAGGCCCTTGAGGAAGGTACGACAGTGGAAGACATCTGAGAGCTCTCCGAATCGGGTAATCGGGGTGACTGGAACGCCACCGAGACCGACGTCTGTAGAAGTCCTCGATCCGCACCGGCGGAATGAGGCCCGTGTTGTTGCCTTGCGTCATGCGACTCGCCCATGTGCATCGGCACGGCCTGGCCGATCGCCGAGATGTTGTTGTAGCCGACGAGCGGCGACATGTTCCACCGGAAGTTCTGCACGGGCCCCACGATCTCGCCGTTCTCGATGAGGAACAGGCCGTCGCGCGTCATACCCGTGTTGAGCAGCGTCTGTTGTCCACGCCGCGGATGTACCAGAAGAACGTCACCAGCAGGCCGCGCCGCGTGTCCTTGACCATGTCGGCGATCGACTTGTCGGACCCGCCCATCACGAGGCTCATGCCGAGGTTCGCCTTCGGCCCGTCCTGGCCGCCCGCCTGGTGGCGCAGCACGCCGTTCTCGAGCCACACGGCCGGTTCGGCCGGCGTGTTGTCCCCGAGGATCGGCGTCTGGCGCAGGATCGGGTTGCCGATGTCGCTCTTCAGCGAGAACAGGTCGCTGAAGATCTTGTCGCCCGGCTTCTTGTCGCGGATGAACGCGTTGGTGTTGCCCGCGTTGAAGATGCCCGTCACGAGCGACAGGAACCGCGCGTTGGCGCGCGGCTCGAGGATGACCGTGTAGCGCCCCGGCTCGAGCGCCTTCGGATTCACGCTCTTGAGCGCCTTGTCGGCCGCGACCCGCGTGAGGTCGCCGGCCTTGATCATGCTGATGTCCTTGATCCCGGTGATCCCGGCCCAGCCCGACCCGCCGCCGTCCGGCGTCCGGCACGTGAGGATGAAGCCCGCCTCGGCGTAGGAGTAGTACGCGAACAGGCCCTTCGAGTTCGCCGTGACGTTCGTCGCGTAGGTCTTCGGGATGTAGCCCGACGCGACGACCTTCTTCTCGTCGCAGATGTCGAGGCACTCCTTCACCATCAGCGCGCGCTCGTGCGGCCCGAAGTTGACGCCCGAGGGCAGCGCCGCGTCCACCTCGATGTACTTCTGCGGCCCCAGCAGCTCGGGGAGGTTCGGCGAATCAGGGCGACCCTTCGCCGCGTCGACCGCCTCGTTGAGCGTCGACTGCAGCGACGCGTCCGAGAAGTCCCGGGTGAACGCGCTGGAGGTCTTCTGCCCGATACGGACCGTGATGTTGACCGACCGGTCGAACTGGACGAGGTTGGTCGTGATCGTCGAGTTCGCCCAGCGCGTGCCGGAGCGCTCGTTGCCGCTGAGATCGATCTCGACGGCATCCACGCCCTTGGCCATGTTCAGGATCTTGTCGGTGATGGCTTTCGCTTCGCTGCGGGAATACATACGCTGCGAAGCCTATGGGGGCGTCCGCACGGTGTCAAGCGGCGGGCGCTACGACTCGTGGTCGTACTTCCGCCGCCGTCCGCCGCGTGCCGTCGCGCTCCAGCCCGGCGGTGGTTCGCGCGGCGCGTCAGGCCAGGCCGCGACGCCGGCGGTGCCACCACTCGAGGCCGAGCAGCGCCGCGAAGGGCACGATCCAGGCCGGGTGCCGCATCGGGTGCCACGCCGTGTCGCGCACCTCGACGGGCAGCGCGGCGGCGAGCGCGTCTCCAATCGACGCGACCTCGGCCGCGGGCAGGACGCGGCCGCCGTGGGAGGTCGCCCAGGCCGCCAGGCGATCGCGCCCATCCTCACCCGCGGCGCGGGCATCGTCCCGCACGACGAACGCCGCCTCGCCACGCGCCTCCCCGACGGTGACGACGAGCCGATGGACGCCCGGCGTGTCCGGCGCGCGGATCGTGCCTTCGAAGGCGCCGACGTCGCCGGGCCAGAGCGTCACCGGCGTGGCCGCACCCGACGCGTCCACGCGCGAGGCGGAGAAGGTCACGCGCGCGGCCGCGGCCCCCGGTCCCGCCGCCGTCGGCGCCGCCACCCCGCGCGCCCGGACGCGCGCCGCAATCGGATCGCCAGGCGCGACGACCGTGCGATCGAGCCGGACCTCGACGGGCGCCGGCGCGCGCGCGGCGGCCTCCGCGAGGGTCAGCCGCCAGAAGTCGTCGAAACCCGTCGAGTCGGCACGGAAGCGCCACGCGTCGAACAGCGCGCTCGTCACGACCGCTCCCGCGCCCGCCGGGGCCCGCCAGGCGACCGCGCGGGCGGGCGCGCCGCCCGTCGCACCGGCGCCCGCCGACGCGCCGCTGCCCGCGTCAGCCGCGACGCGCGTCCACGTCACCAGCGGATCGACGCCGGGCGCGCGCCCGGTGGGCCACGCGACCTCGGTCGCGCGCAGGGGCGCCGTGCCCGCGGCCGGCCGGACCTCGATCCCGTCGGGTTCGGACCACGGCGTCCACCCGGTCACGCCGGTGAGCGAGGCGGCCAACCCCGCGTCCGCCTGCTCCAGCAGCAGCACGACGGTGCCGCCCCGCTCGCGCGCGAAGGCGGCCAGGCCGCGGACGTCGGCGGCGGTCAACGCGTCCGGCGCGCCACACACGATGACCTGGTACGGGTCCAGCGCGGCGGCGTCGGCCAGCGCGTCGGGCGCCGGGCCGGTGGCGGTGGACACGCCCCGCGAGGTGCCGACGCGGCTCGTGACCTCGAAACGCCGATCCTGCTCGACGGCGCGCCGCACGAACGTCGACGTCCACGACGGCCGGCGTTCGAAGAACAGCACGCGGTACGGCGTGTCGGTCACCTCGATGCCCGCGTCGGCGGCGACGCTGGCCGTCTCCGGGGCGCCGGCCACGCGGGCACGCACCCGGATGGCGGTCGCACCGGTGCCGGCCGGAACCCACGTCAACGGCACGTCCAGTCGCGCGGCGCCCGCCGGCACGTCCCGGGTCTGCCGATCGACGGCGACGCCTGCCTCCTCGAGGGCGACCTCGATCCTGATCGGGCCGGCGGCGTCGAGACCGCTGGTGTCGATCGTGGCCACGATCGGCACCGCCGCGTCCACCAGGGCACGCGCGGGCGCCGTGACGCGCGCGATGGCGGGGACGTTCGCCGCCCCGGGACGCACGGCGAACG
>JAWKHR010000064.1:0-30004 GCA_041394725.1 Vicinamibacterales bacterium | reverse complement strand
CGAACCACTCGGCGCCGCGCTCGATGATGAGCGGCACGTTGCAGAGCGTCTCGACGTTGTTGACCGCCGTCGGGCAGCCCCAGAGCCCCTCGACCGCGGGGAAGGGCGGCTTGAGCCGCGGCTGGGCGCGCTTGCCCTCGAGCGACTCGATGAGCGCGGTCTCCTCCCCCGCCTCGTAGGCGCCGGCGCCGCGATGCACGTGGATCTCGCAGTCGAACCCGGTGCCCATGATGTTCTTCCCGAGGTAGCCCGCCGCGCGCGCCTTCTCGATCTCGGCCTCGAGCACCTGCTGCACGTGGTAGAACTCGCCCCGGATGTAGATGTAGGCGACCTTCGCGCCGATCGCGTGGCACCCGATCAGGCACCCCTCGAACAGCAGGTGCGGGTTGCGCTCCATCAGCACGTGGTCCTTGAACGTGCCCGGCTCGCTCTCGTCGGCGTTGCAGCAGATGTACTTGGGCTTCGGCGACTTCTTGTCGACGAACTGCCACTTGAGCCCGGTCGGGAAGCCCGCGCCGCCGCGGCCGCGGAGCCCGGACGCCTTCACGGCGGCGATCACGTCGTCGGGCGCCATCCCGAGCGCCTTCCGCAGCGCCTGGTACCCGCCCTGCTTCACGTAGAAGTCCAGCGTGAAGCCGTGGGGCTCGCGCACGTCTCTGGTCAGAATCGGTTCCATGGGGCGCTCGGGGCGGAACGTCGAAGTTCGAACGTCGGACTTCGCACCGCGGTGGCCGGCGTCGCCGGCGACTGAACATGGGTCTGCTCGAACCGAATCCCGATCGACGCCGAAGGCGTCCACCGGGGTTCCCAGTTCGAACTTCGAACTTCGAAGTTCCTCACGGCTTTTCCACTCTCAGATGGCATCCCGTGAGGGACGCGGCGCCCTGCGCGCGCAGGCCGTCGACGAGCTGGCGGGCGGCCTCCGGCGACTGGCACTCGTGCCAGTCGTCGTTGACGCCCACGACCGGCGCGCGGTCGCACGCGCCCAGGCACTCGACCTCGAGCAGCGTGAACTCCCCCGCCGCGTCGGTCTCGCCGGGCCGGATGCCGAGCGCCGCCGACAGTTCCTCGGTCACGCGCTCGGCGCCGAGCAGCGCGCACGACAGCGTGCGGCAGACCTGGAGCACGTGGCGGCCGACCGGGCGCGTGTAGAACATCGTGTAGAAGCTGACGACGTCCTCGACCTCGGCCGGCGTGCAGCGGATCACCTCGGCGACGTGCCGCATGGCGTTGCGGGTGAGGTAGCCCTGCTGGTGCTGCGCGAGGTAGAGCGCGGCGAGGACGGCCGACTTGCGCCGCTCCTCGGGGTAGCGGGCGCAGATGGCCTCGAGCGTCGCCCGGTTGGCCTCGGTATAGGTGAACGCCGGCCCTTCCTCGGGCAGCGCGCGGGCGGACTTGTGGTGCCCGCGCCCGTAGTCCATGGCGGGATGGAAACTCATCGATCCACGTCTCCCATGACGACGTCGGTCGAGCCGATCACGGCGATGACGTCGGCGATGAGCCCGCCGGCGATCATCCGCGGCAGGGCCTGGCACGCGAGGAACGACGGCGCGCGCGACTTGACGCGGATCGGCCGGTTCGCCCCGTCCGACACCACGTAGAAGCCGTGCTCGCCGCGCGGCCCCTCGACCGGCACGTAGGCCTCGCCGGCCGGGACGTTGAAGCCCTGCGAGTACACGAGGAAGTGCTGGATGAGCGCTTCCATCTCCGTGTAGACCCGGTCCTTGGGCGGCGGCACCACCTGGTAGTCGCCGCAGTCGTAGACGCCGGCCGGCGGAATGCGGTCGAGCGCCTGCCGGATGATCCGCGCGCTCTGCCGCATCTCCTCGAGGCGCACCTGGTACCGCGCGAAGACGTCGCCGTCGGTGCGGGTGGGCACCTCGAACTCGTAGGTCGGGTAGTTGAGGTACGGGAAGGCGCGCCGCACGTCGTACGGGATGCCGGCGGCGCGCGCCATGGGCCCGACCAGGCCCATCGCCAGCGTGTCGTCCTTCGAGAGGATGCCGACGCCCTTCGTCCGCTTGATCCAGACCTGGTTCTTCGTCAGCAGCTTCTCGTAGTCGTCCACGCGCGCGGGGAACTTCTCGATGAAGGCGCGCACGACGTCGAGGAACCCGCGCGGCAGGTCCTCGCGCAGCCCCCCGACCCGGAAGTAGCTCGGGAACATGCGGAAGCCGGCGAGCATCTCGTTCATGTTCAGGAGCTGCTCGCGCTCGCGGAAGCAGTACATCATCACGGAGATTGCGCCGATCTCCATGCCGTGCGTCCCGAGCCAGACCAGGTGGCTCGACAGCCGCGACAGCTCGGCGATGAGCACGCGGATGTTCACCACCCGCTCGGGCATCTCGAGGCCGAGCAGCTTCTCGACCGAGAGGCAGTAGCCGAGGCTGTTCGACTGCGCGCTCAGGTAGTCCATCCGCTCGACGAGCGGCACGACCTGCTGCCACTTCTTCTGCTCGCTCGTCTTCTCGATGCCGGTGTGGAGGAACCCGACCGTCGGCTCGGCCGAGACGATCGTCTCGCCGTCGAGCTCGAGCACCAGCCGGAGCACGCCGTGCGTGCTGGGGTGCTGCGGCCCCATGTTGACGGTCATCGTCTCGGTGCGGATCTCAGGCATGCGTTCCTATGGCGTCTCGACCAGATCACAGAGGACGTGCACGAGCGTGCGGTGCACCTCCTGAATCCTCGCCGTGTCGTCCGCCGGCACGTTCACGTGCACGTCGGCGAGCGGCCCCGCGTCTCCCCCGTCGCGGCCGGTGATCGCGACGGTCTTCAGGCCGGCGGACCGCGCGGCCGACAGCGCGGCGTTCACGTTCGGCGATCGCCCGCTGGTCGTGACCCCGATGACCACGTCGCCGGGCCGCCCGATCGCCTCGACCTGCCGGGCGAAGACCACGTCGAACCCGAAGTCGTTCGCGATGCTCGTCACGACCGCCGAGTCGGCCGTGAGCGCCACCGCCGCCAGCCCGCCGCGCGGGCGGCGGAACCGGCCGACCAGCTCGGCGGCCAGGTGCTGCGCGTCGGTCGCGCTCCCGCCGTTGCCGCAGACCAGCACCTGCCGGCCGTCCCCGATCGCGTCACGGACGATCCCGGCGGCCCGGACGATCGCCTCGACCGCCTCGCCGAGGGCCACCGCCCGGTGCAGCGCCGCCGCCTCCTCGAGCGCCGCGCGCGCGCGGTCCCGGTCAGTCACCGTCGGTCCGGGGCGGCCGCGACTCGGCCTGCCGATGCGCCAGTTCCTGGCGCGCCCGCACGTTCGCCGCGAACTCCTCGGGCGACAACTCGAGCGGCGACCACGAGGCGGTGTCCTTCCGGATCTGCACCGGGTAGTCCTTGCGCAGCGGATAGCCGACCCAGTCGTCCGGCATCAGCACGCGCCGCAGGTCGGGATGGCCCTCGAAGGCGATCCCGAACAGGTCGAACACCTCGCGCTCGAGCCAGTTGGCCGCCGGCCACACGCCGACCACGCTCGGCACCCGGGCCTCGTCGCCGGCCAGGCGCACCTTCACGCGCAGCCGCCGCGCCGGCGCCGCCGTCGCCGTGCCCGCCTCGGGCACCACGTAGGCCTCGCCGAGGCAGACCAGGTGGTAGACGACCTCGAAGCGCGGCTCGGCCGGCGCCAGGTCGGTCGCCGTCACGTCCGACAGGAACGAGAACTGCAGGTCCGGATGCGTGCGCAGCGCCGCGCACGCATCCGCGAGGTGCGCACGGTCGATGGCGATCGTCGGCATGTCCACGGCGGGCACGGCGGTCACGGCCCCGGCGGGCGCACCGGCGAGGGCCTGTCGCAGGACGTCGATGATGGGCGCAGCGTCCATGAGGGGCTCGGCGCTCACGCGCTCATGCGCTGCCGGTCGATCTTGCGCTGCAGCTGGATGATGCCGTAAATGAGCGCCTCGGGCCGCGGCGGGCACCCGGGCACGAACACGTCGACGGGCACGACCTGGTCCACGCCCTGGACGATCGCGTAGTTGTCGAACACGCCGCCGCAGCTCGCGCACGCGCCCATCGAGATGACCCACTTCGGCTCGGGCATCTGGTCGTAGACGCGGCGGAGGACCGGCGCCATCTTCCGCGAGAGACGGCCGGCCACGATCATCAGGTCCGACTGGCGGGGCGAGCCGCGGAAGACCTCGGCGCCGAACCGCGCGATGTCGTACCGGCCCGCCGCCGTGGCCATCATCTCGATCGCGCAGCAGGCCAGGCCGAAGGCGACCGGCCAGATCGCCGACCGGCGCGCCCACTGCACCATTTTCTCGACCGTCGTCGTGAGGACGGGAATCTCGACTTGTGCCATCAGTTCGCTTTCCGATCAGGCCAGCCGCGCGGGGTCACCGCTCGCGCTCGCCGCTCCAGTCGAACGTGCCCTTCCGCCACACGTAGACGTATCCGGTCGTCAGCAGCAGGAAGAACGTCAGGATCTGCAGGAAGCCCACCATGCCGAGGTCCCGGAACGCGATGGCCCAGGGATAGAGGAAGGCGACCTCGATGTCGAACAGCAGGAAGATCATCGCCACCAGGTAGAACTTGACCGACTGGCGCTCGCGGGCGTCCCCGACCGGGGGCATGCCGCACTCGTAGGGCGCGGACTTCTCCGGGCTGGGCTTGCTGGGCCCCAGAAACTGGGACAGGAAGATGTTGCCGCCCGCGAATCCGGCTCCCAGGCCGAGCATCACGAGTACAGGCCAGAAGCCTTCCATGGACGCCGTCTCTCTCCAGGACCGCCGCCACGGACCCGGGCGCGGTCCGTCACGTCGGAAGTCAGGTGGCGCACCGGCGAGCTTGTACCCGGCGCGATCAAACCCAAATGCTAACGAACGCACGGGGTTCAGTCAACGACGCCGGCAGCCGCCGCGGCCCCCCGCCGCGCGCCCCACGGGCCGCCAGCGCCCATTTCGAGGCTGTGCGCGCGCCCGCCGGCGTGCTGAAATACGGGACGGGATTTCATGCGCCTCGCCTGGTTCACGCCGTGGCCGCCCGACCGGAGCGGCATCGCCGGCCGCTCGGCCGAACTCGTGCCCGTGCTGGCCGCGGCCGGCCACGGGATCGACGTCTTCGTGGACGAGCGCCGGACCGGGCCGTGCCCGCGCCAGCCCGACGCCGGCCCCGCGCCTGGTGCCGTTCGTGTGTCGTCCGCGCACGACTTCGTCTGGCGCCAGCGCCGAGGCCAGTACGACCTGGCCGTCTACCAGATCGGGAACTCGCGGCTGCACGAGTTCCTCTGGCCGTACCTCTTCCGGTGGCCCGGCCTCGCGGTCTTCCACGACGCGCGGATCCACCACGCCCGGGGCCGCGCCCTGCTCGCGCCGGGCCGGCCCGACGCGGCGGCCTACCGCGCCGAGTTCGCGTGGAACCACCCGGACGTTCCGCCCGACGCGGCCGAGCTGGCCATCCGCGGCTTCGACGGTCCCTACTACTATCAGTGGCCCATGACCCGCGCGGTCCTGGCCGCCTCGCGCCTGGCCGTCACCCACTCGCACGGCGCGGTCGAGGCCCTGCGCGAGACCGCCGGGACCGCCGGCCTGGACGTCCCGGTCGAGTACGTCGCGCTCGGCGAGGGACGCGCGACGCCACCGGCCGATGCCGAGCGGCGCGCCACGCGGGAGGCCCTCGGCCTTCCCCCCGACGCGGTCGTCGCCGGCGTGTTCGGCGGCCTGACGCCGGAGAAGCGCGTGGAGCTGATCCTGCGCGCGTTCGCGGCCGTGGCGTCGTCGGCGCCGGCGGCGCACCTGGCGCTCGTCGGCACGCCTGATCCGCGACTCGACCTGGCCGGCGCGATTCACGCGACGGGCCTGGGCGACCGCATCCACGTCATCCCGCCACCGCCCGACGATGACGCGTTCGATCGGGCGATCGGGGCGGTGGACGTCTCGCTGCACCTGCGCTGGCCGACCGCGCTCGAGACGTCGGGGCCGTGGCTGCGCGCGCTGGCGGCCGGCCGCGCGACGGTGGTCGTGGACCTTGCGCACCAGACCGCGCTCCCGACGCTCGATCCGCGCACCTGGCAGCCGCACGCGCCCGCGCCGCCGGGCCCGGCGGCCGACCCCGTGGCCGTGGCGATCGACATCCTCGACGAGGCCCACTCGCTGCGCCGCGCGCTGGCCCGGCTCGTCCGCGACGCCGGGCTCCGGGCCGATCTCGGCCGCGCGGCCCGGGCGTACTGGACGCGCGAGCACACGCTCGCGCGCATGGCCGACGACTACGCGCGCGTGCTGCCGCTGGCTGCCGCCCGCCCGGCCCCGGCCACGCCGCTGCCGCCGCACCTGACGGGCGACCCGCTCCGGCACGCCCGCGCGCTCGCGGCCGAGGCCGGCGTCGTCCTGCCGTCGGAGATCGAGATCCCGTGACCATCCTGCTCAACGGCGACCGCCACGATCTGGCCGCGCCGCTCACCGTGCTGGCGCTGCTGCGCTCGCTCGACGTCGACCCGCGGATGGTCGCCGTCGAGCTCAACCGTGCCGTGGTGCGGCGCGATCGCTACGCCGACACCACGGTGGACGACGGCGCCGAGGTGGAGATCGTCGCGTTCGTCGGCGGCGGCGCCCCGCGGGCGCTGGCCAGCCAGAGCCGTGTTCGTTGGCTGGCCGGCCAACGCCGCTTTCGTTTACTGGCCGGCCGCCGGCCTTTGCGCTAGAGTGACGTCACGTATGTCGGATCCGCTCGTCATCGCCGATCGCACGTTCACGTCACGACTGGTCGTCGGCACCGGCAAGTACCCCTCACACGAGGTGATGCAGGCGGCGCACCTCGCATCCGGCACCGAGATGGTCACCGTCGCCGTCCGGCGCGTGGACCTCCGGGCGAAGGGCGAAGGCTCGCTGCTCCACTGGATCGACACGAGCCGCATCGCGATCCTCCCGAACACCGCCGCGTGCTACACGGCCGACGACGCGGTGCGCACGGCGCGGCTGGGCCGCGAGGCGGGGCTGTCCCACTGGGTGAAGCTCGAGGTCATCGGCGACGAGCGGACGCTCTTCCCGGACACCGAGGCGCTCGTCGAGGCAACGCGCATCCTCGTGAAGGAGGGCTTCGTCGTCCTGCCCTACACGAACGACGACCCGATCGCGTGCCGCAAGCTGGAGGACGCCGGCGCGGCGGCGGTCATGCCGCTCGGCGCGCCGATCGGATCCGGCCTCGGCATCCAGAACCCGAACAACCTGCTGATCATCAAGGAACAGTCGCGCGTGCCCGTCATCGTGGACGCGGGCGTCGGGACGGCATCCGACGCCGCGATCGCGATGGAGCTCGGGATGGACGGCGTGCTGATGAACACGGCGATCGCGCAGGCCGGCGACCCGGCGCTGATGGCGACGGCGATGAGGCAGGCCGTCGAGGCGGGGCGCCTCGCGTTTCGCGCCGGCCGGATCCCCAAGCGGCGGTACGCCTCGGCGAGCAGCCCGCTCGAGGGCCTCGTCACGTCCGGCGCGCCGCACCGGAGCTGACGTGGCACCGGAGCCGGAGCGTGGGGAGGAACGCCTCGAGGACCTGCTCGCGCGCCTGGCCCGTGAACGCGACGCGGCCGACGACGCCTACAACCAGGCGCTGACCGCGGTGGACCGCGCGCTGGCGCGGATGCCGGAGATCCCGCATCCCCCGCCCGCCTACGACGAAGGCCAGCTGCCCGTCGTCAACACGCACTGGGACCTGCTGCCCGACGGTCCGCCCGTCGTCGATCGATCGATCAAGGGCGCGCTGCGCGGGTTCGTCTGGCGCCTGGTCGGGCCGGCGCTCGAACGGCAGCGCCACTTCAACGCGGCGCTGGTCGATCACCTCAACCGCAACGTGGCCGCGCATCGCGAGGCCGCGAAGGCGACGGCGACGCTCATCGAGCTCGTCCGGCACCACCTCGAGCAGACGGTGCACTTCCAGCAGCACCTGATCCGGTACCTGCAGACGCTCACGCTCTACGTGGACACGAAGGACCGCGTGGTCGAGGGCGGGGCGCAGGTGCTCAACGGCGGCCTCCGCGCGCTCACCGACGACTGGCTCAAGCGGTGGGAGACGCTCGGCGCGCGCGACCGGCGCGTGCTGGCGCGACTGGCCGAGGTGGACGACCTCCGCGTGACGGCGTCGCTCGCCCAGCAGACGTCACTCACGCTCAAGCGCGAGGTCGAACGGCTGCTCGAGCGGGGGCTGCCGGGTGACGCGGGCGGCGCGGCGGCGGACGACGTGCGGGGCGGGAACACCGCGGGCGCGGCGGCCGGAGCCGGCACCGGGGCGACTGCGGCCGCACCGCCACCGGACCTCGACGCCTACAAATATCTCGGCTTCGAGGAGTCGTTCCGCGGATCGCAGGACCAGATCCGCGCGCGTCTCGAGAGCTACCTGCCGCTGTTCGAGGGCCAGACGGACGTGCTCGACGTCGGATGCGGTCGGGGCGAGTTCCTCGAGCTGCTGGCCGGCCGCGGCATCCGGGCACGCGGGATCGACCTGAACCACGAGATGGCCGAGGCCTCGCGCGCGCGCGGGCTCGACGTCACGCGCGCGGATGCGCTCGGCTACCTGCGGACGCTGCCCGACGCGTCGCTCGGCGGCCTGTTCGCCGCGCAGGTGGTCGAGCACCTCGAGCCGACGTACCTGATGCAGGTGCTCGAGACCGCGTTCCACAAGCTGCGGCCCGGCGCGGTGATGGTGCTCGAGACCGTGAACGTCGCGTGCTGGGTCGCGTTCTTCGAGAGCTACATCCGCGACCTGACGCACATCCGCCCGCTCCACCCGGAAACGCTGCAGTACCTCGTCCGCGCGAGTGGCTTCCGCGAGGTCGGGATCGAGTTCCGCACGCCGATTCCCGAGGCGGAGCGCCTGCAGCCGGTGACCGTCCCGGATGGCGCGCCGGCGGGACTCGCCGACTTCGTCGAGACGCTCAACAGCAACGTCGAGAAGCTCAACGGGCGGCTCTACACGTACCTCGACTACGCGGTCGTGGGCCGGCGGTGAACCCGCGGCTGGTCCTGGCGCCGGTCGCGCTGCCGGGTCTGGTCGCCGCCGCGGTGCTCGTCGGCGCGTGGACGATGCTGCCCGCGCCGGCGGCGCTGCGCGTCGTGCCCCTGGCGCTCGCCGTGCTGGCCCTCGCCCGCCCGGCCGCCGGCCTGCTGGCGTTCGCGGCGGCCGCGCCGCTCGCCCCGGCGATCGCCGCGCTGGCGGGCGCCCCCTCCCGCGGCGGCGCGTTCCTCGAACAACTGGTGCTGGCGGTCGTCGTCGGCGCCGGCGTCCAGGCCTGGCGGCGGCGGGATGCGCCGTCGCGGCTGGCCGTCGCCGCGGCGGTGCTCGGCGCGCTCGGTGTCGCGTCGGCCATCGCGGTGCAGCCGATGCTCGTCGTGCCCGCCGAACCCGCCGTGTCGTGGACGGCGCACGCCCGCGCGCTCCTCGCCGGCGCCTACTTCGATCGCGGCCCCGCCTGGGCGCCGCTGCACGCGGCGGCGCTCCTGGCCGAGGGGCTGGCGCTGGCCGTGACGGTCGAACGCGCCGTCGCGGCCCGCCCGGGCCTGGCGCGGCGGCTGGTGCTGCTGGCGACGGTGGCGACGGCCGCGGTCGCGGTGCTCAACCTCGCGCGCGTGGCCGAGGCCGCGGCGCGGGGCGACGACTTCCTGCGGACGTTCGGGTCGCTGTTCTACAGCCTTCGCGTGAGCCGGTTCTACGACGTCAACGCCGCCGGATCGATCTTCGTCCTCGCGACGTTCGCGGCGGTGGGACTCTGGCGGAGCGCGGTGGCGCCACGCGCCTGGGGGCTCGCCCTCCTCGTCGTGCTCGGCGCCGGCCTGTGGCTCAGCGGGTCCAGGACCGCGCTCGCCACCCTCGCGCTGGTCATCGTCCTGCTCCTGGCACATCGCGCGGTACGCGGCCATCCGCGCCGGCGGCGCGCGGCGCTCGGGATGCTCGGCACGGCGGTCGCGGCCATCGTGATCGTCGTCGCGGCCTACCCCTCGACGCGCAACTTCAACACGGGCGGTGCGCTGCGCACGCGTGTGATCATGGCGCGCGTCGCGATGAACATGTGGGCGTCGGCGCCGGTGCTCGGCATCGGCATCGGCCGGTTCCTGCCCGAGTCGTCGAACTTCGGCGGCGAGGCGCTCCAGCAGGAACTCGGGTTCATCACGGCGAACGAGAACGCGCACAACTACTTCCTCCAGGTGCTCGCGACGCTCGGCCTCGCCGGGTTCGTGATGCTGATCGCCGTGCTGGCCGGCCCCCTGGCCGCCGCCTGGCGGCGCGGACCGCCGGCGCGCGCGAACGGCGCACCCGATGCGGACGCGGTGCTCCACTGGTGGCTGCTGGTCGGCCTGGCGGCGTACCTGATCACGTGGCTCACCGGCCATCCACAGCTCGTGCCCGACGCGGCAATCACGTTCTGGCTGCTGTTCGGCGCGCTCGCCGGCCCGACGCGAGTGACGGCCCGGCCGGCCGTCGCCACCGTGGCCGGCCTCGCCGCGATGGCGCTGCTGCTCACGGCCCCGGTCCGCGCGACGGGGACGCGGCACGGCCTCGACCTCGAGCACATCGGCGTGGGCGTGTCCGGCTGGCGCGACGACGCGGCCGGCGGGCCGTCCTATCGGGAGGCCGGGCGCACCTTCGGCCTCTACGTGCCGGCCAACGGCCTCGGCGTGTCGCTGCCGCTGCGGCGCGCGCCGGGCGCGCCCGATCCGCTGCGCCTGAGCCTCGCGCGCGGCGGCGACATCCTGCAGACCGTGACGCTGACGGGCGACGACTGGCAGGCGGTGACGATCGCGCTCGAACCGCGCGGCGCCCGCTTCGACCTGGTGACGTTCACGGCGGACGATGGAAACGGCGCGGCCCCCGGCGCGGACGTCGGTGGCGTGCTCGTGCACGTCGGGCGGTACCGGCCGCGCTAGCTAGCGACCGGAATCCCGAGCTCGGGGTTCGGGTCCCTGCGCCGGGCCGCCGTCCGCCTGACGGCGCTCGGCGCGAACCGTGGTCATCCAGAGCGCCGCGCCCAGCGCGCCGATCGACGCGGCCGCCGCGACCGGCGCCGCCGGCGGCCCGTGGACGACCAGCGCGGCCATCGCCCAGCCGACGACCGCGAGTCCGGCCCACACCGCCGACGCGCGCGCGTGCGACCAGCCGGCGCGCACGAGCCGCTGGTAGAGGTGCGTCCGGTGCGCCTGCATCACGTTCTCGCCCCGCACCAGGCGGCGCAGCATCGTGAAGGTCGTGTCGAAGAGGTACGGCCACAGGCACAGCGCGCCCGCGAAGGCGATGCGCCAGCCCTCCCACCAGACGACGACCGGCAGCACCGCGAAGGTGAAGCCCAGGAGCGCCGCGCCCACGTCGCCCATGAAGATGCGCGCCGGCTGCCAGTTGAACGGCAGGAACCCGATCGACGCGCCGCAGGCGATGGCGCCGAGCGCGGCGGCCATCGGGTGCGTCGTGTGCCAGCCGAGCCACATCCAGCCGGCACCGGCCACGACCGCGGTGGCGCCGGCCATGCCGTCCACGCCGTCCATGAAGTTGTAGGCGTTCGTGACGCCGATGATCCACACCGCCGCGAGCACGAGCGGCCACCACGACGACACCGGGACGCCGCCGCCGAGAATCCCCTGCGCGACGACGACCGCCGCGACGCCGTGGACCGCCAGCCGGAGCCAGGTGCTCGCGCCGCGCAGGTCGTCGAGCCAGCTCACGGCCGCCACCGCCGCCGCGCCCGCGACGTACCGCGGCCACCAGGGCTCGCTCCACGCTTCGACGAACCCCAGCGCGAGCACGCCGCCGATCGCGCAGGCGGCGATCGGCAGCCCGCCGCCCACCGGCGTTTCACCCGCGTGCGAGCTGCGCGCGTTCGGGACCGCGACGATGGCGCGCTGCCGGGCCCAGCGGACGAGCGCGGGCTGCACCGCGCGCGAGATCAAGTGCGAGGCGATGAGGATGCCGAGCAGCGCCGTCACCGTCACAGCACACCATCCTGGCGCAGGCGTGCGACCGTGCGCCGCCAGCCCGCGTCGAGATCGAACGCGGGCACGAAGCCGAGGTCCGCCTGGATGCGCCGGCCGTCGACGGCGACGTCCTCCAGGTACTTGTCCACGGCGGCGCCAATCGTGAGTCGCCGTCCCAGCAGCCGGGCCGCGCGATCGGCCGCGCCGGCGGCGAGGCGCACCGGCGCGACGGGCACGGCGAATCGCGGCGGGTGCTGCCCCAGCGCGCGGGCGATCGCGGCGACGATGTCGGCGAGCGGCGGGTGCGTGCCGTCGGTCACGTTGAACGCCCGGCCGGCCGCGGCGGGATGCGCCGCCGCGAGGACGGCCGCGCGCGCGACGTCCTCCTCGAAGACGAGCGTCCGCCGGTTGCGGCCCCGGCCGATGGGCACGAACCGCCCGCGCGCCATCGCGTCCAGCAGCCGGCGGTAGTTGCCCTTCACGCGCGGGCCGTACACGGCGGCCAGCCGCAGGATGGTGCAGGTGGTTCCGGCCGTGCCGGCCGCCGCTGTCGTCCCCTTCGTCCCCGGCGCGTCCGCGGCCGCGCCGAGTACGATCTGTTCCGCCCGGTGTTTCGTGGCCGCGTAGATCGTCTCCGGCCGCGCCGGCGAATCCTCGGTCAGCACCTGTCCGCGCGACGGACCGTACACCGAGATCGTGCTGAAGAACACGACGCGCGCGACGCCATGCCGGCGCGCCGCGTCCATCACGTGGCGCGTGCCCTCCACGTTCACGCGCTCGTAGTCCGGATGCAGGTCCGGCGACGGATTGGGCAGGTGCAGCTTCGCCGCGAGGTGAAACACCCGGGAGGTCCCGGCGGCAGCCGCGTCCACCGAGGCCGGATCCGTCACGTCGCCGGCCACGACCTCGACGCCCGCGGGAAACAGCCCGGGCCCGGGCGCCCGGCGCGCGAGCACACGCACGGGGTGCCCCTCCTCGACCAGCGCGCGGACGAGCGCGGGGCCGATGGCCCCGGTCGCGCCGGTGACGAGGCACGGGGCCGACGGCACGGGACGGGCGTCGGAGGGATCGGGCGTCACGGTCCGGTTGAGTGTGACGCGTCCGCGTGGCGCGCGCGAGGATTTCCTCGCGCGGCGCGGGCGAGGATCGCCTCGTACCGCGGCACCAGCGCGTCGCGGGTGAGGTGGGCCCGGGCGAACGCGCGGCCGCGCGCCCCCATGGCGGCGCGCGCGGCGTCGGGCCGCGCCATGAGGTCGCGGATCGCCGCGGCCAGCGCGTCCGGGTCGCCCGGCGCGGTGGTCACCCCGGCGCCGGCCTCGCGGACGAGATCCGCGGCGGCGCCCTCCATCGCCATCACGATCGGCCGCCCGGCCGCCAGGTACGACATCGTCTTCGACGGGATGACGTAGCGCGACAGCTCGGAGGGCCGCAGGTGCGCGACGAGCGCGTCGGCGGCGGCCATGAAGGCGGGCATCTCGGCGGCCGGGCGCCGATCCACGAAGGTGACGACGTCGCCCGCGCCGAGATCGCGGGTGAGGGCCTCGAGGCGCGCGCGGTCCGCGCCGTCGCCGACGAAGGCCAGGCGCAGCGGCGTGTCGCGCAGCCGCGCCGCCGCACGGACGATCGTGTCGAGGCCCTGCACGAGGCCCAGGTTCCCGGTGAAGAGCACGAGGAAGCGCCCGTCCCCGCCGCACGCCTCGCGCGCGGCGGCCACCGCCGCGGGATCGACCGCGTCGAACACCGCGTCGTCCACCCACTGCAGGAGCGGCGTCACGTGGTCGGGCGGCACGCCCTTGGCAATCAGGTTCTGCCGCGCGCCCTCGGTGACGACGAGGAGGTGCGCGGCGCGCCGGTAGACGAAGCGCTCGAGCCGGCGCATCGCCGAGACCATCCGGCCCGGTTTCATGAGCCCGGCCAGCACCGCGGCGTCCGGCCAGATGTCCTGGACGTCGTAGACGAACGGCGCGCGCGTGATCCGCCCGACGAGCCAGGCCGCGACCCCGACCGACAGCGGCGGGTGCCACACGTAGATCGCGTCGAAGCGCCCGAGGCGCCACGCGCCGAGCGGCGCCGACACCATGAAGCTCGCGTAGTTGAGCAGGCGGCGCAGGGCGTGCGTGCCGTGGTACGCATACTCCCAGGTGCGGGTGACGGGAAGGCCGTCGATCGTCTCTTCCTGGATGGGCCGCGCGCGATAGCCGGGTGCGATGCGGCCCGTCGGGTAGTGCGGGATCCCGGTCAGCACGTGGACGTCGTGGCCGAGGCGGGCCAGCTCGCGGGCGAGGTCGGCCGGCTTCGGAATCGGCTCCGGCGCGTAGTACTGGGACAGGATCAGGATGCGCACGGCGGCGCGAGCCTCAGGCCGGCGACGTTCCGTGCCGGCGCAGACTGGTGTAGCCGAGAACGATCTTCAGCACCGTGGCCGCGACGTGGCGGTCGGTGTAGCCGGCCGGCGGCGTCCAGTCGGTCGGCCCGGCCAGCGCCACCTCGAGCGCGCGCGCGACGTCGTCGGGGTCCGAGCCGGCGATGACGTTGCTTCCCGCTTCGAGGGTCTCCGGCCGCTCGGTCACGTCGCGGAGCGTCACATTCGGCACGCCGAAGATCGCGCATTCCTCCTGCACGGTGCCGCTGTCGGTGAGCACGGCGCGGGCGCGGCGCTCGAGCGCGACGAAGTCGAAGAACCCGAACGGGTCCAGCAGGCGGACGCCGGTCGGGGCCACGCCGTGCCGGGCCAGCCTGTCGCGCGTGCGGGGGTGCAGGCTGACGATGACGGGCACGCCGTGGGAACGGCCCGCCGCTTCGAGCGCGGCGAACAGGCGGGCGAGCCGCGCCGGGTCGTCCACGTTCTCGGCGCGGTGCAGCGTGACCAGGAAGTAGGCGCCCGGGTCCACCTCGCAGCGCGCGAGCGCGTCGCTCGCGTCGATCCGGTCGGCGTACGCCTCGATCACCTCGAAGATCGGGTTGCCCGTGACGAACACCCGCGCGCGGTCGATGCCCTCGCGCACCAGGTTCTCGGCGCTCCGGGCCGTGTAGGGCATCAGGATCGTGCTGCAGTGATCGATGATGCGCCGGTTGATCTCCTCCGGCACCCGGTCGTCGTAGCAGCGGTTGCCGGCCTCCATGTGGAAGACCGGGATGCCCATCCGGGCCGCGACGATGGCGACGAGGCCGCTGTTGGTGTCGCCCAGGATCAGCACGCGGTCGGGCCGGTCGGCCCGGAAGAGCGCCTCGGCCTTCTCGAGGATGCCGGCGGCCTGCCCCGCGAAGCTGCCGCTCCGGACGCCCAGGTGCACGTCGGGCGCGCGCAGCCCGAGTTCCTCGAAGAAGATGTCGCTCAGCCGCTCGTCGTAGTTCTGTCCGGTGTGCACCATCCGGTGCTCGGCGTGCGTGTCGAGCAGCGGCAGGAGCCGGCTGAGCCGGATGATCTCCGGCCGCGTGCCGAAGACGGTCATGACCTTGATCGGCATCAGGTGAACGAGGCGATCTCGCCCGTCGCCTCCTCCAGCAGCCGCCGGACGGCCGCGACATCGACGGTGTCGTGCATCGACGAGTACTCGCCGGACAGGACGCCGGTCACGACCGACGAGTCGCGCAGCTCGGGCAGGATCGGCTGGATGACGTAGTAGCCGTCGCGCGCGCCGGTCCGGAAGCACTCCTCCTCGGACACCATGATCTCGTGCACCTTCTCGCCGGGCCGGATGCCCGTCTCGACGAGCGGGACCTCGCGGCCCTCCATCGCCATCACGGCCTTCGCGAGGTCCACGACGGTGGCCGACGGGACGCGCGGGATGTAGGTCTCGCCGCGCAGGCCGCCGGTGGCGGCGGCGAGGACGGTGTCCACGGCGCGCTCGAGGCTCAGCAGGAACCGCGTCATCTCGGGCATCGTGATCGTCACGGGCCCGCCGGCGCGGATCTGGCCGAGGAAGAGCGGCACGACGGATCCGCGCGACGCGATGACGTTGCCGTAGCGCACGCAGAGGAAGTCGGTCGTGTCGCAGCCGTGGTTGCCCTCGATGAGGATGCGTTCCTGGAGCGCCTTGGTCATCCCCATGACGTTGATCGGCTTGCACGCCTTGTCGGTCGAGATGCCGACCACGCGGCGGACCGGCGTGTCGTGGTGGCGGACGGCGTGGACGAGGTTGCGGGCGCCCTGGATGTTGGTCGCCACCGCCTCGGTCGGGAAGTACTCGCAGGTGGGCACCTGCTTGAGCGCGGCGGCGTGGAAGACGACGTCGGCCTGGCGGACGGCGGCCAGCAGCGCGTCGTAGTCGCGGACGTCGCCGATGCGGAACCGCAGCACCTCGTTCGCGCGCCGGTAGATCACGTCGTCGGTCGCGGCCGTGCGGTGCTGGAACTCCAGCCGCATGTAGTGCTGCTTGGCCTCGTCGCGCGAGAAGACGATCACCTGGCTCGGCTGCCCGACGGCGCCCGAGAGCAGCCGGCGCACCAGCGCGTGGCCGAGCGATCCGGTCCCGCCCGTCACCAGCACGCGCTTGCCTTCGAAGTCGTTCACCCCTGCCTCCACGAGTCGTACGGTGTCGGGTCGGCGGCCAGCCGCCGGACCATCTCGGGCCACGGATCGGGCGCCCAGCCGGTCGCGGCGCGGAAACGCCCGGCGTCCAGGCTCCGGTCGATCTCGAGCGTCGCGTCGGGCTCGATCGTCACGCCCGCGTCGAACGCGTCGTTCACGAGCGTGATCAGGTCGCGCTTGTTGATGCGGTCGGCGGCCACGTGAAAGAGCCCGTCCAGGTCCCGGTGTCGATCGATGACCCGCACCAGCGTGCGCGCGAGCGCCTCGGTCGTCAACCCGGAGAACCAGGCGTGCGTGAAGCCGCGCACCCGGCCGCCGCGGTTCGCGAGGAACCACTCGACCAGGCCGTGCGCGCCGTGCAGTTCGCGGCCGACGATCGACGTCCGGATCGTCAGCGCGCCCGCCCCGGTCGGCTCGCCGAGCCGCTTGCTGCGCCCGTAGAGGTCGTCGGCGTCGGACGGGTCGTCCTCCGTGTAGCGGCCGGCGCGCCCCGTGTAGACGCAGTCGGTGCTGACGTGGATCAGGCGCGCGCCGTGCCCGGCGGCGAGGCGCGCCAGGCGGTGCGGGAACAGCGCGTTGATCCCGATCGACACGACGGGGTCGGCCGCCGCGTCGAGCTGCTTGACGATGCCGATGCAGTTGACGATGACGTCGGGCGCGGCCTGCGCGACGGCGCGCTCGACGGTGGCGAAGTCGGCGGCGTCCACGCCGGGGATCGTCTCGTCCGGCGGGAAGGCCTCGCGCTGGGCGGCCGGCACGCCGGCGCCGCGGATCGTGGCCCGGCACTCGAAGCCGTCGCGGCCGATCTGCCAGACCTTGTGGCCGAGCATGCCCCGGCCTCCGAGGATGAGTACCTTCATGTGCGAGTGTCGAACCCGGCCGACGGGGAGGAACGCCGGCGTCGTCCCGGCGACATCGGAACGTTCGGGACGATATCACGAGTACGCCGGCCGACCGGGAAGCAGGCGCCTCAGGGCCGTTCCGTCACCGCGGGCGCGAGCCGCGCGTGGAGCCAGGCCAGGCATCCGACGGTCACCCAGAGCTCGATCAGGAACACGCCGAGCAACCGCGGGAACGTCGCCTGCGCCACCGCGAACGCCGCCCCGACGCCCAGCACCGCACACACGATCTCGTTCCCGGTGTAGCGCCGGCAGAACGACTCGCACGCCAGGCAGACCGCCGCCAGCACGGCCATCCCGAGCCAGACGACGAGGGAGGAGCCGGAGAACGCGAGGACGGCGATCGCGCCGGCGAGCGTCAGGAACGTGAAGTCGGGACGGACCGGATACGGCGCTCGTGCCACGCGCTGATACAACGCCCGCTCGCCGAGCGCCGGATTCTCGCGCAGGGCGCTGCCGAACAGCGCGGCCGAGCGGTCCGGTACCGCGGTCACGGCCAGCACGCCCTCCATGCCGGTCCAGCGATCGAAGACGAGCCGGCCCACCTCGATCGCCGCGAATCGCAGGCGGGTCGCCGTGAGGGGCGACGGAGCCGGCGCGGCCGGCGACGGGGCCGCGGACGGTCCCCCGCCCGCGGCCGGCTGCCCCTGGCTCTGGCCCGGCGGCGTCAGGCCCGGCGGCGCCGCCGGTCGCGGACCGGGCACCGGAGCCGCAGCGTTCGTTGGCACGTCGGGAGGCGGCCGGTTGACCGCCGAGTAGATCTGGACCCGAAGCAGGGTCACCGGCACGAGGCTGGCGCCGAATCCTGCCGCGAGCAACAGCAGCACCACGACGGGCGGCAGGCCGAGCCTGACGGGCCGGCGCGTCTGCCGGCGCGTCCCCGCCAGCAGGTACGGCGCCAGCCGCAGCACGAAGCTCGCGCGGCTCAGGAGCGAGGCCGCATTGACGACCGCCTCGGCCATGACGAGCACCAGGAACCTCGCCCCGATGATCCCCGTCGATCGCGCCGCCAGTTCCCAGCCGATGAGCGTCGCCAGCCACAACGGCAGGCCGAGCACGTACCACCAGGCAATCGCGGCATTCAGTGGAAACGGCAGGACGACGCGCGGGGTCACGCCTGTGATGTAGACGGCCGCGTACGCGTTCCACCCGTACAGCGCCGCGGCGGCGACGCCTGTCGCAGTCCAGATCCAGGGTCGCCACGCGTCGAATGCCCGGGGCCGCGTCGCCTCGGGAAGGCGCCCCGCCGCCCAGGGCCGCGAGCGGGCCCAGCCCAGGTGCACGAGGCGGCACGTCACCACGCCGAGAATGCCGGCGGCGACGGTCACGAGGGCCCGATCCCAGGCGGCCGGGGAACCGTCGAAGCTGCCGACCGGTTCCAGGTACTCGTAGTCGGCCAGCAGCCGGACCAGGAACTTGGTCCAGAAGCCGAGCACCAGCATCGCGGTGAGCGCGGAGTAGAAATGGGACCGGGGCCGGGGAACGGCCAGCGCGATGAGCAGCACGAATGCCGCGTGGAACGCGAGCGACGCGCCGACCGACGCGGGATGGCGGCCCAGCCCCGCGACGACGGCCACGATGACGACGCCCCCCGCGCCGGCGGTCAGCGCCTGCCGGCGACTCACGGCCGCAGGGCGCCGAGCCACATGCGCGCGGTCCTCACGGTCGTCACCGTGGGCAGGTGCTGGCCGAGGGCGGCGCCGGCATGGCGCGCGAAGCGTCCCCAGCGACGGGCTCGCAGGTGCTGGCGCGCCGCGAGCACGTGTGCCGCGGCCGTTGACGCATGCTGGCGCCGCCGCACCGGCTCCGGAATGTCCGCCCGGCCGAAGAACCGCTCGATGATGACGAGGGGCTCGTCGGCGCGTTCGATGCTCGGCACGCGGTACGTCTGCGATCCCTCGTGCACGCGGAAGGCCGCCATCACGGCCGGGATCCGCACGAACCGGCCCGTCAGGCCGAGCCGGAACAGGAAGTCCACGTCCGGATTCTGCTTGAAGTGCGGGTCCCACCCGCCGGCGCGCTCCAGCGCCGACGCGCGGAAGAACCCGCCGGGACCGGCCACCGTGATGAACCGCGCCACCATCTCGGGAAACGCCGACTCCACGGTCCGCACGGTGCGATAGACGCGCGAGTCGAGGTCGATCAGCTCGAAGTCGCCGTAGACGAACGACGCGTCCGGCGCGGCGGCGAACGCGTCCACCGCCAGGCGCACGGCGCCCGGCCGCAGCACGTCGTCCGAGTTGAGGTAGGAGAGGATCTCGCCACGGGCGAGGGCCCAGCCCCGATTGAGCGCCGCCGACTGCCCGCTGTTGGCCTGGCGCTCGAACACGATCCGGTCGCGGTAGCTCTCCAGGATCTCACCCGTGCCGTCCGTCGATCCGTCATCGACGACGACGACCTCGAGGCGGGGATAGTCCTGGGCGAGCAGGCTGTCGATGGCCTCGGCCAGGAACCGCGCGTGGTTGTAGGTCGGGATGACGACCGAGACGAGCGGGTCGGTCATCGCGTCGCGACCCGGCCGGCCGCACCCCGCAGGTGCGAGGCCGCCCAGAGGAGGCCCAGCGTCAGGAACGCCACGACGCCTTCACCCGAATGCATGACCTTGTTGTGCGCCGGCACGTAGTACATGAACGTCAGCACCTGCCCCAGAAACGCCACGGCCCACGGGTTGGCCGCCACGACCACGTCGGCCCACACCATGCCGAACACGAGGCCGGCCACGAACATGACGACCACCGTTCCGGGAAACCCGACGTCGGACGCGATCCACGGGTACACCGTCGCCCAGTAGCCATAGGCGTTCCACCCGCGAGCCTCGATGCGAGCCGGGTAGGACCGATTCGGGAGGGTGTCGGTACCCAGCAGCCGCGCGACCTGTCGCTGCAGGAAGACGGAGTTGCCGACGCCGTACATCGGCACGAACGGCTCCCGCAGGCTCAGGTACACCGCATAGTACCCGTGACTGAGGTATCCCGCCAGACCATCGACGGCCACCCGCCAGGCGGGCCGCGTGTCGGGCCACTGCTGCTCGATGTCGGCGGGCCGGCCCTTGAGCGTCGCCTCGATGCCGGGCAGGTAGCCGTTCCGGGCGAAGGACCCCGCGCGGACGTTCATCGACGTCGCGAACAGTGCGACGAGCAGGATGCCGGCGAGGACCGCGACGACCGCGGCGACGGCCCAGCGCCGCGGGTCGAGCCGCCGCGCGCCCGAGACGTGCGCCGCGAGGACGAACCACGGAAACAGCAGGACGAACTGCGCGGCTTCGGCGTTGATGCCCATCGCCACGCCCAGGGCGAGCGCGCCGCACGTCGCCAGGACGAAGCCCGCCCGCAGGACGCGCGACAGCCGGTGCCAGAAGAAGACGCAGAGCGGCAGCATCGCGGCCAGCGCCGGCGCCACGAGGATGCGGGCGTAGTTGACCCAGGGCGTGGCGCGCTCGCGCAGCGCGAGGCTGCGCGCATACGCCCCGCCGAGATCCGACGCGGCCGAAAAAGGATTCGGGATCCAGCTGCCCGTGTTCAGCAGCGACGTCGGCAGGAGGACGATGAGGGAACAGACGACACAGAACGCGGCCATCCCGGCGACGGCGAAGCGTCCACCCGGCGCGGGCCGACGCCGGATGCCCACGAGGTACCCGCCCGCGAGCGCCACGTGCACCGCGACGAGAAACCAGACGAGGCGCGTCGCGTCCTCGACCGGGTAACGCCACGGACCAAAGAAGAACAGCAGCACCGTGACGATCAGGTAGCCCAGGAGTGCCGCGCCCGGGAACAGCAGGGCAACGGGTGAAACCTCGTGCTGATGGGACTCTTTGGACACCACGACAGAAAGATGTACTCCGGACATTACCAGACCGTTACACTCGGGAGACAGGCTCCCCGCCCGCGTCTGGAGGACTTCCAAGTGACATCACGCAGTCGCGCCCGTCACGCCCTGCTGCTGGCCGTCGCCGGCCTGCTGCTCTGGCCCCGTGAGGCGCACGCGTACCTGGATCCCGGCACCGGCAGCCTCGTGATCCAGACCATCATCGCGGGTCTCGCCGCCGTCGGCTACGCGTTTCGATCGTCGCTCGGCAAGGTCGCCTCCCTGTTCAGACCCGGCCGCCGGCGACAGGACTCCACCCCGGCGGACCGCGACCGGTGAACCCGCCCGGCGGCGCCCGCCACGTCCGGCTCGCCGCCTTCCTGGTCCCGCCGCTGGCGATGACCGCGCTGCTGTACCGCGCGCTGTCCGAACTCCAGATCGCCCTGACGCACCCGGAGACGCTCATCGTCGCCGGCCTCTGCCTGGCGCTCGCCCTCGGCGCCGGTGCGGCGGCCGCATTCGGGGGCCCGCTGGTTCGCACGATCGTGCTGAGTGCCACGGCCGTGCTGCTGCTCGACGTCACCTTCCACGGCCCGCTGTACTTCGACGGCCTGCAGCCGGACGTGCGGCGGGTGCGCGCCCGAGACGCGCGTCGCGTCCGCGACCTGGCGACGATCCGGACCGCGCTCGAGGCCTACATCGCGAGTCGCGGCGCGCCTCCCGCTCCGGCGGCCTACGGCGAGGGGGTCGGGCCCCGGGCGTTCTGGCAGAACTGGTGGGATCTCTCGGCCGTGGATCAGAGCGGAGACGGCCGGCCGTTCATGGGCTTCCTGGTCTCGGACGGGTTCCTGCCTGCAGTGCCGCTGGACCCGGTGAACCGGACCGACGACCCGACCGACCCGCGCCTGGGGCACCAGTACGTGTACTACGTCACGCCGCCCGGCTACGACTACGCAGGCGGGAGCTGCCGGATCGATCAGGGTGAGGGCACGTACCTGCTCGCGATTACGGCGTTCGAGTCGCCGGCGGCGGCCCGGCCTGCCGGGCTCCGCAGTCCGGGGTGCAGCTGCCTCTGGAAGGACAAGCCGGATTTCTTCGGACAGTATTTCGACTATGTGGTCTGCGGCAGCTTCCCTCCATCGCGCTGAGCGAGGTCGCGCGTGATCGCGGTCCTGATCGTGGTGCTCGCCCTGGTCGCGGGTCCGCTGGGCCTCGTCTACGCCGGGTGGCTGCCGCCGGCGGCCGGGCTGGTGAGCGTGGGCGCCGCCACGGCCCTCGTGTTCTGGAAGCTCCGCGACCGGATTCACGGCATCCTTCTCGTCTTCGTCGGCGTCCTGCTCGTGTCCACGATGGTCGCCTCACCACGTCCGAAGATCGTCGCGGACGACCTCGGCGCGGACGACGACGCCGCGCTGGCGGCCCGGTTCCGCGCGGCGGGCCCCTTCCGGACGGACCTGCCGGTCACGGTGCACCTGATCTTCGACGAGATGCAGTCCACGGGCGCGATCGACACGGCCACGCCGGCCGGCGAGGCGGCGCGGGCGCAGCTCCTCGCCGTGGCCGACCGCCACGGCCTGCGGACCTTCGATTCGGTCTACAGCCGCTACTTCTTCTCCGGCGTGTCGATGCCGAACATGATGAACGCGGAGTTCGAGGGCCGGACGGACACCGCCAATCACTCGACCGAGATCCTCCCGGCCATCCGGGACAACGCCTACTTCGATCGGCTCGCCGAACGCGGGTACCGGACGGCCGTCTTCCAGACGTCGCACCTCGACTTCTGCGCGCATCCCGGGATCGCGCTCTGCGAGACGTTCGATTCCTTCGATCCGGGCGCGGGCGCCGCCACGCTCGACCTGCGGACGCGGACCGTGACGCTCTGGAGCACGCTGCTGCGCGCCTGGGAGCCGAGCTACGTCTCGGTGTACGGCCTGCGCGCGGTCCGCCGCTACTACGGCCTGGAGGATCGCCCGATTGGCGTGCTCGGCACCGAGGGCCGGTTCGACGTGCAGCGGTTTCCGGCGTGGTTCGACCGGTTCGTCCGGTTCGTCACCGGCGTGCCGCGCGGCACGCACGTGTTCGCGCATTTCATGGTGCCGCACTCGCCCTACCTGCTGACGCGCGAGTGCGTGGTCAGCGGCACGTTCGACGCGGGCTATTACCTGGGACGCAACGTCCCGGACCCGTCGGCGCGCGAGGCCGCCCGACGTCGCTTCACCGACGCGTACCTGGCGCAGCTCCAGTGCGTCGCCTCGAAGATCGACGAGCTGCTCGACGCGATGGCGTCGGTTCCGGCCCTGGCCGACGCGCGCCTCATCATCCAGGGCGACCACGGCAGCCGCATCTCGATGGGCAACGTGCTCGAAGGCTACGAGCCGCGGGACTTCATCGCCAACTACGGCGCCTACTTCGCGGTGAAGGCGCCGGGCGCGGCGCCCGGCGTGGACTGCGAGTTCCTGTCGCTCCCCGAGGCCTTCCGGCGCTACGCCGACCCGGCCGGCCCGCTGCCGCCGCTCGATCGCCCGCACCCGCCCGTCGTCGTCACCAGCAACGAGGCCGGCGGGCGCAAGGTCGAGGCCGTCATGCCCGTCTTCGGCTGCGCCGGAGGCGATCGGTGAGCCCGGACGCCCTCGGCGGCTCGTTCCGCGATCCGTCGGGCTTCGTGTACGAGCGCGACGGGGTGCTGCTGCGCCAGGTGAACCCGGCCGGCGCCCGCCACTACGACGCGCTCATGCAGTCGGGGGTGTACGCGCACCTGACCGAGCGCGGCTGGCTGGTCGCCCACGAGGAGGTGGCGAGTCCGCCCGACGCCGGCGCGTCCCGCACGCTGCGCCCCGAGCGCATCCCGTACGTCTCGTATCCGTACGAGTGGTGCTTCGATCAGCTGCGCGACGCCGCGCGGCTGACGCTCGACATCCAGCTCGCGTGCCTCGAGCGCGGCGTGACGCTCCGGGACGCGTCGGCGTTCAACGTCCAGTTCGTCGGCCGGCGGCCGGTGTTCATCGACACGCTGTCGTTCGAGACGTACCGGGACGGCGTGCCGTGGGTGGCCTACCGCCAGTACTGCCAGCATTTCCTCGCGCCGCTGGCCCTGATGTCGCACGTGGACCGGCGGCTGCGGCAGCTGCTCGTCCACCACCTCGACGGCATCCCGCTGGACCTGGCCAGCCGCGTGCTGCCCGGACGCACCCGCCTTCGCTACGGGCTGCTCGCGCACGTGCACCTGCACGCGGCGAGCCAGCGGCGGCACCAGGGCGCGGCGGCCGGCTCCGCGCCCGTGCGGATCCCGACCCTGCCGAAGGCGCGGCTCGTGGCACTGCTGCACAGTCTGCGCGCGGCGGTGGACGGCTGCCGTCCGCCGGGCGGCGCCACCGAATGGGGCGACTACTACCAGGACACCAACTACTCCGAGTCCGCGATGCAGGCCAAGCTGGCGATCGTCGCCGGGATGGTGGACGCGGTGATCCAGCCGGGCGACACGATCCACGACCTCGGCGCGAACACCGGACGCTTCAGCCGGCTCGTCAGCGGGCCCGGCCGTTACGTGGTCGCGCACGACGTGGACGACCTGGCGGTCGAGCGGCACTACCGCGCGCTGCACGCCGACGGCCACGACGGCGTGCTGCCGCTGCTGCTCGACCTGACCAACCCGTCGCCGGCGCTCGGCTGGGCGCACGACGAACGGCGCGCCGCGATGGATCGCCTCGCGGGCGGCACCGTGCTGGCCCTGGCGCTGGTGCATCACCTCGCGATCTCGAACAACGTGCCGCTGGATCGGCTGGCCGGCTTCTTCGCGCGCATCGCGCCGCGCCTCGTGGTCGAGTTCGTGCCGAAGGAGGACTCGCAGGTCCGCCGGCTGCTGGCCACGCGCGAGGACGTCTTCCCCGACTACACCGTGGACGCCTTCGAGGCGGCGCTGGCACGGCACTACGTCATCGAACGCCGGGAGGCCGTGCCTGAGTCCAGCCGCACGCTCTTCGCGGCGAGACGGCGGCGCTGATCCCTACCCGGTCAGCGCCCCGCGTGACAGCAGCCGCCGGTCCGCGGCGTCGAACAGCCGCCACCAGGACCACGCCGCGAAGATCGCCAGCGCCACGGCCATGCCGCCGAGCTTCCAGGCGAGCCAGCCCTCGGGCCGCGTGCCCAGCCAGCCGGCCACCGCCAGCAACCCGGCGCCGGCGGCACTCATGACCAGCAGGATGCGCGCCTCGGGGCCCGGCCGGCCGGCCGGCAGCACGACCCACGCGGCGACGAAGACGATCAGCGCCTCGAACGTCGCCCGGCCCATCCAGGCCACGGCCACGCCCGCGATGCCCGCGACCCCCGCGAGCCACCAGGCCGCGATCGCGTAGAGCGGCACCTCGACCAGGTGCACGATGGCCGGGAGATCGGGCCGGCCGCGGCACTGCAGCAGCGTCATCGGCACCTGCCCGATCACGCTGAGCACCACGCCGAGCGCGAGCCAGCGCGCCACCGGCGCCGCCTGCCCGCCGAAGACCGGTCCGAGCCACAGCGAGAAGATCTCCGTCGAGAACGCGATGATCACGGCGGCCGCCGCGACCGTCGGCACGAACAGGTGCCGCACGGCGCGCCAGTACGACCGGCGCAGCCGCCCGTCGTCGGTCAGCGCGCTGAAGACCGGGTAGAGCACGAGCAGCAGGCTGCCCGAGAGGAACCACAGCTTGGTCACGACTTCGTAGGGCGCGGCGTAGTACCCGACGTCGGCGACCGACAGGCGCGCGCCGATGATCACGCGGTCGAGGCTCGCCACCGCCGGCAGCGCGAAGCCCGTCGCGCCGAGCCAGCCCCCGGTGCGCACCAGCGCGCGCACCGTCTCGCGGGTCGGCCGGGCCGGCCGCAGCAGGCCCGGCGCCACCCGAAGGACGAGCACGGCAAACGCGAAGAACGCGGCAATGCGCGTCGCGACGATCACGCCGATGACGACCTCGAGCCTCGGCGTCCACGCGGCCAGGACGAGCGGCCCGACGTAGTTCAGGATGCTGACCGGCACGCGGATCGCGTTGATCGCGCCGAACCGCTGGGTGGTCTCGAGCACGCTCCGCAGGGGATTGCCCGCCAGCACGAAGGGAATCGTGAGCGCCAGCAGGTAGAACGCGCGGCTCGTCTCCACCCGGAGGTCGGCGGGCACTTCGAGCAGCCGCGTCATCATCCACGGCGTGAGCCCCGCGAACGCGAGTCCGCCGAGCAGGCCGAGCACGACGTGGCCGCCGAGCGACGCCCACAGCAGGCCGGCCTGCTCCCGCTCGGGCGCGGCCACCCACGACTTCGCCAGCAGCGTCGTCGTCGCCCGCGCGAGGCCGAGATCCGAGAGCGCGAAGAGCACACTCAGGCCCCACGCGAGCGTGAGCACGCCGAAGCGCGCGTCGCCGAGCCGCGCGATGAGCAGCGGGATCGCCGCGACCGCCGCCGCGGCGGGCAGCACCATGCCCCCGAGGTTCCACAGCGTGTTGCGGGCGACGGTGCCGGACGAGGCGATCGGACCGCCGCGCGTGGGATCGGAATCGGCGGACCGGCCTGGTGGAGTGTCGGACATGAGTCGGATCAGGCCGCGCGCGCGGCGTCCCTGGCTGGACGCCACGAATCGCGAGGATATCATGGGGCTCCGACGCCCGATGCCCGCCGAAACCGGTTCCACGACGTCCATCGCGATCACCGGCGCGTCAGGCGCGCTCGGCCGATACGTCGTGCGGGACGTCCTCGACGCGCGCGCCGGTCCCGTGCGCGCGCTCACCCACGCCACGCCGCTCCCCGACGACCTGCGGGCCGCCGGTGTCGGCGTCCACCAGGGCTCGCTGCTCGATCGCCCCGCGCTGGATCGCTGGCTCGCGCCCGGCGCGACGGTGATCCACCTGGCGTATCCGTGGTCGATGACGCCGGAGGATCACCGCCGGGCCATCCAGACCCTCGCCGACGCCTGCGCCGCCGCTGGCGTCCGGCGCGTCGTCCACTGCAGCACCGCCGTGGTCGTCGGACGCGCGCGGTCGCGACAGGTCACCGAGGCGACGCCGTGCGAGCCGGTGACGCCGTACGAACGAATCAAGTACGACCTGGAGCAGGTGTTCACCGCGGCCGCACGCGGGCGCTTTCCGCTGGTCATCGCGCGCCCGACGGCGATCGTCGGTCCCGGGCTGCGCAATCTCGTCGCCCTGCTCACGGCGCTCACGCACGGCTCGCCGGTGGCCAACTTCCTGCGCGCCTCGCTCTATGGAGCGCGCGGCATGCACCTCGTGCCGGCCGAGACTGTCGCGCGCGCCCTGCGGTTCCTGGCGCTCGACCTGCCGGACGACGTGCTGGCGGCGGCGGAGGCCGCGGGCGCGCCGGCGCGGTTCCTCGTCTCCACCGACCAGCATCCCGGCGGGGACTTCCGGACGGTGCACGCGCGCCTCCGCGCCGGCCTCGGTCTGGGCGCGCCGGCACCCGCCGCGCCGGTGCCGCCCGTGGTCCTGTCGCTGATCCTGCGGGTCACCGGTCGATCCGACACCGATCCCCATCGCGTCTACGACGGCTCGGCGCTCGAGCGCGCCGGGTTCGTGGCGCCCGTCACGCTCGCCGACGCGCTCGATCGGTACGCCGCCTGGTGGCGCGATCACGAACGGCGCGGCGAAGGGAGCGCGGCCGGATGAGGGTCGCCTTCGTGCACTGGGTCATCGACCCCGTCCTCGGCGCCGGCATGGCCGTCAAGACGGTCAATGTCAGCCGCGCCCTGGCCGCCGCGGGCGCCGACGTGCGCGTCGTGACCACCGACGCCGGCCTGGACGCGCGGGCGGCGCCGATGCCCGGCGTGGACGTCGTCGTTCTCCCGGCGCGGGGCCGGCGGTTCCCCGTGCCGCGTGCGCCGGGCGGCACGATGGCGTCACTGGTCGGCGACCGCGACGTCGTCTTCCTGATGAACCACTGGACGGCCATCAACGCGATGGCGGTGCGGGCGTGCTGGCGCGCGCGGGTGCCGTACGGCATCTGCCCCGGCGGCGCCCTGCGCATCCAGGGACGGTCGCGGGCGCTGAAGCAGGTGTACCAGTGGATGATCGGACACCGGCTGCTGCGCGACGCGTCGGTCGTGCTCGCGACGACGCCGCTGGAGGGACGCCAGTTCGAGACGGATGGCATCCCGCCAGCGAGGATCGCGGTCATCCCCAACGGCGTGGACGTGGAACCCGCCGGCGCCACGGCCGCGGCGTTCCGCGCCCGCCACCTTCCCGGCGACGCGCCGTTCGTGCTGTTCATGGGCCGCCTCAACCCCATCAAGGGCCCCGATCTGCTCCTCGACGCCTTCGCGCGCGTGGCGCGTGCGCGGCCGGGCTGGCAGCTGGTCTTCGCGGGGCGCGACGAGGGCATGGAAGCCGGCCTCCGTGACCGCGCCGCGGCCCTGGACCTCGCGGACCGGGTCCGGTTCGTCGGCCATCTCGACGCCGCCATGTCGGTCGGCGCCTACCGCGCCGCCGCGCTGCTGGCCGTGCCGTCGCGCCACGAGGCGATGTCGCAGGTGGCGCTGGAAGCGGCCGTGGTGGGCACGCCGGTGCTGCTGACTGATGCGTGCGGGTTCGACGAGGTCGGTCGCGTGGGAGGCGGCGGCGTGGTCGCGCCGACGGTGGACGCCATCGCGCAGGGGCTCGATGACCTGATCGCGCGGCCGGACGCGCTGCCGGCCATGGGCGACGCGCTGCGGACGTTCGTGGCGGGCGAATACGGGTGGCCCGGCATCACGCGCCGGTACCTGGACCTCTTCGATCGGATGCGCGCCCGCGGGCGCGCGACGGGCTGACCGTCAGGCGGCGCCGCGGGGCGCGGGCCGGACGGCAGGCGTCACGGGCGACGGCGGCGCCGAAGCGGCGCCGGCGACGACGTCGCGGCACAGGCCGACGAAGCGCTCGATCTCGGCCGGCGGCACCTCGCTGCTGTGTGCGACGAGCGCCAGCAGGTCCGTCGCGGCTTCGTCGAGCGCCTGCCGGCGCGGCTCCACCAGCCGGAACACGTCCGGGTGCTCGGTCTCCTCCACCCGCGCGTCGTCCTCCCACAGCTCCTCGATGAGCTTCTCGCCGGGACGCAGGCCGGTGAACTCGATCGCGATGTTCCGCTCGTCGGCGCCCGACAGCCGGATCAGGTCGCGCGCCAGATCGACGACCTTCACCGGATCGCCCATGTTGAGCACGTAGGCGTTGCCCGCCTGGCCGAAGCCGGCGGCCTCGAGGATCAGGTGCGCGGCCTCCGGGATCGTCATGAAGTAGCGTCGCATCTCCGGGTCGGTCACCGTGACCGGCCCGCCGCGCTCGATCTGTTTCGTGAAGAGCGGCACCACGCTGCCGCGGCTGCCGAGGACGTTACCGAACCGCACCACGACGTACGGCTTGCCGTGGGTCGCCGACGCGACCCGCACGAGGTGCTCCGCGATGCGCTTGGACGCGCCCATGATGCTCGAGGGCGAGACGGCCTTGTCGGTCGAGACCAGCACGAAGCGCTCGGTGCCCGCCGCGAGCGCCGCGTCGATCACGCGCGCGGTGCCGACGATGTTGTTCGTGACGGCCTCCTCGGGGTTCGCCTCCATCAGGGGCACGTGCTTGTGCGCTGCGGCGTGGAAGACGACCGCCGGCCGGTACTCGTCGAAGATCTGCCGGAGCCGCCGCCGGTCGCGCACGTCGGCGATGAGCGTCTCGAGCGCGAGCGACGGGAAGAGCCGGCGCAGCTCGTTGCCGATGTCGAAGATGCTGTTCTCGCCGTGCCCGACCAGCACGAGCTGGCGCGGGCCGGCGGCGGCCACCTGCCGGCAGAGCTCGGATCCGACCGATCCGCCGGCGCCGGTGACGAGCACGACGCGGCCGGTCAGGTAGGTGGCCGCGTTGAGGTCGCGGCGCACGGGGTGCCGT
>JAWKHR010000063.1:0-35477 GCA_041394725.1 Vicinamibacterales bacterium | reverse complement strand
TACCTCACCCGGCCGGACGACGTGCTGATCGTCGCGCCGGCGCTCGTCGGGTTCACGTTCGCGGCCGGCGGCCGCGGTGACGGTCGCGCGGGCAGCGACGGCGCGGGTGGCGCCGGCCTCTCGTGGCGGCCCCGCCTGCGCGCGATCGCGATCGGCCTCCTGCCGGCCGCTCTCTGGACGCTGTTCTCGCTCGTCTACTACGGCTTCCCGTTCCCGAACACGGCCTACGCGAAGCTCGCGACCGGCGTGGACCGCGGCGAGCTGTGGCAGCAGGGCGCGATCTACCTGCTCGACTCGGTGGACCGCGACCCGATCACGATGATCGCGATCGTGTTCGGCGCCGCCACGGGCCTGGCCCGGCGCGGGCTGGCGCGGTGGGTGGCGATCGGCATCGTCCTCCACCTCGCCTACGTCGTCTCGATCGGCGGCGACTTCATGGCGGGGCGATTCCTGGTCGCGCCGCTGTTCGCCGCGGTGCTGGTGCTGACGCGGCTCGTGCCGATGGAGCCGCGCCCGGCGCTGGTCGCCGCCGGGCTCGCCGTGGCCATCGGCCTGACCGGCGCGCGCTGGCCGCCGACGAGCGACAGCCGGTTCGAGCGTACGGCCGCCAAGGACTCCGGCATCGTGGACGAGCGCGCGGTGTACTTCCGGAACTACTCGCTGGTCTGGGCGTCGCGCGCGTCGTTCCGCGAGCCGGAATGGCCGGACGCCGCGCCGGACGCGCGGCCGACCCAGGTGCTCGACACGTGCGGCCTGATGGGCGCCTCGGGCCTGGACTGGGGGCCGCTCACGCACCTGCTCGACGAGTGCGCGCTGGCCGATCCCCTGCTCGCGCGGCTGCCCGCCGTCTACAACACGCAGTGGCGGACGGGCCATTTCCGCCGCATGATCCCCGCCGGCTACCAGGAGAGCCTCGAGCAGGGCACGAACGTCGTCCGCGACCCGGCGCTGCGCGACCTCTACGCCGACATCCGCGTCGTCACCCGCACGCAGCACCTGCTCTCCGCCGATCGCCTGAAGGCGATCTGGCGCGTGAACACCGGCGCGTCGGGCGCCGGCGTCGATCGGCGCTTCTACCGGCACGCCGGGTCGCTCGCCACGCTCGACGACCTGGCCGACGTGAAGCCCGACGGCACGGTCTGGAACGCGCCGGGCGTGCACGTGCTGACGGTGCCGCTGACCGTCGTGGTGGACGACCGGCCCGGCCGGCGCTACCTCGACGTCTCGCTCGACGCGAACGACCGGTATCAGCTGCTGTTCCTGAAGACGAACGCGGTGGTCGCGCAGATGGAGGTCGGGCCGATCCCGCAGCACCGCCGGTCGCCGGGTCTCGCGTCGTTCACCGAGGACCTGCCGCCCAGCGCGCGAGACCGCGGGTTCGACATGATCGTCGTCGCGCCGCTGGCGGGCGATGATGCGTATTCGATCGGGCACCTGCTGCTCGACGGCAACCCGAAGACGGACGCGCTGCTCGCGGAGCGCGTGGCCGCGCGCGACCGCAACCGGCCGCGGTGACGCGGGGCGCCGCGGTGACGCGGCGCATGGGGATTCACCGGAGACGTCCGGCAGCCCGGCGGCTGAACCGGCACGGAGGGACCGAATGACGTTGAAGCGGACCTGGCCCGCGATCCTGCTGCTCCTGATGGCGTCCGGCGGCTGGAGCCGCGCGGAGCCGCAGCAGTCCACGCCGGCCGGCTATCCCACCAAGTTCTCGCCCGCGCTGGCTGAACGGCCGGCGATCCGCCAGGCCCTCAGCTTCGTGGACGAGCAGTTCGATCGCCAGGTCGAGGAGTGGATCGCGGTCACGGAGATCCCGGCCCAGTCCACCCACGAGGCGGCGCGCGCCGCCTACGTGAAGGCCGAGCTGGAGAAGATCGGCCTGACGGTCACGATCGACGACATCGGCAACGTGATGGCCACGCGCCAGGGCACGGGCGGCGGGCCGACGGTCGTCTTCGCGGCGCACATGGACACGGTCCATCCGATGGACACCGACCTGAGCGTCTCGCGGACGGCCGACGGACGGCTGCACGCGCCGGGCATCTTCGACAACAGCGCGTCGGTCGCGAACCTGCTGCAGGCCGCGCGGGCGATGGCGGCCGCCGGCGTCCGCACGAAGGGCGACGTGATCCTCCTCTTCACCGTGCAGGAGGAGCTCGGGCTGAAGGGCATGTACCACTGGCTCGACGCGCACCCGGGCACGGCCGACATGCTGGTGGCGCTCGACGGCGGGCTGGGCCCGGTCAACTACGGGGCCCTGGGGATCTACTGGTCGAAGATGGTCTTCACCGGGCCGGGCGCGCACACCAACCAGTCGCGCGGGCAGCCGCATCCGGATCGGGCCCTGGCCAAGTGCATCACCGACATCTACACGATCCCGCTGCCCGACCCGGCGGCGCCCGTCCAGGCCGTCTACAACGTGGGCATGCTGGACGGCGGCAAGGTCGTCAACGCCATCCCCCAGGAAGCGTCGTTCACGGTGGACCTGCGGACGGTGGACCCGGACCTCCTGCAGACGCTCGACCGGCAGATCGTGGAGAAGTGCGAGATCGCGGCGCGGGCCTTCGGCGTGCAGTTCGAGCGGCAGTGGATCCAGCGGTCGGAGGCGGGCGGGCGGCCCGAGCAGCTCCTGGACCGCCGGGCGCACCCGCTGGTCCAGACGGCCGTGGACGTGCTGCAGTTCCTGGGGGCCGGGCTCCCCGCGGGCCGGGAGGCCATCCCGACCGGGTCGACCGACGCCAACGCCGGCGTGGTGCGGGGGGTGCCCTCGATCTCGGTGGGCCGGTCCCGGGGCGGCGACCAGCACACGCTCTCCGAATGGGCCGACGTGGAGTCGGCGCGGCTCGGGACCCGGCAGATCATCCTGCTCGCCGCGGCGCTGGCCGAGGTCGGGTGATCGCGGAATCAGTACCAATTCCCTGCAAAACACGCTACGATATGCCGCTGTTCGCCCGGTGTTCGGGCGATCGACGGCATGGTGCCGCCCACGCGTGCGTTCGACGCTCGCAATAGGACAGTCAGATGGCAAAGACCGCTAAGAAGAAGTCGTTCAAGGCCACGCCGGCGAAGTCGCGCCGGTCGCGCGCCGACGTGATCCGCCAGATCGCCGACGGAACGGATCTCAAGCCCGGCAAGGTGAAGGAAGTCTTCAACGCGCTGAGCTCGATCATCGCGGCCGACCTCGGCAAGAAGGGGCCCGGCGAGTTCAACCTGATGGGCCTGATGAAGCTGAAGACCGTGAACAAGCCCGCCACCAAGGCGCGGCCGGGCCGCAACCCGTTCACGGGCGAGGCGATCACGATCAAGGCCAAGCCGGCGAGCCGGAAGGTGCGCGTGCGCGCGCTCCGGACGCTGAACGGCATGATCTAGGGCCGCTCGCACGTCGCGCCGGGGCCGGGTCGCCGCCAGGCGGCCGGGTCCTAGGCGCTGCGTGCGTCGGTTCGAGGCGATTCGGAGAGGCGCGCCGTGGCCCGGCGCGCCTTCGCTTCGTACAGCGTCCGATCGGCCGCCCGCAGCAGCATCGTCGGCGAGTCGCCGTCGCGCGGGAACACGGCCACGCCGCCGCTCACCGAGAGCAGCGGCCGATCCACGTCGGCCGCCAGGCGGTCCGACACGCGCTTGAGCACGGCCTCGCCGCCCTCGTCCCCGGTCTCGGGCAGCACCACCGCGAACTCGTCCCCGCCGTAGCGCGCGGGCGTGTCGATCGCGCGGCAGGTCCGCTTGAGCACGTCCGCGACGCGCGCCAGCGCGCGGCTCCCCACCAGGTGGCCGTACCGGTCGTTGATGGCCTTCAGCCCGTCCATGTCCAGGAACAGCACCGCGAACGGCCGGTCCGTCCGGCCGGATCGCGCGATCTCGACCTTCAGCACCTCGATCAGCTTCCGGTAGTTGGCGAGGCCCGTCAGCGAGTCCGTGCTGGCCAGTTCCTGGAGCTTCGCCTCGGCGCGCTTCTGCTGGGCGACGACGGCCGCGAGCACGACGGCCATCACCGCAATCACGCTCGTGTAGGCCTGCAGCAGAACCAGCGACTCGTTCGTCGTCTCGCGGACGAACGGGCCGAAGCCGCGGTTGGTGCCCCAGACGGCGATGCCCGAGAGCACGGCCATCGCCGTCGCGGTCTCCCGGCGGCCGAAGCGGAAGGCCGACCAGATGAAGAACGGGACGCACAGGAACTCGAGCGGGTAGTTCTGGATGTCGGACGGGAACAGGCCGCCGAAGACGACGAGCCCGACGAAGGCGAGCAGGGTGATCATCACCACGCCTTCGACGAGGTGCGCGAACGGCGGCCGCTCGACGGGCGTGAGCGCCCAGAGCAGCACGAGCGGCGTGACGACCAGGATACCGGTCAGATCGCCCAGCCAGAAGGTCATCCAGACGTAGCCGAGGTCGGACCCGGTCACCTGCCCCGCCAGTCGGAGCGTGGCGGTGCCGATGGTGGCGCCGGCGGTCGTACTCAGCAGGCCGGAGATGGCGACGAAGGAGAACACGCGGTCGGCGCTGCGGAACACGTGCGCGCCGCCGGCGAAGCGATCCACCAGGATGGCGCCGATCATCGCCTCGATGACGTTGCCCGAGCCGATGCCGAGCGCGGTCGTGAAGTCACCGGTGGCCGTGAAGTGCGCGAAGACGGCGCCGGCCCAGACAGCCGGCCAGACGCGGATCCCGACGAGCAGCATCGCCGCGAGCGCGAAGCCGCTCGGCGGCCAGACGGCCGTCGAGCTCGCGTTCAGCGCCGCGAGGGTGAGCCCCAGCTTCCCGAGCCCGGCAAAGACCAGGAAGACGGAAGCGAGGACGATCGGGTGCCGAGCCAGGCGCGGGTACATACGTGCACCGGGAACCAGTGCATGTCCCGTGCCAGCAGGGGACGGGTCTGTTTTCCACAGATCCGGCCGTTTCGGGGACAGGTCTCGCCGGAGAAATGACACCGGGAGTCTTTTCCGTCAGCTCGCGACGGAAAAGACTCCCGGTTTTCTCATGACCTGTCCCGAAGCGGCCGGATCTGTGGAAAACAGACCCGTCCCCCTACCCCACGTTGCTCCATTCGTGGATCGGGACGACGCCGCGGCGGCGGGCGTTGGCCTTGTCGGCCTTGGCCGCGTAGAGCGCGCGATCCGCGGCGCTCAGCAGCGTCGTCGGCGTGCCCCCGTCGGCCGGGTAGACCGCCACGCCGGCGCTGCACGAGAGCTGCGGCTTGTCCGTGTCCTCGGCCAGCCGGTCGCTCACGCGCTTGATGACGACGCGGGCGCCGTCGGCGTCGGTGTCGGGCAGCACGGCCACGAACTCGTCGCCGCCGTACCGGGCCGCGGTGTCCGTGGTGCGGCACGACGCCCGCAGCGTCTCGGCGAACCGGCACACCGCCCGGCTGCCGATCAGGTGGCCGAGATCATCGTTGATCCGCTTCAGGCCGTCCATGTCGAAGAACACGACGGCAAACGGCTGCTCGGTGCGGTTGGCGCGGGCAATCTCGGTCGTCAGGACGTCGATCAACCGGCGGTAGTTCGGCAGGCCGGTGAGCGGGTCGGTCACGACCAGCTCGCGCAGCTGCGCCTCGGCCACCAGGTACTCCGACGTCATCGCCGACAGCGCCATCGTCATCACCGCGGTCACCGCGATGAAGACCTGCACCAAGATCACCGAGGCCTCGGGCGTGGACCGCACGAACGGCCCGTAGCCGTTCAGCGTGCCGCCCATGATGATCAGGTCCAGCAGCAGCATCGCGGCCACCCCGGCCCGGCGGCCGAGGCGCACGACGACGAACAGGAGGACCGGGAACAGCAGGTACTCGGTGGGATAGCCGCGCAGGGCGGCCGGAAATCCGCCGTAGCCCATCAGGCCGACGAGGACGACGGCCGCGAACAGCAGCACGCCCTCCTGGAACGACCGCGACTGCCAGCGCAGGTCCACCCCGCGCAGCCCGAGCATCACGGCCGGCGCCACGAGCAGCATGCCGGTCACCGAGCCCACGCTCGACGTCATCCAGATCGCGCCGTAGTCGGCCCACGGCGCCTGGCCGCTCGCGGCCAGCGTCAGCGTGCCGAGCGTCGGGCTGATCGTCGTCCCGGCCAGGATGACCAGGCCGGCGAACCGGAAGGCCGTGCCGGGGCCCTGCAGGGCGAGCCGGCCGCCCGCGTAGCGGTTGATCAGGTAGGCGGCGACCATCGCCTCGACGGTGTTGGCGGCGCCGAGTGCCAGCACCGCCGGCAGCGCGCCGACGACCGAGGCATAGAGCACGACGGCGCCGGCGAGGACCGCGGGCCAGACCCGGTAGCCGAGGACGAGGAAGGCGCCGAGCGCGAGGCCGGATGGCGGCCAGATGGCGCTGGCCGCGGGATGGGCCCACGCGAACGCGAGCCCGGCCCGGCCGGTCACCACGTACGCGATGACGAGAAAAGCAAGGAGTCCCTGCTCACGCGCGAGGCGTGCTCGAACCGATGTCCAGTTGCGACGCATGGCCGTTCGATCGCGTCGGTGGACTGCCAGATTCGTACCACGGACCACCATCGTGCACGTGCACCGGCCGCGCGACCGGAGTTCGAGTCCTTTGCCCGACGCACCCGCCAGCTTCGTCGCGCGAGGCACAGCTTCGCAATGTGCACGCGATTTCGCTTTTGTGCGCGCGGTACCAGTCTCGTAATCGGCCGGCGCCGCCGGCTGACGCCGCGCCGATCCGGACGACCACGACGCTTCGCCACCTCCATCGGTCGCGGCCGCGCTGTCATCCGCCCGTCCCGTGCACTACGATGCACGGCGGGGGACGCATGGAGTACACACGACTGGGACGCACCGGCCTGAAGGTCTCGCGGCTGGCGCTGGGGTGCATGAGCTACGGCGACCCGGGCTGGCGGCCGTGGGTGCTCGACGAGGCCGCGGCGCGCCCCTTCTTCCGCCGCGCGGTCGAGGCCGGCATCAACTTCTTCGACACCGCGGACATGTACTCGCTCGGCGTCAGCGAGGAGGTCACGGGCCGCCTGCTGAAGGAGTTCGCGATCCGCGACGAGACCGTCGTCGCGACCAAGGTCTACTGGCCGATGCGCGGCGACCGTCCGAACATGGGGGGCCTCTCGCGCAAGCACGTCCTGCAGGCCTGCGACGCGAGCCTGCGGCGGCTGGGCATCGAGGCGATCGACCTCTACCAGATCCACCGGTTCGACGCGGACGTGCCGATCGAGGAGACGCTCGAGGCCCTGAACGACCTGGTCCGGGCCGGCAAGGTGCGCTACATCGGCGCCAGTTCCGGATCGGCCTGGCGGATGACGCAGGCGCTCGAGCGCTCGTCGCAACGCGGATGGGCGCGGTTCGTGTCCATGCAGAACCACTACAACCTCCTGTACCGGGAGGAAGAACGCGAGATGCTGCCGCTCTGCCGCCACGAGGGCCTGGGCGTGATCCCGTGGAGTCCGATGGCCCGCGGCCTGCTGACGAGGCCGCGGCCGGCGGACGCGGTCGTGCGGTCGGACACGACCGCCCGGTCGAAGAGCGACACCTACTCCGAGCACCTGTACGGCACGCCCGGCGACTGGGCCGTCGTCGATGCGGTCGAGTCCGTGGCCGGCGCGCGCGGTGTGCCGATGGCGGAAGTCGCGCTCGCCTGGCTGCTCTCACGCCCGGACGTCACCGCGCCGATCGTCGGGGCCACGAAGATCGCGCACCTCGACACGGCGCTGAGGGCGCTCGATCTCACCCTGACACCGGAGGAGTGCGCGCGGCTCGAGGACGGCTACACCCCGCACCGCGTCGCCGGCCACGACGTCTAGTCTCCTGCTCGTCGGCCGCGTCAGCGATTCGCCACCCATCCCCGGCGCGCGGCGCGCCGGCGCTTGCGCGCCCGGCCGGCCGGCGCTCATGATCCGTGGCATGACCGATCACGGCATCTGGGCACGGGTGGACGCGTATGTGGACGAACTGGCCGGCGCCGATCCCGATCTCGACGCCACCCGGGCCCGCAGCGCCGAGGCCGGCCTGCCCGACATCGCGGTCTCGCCCGCGCAGGGCCGGTGGTTGACGATCCTCGCCCGGGCGACCGGCGCGCGGCGCGTCCTGGAAATCGGCACCCTCGGCGGCTACAGCACGATTTGCCTCGCGCGTGGGGTGGCGGACGGCGGTCGCGTCGTGACCCTGGAGATCGAGCCGCGCCATGCCGAGGTCGCGCGGGCGAACGTGGAGGACGCCGGCCTCGCCGGCCGCGTGGACATCCGGCTGGGTCCCGCGGCGGACACGCTCCGGACGCTGGCGGCCGAGGGCGCGCGCTACGACCTCGCGTTCATCGACGCCGACAAGGAGGGTTATCCGACGTACCTGGCGCTGGTCCGGCCGCTGGTCCGCCCCGGCGGCCTCATCATCGCGGACAACGTCGTCCGCGGAGGTGCCGTGGTTCCGCCGGGCGGCGACGCCAACGCGCGCGCGGTGCGCGAGTACCTGGACCTCGTCTCGCGCGATCAGGGGCTGCTCGCGACCGTCCTGCAGACGGTCGGCGCCAAGGGCCACGACGGCTTCTCGGTCGCCCTGGTGCTGAACGCGGGCGGCGCCTAGGCTCACCAGACAGCCGCGCGCGATCCGGCCACCGCAACGGCTGCCCGTCAACCGCGCTACCGTCCGCCCACGCCCCCGCGCGTGTGGCTGCCGACCGCGCCACCCTCCGGCGGGCAGATCCAGACCCAGTCGGCGACCGCCGTGCCGCCCGCGCAGGCCTCGCGGCGGATGTGGACCGCCTCGTCCGATCGGCGATCCACCAGCCACTGGTACTCGTCGATGAACACGAAGTTCGTGGACGCGACGATGACCTGCTCGTCCGTGTAGAACGAGACGATGTAGGCCTCCCAGAAGTCCGCGTACGCGTAGCGCACGCCCTGGGCGAGCAGCGTGTCGGCCAGGACGCGGCGCGCGTTCACCGGCGGATCGAAGGCGTACTGTCGCGCCAGCCGCGCGTGCGCCGTCACCGCCACGCCCGCCCAGAGCAGCACCACCCCCACGCCGGCCATCCGGAGCCAGCGGCGCGGCTCGATCGCCAGGAACGCGGCGACGATGCCGACCGCGCCGTAGACGCCGAGCAGCGAGTAGCGCATTTCCGCGATGCCGAGCGCGCCGCATCGCACCACCGCGTAGACGAGGACCGCCTGCAGGCCGACGAGCAGCAGGTACGACGCGAAGGCCACCGGCGGCTGCCACGGCCGCAGCCCCCGGCGCGCGCCCAGCCAGACGACGCGCGCGAGGCCCAGCGCGAGCGCGGGTCCCAGGATCGGCCAGAGCCACGGCGCGCCCTGGTGCAGCACGCTGTTGATCGTGTACGCCGCCATCTCCTGGTCCGACGCGCCGAGCAGGTCCGCCAGGTGCGTCGTCACCAGTCCCCGCAACGCGGGCAGCACCTCGGACGGCACGATGCAGATGCGGCCGGCCAGCGCCGCCAGGTTGGCGCTGGCCTCGAGCGGCCGCCACGTCGCGCTCGTGCCTGGGCCGGCGATGCTCGAGAACTGCTTCAGCAGGTAGACGCCCTGCCAGACGCCGGCAAACGCCGCCGCGCCGGCGCCGATGGCCGGCCACGCGTGGCGCCGGAACAGCGAACGGTCCATCAGCGCCAGCGCGACGATCGCGCCGAACCCGTAGACCGCGAACTCGCGCTGCAGCACGCCGAAGGCGAGGACCGCACCGAACGCGAGCGGTCGATCGCGCAGCAGCCACAGCAGCACCACGATCAGGAACGGCTCGACGTTGCCGCCGCTCGCCTCGAGCAGCAACGTGGACGTGCCGGGCGGCGCCAGGATGAAGAACAGCGCCGGCACCGCCGCGACGACAGGCCGGATCCCGCCGGCACGCTCGATCACGCGCACGAGCAGCACGGCCGTGACGACGTTGACGAGGAGCAGCGGCAGCTTGAGCATCGCCACCGTCGCGCCACCGACGAGGAAGAACGGCGCGGCCATCCACGCCTCCACGCCGAGCATGTAGGGCTGGCCGTACGTGAAGACGGGAAAGGCGCGCCCCTCGATGAGGTGCCTGGCCATCAGGCCGAGCAGCGCCTGGTCCGAATCGAACCGTGAGTCCCCGAAGACGACGAACGTCGCGCAGCGCAACGCGGCCAGCACGCCGACGGCCAGGAGGACCAGGCGCCGCTCGCGCACGCGCGACGTCGATCCCGTGGTCGCGCGCTGACGGCGGGGTTCTCGCTCGGCCGGGACCGCCGGCGAAGCGGAGGATGGGGTCGGCGGAATGGCCACGACGGCGGGCGACTATACTACAGCGCCCCTGGAGTACAGCTGCCGACCGACCTGCGTCCCGTCGCGTCACCCGACCCGCCGTCACCGCTACGCGGACCCCGGCGTCTGCCGACCGTGGTCGTCGCGGCGTGCTGCGTGGCGATCGTCACCTTCGTCTTCGCGCGTGCGTCGGCGCCGACCGCGATCTGGTCGCCGGTCCTCGTCGATCACCCGGGTTTCTCACCGACCGATCCCGCCGAGGTACAGGAACGCTGGCCCGCCGTCGGCACCGCCACCGGCCTCACCGCGGCCATCACCGAACGGCTGGACTTCGCCGCCGACGACGCGGCGGGCGCCTCGCTCTCGGGCATCCCGACCCTCGCGGGCGTTTTGGCCGTCCTCGTCGTCTTCGCCGCGCTGCGCGGACTCGGCGCCGGGCTGACCGCGTCGGCCGCCGCGGCGCTCGGCCTCGCCTTCGGCAGCGTGTTCTGGTCGCGCGCCGCGGGCGGGCAGCCGGCGACCTACGGCGCGGTGTTCGCGCTGACGACGCTGGGCACGCTGCTCTGGTGGGCATCACCGACGACCCGCCGCCCGCTCGCCGCCGTCGCGGCCGGTACTTCGGCGGGCCTGCTCGTGGCGGCGCAGCCCGCGTCGATTTTCGGCTTGCCCGCCGCGCTCGCCTTCGTATGGTGGACCCGAATGCCGCGGTCCACCCGCGCGACCGCGGCGGGACTGCTCACCGCCGGGGCGCTGAGCGGCGCGATGGGCGCGTGGGTCGCGCTCGGCGTGCCCGCGCCGCGTGCCTGGCTCGTGCCGCATGGCCTTGACGGGCTGGCTGGCCGCGCGCTGGCGGCCGGTGGGCTGCTCGTCTCGGACTTCGGCATCCTCGGCATCGTCTTCCTGGCCGCGGGCACGATCGCGCTGGCCGTACGGGACCGGCGCGCGCTCGTCCTGCTTGCGGGCTGGCCCGTGGGCGCCGCGGTCGGCAGCCTGCTCTGGGCGGCGCCGGACTGGCGCACCACCGCGCTGCCGGCCCTGGCGGCGGCCTGGCTCGGCGCGGGGCTCGGCATGCAGTGGCTGATCGACTGGGCCGGCCGGAGGCGCGGCGTGGCCCTCGCACTCGTGATCCTCCTGCCGGTGATGAGCGTCCCTGGCCACTACCAGGTCGGCGCGCGCGCGCGGACGGCGCGCCACTTCGTCGCGGCGCACCTCACCGCCCTGCGCGCCCTGCTGCCCGCCGGCCCCGTCGTGATCGCCGAGGGCGGCGCCGTCGATCGGATCGTCGCGGGATGGAACGTCGAGGCCAGCGCGGACGTGTGGCCGCGGGTCGCGCAGGATCCGGCGCGCCTCGACGCGCTTCGCGCCTCGGGACGGCCGATCGTCGCGTTCGCCGGTGCGCGCGCCAACCTGGAGGCGCTCGGCTTCCGCTTCGCGCCGCTCACCCGCGCCGGCGTGCCGATGACGCCCGACGCGCTCGTCGCCACGGTGCCTGAGGGATGGATCGTGGCCGTCGCGACGGGCAGCCGGTTTGGTCAGTGGATGCCGCCGACGGGCAAGAGGCCGGCGTTCGAGGCCATCGGCGGACGCACGTCCACCTTCGGCACGCGCGGCCGATACGCGCTCATCGGCGTCCGGTCCCACCCGTCGCGCGCCCGGGAGGAGTTCGGCAACCAGGCGACGGCCGAGGTGGACACCGGCGACGACGCCGATGCCGCCTTCCGCTGGCCGGCCACGATCCGCGCCATCAGCGACGAGACAGGCGGCCGCATCGAATACGGCGGGCGCGTCGTCGCGAGGACGACGACCGGCCTCGCCCTCGTCGTCGTCTCCTCGACGGGCGCACTCGCCGGCGCCTTCGCGTCGGAGTTCGACGACGGCCTGCACCTGCGCATCAGCCCCAGCGCGTTCGCGCCCGCCCGGCTCGAAGGCCGCGAACCCTGCGTCGTGGTCGGCGAGCGCTGGACGGACATCGCGCGCGTCACCGGGCTGGCGTCGCTTGGCGCGCTGATCGATCCCGGCCGGCGGACGACCGTCTGGCTCGCGGGCCCGAACCGTCTCTTCCCACGGTTTCTGCCGCTGCGCCGCGCCTTCGAGCCCGATCTCGTGCAGCGGCGCTTCACCGGCGGTCTCCCGGACGACGACGGCCCCGGCCTGGCCGACATGCTCGCCGAGGACGATGTCGCCGGCGCGGCGGCGGCCGCCATCCGCGCGGCGCCATATGCCCTTCGCCTAGAGACGGCCGCCGCGAGCGGCCGGTCGATGCTGGCCCTCCGCCTCGGCGGCAGCGCGCCGATCGCCGTGGCGCGCCTGGAGGGGGACGGGTCTCGGCCGCCGGCCGATGGCGAGTCCGGCCCCGCAGACACGGTCCGAATCTGCTCGGCGATGCGTGGCATCGGTCTCTTCGCGGACGTCGCCACGACCCGCGAAACGGTCCCGCTCGGCGACGCCGACCTCTTCGCCTACGGCTGGGATCGCCTCGAGTACCAGGGCGCCCGCCGGCGCCGCTGGACCCGCGTGCCGCGCGCCGAGCTCCTGGTGCCCCTCGCGCGAACGATGTCCCTGGACGTCGAGATCGAAATCGAGGCCGCGGGTCGCCCCGGCACGGTCGCGACGCTCGCGGTCAACGACGCGTTCACCGCTTCGCTCACGCTCGAGGCCGGCGTCCGGGTCTACCGCTGGTCGGTGCCTGCCGAGGCCTGGCGCATCGGCATGAACCGCCTGACGCTCGGCACGTCAGCGCTCGTGCGGCCATCCGACGTCAGCGACAGCCGCGACGACCGCGAGCTGGGGTTGTCGGTGAGCGGGGTCGGGCTCGTGAGCGGGGACTTCCGACGACCCGGCGCTTGACATGTGTGCGTCGCGTCTATACGCTCAACGCACACATGCCCCACCCGTCCCCTCACGACCTCCTGCCGCTGACGCCCGTCGTCTTCGAGATCCTGCTCGCGCTCGGCGACGGCGAATGCCACGGGTACCACATCATGCGGCACGTGGAGACGCGCACCGGGGGACGGGTGCGCCTGCACGCCGGCACGTTGTACCGGGCGCTGGCGCGGATGCTCGCCGACGGGCTGATCGCGGAGCTCGATGAGCGCCCTGATCCGGGCGGCGACGAGCGGCGGCGATATTACGAGCTGACGCCGTTCGGGATTCAGGTCGCGGAAGCCGAGATGGCGCGCCTGGACGGCCAGCTGCGCGCGGCGCGTGGCACGCGCCTGCTGCGCCGGGGCTCGCGATGACCGATCGGCAGCCCGATGGCGATGGCCGCCGGGCCCGCGACGCCGCGCCGGCGCGTGCCGAACGGCTGTACGCCCTGCTGCTGCGATCGTATCCGCCCGCGTTCCGCGCGCGATTCGCCGGGGCGATGACGCAGGCGTTTCGCGATCGGCGGCGCGAGGCTGCCGCGCTCGGCGCCCGCGCCCGCGCCGCGTTCTGGTTTGTCGCCATCCACGACGCGGTCCGCAACGGCCTGGCGGAGCGAATGGCGGCGCGCCGGTGGACGCGGTCGAACGGGGCGACGGATCATGCCGCGGCCGATGCCGGCCGCACGCGCGCGTCGTTCCTCGCGCAGGACCTGCGGGATGCGGTGCGGTCGTTCCGGCGTTTTCCGGGCGTGGCGCTCACCGTCGTCGCGACGATCGCGCTCGGCATCGGCGCCAACATCGTCATCCTCGCCGCCGTCCGCGGCGTGCTGCTCACGCCGTTGCCGTTCGAGGCGCCGGACCGCCTCGTGCAGGTGGTCCAGACGCTGCCGGGCCGCGGCGGGCGCGCCAACGTCACGCCGGCGGCCGCGGTCGCCTGGGAAGCGCGGACGGACGTCTTCGCGGCATCGGCCGCCTACGCCTACACGACCGCCAACCTGACCGGCACGACGCCGGCGGAACGCATCCCGGTGGCGCTCGTCGCCGGCGGCTTCTTCCGGACGCTGGGCGTCGCGCCGCTCGTCGGTCGCGCGCTCGACGCCGGGGATGCCGCGGACGGCGCGCCACCGGTGACCGTCGTCTCGTGGACCACGTGGCAGCGGCGGTTCGGCGGGCGGCCGGACGTCACGGGCGGGACCCTGCGCCTGGGCGCGACGACGTATCGAATCGTCGGCGTCATGCCGCGGGACTTCGAGCCGCTGTCCTGGCGCGGCGCGGACTTGTGGCTGCCGCTGCGGCTGGATCCGGCGAACGTGGACACCGCGGCGTACCGGGTGGTCGCGCGCCTTGCCGACGGGGTCACGCCGACCGTGGCGCGCCTGGCCCTGGAAGCGGACGCGGCGGACCGCGCCCGCGCGCTCGGCGCCGACCGGTGGCCCGCCGGCGTGTCGGTCCGACCGCTGGCGACCGAGATCGTGGGCGACGTCAGCGGGACGTTCGCGGCGCTCCAGGGCTGTGCGCTGGCGGTCCTGCTGCTCGCCTGCGCCAACCTCGCGCATCTGCTGATCGCGCGCAGCGGGTGGCGCCGGCGCGAGTTCGCGGTACGGGCCGCGCTCGGCGCCGGCCGATCCCGGCTCGCGCGCCAGGCGCTGACCGAACAACTGCTCCTCGCCCTCGCGGGCGGTGCGCTGGGCGTGCTGCTGGCCGCCTGGGGCATCGGGGCGCTGGTGAGCCTGGCGCCGGCCGAGACGCCACGCCTCGACCTCATCCGCCTCGACGCGGGCCTGGCGATCTGGGCGTTCGGCCTGGCCACCGCGTGCGGCCTCATCGTCGGGGTCGTGCCGGCGTTTCGCCTGTCGCGGACGCGGCTGGCCTCCGCGCTCGGCGCAGGAGCCAGAGCCGGAGTCGTGCCCGGCCGTGCGCGGTCGTTGCGGACCGTCGTCGTGGTCGAGATGGCGCTCGCGGTGCTCCTGGTCTCGATCAGCGGCGTGCTGGCGGGACGACTGCGGTTGGAGCAGCGCGTGGACGTGGGACTGGATCGCCAGCTGGCGGCGGCCGAGGTCTCGCTTCCCGGCGCGGCCTATCCCACGTCCGACGCCTGGCGGCAGACGTTCGCCGCGATGCTCGACCGCGTGCGCGCGCTGCCCGGCGTGACCGCCGTGGGCCTCGTGGACACGCTGCCGATGTCGCAGTCGTGGAGCCAGGTCCGGTATCGGCTCGCCGAAGGCGACGCCGCATTCGACTTCGCGCTGTCCTATCGCGTGGCCGGCGACTACTTCCACGCGGCGGGCATCCGGGTGGAGGCCGGTCGCGCGTTCGACGCCGGCCGGCGAACCGGCGCGCCCTCGGTGCTGGTCAGCCACGCGCTGGCGCGACGGCACTGGCCGGACGGCTCGGCGGTCGGCCGGCGGATCTGGCTCGACGGCGTGGCCGAGCCCTTCACCGTGCAGGCTGTCGTCGGCGACGTGCACCATCGCAGCCTGGCGGACGGTCCCGAGGCGGCGCTCTACTTTTCCGCCGAGGATCTTCCGGTGCCGCGGGCCGTCATCGTCGCGCGGACCGACGGCGATCCCAGCGCGTTGCTGGCGCCGATGCGAGTCGTCGTGGCGGCGATCGATCCGCAACTGCCGCTCTTCAATACGCGGACGACCGACGCCCTGCGAGCCGACCTGCTCGCGCTGCCGCGGCTGCTCGTCGGCCTCGTCTCGGCGTTCGCGGTGCTCGCGCTCGTCCTGGGACTCGTCGGCGTCCACGCGGTCGTGGCGTTGACGGTGGCGGCCGAGCGGCGCGAGACCGGCGTGCGTCTGGCCCTCGGCGCGAGTCCGGGCGCGCTGGCGCGCGGCTTCCTGGCGCGGGGCCTGACGCTCTCGGCGGCCGGTCTCGGCGTCGGCCTGGGGCTCTCGATCGCGGCCGGCACGGCGCTGGCGCGCGTGATGGATCTGCCGCGGCCCGATGCGGCGCTGCTCGGCCTCGTCACGGTGGCGCTCGCCTCTGCGGCGCTCCTCGCCTGCGCGATCCCGGCTCGCCGCGCGCTGCGGACGGATCCGGTCGAAGTGATGCGGTCGGATTGATCGCGTATTCCTCAATCGCCGATCACTCCCTCAATCACCGTTCATCAATCTTCAATTCCAGGAGGCTCCCATGCCGTTGCGCCCGAGGTCTGCCCTGACGATCCTCGCCGTCGCCGTGTTGCTCGCCGCGTCCGCCGCGCCCGCCGCTTCGACGTCAACGACGCCGGCCACGTCGCCCGGCGCGGCCTGGGAGGCGTACGCCGATCCGGCGGAGGCCGGGTTCTCGGCCGACGCACTCGAGGGCGCACGGTCGCTGGCCGACGAGAGCGGGTCGGCGGCGGTCGTGGTCGTCTATCGCGGCCGGGTCCTCGCCGCGTGGGGCGCGGTCGATCGGCCGCTGATGGCGCACTCGGTGCGCAAGAGCCTGGCCGGCGCGCTCTACGGCCAGGCGATCGCGGATGGCCGGCTGTCGCTCGACGCGACCCTCGCCGATCTCAGGGTCGATGACGTGCCGCCGCTGACGCCGGCCGAGCGAGGCGCGACGTTCGCCGACCTCATTGCCGCACGGTCGGGTGTGTACCACGGCGCGGCCTACGCATCCGACGAGCAGGCCGACAACCGCCCGGCACGCGGCAGTCACGCGCCCGGCACGTTCTGGTACTACAACAACTGGGACTTCAACGCGGCCGAGGCGATCTACGAGCGCGCGACCGGGCAGGACCTCTACCAGGCGTTCGCCGATCGCATCGCGCGCCCGGTCGGCATGGAGGACTTCGACGCGTCGGCACAGCTCCGCGTGCTCGAGCCCGGCCTCTCGCACCTCCCCGCGCACACCTTCCGCATCTCCGCGCGCGACCTGGCGCGCTTCGGGCAACTGTACCTGGACGACGGCCGGTGGCAGGGCACGCAGGTGGTGCCGGAGTCGTGGGTCCGCGACAGCCTGCGCCCGCACTCGGACCTCGGCAAGGGTGCCGGGTACGGCTACCTCTGGTGGACCTGGGATGCCGGCGCGCTCGACGCGGCACGGTACCCGGTGCTCAGCGGCCAGTCGATCCGGCTCGCGCGCGGCACGGGCGGCCAGGCGGTGTTCCTCGTGCCCGGCCTCGACCTCGTCGTCGTGCACCGGGCCGACACGGACCGCGGCCGAAGCGTCCCCGGCACGGCGATCTGGCAGATGGTCGAGCGCATCGCCGCCGCGCGGACGGTCGCTCCCGCGGCACGTACCGGCCACCCGCCCGCCTCGCCGCGCACGGCGCCGATGCACGTCGAGCCGCTCGCCGCCGGACGGCCCGCGCCGCCCGCACCGGCCATCGTCACGCTACCCACCGCGGCGCTGGAGCGCCTGGCCGGTGAGTACGACATGCCCGGCGGCCGCGGCGCCATCCGCGTGTTCCTGTACGAGGAACGCCTGTTCGCGAACGTGCCCGGCCTCGGCGAGGCCGAACTCTTCGCGACCAGCCCGACGACGTTCGCGGTGCTCGCGGCGCCGGGGGCGTCGGCCGAATTCCTGACGGGGCCGGGCGGCGAGGTCACCGCGATCCGGATCGTCGCGGAGGGGCAACGGCTGGAGGCGCCACGGCGGCGCGAGCCTACCGGGCGATCGAGATCGACCCGGTGAGCTCGGCCGTCAGGCCGCCGGAGTCGGCGCGGCGGAACGACAGGGTGCAGTCGAGGCGGTCGGCGACCTCGCGTGCGATGGCGAGGCCGATCCCCTGCCCTTCCGGCCGGCGCGACCGGGCCTCGTCGGCGCGGAAGTGCCGCTCGCCCAGGTGCGCCAGCGACTCGTCGGACACGCCGGGGCCATCGTCGGTCACGCTGACGGCGAAGCGGCCGTCCGCCGCGTCCGTCGCGTCGAGCAGCACGGCCACGTGGCCGCCGCGCCGGTTGTAGCGGATCGCGTTGTCCACGAGGTTGCCGACGGCCTGCTCGAAGAGCGTGGCGTCCACCTCGGCGACGACCGGATCGCGCGGCACGGCGAGGTTCAGCTCGACGCCGGCGGCGCGCGCGGCGGGCTGGTGGCGATCGACCAGGCGCTCGACGAGCGGGACGAGGTCGGTCGCCCGGACGTCCACGATCCAGCCTGGCGTCTCGAGCTTCGCCGTCGCCGCGAGGTTGCCGAGGATCGATCGCAGGTGATCGGCCTCGCCGATCGCCGCGGCCACGTCGGCGCGGGCGGCGTCGGTCAGCGTGGTCTCGCGCTCGAGCGCGCTCAGGTGGCCCTGCAGCACGCTGAGCGGCGTCGCGATGTCGTGGCCGGTGTTCGCGACGAACTCGCGGAGCGTCTGCTCGCGGCGGCCGACCTCGTCGAGCTGGCGCCGCAGGCCGGCGCCGGCGTCGTTGAACGCTGACGCCAGGGTCGCCAGCTCGTCCCGTCCTTCGACTGGAACTGGCTCGTAGCCTTCCTCGGCTGACTGCCGCACGTGGCGGGTCAGGCGCCGTACCCGCCTTACGACGGTACCGCCCGAAACCAGCGCAGCGAGAAACACCGCGCCGATCATCGTCGCGAGCGCCGTGCCCTCCCATAGAGTCGGCAATGGACGTTCCATCGTCGCGACGGCGAAAGCGCAGTTTCCGCCGAGGCCGGTCGCCTTCACGTACCAGAGTCCCTGGTGCAGCGAGTACAGGCGAGCCATCGGGCCCTGGTCCTCGCCTGCCAGGGCGCGCCCCGCATCCGCCGCAAGGCCTTCGAAGATCACGGCCGGCACGACGGCCGATGCTGGAAACGGCTTCTGCAGTGTCTCGTCAAAGGCGAACAGACGAAACGAGGTTTCGTCGACACGCCCCGAACCGAATGGTGACGAGTCGGGCAGGACGGAGCGGTCCGTCGGCTGGACGAGGACGTAGTTGCGCGCCGTCTCGGTCGGCGTATGTCCGCGGCGCACGCAGTTCACCTGGAAGAGCAGATTGTGCAACTGCGCTTCCGTCCACTGCACCAGGCCCGACGATCCCGCCTTCCATCGTTCGGCCGTGAGGTATCCCGCAAAGCCGCCGGCGGTCGGGATCGCCACGAGCAGGCTGACCATGATGAGCCGGGTGCGAATGGTCATGGGTCCACCTCCAGCCGGTACCCCACGCCCCACACCGTCGCGACGTGGCGCGCGGCGGGGCCCAGCTTGCGCCTCAGGCGCGAGACGTGCGCGTCGAGGGCGCGGTCGTCGACGTCGTCGATCGCCGGATCGGCGGTGAGGGCGTGACGGACGAGTGCCGCGCGGGACACCGCGGCGCCGGGACGCCGGGCCAGCGCGGCGAGCAGGTCGAACTCGACGCGGGTGAGGTCGACGGGCCCGTTCTCGATCGTCACCACCCGCGCGACCGGATCGATGACGAGCGAGCCGACGCGCACCGGCTCCGGGGTCTCGAGCGCGGGACGTCGCAGCCGCGCGCGGACACGCGCGAGCAGTTCCTCGGGCCAGAACGGCTTGGTCAGGTAGTCGTCCGCGCCGAGTTCGAGCGCGCGGACCTTGTCGGCGGTGTCGGCGCGGGCGCTCAGGACCAGCACGGGCACCGGGAGATCGGCGCGACGCGCGGCCCTGAGCACGTCCAGGCCGTGGGCGCCGGGCAGCATCAGGTCGAGCACGACGAGGGCGTAGGAGGCCAGGTCCTGGTCGAGGGCCTCGTCGCCCCGCCGGACCCGTCGCACGTCGTACCCGGCGCCGGTCAGGGTCCCTTCCACCTGCCGGCCCAGCGGCTCATCGTCCTCGACGACCAGCACCCGCGGCGTCATGCGGGCAGTCTAGGCCGGAAACCTTGCGGGAATCTTCGGCCTCCGATCCCAATTCCCACCGACGCCGACGCCGACTCCGGTACGCGTCTACCCGCCGAGCTTTCCGATCTCGTCGTACAGGATCGACGAGGCCACGATCCCGTTGTGGAAGTTGCCGAGATCGAGCTTCTCGTTGGGCGCGTGCGCGTTCTCGTCGGGCAGGCCGACGCCGAAGAGGACGCACGGGACGCCGAGTTCCTCCTGGAAGGTCGAGACGACGGGAATCGAGCCCCCTTCGCGGCAGAACACGGGCTCCTTGCCGAAGCCCTGTTCGATCGCGCGGCTCGCGGCCTGGACGAACGGGTTGTGGTAATCCGTGATCCACGGCTTGCCGCCGTGCATGCGGGTGACCTTCAGCTCGACGGTCTTCGGGGTGACCTTGCGGACGTAGTCCTCGAAGCGTTTCGCGATCGTGTCCGGGTCCTGGTCGGGCACGAGCCGCATGCTGACCTTGGCGGACGCGACGGCTGGAATCACGGTCTTGGCGCCGTCGCCGGTGAAGCCGCCGATGATGCCGTTCACGTCGAACGTCGGCCGCGCCCAGACGCGCTCGAGGACCGAGTAGTCCTTCTCACCGGCGAGCTTCGGCGCGCCGAGATCCTTGCGGTACTTCTTTTCGTTGAAGGGCAGGAGCTTCCAGGCCGCGCGCTCCTCGTCGGAGATCGGGCGGACCTCGTCGTAGAACCCGGGAATCTTCACGCGGCCGCCGCGGTCCTTCATCTGCGCGAGAACCTGCGCCAGCACCGTGTTCGGGTTGGCCACCGCGCCGCCGAACAGGCCCGAGTGCAGGTCGCTCTTCGTGCCGCGCATGTCGATCTGGAAGTAGACGAGACCGCGCAGCGAGTAGCAGATCGACGGTACGCCGCGATCGAACATCGCCGAGTCGGAGATCACGACGACATCCGCCTTCAGGAGATCACGGTTGGCGCGGACGAAGTCGTCGAGGTTCTCGGACCCGACTTCCTCCTCGCCCTCGAGAATGACCTTGAGGTTGACCGGCAGGCGTCCAGCCTTCTTCATATGGGCCTCGATGGCCTTGAAGTGCATGAAGATCTGGCCCTTGTCGTCGGCCGCGCCGCGCGCGTAGATCTCGCCGTCGCGCACGGTCGCCTCGAACGGCGGCGACTCCCAGAGCTCGAGCGGGTCGACGGGCTGCACGTCGTAGTGCCCGTAGAAGAGGATGGTCGGCCGGCCCTCGGCGTGCAGCCAGTCGCCGTAGACGACCGGGTTCCCCGGCGTCTCGACCTGGCGGACATGCTCGAGACCGATGCGCTGCATCTCGCCCGCCGTCCAGTCGGCGCAGCGCTTCAGGTCCGCCGCGTGCGCCGGCAGCGCGCTGATGGAAGGGATGGCCAGAAACTGCTTCAGCTCGTCGACGTACCGGTCGCGGCTGGTGTGAATGAAGTCGATGACGTCAAGCATGAAACGGGACCCTCACGCGCAAATCGCCAATCACCAATCACCAATTGGCCATTCAATCGCCAATCACCAATCACCAATCATCAATGTTCTGATTGCTCCAACCCTTTCCTGACCTCGAGAAAGTCGCGGTACGACGCGCGGATTCTCGACAGATCCGCCTGATCGACCTTGATCTCCCTGGCGATGCGGCCGATCTCGTCGGCCTCGCTCGTGCGGATGCTGCGGTCGGCGGAGGCGACCGCGAACAGGCAGTCCACCAGGCCGAGCTTCTGCTCGTAGGTGGCCTCGCGCGCCAGCTCGCGGGAAACGAGGAAGTCGTCCGTGCCGCCGAAGAGCAGCTGCTGCGTCTTGGCGAGCTGCACGACCAGCACGGCCTGGTCGGCCGGCAGGCCCGCCCGCTCGGCGACCAGCCTCTCCATCGCCGCGGTCTCCGCGTCGGTGACCTCCTGATCGGCGCCGGCCACGCGGCTCAGGACGAACGCGAACGACGCCACGAATCGGGCCCTGGCCGGCTCCAGCCTGTCGAGCTCGGCCGCGATGCGCCGGACGGCCTCGCCGCCGGTTTCGGTGACCGTCGGGGCGAGGCCGAGGAGGGCGAGCACGGACTTCATCGCCTTTAGGGTGTCACCGCGCGGCCGGCGGATCAATCTCGCCCGCCTTCCGGCGCCTCGACGGCCGAAGCGCCCACCAGACGATGACGGCCGCGATGGCCGTGGCGATGCCGGCCAGCACGGCGGGCGATCCAGGCAGGAACTCGAACAGGCTGGCCGCCAGGTAGGCCTGCACGTAGCATTGTGGCGCCATCCCCGCGAGCGTGGCGATCGCCACGCGGCTGACGGGGACGCCGGCGAGGCCGGCGGCGTACGACACCAGGTCCGACGAGGTCAGCGGGTTCACCCGGAGCACGAAGACAATCCACCCGCCGCGCGACCGGAGCCGGTCGCGGATGGCGCCCAGTTCGGTGCCGTCGGCGCGCTCGGCCATCCAGCGTTCGCCGAACGACGCGGCAATCCAGCACGCGGCGGCCGCGCCGATGACGTTGCCCGCGAGCGACAGCGTGCCGCCCCACAGCCCGCCGAAGATCGCGCCGCCGGGCGCGTACAGGATCGCGCCGGGGATGGGCGCGACCAGGACCTCGATCGTGACCAGGAAGACGTAGGCGGCCGGCGCGAGCGGCCCGAACGAGAGGACGTACCGGCGCAGGGCGCCGACGGCGCCGTCGGGCGGCGTGACGAACAGCGCGTGAACGATGCCGCCAGAGGCGTAGGACCAGGCCGCCAGCCCGGCCACCGCCGCCAGCCCCAGCCCCGCAACCGTCGCCCGCGAAAAAGACACCGGGAGTCTTTTTTACAACCTTAACAACTGCCGGAAAAAGACTCCCGGTGTCGTTTTCAGCGGCACGGCGCCGGGCAGCCGCCCGGGACCCATTCGGGGCGGAAGGCGGAATCGGCCAGGCCGCGGATCGGGTCGAGCATGGACCGGATCGCATCCGTCATGTGCGCGAAGTCGATCGTGCCGATCTCGTCGCTCGGCCGGTGGTAGTCGGTGTGCAGCCCGAAGCTCGACACGGTGTGCGCGACGACGCCGCGGCGCGCGAAGCGGATGTTGTCCGACCGCGTGAAGAAGCTCTGATCCGGATGCGGGTCGGCCACGAGCAGCGCGCCATGCTTCGCCAGCTCCGCGCCCAGGTCCGACCGCTCGTAGCCGGTCAGCCACAGGTGATGCTCGGGCACCAGCGGATCGGGCCGGCCCAGCATCTCGAACTGCAGGTCCGCGACGATGTGATCGAGCGGCACGACGGGCAGGTCGACGAAGTAGCCGGCGCCGTAGCCGCCCCGCTCCTCCGAGCCGAACAGCGCGAAGACGATGGTGCGCGCCGGCCGCGGCCCCATCGCGAGCGCCCGCGCCAGCGCCAGCACCGCAATCGTCCCCGACGCGTCGTCGTCCGCGCCGTTGTTGATGCCGTCCTGCCCCTCGGGCACCTGGCGCGCGCCGATGTGATCGAGGTGCGCGCTCAGCACAATCACCTCGCCGGCGCGGGCCGGGTCGGCGCCGGTGATCTTCCCGAGCGCGTTCCACGTGTGGGTCATCCGGTCGGCCGCCGGCTGCGTGGTGAAGTCGAGCGTGACCGTCGTGCCCTCGGGCACGGCCTGCACCTGATCGAACGCCGCGGCCGACAGCACGACCCGCGTGGTCCGCGTCGCCGGCGTCAGTCGCAGGGCGGCCGGCGACGTCGCGGGCAGCTGGCCGGCGGCGTCATCCCATCGCGACCGGACCTGCGGCGTCTCCGGCGACAGGACCATCGCCGCGGCATTCGCGGCGGTGCGATCCTCGCGCGACGTCGCGTCGGCCGGCATCAGCAGCACCGCGCCGTCCGGCACGGGCGTGCCGCGCTGATAGCGGTGCAGCGGACCCGACACGGCCGAGCCCTGCCCGAGCGCCTGCACGATCAGGTCCTGTCCGTGCGTGAGACGCAGCGCCCCGGCCCGCAGCACCGGCGCGGCGACGGCGACGAGCGGCGCGAGGTCGATCTGCTGGACGAACCCGCCGGCGTCGCCGAACGGCTCGACGCCGTAGCGATGGAGCATCGACCCGATGTAGGTCGCCGTGATCCACTCGTCGCGCGTGCCGCTGCCGCGGCCGTTGAGCGCGTCGCTCGCGAGGAACTCCATGTGCGCGCGGATGTCGCGCTCGGTGATGAGGTCGGCCGCCCGGGCGGCCGTCCCGGACGATGCCGCGGGTGACTGCGCGTGAGCGGCGTACGACGCGCCGGCCGCGACCGCGACGCCGACGATGACGGTGCGAAGCGGGGAGAGGAATCGCATGCGCTGCCTTTCCGGGGCGCCCGCCGCGTCGCGCGGAGCTACGGACGGGCGATCTTGAGGCCCGTTCGGCTCTCGACGGTCTCGAGAATCCGCTGGGCGTTGCTGTCCTCCAGCCGGAGGATGATGAAGGCGTCCGCGCCCTGGAGCACGAGCCAGTGTGCCGCGCGCCGGAACATCGTGCCGGGCGTGTCGAGATCGGCCGGTGGCCCGAACACGCTGGCATCCCACTTCGGATCGCGCGCCTTCACGTAGGTCGCGACGCGGATACGGCGGTAGTCCATCGACGCGAGCGTCGTGCCGGCGTTGGGCGGCTGCACGATCACCCGGCCGTTGCCGAAGATGACCTGCGCGTCCGCGTCGCGCCCCTTGCTGCCGTCGACGAGGACGATGCGGACGTCGGCAAACGCGAGCAGAGGATCGGACGGCCGCGCGGCGGGCGGCTCCGGCGTGGCGGGCGACGTCTCGGCGTTGACCCCGCCGCCGGCCCCCGCGCCGACCCCGGTACCGGCTCCGCCGGCCTGACCCGCGCCGCTCGATGCCGCATTCCGGCCGCCTCCCGCCCCGGCGGGCGCGCCGGCTCCCGTGGCCGACCCTCCGCGCGCCGCCGGCGGCGTGCCGGACGTGCCGGACGTCCCGGCCGCACCCGTCGCCGCGCCACTGGCGCCCGTCGCGCCGGATCCCGTGCCGGCGCCCGCGGCACCCGCAGCGGCCGGATCGGCGCCTTCGACCGTCGCCCCAGGGTCCAGCGGCAGCGGAATGTCGGTGGGCGGCGGCCCGGGCGGCGTCACCGTGCCGTCGGCCATCGCATCGACGGGCGACGGCGGCACTGGCGGCGTCCCGGACGAGGACCAGGCCCACCAGCCGAGGCCGATGAGCGCAATCACGAGCACGCCGGCGCCGATGGCCAGCAGACCGCCGCGATCGCCCGCCGCGGCCTGCGCGCCCTTCCCGTCCTTCGTCCCCGGCCCACTGCCCTTCGGCGCGACCGTTTTCGCGCCCGTCCCCGCCGGCCCGGCGACCGTCGCCGCGGCGGCGGCCGGCGTCAGGTCCGACGCCATCATCGTCCGGTCCGCCGGCCCGACGGGGACGGCGGGCGTTCCGCCCGCACCGCTCGCCGGCGCGGCCATCGTCGGGTCGGCGGGCGTGCTCATCGGCGGCGTGGTCATGGGCGGCGTGCTCATGGGCGGCGTGCCCAGGGGCATGGTGCCGGAGAGCCCGGTCGGCGTCCGGATCGATCCGGTCGGCATCGCGCGCGCCGGCGTCATCATCAGTTCGGTCGGCGCCGACGAGCTGTACGCGCTGGTCAGCGGCAACCCGGCGAGGCACCGCGCGAACCCCTCGTGGAACTCGACCGCCGACTGGAACCGCTCGACCGGGTTCTTCGCGAGCGCGCGGACGATGACCTGATCCACCCAGGGCGGGAGATCCGTGCGCAGCGTGCCGATCGGCGTCGGCGGCTCGTTGACCTGCGACTGCGCCATCGCGAACGGCGACTCGCCCTTGAACGGGAGCGCCTTCGTGACGAGGCGGTAGAACACCACGCCCACCGCGTAGAGATCGGCGCGCGCGTCGATCTCGTGGCCCAGCACCTGCTCGGGCGCCATGTAGGCGGGCGTGCCCATCATGTAGCCGGCGTTGGTCAGGTGTTCGGTCCCGGAGACGCGGGCGATGCCGAAGTCCATGATCTTCACGGAGCCCATCTCCGTGATCATCAGGTTGGCGGGCTTGAGGTCGCGGTGGACGACGCCCATGCTGTGCGCGTGCGCGAGCGCCGCGAGGCTCTGCATGCACAGCTCGGCGGCGCGCTGGGCCGAGAGCGGCCCCATCCGCTCGACCAGGTGCTCGAGCGTCTCGCCGCGCACGAACTCCATGACCATCAGCCACTGCCCCTCGTGCTGGAACAGCTCGTAGATGGTCGCGATGCCGGGGTGGTTGAGGCGGGCGACGGTGATCGCCTCGGCCCGGAAGCGTTTCGCGATTTCCGGGTCGTTCAACTCGGCGTTGAGGACCTTGATGGCGACTTCGCGGTGCAGGGTCTCGTCGACGGCACGGTACACCGTGCCCATGCCGCCACGCCCGACGCGGTCGGCCACGCGATATTTCCCGATGTTCTGACCGACCATGTGCCTGCTGTCTCTGTGCGTCCGGTGCGGAAGACTTGAAGTCTAGGATGCCCGTTTCGCCCTGTCAATTTGGTGCGTACGGCCACCCGGGCGTTGCACGGGCGCGCGGCCGGGGCGGGCCACCGGGCTAGTCCAGGACGGCGTAGACCTCCAGGGGAGCCCCCCGGCCGCGCAGGGTCCGGGCGCCGAGCGGCCGGACGGCGACCCGCCCGCCGAGCCGCCCGAGCGTCTCGCCGGAGATGACGATGTCGCCGGGCGCGGCCACCTCGTCCTCGAGGCGGGCGACCGTGTTGACCGTGTCGCCGAGCACGGTGAACTCGCGCCGGCGCGGCGACCCGATGTCGCCGGTGACGGCGGGGCCGGTGTTGATCGCCACGCGCATCTCGAGCGGCGGCCCCTCGCGGCGCGCGTTCAGGTCGGCCAGCGCGCGGCGCATGACGCACGCCGCCTGGACGGCCTTGACCGCGTGGTCCGGCTGGTCGAACGGCGCGCCGAAGACGGCCAGCAGCGCGTCCCCCATGAACTTGTCGAGCGTGCCCTCGTGGTCGAAGACGACGTCGCTCATCTCCGTGAGGAACGCGTTGAGGAGCGTCGCGGCCTCGACCGCGGGCATGTCCTGGCAGATCGCGGTGAACCCGACCAGGTCGCAGAAGAGCACGGTCACGTCGCGCTCCTGCGCCGCCTCCGTGCCGTCGGGAGACGTCGACTCGAGGATCCGGCTCACGACCGCGGGCGAATGGTACCGCTGCAGGCGCTCGCGGCGGCGCTGCTCCTCGACCAGCTGGCCGGTGAGCCTCGCCTGCTCGATCGCGACGGCGGCCGCGTTGGCGAGGGCGGCGAACGCGTCGAGGTGGTCCGCGCGGAAGCAGCCGGCGCGCGGGCTGTCCACGTAGAGCACGCCGATGACCTCGTCGCGGTTCCAGATCGGCGCGCACAGGAACGCCCGGATGTTGAACCGCGCGATGCTGTCGGTCGGGCCGAGGCGCGGGTCGTGCGCGGCGTCGGCGGCCAGGATGGCCACGCGGTCGCGCATGACGCGCCGGACGACGGCGCGGCTGATCGTCGGCTTGTCCGGGACCGTGCCGTCGCGGTGCCGCAGCACCCGCGCCGTGAGCGCCTCGTCGTCCGGCTCGCACAGCATGAGGAACGCCCGCTCGGCCGGCACCGCCTCGAACGCGCGATCGACGACGTGCGCCAGCACGTCGCCCGCCGACCGGCTGCCGAGCAGCGTGCGCCCGACGTCGGCGATGAGCCGCAGCACCCCGCCGCGCGCGCCCGCGTCCGCCTCGCCGGCCGCCGCGAGCGGCAGGCAGATCGTGCCGGGCCCCTCCGACACCTCGTGGTCCTCGCTGAGCAGGTCCGCCTCGGCCACGCGCTGGCCCATCACCAGGCGGACCTCGCCGAGCTTCAGCTCGTCGCCCGGCCGGACCGCGACGTCCTCGAACTTCACGCGGCGGCCGTTCAGGAACGTGCCGTAGCGGCTGCCCGCGTCGGCGATCGACGCGCCGGCGTCGGTCACCCGAAGCCGCGCATGGTGGCGCGAGACCGTCGCATCGTCGATGACCAGGTCGCACGACGACAGCCGCCCGACGACGAACGTCCCGGGCGCGAGGTCGTAGGACCGTTCGACGCCGCCGACGAGACCGCGCAGGCTCAGCATGTGAGGCGTTCGCCGTTACGGCCGGGCGCCGGGGCGCTCGATCGGCAGGTCCTCGCGGTCGCCCCACTCCTTCCACGACCCGGTGTAGTTGCGCAGCGTCGGGTACCCGAGGATGGCCAGCGCGAGGTAGGCGTGCGCGGCACGGTAGCCGCCCTGGCAGTAGGTGATCACCTCCTGATCAGGCGTCACGCCCTGCGCCTCGTACATCGCGCGGAGCGCGTCTGGCGACTTGAAGCGGCCGTCGGCGTCGAGGTTCTGCGTCCACTCGAGGTTCGTCGCGCCCGGAATCGCGCCGCCGCGCTTCGCGCGGACCATCGCGCCCGTGTACTCCGCCTCGCTGCGGGTGTCCACGAGCGCGACGTCCGGACGTCCGAGCCGGTCCCGGACCTCGATCCACGTCGCCACCTTCGCGGGGTCCGGCGTGCCGTGCCAGGTACTCGCCACCGGCGAGACGGCCTCGGTCGTCTCCGGCAGGCCCTCGGCCAGCCAGGCCGTGATGCCGCCGTCGAGGACCCGCACGTCCGGGTGGCCGAGGTACTCGAGGAACCACCACGCGCGCGCGGCGCGGATCCCGGAGTCCTTCTCGTAGACGACGACCGGGCGATCCGGCGTCACGCCGCGGAGCGAGAACAGGTGCCCGATCATCCAGCCGAACGCGCGGAGCGGCGCCTCGCTCGTGTCGATGAGGCTCACGCCCCAGAGGTCGAGGTGAACCGCGCCGGGCAGGTGGCCGCGCGCGAAGTGCTCGGCCGGGCGCAGATCGATCAGGAGCGGCGGGCTGTCGGCCGCCGCGAGGTCCGACGGCGTGATGAGCGGGTGGACGCGGGCGCGCGGGGTGTCGGTCACCGGGTCATTGTCCCTCAGGCGGCCGGGTGGTCGCATCCCCGAAGCCGGGTGCGGCCACGGGGCACGGGCGCTGCGGCGGGCGCGGCAGCGGGCACGGGCGCTGCGGCGGACGCGGCGGGCGGCGCGCCGGCCGGCCCCGTCACATCCAGGCGTACCGCGCGAGGAACAGCGCCGCGAACACGTACGCGAGTGGGTGCAGGTCGCGGGCGCGGCCGGTCGCCGGCTTGAGGACGGCCAGCGCGATGAACCCGAACGCGATGCCGTCGGTGATGCTGAGCGCGAGCGGCATCGTGATCATCGCCAGGAACGCCGGCAGCGCCTCGGTGAAGTCGTCCCACGGAATCCGCCGCACGCCCTCGACCATCATCACGCCGACGAGCACGAGCGCGGGCGCGACGATCGGATAGAGGACGACGCCGCCCGGCGTGGTGTAGCCGCCGCCGATCGTCCGGACGAGCGGATGGACGAAGAGCGCCGCCAGGAGCAGGCCCGCCGTGACCACCGCCGTCAGGCCCGTGCGCCCGCCCGCGGCCACGCCGGCCGTGCTCTCGATGTACGCGGTGACCGTGGACGTGCCGAGGCCGGCGCCGACGACCGTGCCGACCGCGTCGGCCAGCAGCGCCTGCCGCGCGCGCGGGAACGTGCCGCCGCGCACGAGCCCGATCCGGCCGGCGACGCCGATGAGCGTGCCGATCGAGTCGAACAGCGCGAGGAAGAAGAAGACGAAGACGACGTCGATGAGGTCCGGGCGGAACGCGCCGGGGATGTCGAGCTTCAGGAACGTCGGCGCGAGCGACGGCGGCAGCGCGAACACGCCCTCGAACCGCGCGAGGCCGGCGGCGAGCGCGACCGCCGTCGAGGCCAGCATGCCGAGGAGCAGCGCGCCGCGCACCTTCCTCGCGGTCAGCACCGACATGAGCGCGAGGGTCCCGACGGCCAGCAGCACCGGCGGCGTGTTCAGCCGGCCCAGCGTGACCAGCGTGCCCGGCGCGTCCACCACGATGCCGCTCCACTCGAGGCCGATGAGCGCGATGAGCAGCCCGATGCCGACCCCCATCGCCTCCTTGAGCGAGGCGGGCACCGCCTCGATGACCTTCTCGCGGAGGCCGAGGCCCGCGGTCGCGATGAAGACGAGCCCCGCGATCGCCACCGCGCCGAGCGCCACCGGCCACGGCGTGCCGCCGGCGATGACGACCGTGAAGGCGAAGAAGAAGTTGTGGCCCATCGCCGGCGCGACCGCGATCGGGTAGTTCGCGAGAAGGCCCATCAGGAGCGTCGCGAACGCCGCGGCCAGGCACGTCGCCGTCATCACCGCGCCGGGGTCCATGCCGGCCGCGCCCAGCACCGTCGGCTGGACGAAGATGATGTACGCCATCGTGAGGAAGGTCGTCAGGCCGGCCAGCGCTTCGGTCCGCGCGGTGGTGCCCGCCTGGGCGAGGTGGAACCAGCGGTCGAGCATGGCGGCGGCAGCATACTTGACGACAGGTCTTTGCCATGCAAAGCTTTAGGGTCACGGCATGAGCGAGGTCACCCGCGCGCTCGAGCAGATCGAAGCCATCCACGACCACCTCGCGCGAGGCCACATCTATCGCGGGTGGCGGCCCGTGCCGGTGGCCGCGTCGGGTCTCGTGGGCCTGGGCGCGGCGGCGTGGCAGCCGGCGGTGCAGTCCGCGCCGGACGCGAACGCGTTCGCGATGTTCTGGCTGGTCGCGGCCGCCGTGGCGATGGCCATCGGGTGCGCGGAGATCGTCTGGCACTACGCCTGGCGCGCGCGCGCCGTCGATCGCCGGCAGACGCGCTTCGTGCTGGGCCAGTTCCTGCCGGCGCTCGTCGCCGGGCTCGTCGCGTCGTTCGCGCTGCTGTCGCAGCCGGCGCCGCTCGTCGGCCTGCTGCCCGGACTCTGGGCGCTGCTGTTCGGCGTGGGGATCTTCGCCGCGAGCCCGTGCCTGCCGCGAGGCAGCCGCGGCGTGGCGCTCTTCTACTGGACCGCCGGCGTCGGCCTGCTCGTCGCCGCCACCGGCACGCGCGTGCCGTCGCCCTGGAGCGTCGGCCTGACGTTTGGACTCGGACAACTGCTGGCCGCGGCCGTACTGGCCGTCGGCCGCGAACGCACACGCCATGTCACGACGACCGACTTCTGACGATCGCGACCGCGACGCCACGCCGCGCGAGGACCCCGCGCGCGAGGCTCCCGTGCGGGAGGACCCGCTCGACGTCGGGCGGCACGACGACGGCGCGGCGGAGGGCCGCTTCGCCTACGAGGGCCTGGACCGCGTGCTGCACGAGAAGGCCAGGCTGGGCATCCTCACGTCGCTCGTCACCAACCCGGACGGGCTGCGGTTCAGCGAGCTCAAGGCGCTCTGCGCGCTGACCGACGGCAACCTGAACCGGCACCTCGAGGTGCTGCGCGCGGCGGGGCTGGTGGAGGTCTGGAAGGGCTACGAGGGACGGAGGCCGCAGACCGCCGTGCGACTGACGCCCGACGGCCGCCGCCGCTTCACCGCCTACCTCGAGGAACTCGAGCGCGTCGTCCGCGACGCGCTCCCCGGCGCCGGCCACGCGCCGGGACGCCAGAAGCCGATGCCCCCCGGCTGGCAGCCGGCCTGAGAGCCCCGGGGGCTGGGAGCGCCCCGGAGGCCTGTGACATCATGCCCCCGGGGCGCGCGAAACTTCGAAGTTTGAAGTTCGAACTTTGAATCCAGGTGCCGGGCCGCCTTGCAGGGGCCCGGGACAATCTTCATCCGCCGATCACCACGAACCGCCACAGTCTCGCGGTCTCCGCGGGGCCGACGTACTTGCCGATCTCGCGGTCGAACTGCTCCTTGGTCTTCCAGGGACGGTATTCCTTGAACTCGCGGAGCATGCGGGGCGTCATGCCCGGGATCGTCATGATGGTCTCGTCGGACGCCGTGTTGAGGTCGATCGGGATGAACACGTACTTCTTCAGCCGGTTCGTCTCCTCCGCGCCGACGTACTTGCCGATCTCGCGATCGAACTGCTCCCACGTCCGCCAGGGACGGTACTCCTCGAACTCGCGGGTCATGCGCCGGGCGATCTTCGGGACGAGGAGGATCTCCGGGCCGGTCGCCGTGTTCAGGTTGAGGTGGATGAACGCGGTCTCGTAGATCGCGGCCGTCTGCTCGGCCGTCATTCCCTGCGACTTCAGGTAATCGTCGAGGGCCTTGACGTTCTCGAAGGGCCGCTTCTCCATCACGCCCTTGACGAGGGCCGGCGTCATGCCGGGCAGGGCGGTGAGCTGGGCCTCGGTCATGCCGTTGACGTCCATGATCCCCTGGCCGACCTGCGCGCGGGTGCGCGCCGAGAGCGGCAGCAGCAGGAGCACGGCGGGGATCATCACGGCGATCACGGTGCGTTTCAGGGACATGGCAGACTCCTCGGACAGCGGGCGGGGGTTCACCGGTCGGGACCCGCGGGTTCGCCCGCGGGATGCCGGTAGGCGTAGATGAGGCCCAACAGGCCCAATTGTGCCATGGCGCCCGGCGCCAGGGCTGGCGGCGCTTTCGCGTGCATCACGCGCCAGAACAGGTCCCACTTCCCGATGTCGGGGTTCATGTCGAGCTGGAACCCCATGTTTCCCTGGAAGTGGAAGACGAGGCCCAGGCCGCCCGTGAACAGGCACACGACCATCAGGAGCCGCAGCGTCACCAGGCTCGCCGGGCTCCTCGTCGCCGCGTGCCAGACGATCGTGGCGAGCGAGAGGGCGATCACGCCGAACGGGATGATCTGCCGCGCGTCCTCGTAGTGCTCGAGCAGCGTGAGGTCGAGGCTGGTGGCCGCGAAGCCGAAGACGAGCAGCGCGAGCAGGTAGCGCCGGAGCCTGTCGAGGGTCGATCGCGTTCCGTTCGGGCCGGGCATCGGTCGGGACTGTACTACGGCCGGCGGTCGCGGGTGCTTACGCCCGGCCCTCCTGGCGCAGTTTCTGCAGGTGTGCCTCGACGGTGAGGCGCGCGGCGTCGCGGAGGCCGGGGGCGAGGTCCGGATAGATCCGATCCACGATCGCCTCGACGGTCGCCTCGCCCCGCGCCAGGCACGAGAGCACCTGCTGCTCGCGCTGCCGGCGGTGCGCGACATAGGCGCGGATGAGGCGCACCGGCTGCTCGATGACCGGGCCGTGCCCCGGATACAGGCGTGCCGGCCGGAGCGCGGCGAGGCGCTCGAGCGAGGCCAGGTAGGCCGCCAGGCCGCCGCCGTGGCCGGCCGGGATCATCACGGTCGTGTGCTCGAGCACCATGTCGCCGCCGAAGATGACCCGCTCGACGGGGTCCCAGAAGCAGACGTGGTCGGCGGCGTGCCCCGGCGTGTGCAGCACGGTCAGCGACAGCGCGCCGCTCGAGACGACGTCGCCGTCCGACAGCGGCTGCCAGCCGGGCGCGGGCTCGACGCCCCACTGGCAGGCGACGACGGCCGGCCATCGCGCGCGAAGCGCGGGCAGGCCGGAGGCATGGTCCGGGTGGCCGTGCGTGAGGAGCACGCGGGCCAGCGGACGCCCCGCGAGCGCCGCGGCCACCGCGTCCACGTGCGCCGCCCGGCCCACGCCGGCGTCCACGAGCATCGGCTCGGGGCCGTCCAGGAGATAGGTGTTGTTGCCCGAGCCGGTCAGCGGCCCGGCATTCTCGGCGAACAGGGGGACGGGTCTGTTTTCCACAAAGGGGGACGGGTCTCCATTGTGCCAAATCTGTGGAAAACAGACCCGTCCCCCTTTGTGGAAAACAGACCCGTCCGCTGGACAGGCGTGTTGGCCGCCTGCGGGGAGTCTGCTCGACGCGTTCCCGCGCGTCCGGAGGCCGCGAGCCGCGCCTAGTACGTGAACCGCACGCCGAGCAGGGCGAAGTCGCGGCGGTCGAAGCGGGCGATCGCGTCGTCGCCCGATCCCAGGAACGTGCCGGCCGAGACGTCGATCGCCACGTCGTCGCGGACGCTCCAGGCCAGGAGCGCGCGGAGGAACGCCGACCCGTCGGCCGGATTGGCGACGCCGAACATCCGCGCGCGGTAGCGATCGCGGCCGAACGTGCGCTCGATCGACCCCACGAGGTTGACGTCGGTGCGGTTCACCGCCGGCGCCTCCCCCGACCACTCGCGGTGCACGAGCACCGAGACGAACAGCTGGGTCGTGCCACCCCATCTCCGGTCGGCGCCGATGCCGCCCTCGACGACGTGGCCGCTGGTGGTGCCCGTCGCGGTGGGCGCCGCAAGCGTCTTCTCGACGAACGCGGCGACCTCGCCGCGCACGCCCCACGCGCCGCGAACGGTCTCGAAGTCGCCGGCGATCATCGTGAACCGCGGATGCAGGCCCACCAGCCGGCCGACGACGACGGGGACGGGTCCGGCGCCCGGCAGCACGTTCGTCTCCAGGACGATCGGCCCGAACGCGTCGAAGCCGCGATAGATCGCGAGGGACGCGTCGGTCCGCCCGACCGTCATCGACAGCCGGCCGCCGCCCGAGAGACCCGCGCCCGAATCCCGGGGCGACTCGTGGTGGACGCGCGTGGACGGCAGGGTCACGCCGGGCGGCGCCGCCGCGTCACGCGTCAGCGTGAACGGCGAGGTCTCCTCGTCGAGCCGATCGAACACGCCGCGCCGGAAGACGGGCGCGAGCACGCCCTCGACGGACATCCGGTCCGACGCGAACAGCCGGCCTCGCACGAAGGCGACCGGCAGGCGGGCGTCGCGGCGACCGTGCAGGAAGAAGCGCGTCGTGTCGAGCGGATTGATCACGTCGGACGGCTGCACCTCGTCGAGCCGGCCCCACGGCAGCGTCCCGAAGCCGGCCCGCAGGTCGCCGCGGCGTCCGGTGACCTCGACCCAGGCGTCACGCACGCGCGCGATCGCGGCGCCGGTGAACCCGTCGCCGGCCTCGCCGCGACGGGCGGCGAGCGCCTCGACGGCGACGTCGGCGGCCGCGCGCCAGCGCCCGGCGCTCCGCGCCACCTGGAGCGAGGCCTCGGGCCGGGCCTCGACAGCGTCGAGCCGCGGCAGGACGTCGGCGGTCACCCGCACTTCGCCGCCGATGGTCGTGCGCGCGGCACCGCCCTGCGCCGCGGGCGCGGGAGCCGGCTTGACGCCTCCCGCAAGCCCGGCCATGAGCGCGGCGAGAATCCAGCCGCTCACCGCGGCCCTCCGATCCCGCCGGGCGGGTCGATCTCACCCCCGCGCGCCGCGAAGAGCCGGGGCGCGAGCATGATCGTCGCCGGCAGCACGAACACCTCCGCGAGGAACGCCACGATCATCGTCGTCGCGAGCAGGCCGCCGAACCACGCGGTCGGCTTGTACTCGGACAGCGCGAGCACGGCGAACGCGCAGCTGTTGACCAGCGCCGTCGTCAGCGCCGCGCGGCCCTCGTGCATCGTCGCGGCCTCGATCGCGGCCTCGGTGGACAGGCCGGCCTGCGTCTCGCGCCGGTAGCGGCTGATGAAGTGGATCGTGTCGTCGTCGACCACGCCCAGCGCGACGCTGGCCAGCATCACGGTGGCGACGTTGAGCGAGATGTCCAGCCACCCCATGACGCCGAACACGGCCAGCACCGGGAACAGATTCGGGACGATGGCGAGCGCGCCGAAGCGCCACGAGCGGAACACGACGAAGATCACGCCGAACACGGTCAGGAACGCGGTGGTGAAGCTCGTGAGCTGCGAGGTGACGAGGTAGTGGTCGAGCGTGGAGAACAGGCGCCCGGACCCGGTGACGGTCGGCGTGATCCCGGAGCCGTCGAACGCCTCCGCCGCGAGCCGCTCCGCCTCGTGGATCTGCTCGAAGAC
>JAWKHR010000062.1:0-36078 GCA_041394725.1 Vicinamibacterales bacterium | reverse complement strand
TCGTCGCCCCGCCGTTCGGCGCGATCGGCGAGCCGGCGGCGCAGGGTGTCGGTCGGCGACTGCAGGTAGATGACGAGGTCGGGCACGGCCAGATCGCGCGAGACCAGGTCGTAGAGCCGCTGGTAGATGAACAGCTCGTTGTCGTCGAGGTTCAGGAACGCGTGGATGCGGTCGCGCTCGAAGATGAAGTCGCAGACCGTCGTCTGGCTGAAGAGGTCGCCCTGGCGCAGGGCCAGCAGCTTGCGGTGCCGCGCCAGCGTGAAGAAGAGCTGCGCCTGGAAGGCCGCGCCGGACCGATCCGCGTAGAAGTCCGCGAGGAACGGGTTCTCGGTCTCGTCGAGGACGACGGCGGCGTCCAGGCGCGCGCCCAGCCGTTCGGCCAGCGCGCTCTTGCCCAGCCCCAGTGGTCCTTCGATCGCCAGGTACCGGATGTCCAACACCGCGAGTCTATCCGATCGCCCCGGCGCCCGGCGGTGCGGTGACGGGGCGGAGCCGACCGGGACCGGAGGCGATCAAGATTAGGTACCATGGTCCGGTCATGATGCGACGCGCGCTGCCCTGGACGGTCCGGTTTCCCCTCCTGGTCGCCCTGCTGACGACCGCGGCCTGCGCGTCCAACCCGCCGGCCCCGCCCGTGCCGGTCGAGCCCCCGGCGCCCCAGGTGCCGCTGGACGAGAAGGTCGCGTGGATCCTGCGGCTCGAACAGCAGCGGGTGCTGGCCGATCGCGGCGCGACCGCCATGGCGCCCGAGGGCGCCGCGCGCATGCTGACGCCCGCCGGCAGCGCCCACCTGGGCGCGCTTTCGCTCGATCCCGATGCCGCCGTGCGACGCCGGGCGGCGCTCGCCATCGGACGGGTCGGTGATCCGGCGGGCGCGCGCTGGCTGGTGGGCGCGCTCTCGGACACCGAGCCGGACGTCCGCGCCAGCGCGGCCTTCGCGCTCGGCCTGCTCGCCGCTCCCGACACTGCGGCTCCGCTCGAAGCCGCGCTCGCCGACCCCGACCCGATGGTGCGCGGCCGCGCGGCGGAGGCGCTCGGCCTGATCGGCCCGCCCGCGGCGGGCGCGGGGGGCGCCGCCGGGGGCGCGTCCGGTGCCGGTCCCGCCATCGCCACCGCGGCGGCGGGCTGCGGGCCGTGGCTCGCCTCGGTCACCCCCGAGGACGAGGCGCCGCAGGACCCGAACATCGAGGTGTGCCGCCTCTCGCTCTTCGCCCTGGTGCGGCTGCGCGACTACGACTCGCTCGCGAAGGTCGCGCTCGGCCCCGACGGCGCGCCGGTGACGCGGTGGTGGCCGGTGGCCTTCGCGCTCCAGCGCATCGGCGATCGGCGCGCCGCCGACGCGCTCTGGACGCTGGCGCCGACGCCGGGCGTCATGACCGCGTCGTTCGCGATTCGCGGACTCGCCGCGCTGGGGGACGCCCGCGTCGCGCCCCTCGCCGTGGCGCTCGTCGGGCAGGCCGACGCGGACGTCCGGCTGCGGGTCACCGCCGCGCGCGCGCTGGCGCAGCTGAAGCACCAGCCCGCGGTGCCGGGCCTCGAACAGATCGCGTTCGGCGGGGACGCGCCGCCGAACCTGGCCCTCGAGGCGGTCGGCGCACTCGGCGCCATCGGCGATGGCCAGGCCTTCGACGCGCTCATCGACCGGTTCGTCGATCCGTGGCCGGCCATGCGCCTGGCCGCCATGCGCGCGGCCGCGCGCCTGGACCCGCAGTCGTTCCTCTTCGTGCTGTCGAGCCTGCCGGCCGATCCCGAGCCGACCGTGCGTGCCGGCCTCGCGGAGATCCTGGGCACGCTGCCGGCCGAGAGCGCGCGGCCGGCGCTCGAGGCGCTCGCCGCGGATCAGGATCCGCGCGTGCAGGCGCCGGTGCTCACCGCGCTGGCCGCGGTTGGCGCGCCCGACCTGATGACGCGGGTCGATGCCGCGCTGGGCGCGGCCGACTACGGGCTGCGCGCCGCGGCCGCGTCCATCCTGGGCGATCGCAAGCCCGAGGGCGGCATCGCGCGCCTGGCCACGGCCTACGACCGCGCCGGGACCGACGCGACCGACGACGCGCGCGTGGCGGCGCTCGAGGGGCTGGCGGCCTACGGCGGCGAGGTGGCACGGGGCGTGCTCACGCGCGCGCTGGACGACCCGTCCTGGCCGGTGCGGCTGGTCGCCGCGCGCCTGCTGCGCGCGGCCGGCGTGACCGACGCGCGGCCGACGCGGCCGGCGACGCTGCGCGAGCCGGCCGACGTGTTCGGATCGGAGGCCATCCTGCACCCGGCCTACTCGCCGCACGCGTTCATCGACCTGCCGGCCGGCGTCATCGAGATCGAGCTGAACGTGGTCGAGGCGCCGATGACGACGCGGTCGTTCGTGGAGCTGGCGCGGGCCGGCTTCTTCAACGGACTGGCGGTTCACCGGGTGGTGCCGGCGTTCGTGGTGCAGGCGGGCGACCCGCGCGGCGACGGGTCCGGCGGGCCGGGCTACACGATCCAGGACGAGCTGAGCGCGAAGCCCTTCGTGCGCGGGACGGTGGGGATGGCGCTGTCGGGGCCGGACACGGGCGGCAGCCAGTTCTTCATCACGGTCTCGCCGCAGCCGCACCTCGACGCGCGGTACACGGTGTTCGGGACGGTGGTCCAGGGGATGGAGCACCTGGACGCGATCCGCCAGGGCGACGTGATCCAGCGGATCCGGATCTGGGACGGCGTGACGTTCCGCTGATCGCGCCGGCGGCCGACGCGGTCACGCCGGCGGCCGGACAAAAAAAAAGAGGGGCGACGAACGCCCCCCTTTTTCTCTTGCGGGTCTGGGCAGACTTACCGCTTCTTGCCGCCCTTCTTCTTCCCGCCCTTGGCTGCTTTCTTCGCCATTGTCTGTGTCCCCCCCTTCGTCCGTGGTTTTGCGTGAGTCCCGCTGGTGCCGCGACGTCACGGCCTTTCGGCTCGCTCGCCCGCGCGCACCGGACTCGCGCCTCGTTGCGGCGCTACCCGGTTATCGACCGGTGTGCCGCGATTCTTCACAAAAAAAGCGGGCAACGGCAGCTTCGCCGTTCCCGCACCGCCCTACATCATCGTGTAGCGCGCCGTCGCGTCGCTCGATCGTCCCGACGCGTGCCGTCTGTCGTCCGTACTCATCAGTGACGTGTGTGAGATTGACCGGCCGTGATGTCCGACCATACCCAATAGGTGGTCTGAGCCCGTCGCTCCCACGCAAGATGTAGATTATGGATGAGATGAAAACGGTGTCAAGCACAAAGTGCGCGCGATTGTCAAAAAGTTCGTCGTCTCGCGCGCGCGTGGCGCGGCGCGATCGCGATCCGTGCGATCAGACGACGCTGGTTTTCAGATCCTGCTTGCGGGCGTGACGATCGAGCGCGAGCGTGACGAGCCGATCGACGAGCGTGGGATAGTCGACGCCGGACGCGGCCCACAGCTTGGAGAACATGCTGATGGTGGTGAAGCCGGGCAGCGTGTTGATCTCGTTGACGAACAGCTCGCCCGTCCCGCCGTTGAGGAGGAAGTCCACGCGCGCGAGGCCGCTGCCCTCGATGGCGTGGAACGCGGCGACGGCCTGCTGCTGGATGGCGGCGGTGACGTCGGCGTCGAGCGCCGCGGGAATCTCGAGGCGCGACCCGGCATCGAGGTACTTCGCCTCGTAGTCGTAGAACTCGCGGGACGGCACGATCTCGCCGGGCACCGACGCCCGCGCGTCCTCGTTGCCGAGCACCGCGCACTCGATCTCGCGCGCGGCGGGCACCGCGGCCTCCACGAGCACCTTCGCGTCGAACTCGAGCGCCCGGAGCATCGCCCCGTCCAGGCCCGACGCGTCGTGCACCTTCGAGATCCCGACGCTCGACCCCATGTTGGCCGGCTTGACGAAGACCGGGAAGCCCAGCTCGGAGGCGACGCGCGCGGTGAGCGCGGCGTGCGACGCGTGCCAGTCGTCGCGGCGGACGACGATCCAGTCCGGCACGCGGAGGCCCGCGGCCCGGAACAGGATCTTCATCACGCCCTTGTCCATCCCCACGGCCGAGGCGAGCACGCCGCAGCCGACGTAGGGCAGGTTGGCCAGCTCCAGCAGGCCCTGGATCGTGCCGTCCTCGCCCAGGGGGCCGTGCAGCACGGGAAAAATCACGTCCAGCGAGAGGCCGGTGACCGACGCGGCCGCCTCCGGATCGTCGGCGCGCGCCGACCGGCGGTCCACGAGGACCAGCGCGTCCTCGCCCGGCCGCGGCGGCAGGAACACCTCGCGGCCGCCCCGGCGCGCGGCTTCGCTCCGCACCTGCTCGAAGACCTCGGCCGCCGACGCCGCCGACGGCGGGCGGTCGGCGAGCACCCAGCGGCCGTCCTTCTCGATGCGGAGCGGCACGCGGTCGTAGCGTTCGGGGTCGAGGTTCGCGAACACCGCAGCGGCCGACGCCAGCGACACTTCGTGTTCGCCGGACCGGCCACCGTAGAGCACGCCTACGCGGAGTCGTTTGTGTCGCGTCACGGAATGCGGTCGCACGCGGAAGGGGGCGTCCGACCGGCGAGTCATTATAGGCTACCTGCCGTGGCGGGGGGATGGCGCTTCGACGTGGTGGCCCGGGACGGCCCGGCGCGCCGCGGCGCGCTCCAGCTGCCCCACGGGATCGTCCGCACGCCGGCCTTCATGCCGGTCGGCACGCGCGGCGCCATCAAGAGCCTGACCGTCGATCAGGTCGAGGCGCTCGCGCCCGACATCATCCTCGCCAACACCTACCACCTGCACCTGCGACCGGGCGACGCGCTCATCGCGCGCGCCGGCGGCCTGCACGCGTTCATGGGGTGGTCGCGCCCGATCCTCACCGACTCGGGCGGCTACCAGGTGTTCAGCCTCGCCGCGCGACGGCGACTCGACGAGGACGGCGTCACGTTCCAGTCGCACCTCGACGGGCGCGCGCTGTCGCTCACGCCCGAGTCGGCCGCCGACATCCAGTCCCGCCTCGGCGCCGACGTCGCGATGATGCTCGACGAGTGTCCCGCGTGGCCCGCGACCGAGGACGACGTCCGCGCCGCGACCGAGCGCACGCTCCGCTGGGCGCGACGCGGGCGCGATCGCTTCGACGCGATCCGATCCGGCCGCGCGCCCGACGTCGCGCGCCCGACGTCCGGCCAGGTCCAGTTCGGGATCGTCCAGGGCGGCACCTATCCCCGCCTGCGCGACCGGTCGGTGGCCGGCACTCTGGCGGTCGGGTTCGAGGCCTACGCGATCGGCGGGCTCTCGGTGGGGGAGCCCTCACGGGACATGTACGACATTGTCGGGCATACTGCGGCCCAGCTCCCCGAGGACCGCCCTAGATATTTGATGGGGGTCGGCATGCCCGACGACCTGGTGGAGGCCGTCGCCCGCGGGGTGGACCTCTTCGACTGCGTCCTGCCGACCCGGAATGCCCGGAACGGCCAGCTCTTCACCCGGCAGGGGCCCATCAATATCAAGAATGCCCGCTATGCCGAGGACCCGGCGCCCCCGGATCCGGCCTGCGGCTGTCCGACCTGCCGGCGGCACAGCCGGGCCTATCTTCGCCACCTGTTCACCGTGGGCGAGATGACCGCGGCCGCCCTTAACACACTGCATAATCTATACTTTTACCTTGACACCATGGAGCGCATACGGAACGCTATTGAGCTCGGAACCTTCTGGCGCTTCAGAGACGAGTTCCTCGAGACCTATTCCCGCCGCCAGCCTCTGAAATGACTGTCTTGTCCAGCTATCCGTTTGTCCTCGCCATGGCCCAGCCCGGGGCGGGGCAGCCGAACCCCTGGGTGTCGCTGCTTCCCTTCGCGCTGATGATCCTCATCTTCTACGTGCTGGTGCTGATGCCCATGCGCCGCCGGCAGAAGAAGATCGAAACGTTCCAGTCCAGCCTGAAGGTCGGTGACAAGGTGATCACCACGTCGGGCATCTACGGCCAGATCACGAAGGTGTCCGAGAAGTCGGTCCAGGTCCAGATCGCGGACCGGGTCCGGATCGAGGTGGCGCGGGCCGGCATCGGCGGGTACCAGGGCCAGGACCCGGTGGTCGACCAGGAATCGGGTCGGATGTAAGCCATGTACAAGAACCTCAAGTGGAAGTTCCTGCTCATCCTCGCGGTCATCGCCGTCGCGACCGTGTCCTTCTATCCGCCGGCGCAGAAGGTGCGCCTCGGGCTCGACCTGCAGGGCGGCCTCCAGCTCATCCTGCGGGTGCAGACCGACGACGCGCTCAAGCTCGAGAACCAGACGAGCGCCGAGCAGCTGCGCGCGGTGGCCGCCGACGCGGGCATCACGATTACGACGGCCACCGACGGCCTGACGGCGTTCACCGTCCAGGGCGTGGCGCCGGAGAAGGACGCGCAGTTCCGGACGCTGGCCGACACGCAGGTCTCGCAGCTCTACGACCGGCAGTCGCAGGGCGGCGGTGCGTACCGGTTCGCAATGCGGCCGAACATGGTGGTGACGACGCGCGCCTCGGCGGTCACGCAGGCGATCCAGACGATCGACCGCCGGATCAACGAGCTCGGCGTGGCCGAGAGCCAGATCGGCGAGTACGGCACGACGGGCGATCAGATCATGATCCAGCTGCCCGGCCTGCGCGACGTCCAGCGGGCGAAGGCGCTCATCGGCCAGACGGCGCTGCTCGAGCTGAAGATCATCCAGGCGGGATCGGCGCCGGACGAGGCGACGCTGCTCGCGCCCTATGACGGCAAGGTGCCCGACGACATGGAGGTCGTGCCGGGCTCGTCGGGCAAGCCCGGCGACCCGGGCGGCTTCTTCCTGGTGCCGAAGGTGGCCGCGATCACCGGCAACGACCTGCGCAACGCGCGGCCGACGCAGGACGAGCTCAACCTGCCGGCGGTGGCCTTCTCGCTCAACAGCCAGGGCGCGGCGAAGTTCCAGAAGGTCACGAGCGAGAACATCGGCCGGCTGCTGGCGATCATCCTGGACGGCCGCGTGGTCTCCTACGCGACGATCCAGACGGCGATCTCGGCCGAGGGGCGGATCACCGGGTCGTTCACGCAGCAGGAGGTGCAGGACCTGGCGCTCGTGCTGCGGTCGGGCGCGCTGCCGGCTTCGCTCGACTACCTCTCGGAGAAGGTCGTCGGGCCGACGCTCGGCCGCGACTCGATCCGGGCGGGCATCCTGGCCTCGATCACGGGCCTCGCGCTGGTCACGGTGTTCATGCTGGTCTACTACAAGCTGGCCGGCATCAACGCGTTCGTCTCGGTCGGGCTGAACCTGGTCATCCTGCTGGGGTTCATGGCCTACCTCGGGGCGGTCATGACGCTGCCGGGCATCGCGGGCTTCATCCTGACGATCGGCATGGGGGTGGACTCGAACGTGCTGATCTTCGAGCGCATCCGCGAGGAACTGGCGACCAAGAAGGGCGCGCGCCAGTCGGTGGCGGCCGGGTTCGACCGCGTGTTCGTGACGATCGTGGACACCCACATCGCGTCGCTCATCGCCGCGGCCTTCCTGTTCCAGTTCGGGACGGGGCCGATCCGCGGGTTCGCGACGACGCTGTTCTTCGGGCTCGTCGCCAACGTCTTCACGGCCGTCTTCGTCTCGCGCACGCTGTTCGAGTTCATCCTGTCGCGCAAGCCGGCGGGCAGCGCCCAGCTGAGCGTCTGAGGGCCGGGATCCAGTCATGCGAATTCTTTCCGACACCCACATCGACTTCCTGAAGTGGCGCTGGCAGGCGATCGCCCTGTCGGTGCTGATCATCGTCGCCGGCATCGGCACCGTCGCCACGCGCGGCATCCCGCTCGGCATCGACTTCACCGGCGGCACGGCGCTCACGCTGCGCTTCCAGGCCCCGGTGGGCGACGACCAGATCCGGTCGGCGATCCCGGGCAACGTCGTCGTCCAGCGCGTCTCGGGCGGCGGGTCGGACAACGACGTGCTGGTGCGGCTGCCGGTCTCGACCGAGGCCGAGCAGGGCGCCAGCATCACGGACCAGGCCGCCGCGGCCGAGGCCGCGCTCCGGGCCGCGAACATCGGCGAGTTCGAAGTGCTCGACCGCGAGGTCGTCGGGCCGATCGTCGGACAGGATCTGACGCGCAAGGGCGTCTACGCGACGCTCTTCGCGCTCGGCGGCATCCTGGTCTACATCGGCTTCCGGTTCAACTTCACGTTCGCGGTCGGCGCCATCGTCGCGGTCTTCCACGACCTGCTGGTGACGATGGCGTTCCTCACGTGGTTCGGCTACGACATCTCGCTCAACGTCATCGCCGCGCTGTTGACGATCACCGGCTACTCGGTCAACGACACGATCGTCATCTTCGACCGGGTCCGCGAGAACCAGCGGATGATGCGGCGGGAGCCGCTGGAATCGGTGGTCAACACCAGCGTCAACCAGACGCTGTCGCGGACGATCATCACGTCGGGCACCACGTTCCTCACGGTGCTCGCGCTTTTCGCGCTGGGCGGCGAGGTGTTGCGGAGCTTCTCGTTCACGATGCTGGTCGGCATCATCACCGGCACCTACTCGTCGGTGTTCATCGCGGCCGCCATCGCGGTCATCATCAGCCGGCGGCGCACGCAGCCGGTGCAGGCGCAGGCGAAGGCGCCGCAGGGACAGGGCCAGTCCGGCTCCCGCGCGAAGCGGGCGCGGGCCTGAGCCAGGTGCGACCCGCGACCTCGTGACGCTGCCAGACGCCGCCATCCTCGGCGTGGTGCAGGGCCTGACGGAGTTCCTGCCGGTGTCGAGTTCCGCCCACCTGATCCTCGCCCGCGAGTTCTTCGGCTGGGCGGGATCGAGCGGGCAGGGCTTCGACCTGGCGTTCGACGTCTTCTGCCACGTCGGCACCCTGCTGGCCGTCATCGCGTTCTTCCGCGCGGACATCGGCGAGATCCTGGTGGCCGTGCCGCGCGCGCTGCGCGGGGCGTCCGACCCGGCCGCGCGCCGCGTGTGGCTCATCGTGGCGGGCACGGTGCCGGTGGTCGTCATCGGGCTGCTGTGGGGCGACGCGCTCGAGGCGCTCCGCGCGCCGGCGGTGGCCGCCTCGGCGCTGCTCGCGGGCGCGGTGCTGCTGCTGGTCATCGAGCGCCTGGGCGCGCAGGGACACGGCGACGAGGGCCTGTCGGTGGCCGGCGCGTTCGGGATCGGCGTGGCGCAGGCGGCCGCGCTGGTGCCCGGCGTCTCGCGGTCGGGCGCGACGATTGCCGCGGGCATGGCGCTCGGCATGCGGCGCGAGGCGGCCGCGCGGTTCACGTTCCTCATGAGCATCCCGGCGATCCTGGGCGGCGCGGGCAAGGAGGCGCTCGACCTGCGCGGCATGGCGCTCGGCGCGCCCGAGTTCGGCCTCATGGCCGTCGGGCTCGTCACGTCGGCCGTGGTCGGCTACCTGACCGTGCGGTTCTTCATCCGGTTCCTGGCGACCCACCGGCTCGACGCGTTCGCGTGGTACCGCGCGGCGCTGGCGGCGGCGACGTTCGTCTGGCTGGCGGTCCGGTGATCGGGGATGCTGCAGTGGCTCCGGCGGCGGTTCGTCACCGGCCTGGTCCTCACCGTGCCGCTGGTCGTGAGCGTGGTGGCCATCGTCTGGCTCGTCCAGTTCGCCGACGCGCGGACGTCGGGCCTCACGAACCGGCTGCTCGGGCGGCCGGTGCCCTACGTGGGGATCCTGGCGGCCGCGACGGCGGTGCTGCTGGTCGGCATCCTGGCGCGCAACGTGGTCGGCCGGCGGGTGGTCGGGTGGACCGAGGCGCTGCTGCTGCACGTGCCGGTCTTCCGGACCGTGTACAGCCCGGTCAAGCAGCTCCTGGAGGCGTTTTCGCCGGACAACACGGCCGGGTTCAAGCGCGTCGTGCTCATCGATCACCCGGTGCGGGGCCCGATCCTCGGGTTCCTGACGCGGGAGTTCGAGGTGGACCGGGGCGCGGGGCCGGAGGCCTGGCTGGCGGTCTACGTCCCGACGAACCATCTCTATCTGGGCGATGTCGTCGTATGCTCCCGCGAGCACGCCGCGTTCCCTGACGTGACGGTGGAGCAGGGCATACGGATTTTCCTGACCGGCGGTGTCGGACTGCCGGGCAGGGTGGAGTTGCGGACGCCGGCCCCGGCCGGTGCGGATGAACCGACGGGGCCGGTGAGCGGACCCGGCGCGGGGGACGGCCCCCGCGCGGACTGAGGGAAAAAGGAGCCATGGATCAGCAGCTGTTCTTCGGACTGGGGTGGGGGGCGCCGGTGGTCGCGGCCCTGTTCGCGGTGTACCTCATTCGCTGGATTTCGGCCCAGGACGCGGGCACCGACGTGATGAAGCGCATCGCGGCGCTCATCCGGGCCGGCGCGATGGCGTTCCTCAAGGTCGAGTACTCGGTCCTTGCCGTCTTCGTCCTGATCATGGTGGGCCTGCTCGCGTTCTTCCTGCCCGAGCACGGCCCGGGCACCGCGGCGTCGTTCGTGGTCGGCGCCTCGCTCTCGGCGCTGGCCGGCTGGGTCGGCATGCGCACGGCGACGACTGCGGCGGTGCGGACGGCCAACGGCGCGCGGACGGGGCTGGCGGCGGCGCTGCGCGTGGCGTTCTCGTCGGGCGCGGTCATGGGCCTGACGGTCGTCTCGCTCGGCACGGCGGGCATCACGACGCTCTACTGGCTCTACGGCGGCACGGGCGGCGACGGCCCGGTGGCGGTCGCGCAGCTGTTCGGCTTCTCGCTCGGCGCCTCGTCGATCGCGCTCTTCGCGCGCGTCGGCGGCGGCATCTTCACGAAGGCGGCCGACGTCGCCGGTGACCTGTCGGGCAAGGTCGAGGCCGGGATCCCGGAGGACGACCCGCGCAACCCGGCGACGATTGCCGACTCGGTCGGCGACAACGTCGGCGACGTGGCGGGCATGGGCGCCGACCTGTTCGAGTCCTACGTCGGCAGCATCATTTCGTCGATTGCGCTGGCGTGGGCGCTGACCTCGGGCGAGGCGGGCGCGCTCTGGGGCATCGCCGACGCGGACTTCACGGGCGTCCAGGCGGCGCTCGTCACCTTCCCGATCATCCTGTCCGGTGCCGGCATCCTGGCGTCGGTGCTCGGGACCTTCGCGGTCAGCACGAACGACGAGAAGGCGGTGCAGTCGGCGCTCAACCGCGGGATGATCGTCGCGTCGGTCATCGTGCTGGCGGCCGGCTACGGCCTGGTGGTGCTGCTCGGCGTGCCGATGGGCGTCTACTACTGCGTGCTGGCCGGCCTCGGCGCGGGCGTCGCGATCGGCAAGCTGACCGAGTACTACACGGCGAAGGACCTCGGCCCGGCGCAGGAGATCGCGCGGCAGTCGCAGACCGGCCCGGCGACCAACATCATCTCGGGGCTCGGCGTCGGCATGATGTCGACGGCGCTGCCGGTGCTGGTCATCGCGCTGGCGATCTACGTCAGCTTCGAGTTCGGCGGCCTCTACGGCATCGCCATCAGCGCGGTCGGCATGCTCTCGACCCTCGGCATCTCGCTCGGCGTGGACGCCTACGGCCCCGTCGCCGACAACGCCGGCGGCATCGCCGAGATGAGCCACCTCGATCCCGAGGTGCGCAAGCGGACCGACTCGCTGGACGCGGTGGGCAACACGACGGCGGCCATCGGCAAGGGCTTCGCGATCGGCTCGGCCGCGCTCACCGCGCTGGCCCTGTTCTCGACGTTCCGCGCGACGGTCAACGCGGCCGTGACCGCGGCCGGGGGCACCGGGATGTTCGACGCGCGCGGCCTGTCGTTCGAGCTCGACAACCCGAACGTGCTGCTCGGCCTGCTCATCGGCGGCATGCTGCCGTTCCTCTTCTCGGCGCTCACGATGAACGCGGTGGGCCGGTCGGCGGGCAAGATGATCGAGGAGGTCCGGCGGCAGTTCAAGTCGATCCCGGGCCTCATGGAAGGCAAGGCGGAGCCGGATTCGGCGCGCTGCGTGGCGATCTCGACGCAGGCGGCCATCCGCGAGATGATCGCGCCGGGCCTGCTGGCGGTCACCGCGCCGGTGGCGACGGGCTGGGTGCTCGGCGTGGCGGGCCTGGCGGGCCTGCTCGGCGGGTCGCTCGTCGCGGGCGTCCTGATGGCGCTCATGATGGCGAACGCGGGCGGGGCCTGGGACAACGCGAAGAAGTTCATCGAGGAAGGCCACCTCGGCGGCAAGGGCTCCGAGGCCCACAAGGCGGCGGTCATCGGGGACACGGTCGGCGATCCCTTCAAGGACACGGCCGGCCCGAGCCTGAACATCCTCATCAAGCTCATGACCATCACGGCGGTGATCTTCGCGCCGCTCGTGGTGGCCTGGATGCTGTAAGACCCCGGCGCGCGGGGGCGCGCGGCCGGACATCGGTGGGTTCGTGTCCGGCCCGCGGGCCGGTTGGGAGCGCACATGCAGCGCGTGCGGATGGGTGCCGCCCTGGCGGTCCTGGCGTTCGTGTTGGGCGGATGGTGTGCCGGCGGTCTCGTGCCGGCGCTGCGGGCTCAGGGGGCGACTCCTGAGCCCGTCGTGTTTTCGGGGCAGGCGCCCGCGCCCAGGAGTCCGGGGCCGGCGCTGGCGCCCGGGAGTCCGGGGCCGGCGCTGGCGCCCGGGAGTCCGGGGCCGGCGCTGGCGCCGGAGAGCGCCGCGCAGGCGCCCGCACCCGAGGCGGGCGGCGAGGTCAGCCTCGTCCTGCCGGATCTCCGGCAGGTCACCTTCCTCGGCGTGGACGGCCACACGCTGCTGCTGAGCGGCCTGGTGGTCTGCGTGCTGGGCGTGCTCTTCGGTCTGGCGATCCAGCGCCAGCTCCGCGACATGCCCGTCCACGACGCGATGCGGGCCGTCTCGGACCTGATCTACGAGACGTGCAAGACCTACCTCCTGCAGCAGGGCCGGTTCCTGCTGGTGCTCGAGGTCTTCATCGGCGTCATCATCGCCTTCTACTTCGGGGTCCTGCAGCACCTGCCGGCCGGCCGGGTCGCGATCATCCTCGGGTTCAGTCTGGTCGGCATCGGCGGGTCCTACGGGGTGGCGTGGTTCGGCATCCGGGTGAACACCTACGCGAACTCGCGCACGGCGTTCGCCGCGCTCGCGGGCCGGCCGTACCCGTGCTACGCGATCCCGCTCAAGGCGGGGATGAGCATCGGCCTGCTGCTCATCAGCGTCGAGCTGCTGATCATGCTGGCGATCCTGCTCTTCGTGCCGCGCGACTACGCCGGGCCGTGCTTCATCGGCTTCGCGATCGGCGAGTCGCTGGGCGCCTCGGCGCTGCGCATCGCGGGCGGGATCTTCACGAAGATCGCCGACATCGGCTCGGACCTCATGAAGATCGTCTTCGGCATCAAGGAGGACGATGCCCGCAACCCGGGGGTGATCGCGGACTGCACGGGCGACAACGCCGGCGACTCGGTCGGGCCGTCGGCCGACGGGTTCGAGACCTACGGCGTGACCGGCGTCGCGCTGATCTCCTTCATCCTGCTCGCGGTGCCCGACGTGCGGCTGCAGGTGCAGCTGCTCGTCTGGATCTTCGTGATGCGGATCGTGATGGTGATCGCCTCGGCGGTCTCCTACTTCGTCAACGAGGCGATGACCCGCGCCGAGTACGCGCAGGCCGACCGGATGCCGTTCGAGGCGCCGCTGACGCGGCTCGTCTGGCTGACCTCGTTCGTCTCGATCGCGCTGACCTACCTGGCCTCCTGGCTCCTGATTCCCGACCTGGGCGGCGCCGGCCTGGGCCTCTGGTGGAAGCTCTCGTCGGTCATCACCTGCGGCACGCTGGCCGGGGCGGTGATTCCGGAACTCGTCAAGGTCTTCACGTCGACGTCCTCGTTGCACGTGCGCGAGGTGGTGATCTCGTCGCGCGAGGGCGGCGCGTCGCTCAACATCCTCTCGGGCTTCGTCGCGGGCCAGTTCAGCGCGTTCTGGCTGGGCCTGACGATTGCCGCCCTGATGGGCGTGGCGTGGGGCATCAGCACGCTGGGGCTGGCCGACACGGGCATGATCGCGCCGGCGGTCTTCGCGTTCGGTCTGGTCGCGTTCGGCTTCCTCGGGATGGGCCCGGTCACGATCGCGGTGGACTCCTACGGGCCGGTCACCGACAACGCGCAGTCGGTCTTCGAGCTCTCGACGATCGAGACGCGGCCCGGCATCGCGGACGAGATCCGCGAGCGGTTCGGGTTCACGCCGGACTTCGCGCGCGCGAAGCACCACCTCGAGGAGAACGACGGCGCGGGCAACACGTTCAAGGCGACCGCCAAGCCGGTCCTCATCGGCACGGCGGTGGTCGGCGCGACGACGATGATCTTCTCGATCGTGGTGGCGCTGACCGACGGCCTGCGGCCGGAGTACCTGCGGCTGCTCTCGATCCTCCACCCGCCGTTCCTGCTCGGCCTCGTCACGGGCGGCGCGGTGATTGCGTGGTTCACGGGCGCGTCCACGCAGGCGGTGACGACGGGCGCGTACCGGGCGGTGGAGTTCATCAAGGCGAACATCAAGCTCGATGGCACGGCGGCGGCCTCGGTGGCCGACTCGAAGAAGGTCGTCGAGATCTGCACGCAGTACGCCCAGCGCGGGATGTTCAACATCTTCCTCGGCGTCTTCTTCGGCACGCTGGCGTTCGCGTTCTTCGAGCCGTTCTTCTTCATCGGCTACCTGATCTCCATTGCGCTGTTCGGGCTCTACGGTGCCATCTTCATGGCCAACGCCGGCGGGGCGTGGGACAACGCGAAGAAGGTGGTCGAGGTGGAACTGCAGGAGAAGGGCACGCCGCTCCACGCCGCGACGGTGGTGGGGGACACGGTGGGCGACCCGTTCAAGGACACCTCGTCGGTGGCGATGAACCCGGTCATCAAGTTCACGACGCTCTTCGGGCTGCTGGCGGTGGAACTGGCCGTCTCGATGACCCGGGCGCGGGGGGTGGGGCTGGCGCACGCGCTCGCGGCAGGGTTCCTGGCGGTGGCAGTATTCTTCGTCTGGCGGTCGTTCTACGGGATGCGGATTGGGGCGAAAATCGGGTGAGTACGGCGCGATCGTGGCCGGATCCCGGCCGTGGACCGTTTTGGACGATCCGGTGTCTAAAGAGTTAACCGCCGCTTCGTTGACACGGTTTTTTGGGTCTGACTATAATCCCGGCCTTCGTTCACCTGGGAAACGAAGCGGCGAGCAAGGACCGAGCCTCGGGGGGTGTACCCCCGGGACCGAGGAGGTGCAGTAGTGCCACGTGAGATGTTCGGCGACGTCGTCGACCCCTCGATCAAGCTGGGGACGAAGAAGTGGTACACGGTACCGCTGTCGATTCTGACGCACACCGTGGTGCTGGGCGCGCTGATCGTGATCCCGCTGCTGGCGACGGACATCATCCCGACGCCGCAGTCGGTGATGGCGTTCGTGGCGACCCCGCCCCCGCCGCCGCCCCCCCCGCCCCCGCCTCCGCCGCCGACGCCGCCGCCGTCGACGCCGCAGCCGGTGGAAGACGTGATTCCGAACGCCGCGCCGATTGAGGCGCCGGCCGAGATCAAGCCCGAGCCGCCGCCTCGTCCGAGCGCGTCGCTGGGCGCCGTGGGCGGTGTCGCCGGCGGCGTGCCCGGTGGTGTCGCCGGTGGCGTGGTCGGCGGGATTGCGCCGCCGCCGCCCCCGCCGCCGCCCCAGGCGCCGGTGCGCGTCGGTGGCGACATCAAGGAACCGAAGAAGATCAAGGACGTCAAGCCGGTCTACCCGTCGATCGCCCAGGCCGCCAAGGTGCAGGGCATCGTGATCATCGAGGCGACGATCGGCAAGGACGGCAACGTGAAGGACGCGCGCGTGCTCCGTTCGGTCGCCCTGCTCGACCAGGCGGCGCTCGACGCGGTGAAGCAGTGGAAGTTCACGCCGACGCTGCTGAACAACGTGCCGGTCGAGGTCATCATGACCGTCACGGTGAACTTCACGTTGAACGAGCCGTTCTAGGAGCGCACGAACGTCACGCTGATTGGCAGATCACCTTTGGGGGCGCGCCGGCAGGTGTCCGGGCGCCGGCCGACGCGCCCCCATCCACTCGCACACATACAACTCGCGCACTGATAGAGACGCGTTTCGGAGGCTGGAATGGAAGGCGGACTGAGTCTGATGGAGATGTGGGCCTCGATGGGCATGGTCGCAAAGGCCATCGCCATCATCCTGGTCATCATGTCGATGTGGTCGTTCGGCGTCGCAATCGAGCGGTTCTACGCGTTCTCGCAGGCGCGCAAGCAGTCCAAGCTGTACGCGCCCCAGGTGGCCAAGCACCTCAAGGACGGCCGGCTCAAGGACGCCCTGACGGTCTCGCAGGCCAAGACCTACCAGTACAGCCATCTCGCGAAGGTCGTCCTGGCCGGGTTGCAGGAGTACCAGTTCCAGCACGATTCCGGGGCCAACCTCGGGCGTGACGACCTGGTCGACACCGTCCGCCGCGCGATCCAGCGCGCCACGGCGCTCACGTCGAACGACCTGAAGAAGGGCATCCCGTCGCTCGCCACCATCGGCGCGACGGCGCCGTTCGTCGGGCTGCTCGGCACCGTCGTCGGCATCATCACCGCGTTCCAGGGCATCGCCGCCACCGGGTCCGGCGGCCTGGGCTCGGTGTCCGCGGGTATTTCCGAAGCGCTCGTCGAGACCGCGCTCGGCCTCGTCGTCGCGATCCCGGCGGTGTGGATGTACAACTACTTCACCGGCCGGCTCGAGTACTTCAACGTCGAGATGGACAACTCGTCGTCGGAGCTCGTCGACTACTTCATCAAGAAGACCGCCGCGTAAGAGCGGATCCAGGAGCCCCGGGATCCCGGGCGGCCGGCTTGCCGGCGCCCGGCATCCCGGGACCCTCCGGTCGTCGAGGTCCGGCGACCGGATTCGCCAAGGAGTCAAGTCATGGCAATGGACGTTGGCGGCGCCAAAGGCGGCGTCAAATCCGACATCAACGTCACGCCGCTCGTCGACGTCATGCTGGTGCTGCTCATCATCATGATGCTGGTGGCGCCGCTCCTGCAGCAGGGCGTCAAGCTCACGCTGCCGGAAGCCAGCCACACGAGCGACAAGCCCGATACCCAGGACCAGACCGTCGTCTTCGTCGACGCCATCGGCAAGCTCTACATCAACCAGATTGAGGTCCCGGCCTCCGAAGTCGTCGTCCGCCTCCAGAACATCATGGAGGACAAGACCGACCGGACCGTCTACCTCAAGGGGGACGTGGACGCGCCCTACTCGAACATCATGCAGATGATGGACGCGCTCCGGAAGGCCGGCATCGACACGGTCGGGCTCATCACCGAGAAGCCGGGCGCGACCGGCGCCGCCGCGGGAGGGAACTGACATGGCCCACGGTCACATGCACCACGGCGCCGAGCGGGTCGTCAAGGCCAAGCCGCCGGAAGCCTCGGCGGACATGAACGTCACGCCGCTGATCGACGTCCTGCTCGTGCTGCTGATCATCTTCATGGCCGCCCTCCCGCTCACGCAGAAGGGCATCGACATCAACATGCCCCTCGAGACCAACGCGTCGTCGAACGCCGCGGACATCCTCGGGCAGGTGGTCGTCGACTACACGGCCGACCGGCGGCTGACGATCAACAAACAGGAGATCAGCGTCGGCGAGGCCGAGGCCAAGTTCCGCGAGATCTTCGAGGCGCGGAAGGACAAGACCGTCTTCATCATCGGCGCCGGCTCTGTCCGCTACGGCGAGATCATGCGGATCATCGACGCGGCCATGGGCGCCGGCGTCGACAAGGTCGGCATCGTCACCGAGGGCATGATCAACGACGCCCGCGGCCAGGGCGGCAACTAGCCGAGGGCGTCGAGGGGCCCAGGGTCCCAGGGGCCCGGGAACCGGCGGGAGATCGAGGTCCGGGAACCGTCGAGTCGGGCATGACGCCCGGCTCGGCGGCTTCCGGACCTTTCTGTTTCTGGGGCCCCGGGAAGCGCCCGGCTTGGGGCACGTGGGGCAAGCCAGGCCGCTAAGGGCGCGTGGGGCGACGGGAGCACGTGGGGAGATCAGAGCAGACTGCAGATTCCTCGCGGACTTCGCCGGTTGAAAATCTGCAGTTCTGCCGAGCGAAGATCTGACAGATCGGGGAGGGGGCCGAGCCGCAGGCCTGTCTCTGCGTCTGCGAGCCCGGGGCTCCACCATCATTCCCCACGGCTCCGTCGCCCCGCGTCCCCATGGCCCGTCGCTCTCCCGGCCCCCACGCCCCGGTGGCGGCCGCGGTAAATCGGGGCGCCCCCGGTTCGCTGGGGCCCGTGGGGCAAAGCCAGGCCATGGGGCGCGTGGGGCGACAGGGAGACGTGGGGAGATCAACGACGGGCGGATGCCTCGCGGACGGTCAACGCCGGTTGAAGAATCTGCAGTTCCGCCGGGCGGAGCTGACGAAGGTCGGGGGAGGGCCGAGCCGCGACTGCCTCAATGCTGCGCGTCTACCTGCAAGACCACCATCATTCCCCACGGCTCCCGTCGCCCACGTCCCCATGGCCCGTCGCCTCTCCCCACGGCCTCCACGCGCCCCGGTGGCGGCCGCGGCGTGGTCGGGAACGCCCCGGTTCGCTGGGGCCGTGGGAGCAAAGCCAGGCCATGGGGCGCGTGGGGCGACGGGAGACCGTGGGGAGATCCAAAGGGCAGACTGGCGGATTCCTCGCCGACGGTCAACGCCGGTTGAAGATCTGACAGTTCCGCCGAGCGAAGATCGACGGATCGGGAGGGCCGAGCCGCAGGCGCCTGTCTCACGCGTCTACAGGCAAGACCCACCATCATTCCCCAGGCTCCCGTCGCCCCACGTCCCCATGGCCCGTCGCTCCCCCACGGCCCCCACGCCCCCGGTGGCAGCCGCCGGCGTGGTCGGAACGCCCCGGTTCGCGCTGGGGGCCGTGGGGGCAAAGCCAGGCCATGGGGCGCGTGGGGTGACAGGGCACGTGGGGAGATCCGGAGCGGACTGCGGATTCCTCGCGGACGGTAACGCCGGTTGAAAATCTGCAGTTCCGCCGAGCAGATCTGACAGATCGGAGAGGGGGCCGAGCCGCAGGCGCCTGTCTCACGCGTCTACGGGCAAGACCACCATCATTCCCCACGGCTCCCGTCGCGCCCCGTCAAACCCATGGCCGTCCCCACGGCCCCCACGCCCCGGTGGCGGCCGCGGCGTCGTCGGGAACGCCCCCGGTTCGCTGGGGCCCGTGGGGCAAAGCCGAACCATGGGGCGCGTGGGGCGGCGGGAGCACGTGGGGAAGATCCGAAGCAGACGGCGGATTCCTCGCGGACTACGCCGGTTGAGAATCTGCAGTTCCGCCGAGCGAAGATCTGACGGATCGGGAGGGGGCCGAGCCGCAGGCACCTGTCTCACGCGTCTGGGTGCAGGACCACAAAGACCCCATCCGTCCCCACGGCTCCGTCGCCCCACGTCCCCATGGCCGTCGCTCTCCCCACGTCCCCACGCCGCCTGCTCTCCCCGGCCCCCACGCCCTCGTGCTGGCCTTGGGGCGGGTGAAAACCACGCGGGGGTGCGTGGGGCAGGTGGGCTGGGCCGGAGCCATGGGGCGTGTGGGGCGACGGGAGGCGGGGAGATCGGGGCCAGACTGCGGATTCCAGGCGGAACTGTCAGATTTTCAACCGACGTTGACACGGACTCCGGGGCCACGGAACGCATCCGGCCTCATCCACGCGGCACTGGCCGAGGCGTCCAGCATCGCGCTGAACGACCCACCGTCTCCCCACGGCTCCCGTCGCCCCACGTCCCCATGGCCCGTCGCTCTCCCACGGCCCCCACGCCCCGTTGCCTTCCCGACGGGCCCCATGAGGCCACGCCCTCCAGGCCCCCACGCCCTCCCATTCCCGGAAAACAAAAGGGGCGCGACCCGGTGACCGGGTCGCGCCCCAAACCGTGCGCCGCGTGGCGGACGTTCTAGTTGCCGCCGCCGCTGCCGCCGGCCTTGGCGTCGCCGCCGCCGCCGGCCTCGTTCTGCTTCTTGCGGATCTCCTCGGCCCGCGCCTGCAGGGCGTCGGCCTCTTCAATCAGCGCCTTCTGCTCGGCCGGGCTGCGGACGAGCAGGGCCTTCTGCCGGAGCAGGATGTTCTTGTAGACGAGCGCGTCGTGGTACTCGGCGTTGATCGCCAGGGCCTTGTCCTCGGCGGCGAGGCCGGCCTCCACGTACTCGAGCTGCTTCGCACGCGCCAGCCCCTTGTCGCGGATGACCTTGTCCGAGTAGAACGTGCTCATCGTGTGCCACGCCTCGGGGTTGTTCGGCTCGACGTTGGCGCGCTGCTGGAACGCTTCCATCGTCTTGTCGAACTCGCCCTGGCGGTTGTAATAGCTCGCCAGGTACTGGTACCCGAGCGCGTCGCTGGGGTTGACGTCGATCGCCTTCTTGAACTCGGCCTCGGCCTCCTCGTACATCCCCTGGTCCTCGTAGAGGCGGCCGAGGGCCTGGTGGTTGGCCGGGTCGTTCGGCTCGAGCGCGATCAGCTCCTGCATGACCGGTTCAGCCTTGGAGAAGTCGTTCATCTTCTGCGGGCTGTAGGCGTCCACCAGGTACTCGTAGGCGCGCTTGCGAATCTCGAGTTCCTTCGGATCCGTCGCGCTCTTCATCTTGTCGATGGCGATGCGGTAGTACTCGACGGCCTTCGGCAGGTAGGCGTCGTTCTCCGCCTCGCCCTTGCGGCTGGGCTTGTACATCTGGTCGTAGCTGTTGCCCAGGAAGAAGTAGGCGAAGCCCAGTTCCGGGTTGAAGCGGACCGAGTCTTCGTACCGTTCGATCGCCTGCTTGTATTCGCCCCGGAGGTAGTGCTTGTTCGCGTCCTGGAACGCCTTGAGCGACCGGATGTTGCTGATCGAGTACTTGCCACAGCCGGCCGCCGCGGCGCTCAGGCCGACGATGACGACCGCCACCCGGAACAATCGAGAGTGCATGTCTTTCCCCTTTCGCGATGCGCTGAAGGACGCCGGGTCCGGGGCCCCTGAGGACGCTCGACCAGGCTGCTGGGACGGGCCAGTATAGTGAACGGCCAAAAACCGCGTCAAGCGACCATCAAATCCGTGCAACTGCCTGCCAGTTCGGAACTTCCCGGCTTCCGGTATCATCGAAGCATCGGCCCTCGGCCTGGCGGGGGCCCAGGGGCCCGGAACCCGTGGCCGATCCCGATCATCCGATGATTTAGACACCGCGTTCCATGATCCGGTTCGAAGACCTCATCGAGAAGGTCCGTGCGGCCAACCCCGACGCGGACCTGGAGCTGCTCCGGCGGGCCTACGTGTTCTCGGCCTACGAGCACAAGGGACAGGTGCGTCGGTCTGGCGAGCCGTATCTGGTTCACCCGCTTGAGGTTGCGGACATCCTTGCGGACCTGAGGCTTGACGTCGTGGCCATCGCCGCGGGCCTCCTCCATGACATCGTCGAGGACACGCCGAATTCCATCGAGAAGGTCCGGGAGCTGTTCGGGGACCAGGTGGCGCACGTGGTCGAGGGGGTCACGAAGCTGTCCGGCCTGCAGTTCGCCTCGAGCGAGGAGCGGCAGGCGGAGAGCTTCCGGAAGATGCTGCTCGCGATGGTGGATGACATCCGGGTCATCCTCGTCAAGCTGGCGGATCGGCTGCACAACATGCGGACGCTCCAGCACATGCCGGAGGACCGCCGGATCCGCATCGCGCAGGAGACGCGCGACGTCTACGCGCCGATCGCCCACCGGCTCGGCATGAGCCGGCTGAAGAACGAGCTGGAGGAGCTGGCCTTCCGGTATCTGGAACCGGCCGCCTTCCAGGCGCTCCGGGCGCAGGTCGAGGCGAAGCGGAAGGCCGCCGAGGGCATGATCGAGGAGCTGATCCGGCAGCTTCGCGCCAAGCTCGACGAGGCCCAGGTGCCGGTCGTCTCGATCGACGGGCGGCTCAAGCGCCTCTGGTCGATCCACAACAAGCTCCAGCGCCAGCAGGTCTCGCTCGACCAGGTCTACGACTTCGTCGCGCTGCGCGTGATCACGCCGACCATGCGCGACTGCTACGCGGTGCTGGGCATCATCCACCAGATGTGGTCGCCCGTGCCCGGCCGGTTCAAGGACTTCATCGCGATGCCGCGGCCGAACGGCTACCAGTCGCTGCACACCTCGGTGCTGGGCGATCGCGGCATGCCGTTCGAGGTGCAGATCCGGACCGAGGACATGCACCGCGTGGCCGAGGCCGGCATCGCGGCGCACTGGAAGTACAAGGAAGGCCGGATCGGCAGCGAGCGCGACGAGCAGTACTTCCAGTGGCTCCGGCGGCTGCTCGAGTGGCAGCAGGACGTGCGCGACCCGCAGGAGTTCATGCAGAACCTTCGGATCGAGCTGTACCCGGAGGAGGTCTACATCTTCACGCCGAAGGGCGAGGTGAAGTCGCTGCCGCGCGGCGCGACGCCGGTGGACTTCGCCTACTTCGTCCACACCGACGTCGGCCACCAGTGCGTGGGCGCCCGGGTGAACGGCCGCATCGTGCCGCTCCGCACCAAGCTCCAGAACGGCGACATCGTCGAGGTGCTGACGCAGGCCGGCCACAAGCCGAGCCGCGACTGGCTCAACTTCGTCGCGACGTCCCGCGCGCGCAACAAGATCAAGCACTTCATCCACGCCGAGGAGAAGACCCGGAGCACCGAGCTCGGCCGCCGGCTCTTCGACAAGGAGGTGCGGCGCTACGGCGTGGAGAAGGTGCGCGTGACCGACGAGGCGCTGGCGGGCGTGGCGCCGGAGTTCGGCGCGCAGCGCGCCGACGACCTGTTCGCCGCGATCGGCTACGGCAAGGTCACGGCCCGCACCGTGATCGGCCGCCTGCTCGGGCCCGAGGAGCTCAAGGAGAAGGCGCCCGACGGCGCCATCGCCAGCGTCGTCAAGCGGATGCTGGGGGGCGGCGGCGACCAGAAGATCAAGGTCAAGGGCGTGGACGACCTGATGGTCTTCCGCGCGCGGTGCTGCAATCCGATCCGCGGCGAGAAGATCGTGGGCTACATCACCCGCGGCAAGGGCGTCTCGGTCCACGCCGCGACCTGCCCGAACGTGCTCAACCTGCTGTTCGACCCGGAGCGCCGGATCGAGGTCGAGTGGGACAAGGGCAGCGACACGCTGCCCTACACGGTCCGCCTGCGCATCGCCGTCGCCGACCGCCGCGGCATCCTCGCCGACGTCAGCACGCGGATCGCCGGCATCAACACCAACATCCGCGACGTCGAGGCCACCGTGGACGCCCAGCACCGCGGGTCGATCCGGATGACGGTCGAGATCAGCGACCTCAAGCACCTCGAGCGCGTGATGAAGTCACTCAAGGCCGTCGACGGCGTGCTCAACGTCGAGCGCGCCAGCAGGTAGAAGACCAGGCACTGGGCGTTGGCACTGAGCACTGGTTCCGGACAGCAACCCAAGGCCCGAGGCTTCGCCCCAGGCGCCGCGCGCACCAGTGCCTAGTGCCCAACGCCCAGTGCTGGTTCACTGGTGCCGGTTCTTCAGATGTGGGCGATGAGGTCGATTTCGACCCGCACGTTGCGCGGGAGGCCCGCGGCCTGCACGGTGGCGCGGGCGGGGGCGGGATTCGAGAAGTAGGTCGCGTAGACCTCGTTCATCGCCGCGAACTCGGCCATGTCGGCCAGGTAGACGGTGGTCTTGACGACGTGGTCGAAGCTGGCGCCGGCGGCCTTCAGGACGGCCTCGAGGTTCGCGAACACCTGGCGCGTCTGCTCGACGACGCCGTCGCCCACGATCTGGCCGCTGGCCGGATCCAGCGCGATCTGGCCCGACAGGAACAGGAAGCCGCCGGCGCGGATGGCCTGGCTGTAGGGCCCGATGGCGGCCGGCGCGCCGGCCGTGGCGATGGCGTCGCGCACGCTCAGGCCGCCTTGGTCACCTTGTTGGAGCGGATGCACCGGGTGCAGACCCGGATCCGGCGGATGCCGCCGTTGATGACGGCGCGCACACGCTGGAGGTTCGGCTCGAACCGCCGGGCGCGCACGTTGTGCGCGTGGCTGATGGTCCGGCCCACCGCCGGGGTCTTCCCGCAAATCTCACAGTGTTTGGCCATGGCTGAATCCAGAGTCCCTGGGGCGCGAATCCTTTCGCCCTCCGCAAACATCGAAGTATAGCAAAGGCCGGGTCGGGCCGATACGAGTGTCCGGCAGAGAGGACACCCCCGGGTTTCGTGGCGGGTTCGCCAAAAACCGTGGGCCCGCGTCTAAAGGGAACACCCGGGCCCCGGTGGCGGCCGGAAGGCCGGATTCCGGGGCACGAACGGGGACGGGAATCCGAAACGTTGGGTTCTTCGTATAGTGCAGAAACGACACGGCGGTTGACGAGGTGACACCCCAGCCGCCAGGAACCTGAGAAACCTTCGGATTGCAGATGGCATCCGAATTGCTTAGGCCGAGGGCAACTGCCGCGGCCCGGTTCCTACGGGGTGCAGCGGGAGAAGGGAGAGCGTCATGAGTCGACGCACGGTAAAGAAGGCGGCTGAACCGCGCTCGCGCCACGAGGAGCTGAAGCGCATCCTCGAGGAGCGGCGCCGCGAGATCCTGAGCGAGGTCCAGGAGAAGATGCGCGACGTCCGCGCCGAGGGCGCGTCGGGCGAGGGGTCGGGGGTGCTGGACGCGGCCGAGACGTCCGAGGCCGACATCCAGGACGACATCGAGTTCGCCCTGATCCAGATGAAGTCCGAGACGCTGCACAAGATCGAGGACGCGCTCGCGCGTCATGCCGACGGGAGCTACGGGTTCTGCTTCGAGTGCGGCGACGAGATTTCCGAGCGCCGACTCCGGGCGCTGCCGTTCGCGGTCCGCTGCAAGGACTGCGAGGAAGCGCGCGAACTGGCCGAACAGCGCGAGCGGTTCCAGGTGCGCCGCTCGGGGTTCCTGCTCGACCTGAACTGACCGGCTCCTGCCGACTGGCCATCGTGCAGGCTCCGCCGGTCGCGGGGCCGCACGAGGCTCGTGCCTCCGGTTCCCGCCACAACCGACGACATGCGAGCCCGGCGCTCCGGCGCCGTGGCCGCAGGCCCACCCGGCGGCGCCCTTCGGGGCGCCGGCCGGACGGTTTCAGGGTCCCCGCCGGGGATCCCCGTTGAAGGAGGCATCATGAGCGACACGACTTCCCGCCCCGTCACTGGCGCGAACGAACGCTCGTACACCGTGCCGGCGGACGTGCCCGTCCTGCCGCTGCGCGATACGGTGCTGTTCCCCAACTCCTTCATGCCGCTGGCCGTGGCCCGCGAGAGCTCCGTGCGGCTCGTGGACGAGGCGATTGCGGGCGGCAAGCTGATCGGCGTGTTCGCGCAGAAGGACCCGTCGCTCGAGGAGCCGGGGCAGCACGAGCTGTACCCCATCGGCACGCTGACCCACATCCACAAGATGTTCAAGCTGCCCGACGGCAGCCTGCGGCTGATCGTCCAGGGGCTGGCCCGGATCCGGCTCGACCGCCTGTCGTCGACGACGCCGTTCCTGCGGGCCGAGGTCACCGAGGTGGCCGACATCGAGCCGCCCGTCGAGTCGATCGAGGTGGACGCGCTCGAGCGCAACGTGCGCGCGGCGTTCCAGCAGGTGGTGCAGCTCTCGCCGGTGCTCTCCGAGGACCTGACGACGCTGGCCACGAACATCACGGAGTCGTCGCGCCTGGCCGACTTCATCGCGTCGAGCCTCGGCACGATCGGCACGGCCGTCCGGCAGGAGCTGCTCGAGACGGCCGACGTCCGGTCGCGGCTGGAGCAGCTCAACCGCGTGCTGGCCAAGGAGCTGGAAATCCTGGAGCTCGGCTCGAAGATCCAGAGCCAGGTCCAGTCCGAGGTGGGCAAGAACCAGCGCGAGTACTTCCTGCGCGAGCAGATGAAGGCGATCCAGAAGGAGCTCGGCGAGGGCGACGACCAGGCGCGCGAGCTGGACGAGCTGCGCGAGAAGATCGAGGCCGCCGGCATGCCCGACGAGGTGAAGGCCGAGGCGATGCGCGAGCTCGAGCGGCTCGGGCGGATGTCGGTCGCGGCGGCCGAGTACACCGTGACGCGCACCTACATCGACTGGCTCGCGGCGCTGCCCTGGTCCACCCGCACGGACGAGGGCATCGACCTGGCCCGGACGAAGTCCGTGCTCGACCACGACCATTCGGGGCTCGAGAAGGCGAAGGACCGCATCCTCGAGTACCTGGCGGTGCGCAAGCTCAAGCCCGACGTGAAGGGCCCGATCCTCTGCTTCGTCGGCCCGCCCGGCGTGGGCAAGACGTCGCTCGCCAAGTCGATCGCGACCGCGATCGGCCGGAAGGTCGTGCGCGTGTCGCTCGGCGGCATGCGCGACGAGGCCGAGATTCGCGGCCACCGGCGCACGTACATCGGGGCGCTGCCCGGCCAGATCATCCAGGGGCTGCGCCGCGCCGAGTCGAAGAACCCGGTGTTCGTCCTGGACGAGATCGACAAGCTCGGCGCCGACTTCCGGGGTGACCCGGCGTCCGCGCTCCTCGAGGTGCTCGACCCGGAGCAGAACAACACGTTCCGCGACCACTACCTCGACGTGCCGTTCGACCTGTCGGAGGTGCTGTTCATCACGACCGCCAACGTCCTCGACACGATTCCGGGGCCGCTGCGCGACCGGATGGAGGTGCTCGAGATCCAGGGCTACACCGAGGAGGAGAAGCGCCGCATTGCGCTCGACCACCTGGTGGGCCGGCAGATCGAGAACCACGGCCTGTCGCCCGAGCGGGTGACGTTCACCGAGGAGGGCGTGAGCGCGATCGTGCGCGGCTACACGCGGGAAGCCGGCGTGCGCAACCTCGAGCGCGAGATCGGCGCCATCTGCCGCAAGCTCGCGCGCCGCGAGGCCGAGGCGGAAGCCGCCACGTCCGGGCACCCCGCCCCGCCGATCGTCGTGACGCCGATGCTGGTCGAGGAGCTGCTCGGCTCGCCGCGCTTCCGCGACGAGGACATGCAGGACCGCACCCGCGAACCCGGCGTGGCCATCGGCATGGCCTGGACGCCGGTCGGCGGCGACGTCCTCTTCATCGAGGCGTCGCGGATGCCCGGCGGCAGCCAGCTCACGCTGACCGGGTCGCTCGGCGACGTGATGAAGGAGTCGGCGCGGATCGCGTTGTCGTGGTTCCGCGCCCACGCGCCGAAGTACGGCGTGGACCCGGCCTTCTACAAGGACTCGGAGATCCACCTGCACGTGCCGTCGGGCGCGATCCCGAAGGACGGGCCGTCGGCGGGCGTGACGATGGTGACGGCGCTGGCCTCGGCGCTCTCGGGCCGCCGCGTGCGCGGCGATCTCGCGATGACCGGGGAAATCACCCTGTCGGGCCGGGTGCTGCCGGTGGGCGGCATCAAGGAGAAGGTGCTCGCCGCGCACCGCAACGGGCTGCGGCAGATCATCCTGCCGCGGCAGAACGAGAAGGACGCGCGCGAGGACCTGAGCGAGGAACTGCGGGCCGATCTCGTCATCCACTACGTGAGCGAGATGGGCGACGTGCTGAAGCTGGCACTCGAGCCGCCCGCCCGGGCGGCCGAGCCGACCGCCCGGCGCGACGACCGGTCCCGGCTCGGGATGTCCTGACCGGCGGGGACGCCGCCGGTCGTCAGGTCGTCGGGCGCTGCGGTCCGGCGCCCGCGTCCACCGGGCCCGGGATGGCGCTGACCGGCGCCGTCCCGGGCCTGGCCGGCGCCACGGCCGCCGCGCCGGTCGCGCTCGCGCGCACCCGGCGCGTGCCGAGCCGCTCCATGTAGAGGTAGAACACGGGCGTGACGTAGAGCGTGAGCGTCTGCGACACGACCAGCCCGCCCACGACCGCCAGCCCCAGCGGCCGGCGCGCCTCCGCGCCGGCGCCCCACCCGAGCGCGATCGGCAGCGTGCCCACCAGCGCCGCCATCGTCGTCATCATGATCGGCCGGAACCGGACCAGGCACGCCTCGTACATCGCGTCGGCGGGCGCCTGGCCCAGGCGGCGCTGCGACTCGACCGCGAAGTCGATCATCATGATGCCGTTCTTCTTGACCAGGCCGACCAGCATGATGACGCCGACGAAGGCGTAGAGGTTGAGGTCCACGCCGAACAGGAGGAGCGTGATCAGCGCGCCCAGGCCGGCCGCGGGAAGTCCCGAGAGGATCGTCAGCGGGTGGATGAAGCTCTCGTACAGGATCCCGAGGACGACGTAGATGACGACGATCGCCATCACGAGGATCAGGCCGAGGCCGCGGGTCGATTCCTGGAAGGCCTGGGCCGAGCCCTGGAAGCTGGTCGCAATCGACGCGGGCAGCACCTCGCGGGCCGCCGCCTCGACGCCCTCGACGGCGCCGCCGAGCGAGACCCCGGGCCGCAGGTTGAACGAGAAGGTCACCGACGGCAGCTGGCCGGTGTGGTTCACCTGCAGCGGTCCGACGCCCGGCGTGACGCTCGCGACGCTCGCGATCGGGACGAGCGCGCCGGACGGCGCCTTGAGCGACAGGCGCTGGAGGCGGGACGGGTCGTCCTGGAACTCGGGCGCGACGCGCATGATCACCTGGTACTGATTGTTCGGCGCGTAGATGGCGGTGACGTTGCGCGAGCCGTAGGCGTCGAACAGCGCGCCCTCGACCTGGTCGGCGGTCAGGCCGAGCGCGGCCATGCGGCCGCGGTCGAGCGAGACGTCGACCTGCGGGTTGGTCAGCTGCAGGTCGCTCGTCACGTCCACGAGGCCCGGCACCTGCTCGAGGCGCGGCGCGAACCGGCTGGCCGCGTCGTAGAGCGCCTCCGTGTCGCCGCTCTGCAGCGTGTACTGGTAGAGCGACCGCGACGAGGTCCCGCCGATCCGGATGACGGGCGGGTTCTGCAGGAACACGCGCACGCCGGGGACGCGGGCGAGCGTCGGGCGGAGCGCCTCGACGACCTCGTCGGCCGAGAGCGTGCGTTCGGCTCGCGGCACCAGCTCGACGAAGATCCGGCCGGTGCTCAGGCCCCCGCCGCCGCCGATCGTGCAGGTGACCGACGCGACGTTCGGGTCGTCGCGCAGCGTCCGGATGACCGCCTGGACGTGGCCGGCCATCGCCTCGTAGCCGACGCCCTGCAGCCCCTCGATCGATCCGGTGAGCTGGCCGATGTCCTGGCTCGGGATGAAGCCGGTCGGGATGATCCGGACGCAGTAGACCGTGGCCACGACCAGCAGCACCGACACCAGCATCGTCGCGGCGTGCCACCGCATCGCGCCGCGGAGCGACCAGGCGTAGGCGTCGCGCGTCCGGTTGAACACGGCCTCGATGGCGTTGTAGAGCGCGCCGTGCCGCCGGGCCGGCGGCCGGAGGAAGCGCGACGCGAGCATCGGCGTGAGGCTGATCGAGACGAAGCCCGAGATGAGGATCGCCACGCTGATCGTCACCGCGAACTCGTGCAGCAGGCGGCCGACGATGCCGCCCATGAACAGCACCGGGATGAACACCGCGACGAGCGAGAGGGTGATCGAGACGATCGTGAACCCGATCTCCTTGGAGGCCGCGAGTGCCGCCGGCAGCGCGGCCTCGCCCTCCTCCATGTGCCGGACGATGTTCTCCAGCATGACGATCGCGTCGTCCACGACGAAGCCGACCGACAGGGTGAGGGCCATCAACGACAGGTTGTTGAGGCTGTAGCCCAGGAGCTGCATGGCCGCGAACGTGCCGATGATCGACGCCGGCAGCGCCAGGCTGGGGATGATCGTCGCCGACACGTTGCGGAGGAACAGGAAGATCACGAGGATGACCAGCCCCACGGTCAACAGCAGCGTGACCTTGATGTCGTGGACCGACTCGCGGATCGACACCGACCGGTCGTTGCGGACGATCAGCTGCACGGCCGCCGGCAGCTGCGCGCGCAGCTCCGGCAGCAGCGCCTGGATCTCGTCGACGATTTCGACGGTGTTCGTACCCGGCTGGCGCTGCACGGCGAGGTAGACCGTGCGCGCGTCGTTGAACCAGCTCGCGGTGCGGTCGTCCTCGACGCCGTCGTAGACCCGCGCGACCTGGTCCAGCGTCACCGGCCGGCCGTCGCGCCACGCCACGATGAGCCGGCGGAAGGCGACCGCGTCGAGCAGCTGCCCGTCGGTCTTCACCGCAAAGGTGCGGTCCGTGCCGTAGAGGGTGCCGGTCGGCCGGTTGGCGTTGCCGGCCTGGATGGCCGACGCCAGCTCGTTCAGCCCGATGGACCGCGCGGCCAGTTCGCGGGGGTCCACGTCCACGCGCACGGCGTACTTCTGGGCGCCGAAGATCGACACCTGCGCGACGCCCCGGACGGTCGAGAGCCGCTGGCCGATCGTCGTGTCCGCGTACTCGTTGATCTCCGAGAGCGGCAGCGTCTGCGAGCTCAGCGTGAGGAACAGGATCGGCGAGTCGGCCGGGTTGACCTTGCGGAAGTTCGGCGGCGCCGGCATGTCGGGCGGCAGCGACCGCTGCGTGCGCGCGATCGCGACCTGCACGTCCTGCGCCGCCGCGTCGATGTCGCGGTCGAGGTCGAACTGGATCGTGATCTGCGTGCTGCCCAGCGAGTTGGTCGAGCTGATCGACCCGATGCCCGCGATCGTCGCGAACTGCTTCTCGAGCGGCGTCGCCACCGAAGCGGCCATGGTCTCCGGGTTCGCGCCGGGCAGGTTGGCGTTGACCTGGATGGTGGGGAAGTCGACCGTCGGCAGGTCACTGACCGGCAGCAGCAGGTAGCCCATCACGCCGAACAGGACGATCGACAGCTGGACCAGCGTGGTCGCGACCGGCCGGCGGATGAAGACCTCGGAGACGTTCATGGCCGGGAGCCGGGCGTGCCGACCGCGCGCGGCGCCACGCGCGCGCCGGGCGTGAGCCGGAGCTGGCCGTCGGTGACCACCGTGTCCCCCGCCGCCACGCCCTGCTGGATGACCGAATCGGCGCCATCGGTCCACGCCACCGTCACCGTCCGCGCCTCGACCGTGCCGTCACCGCCGACCACGTAGAGGTACTGGCCCTGCTGGCCGGGCAGCACCGCCGCCGACGGGACGACGATGGCGCGCGGCTCGACGGCCAGCCGCAGCCGGACGTCCACGTAGGCGCCGGGCCACAGGCGACGGTCCGCGTTCGCGAACGTGGCCTTCACGCGAATCGTGTCGGTCGATGCGTCCACGGCGTTGTCCACGAAGCTCACCGTGCCACCGGCCGTGCGGCCGTCGGGCAGGCGGGCCTCGACGTCCTCCACGCGTCGGCCCGGCGTCGTGCCCAGCCGGCCGATGAGCCGGGCCGGAATCGCGAAGCTCACGTACGCCGGCGAGACCTGGTTGATGACCACCAGGGGCGCGGTGTCGTTGGCGCGGACGATCGAGCCGGCGTGCGCGAGCAGCGCGCCCGTGCGCCCGGCCACCGGCGCGAAGACCTTCGTCCGCTCGAGCTGGAGCTTGGCGGTGTCCACCTGCGCGCGGTCGGCCTCGACCGTCGCCGTGAGCGCCGCCACCGACGTGGACGCGGTGTCGAGCTCGGACTTGGCCACCAGCCCGCTCGCGTAGAGCGTGTCCAGCCGGTCGCGCTGGGCCTGGGCGTTGCGCACCTGCGCCTCGTCGCGCGCCAGCGCCGCCTCGGCCTGCCGGAGCGCCACCTCGAAGGGGCGCGGATCGATGGTGAAGAGAAGCTGGCCGGCCGCCACGTCCTGGCCCTCGTCGAAGCCGACCGCGACGATCTCGCCGGCGACCTGCGCGCGGACGTCCACGCTCGACACCGCCTCGACGCGGCCCACCGCGTCCACCGTGACGGGCATGGGTTTCATCACGGCGACCGCCGTGGTCACGGCGATGCCGGGCTTCGGCGCGTCGGCGGGGCTGGCGTTGGCGGTCGTGGCCGCGCCGCGCGAGCAGCCGGCCGAGGTGAGGATCGCCCCGGCCAGCGCGACCGCCAGGGCGGCGGCCAGCGGCCGGGAGGATGTGGACCGAGTCATGACACTCCAGCGAGCCCGGGTCCGGGGCGCTCCACCCTCGGGACCCGCTGGAAGGAGCCGGTGCCGCGGCTAGCGGCGCCGGCCGTCCCGCGTCGACGGGCGAGCGCTCATCAAATGTAGTCCGACGACGGTCTTCATGTCGACGATCTCGCCCCGCGCGACCATGCGGCGGATCTCGGCGACCGGGAAGGCCCGCGGTTCCAGCTCCTCGTCCGGGTCCCGCGGGGCCGGCCGTCGCGGAACCCGGAGGTCCGAGCAGCGGTAGAAGATCATCCGCTCGCTGCAGAACCCGGGCGTGGGGTAGAGCGTGCCGAGGCGCTCGATCCGGCCCGGCGCGAGGCCGACTTCCTCGGCGCACTCGCGCCGCGCGGCACGGCCCGGCGCCTCGCCCTCCTCGAGCGACCCGGCCGGCAGCTCCCAGATCCAGCGCCCGATCACGTAGCGGAACTGGCGCACGAGGATTACGCGGCCCGGGCCGGGCTCCGGAATCAGGACCACCGATCCGCGATGCCGGACCAGCTCCATCTCGGCCACCCGGCCGTTGGGCAGCCGGACACGGTCCACGTCGAGGCTGAGGATGCGGCCGTCGAACACGCGGCGGCGGCCCAGGCGGCGGAGCGCGGTGCGGGGCATGGAGTCAGTCCTCCCGCCGGCCCGGCGCCGTGCGGCGCAGGCTGGCGACGATGGCATCGAGGTCGTCGGGCAGGGGCGCGTCGAACGTCATCCGCTCGCCCGTCGAGGGGTGGTCGAAGGCGAGGCGCGCCGCGTGCAGGAACGGCCGGTCGAGCTTCGCGATCGCGGCGAACCGCGCCGGCAGCCGGCGCCGGACACCGCCATAGAGCGCGTCACCCACGACCGGGTGGTGCTGCTCGCTCAGGTGCACGCGGATCTGGTGCGTGCGGCCCGTGGCGATCGCGAGCCGCACCAGCGAGACGCCGCCGAGCGGTTCCACCGCGGCGACGCGGGTGCGCGCCGGCCGGGCGCGCCGCGCGCGACTCGACATCTTCTGGCGGTGGCGCGGGTCACGGCCGATCGCACGGTCGAACTCCTCGCCTTCCGAAGGCGTGCCCCAGACGAGCGCCAGATATTCCTTGTCCACAGTGCGGTCCTGGAACTGGGCCGAGAGGTGGCGATGCGCGCGGTCGTGCTTGGCGATGACGAGCACGCCCGACGTGCCACGGTCGAGCCGGTGGACGAGCCCCGGCCGTTCCGCGCCGCCGACGCCGCTCAACGCGCCGACGTGGTGGAGCAGTGCGTTGACCAGCGTGCCGCGCGCGTGGCCCGCGCCGGGGTGCACGACCATCCCCGCCGGCTTGATCACCACCGCGACGTCCGCGTCGTCGTGCAGCAGCGTCAGGGGCAGCGCCTCGGGTTCCGGCGTGGCGGGCACCGGCGCGGGGACGATGACGTCGACCACGAGGCCGGGCTCGACGACGAGCCCGGGCTTCGGCCGGCCGCGGGACAGGGTCACGCGGCCCTCGCGGATCAGCCGCTGCACCTGCGAGCGCGACAGCGACGGCGCGTGCGCGGTGACGAACTGGTCGAGCCGGGCGCCCGCGTCGTCCGGACCGACCTCCAGCCGGATGGCGGATGCCGGCATCGGCGTCAGGCCGGGGCGTTCGCCCGCGACCGCAGCCGGACGAGCATGAGGATCGCCAGCGGGACGATCAGCACCGAGACGAACTGCGACGTGGAGAGCCCGAGGACCATGCCGCGCTCGTCGCCGCGGTAGATCTCGATGATGAAGCGCGAGATCCCGTAGAGCAGCATGTAGAGCCAGAACGTCCGGCCCGGGAACGGCCGGCCGCGCCGTTCGGTGACCAACAGGAAGATCAGGATGAGCAGCTCCGCGCCCGCGTCGTAGAGCTGGGTGGGATGCAGCGGGATGCCGAGCGGCGTGCCGACGTTGGCGGCCGCCGCCGGGTTCGTGAACGTGATGCCCCACGGCAGGTCCGTCGGCCGGCCGTAGCAGCAGCCGGCCAGCAGGCAGCCGAAACGGCCGACGACGTGGCCGAGCGCGATGCCGGGCGCCATGAGGTCGGTGACGGTCCAGAGCTGGAGTTTGTAGCGCCGGACCAGCCACAGCGCGACGCCGAGCGCCGCGATGAGCCCGCCGTAGAACACCCCGCCGGCGCGGACGAGCGAGAGCAGCTCGCGCGGCTGCGTGCGGAAGTAGTCGAAGTCGACCGCCACCAGCATCAGCTTGGCGCCGACGAGCGCCGCGATGATGAGGTAGATGCCGAGGTCCATGATCTTCGTGGCGTCCACGCCGCGGTGGCGCGCGCGGACGACGGCGAGCTGCAGGCCGGTCAGGTACGCCAGGGCCAGCAGCAGCCCGTACGAGTAGACGGGCCAGCCGCCCACCTCAAACAGAATCGGGTACATGTCGCCTCATGAAGAGCAGTTCGATGAACACCAGCACCGCGCCGATCGTGATCGACGCGTCCGCCACGTTGAACGCCCAGAAGTGCCACTGGCCCGAGTAGACGTCCACGAAGTCCACGACGTAGCCGAGGCGCAGGCGGTCGATGAGGTTGCCGAACGCGCCGCCCAGGATGAGCGCCAGGCCCAGGCGCGCCAGGCGTTCCTCGCGGCGGACCTGCGACGCATACCACGCGATGCCGCCGAGCGCCGCGAGCGCGAGGCCTGACGTCAGGGCCGCCTTGTACGGCAGGTCGTACGCGTTGAGCAGTCCGAACGCGACGCCCTCGTTCCGGACGTGGGCGAAATCCAGCAGGCCGGGGATGATCGTGCGGCTCTCGTAGAGCGGCAGCCACCCCACGAGCAGGGCCTTGGTGACCTGGTCGAGGGCGATCACCGCCAGGCTGATGAGCCACCAGCGGTTCGCCGGGCGCGAGGCGGCGGCGCCGGCCGGGCCGGGAAGGGCCGCGTCCGCGCCGGCCGGCGGGCCGGCGGTGTCCGGCGGGGCCGGCATCGGGGCCGTGGGATCGGGGCCGGCGTCAGTGCCCGGCGGCACGCAGTCCTCCGACGGCCTCGACACAGCGACCGCACAGGCCTTCGAAGTCGCCGTCCGGGGCCGCGTCGGTGACGAAGCGCCAGCAGCGCAGGCACTTGTCGCCGCCGGCCTTCGCGACCTCGACCTCGAGGCCGCCCGACGGCCGGCGCCGGACCTCGGCCGTCGAGGTGATGAAGAGCGGCGGCAGGTCGGCGGCGTACTGTTCGAGCAGGTCGGCCAGCGCGCCCGAGGCCGACACCGTCACGTGCGCCGAGAGGGCGTTGCCGATGAGCTTCTGCTGGCGCGCGCCCTCGAGCGCGAGGTTCACCGCGTCGCGCACCTCGCGCAGGCGCGTCCAGCGTTCGAGGAGCGCCGGGTCGAGCCAGTCGGCCGCCTCGGCCTGGAACTCGGCGAGGTGGACCGAGTCCTCGCGCGCGCCGGGCAGCCGAGACCAGATCTCGTCGGCCGTCACCGAGAGGATTGGCGCGACGAGCCGGGCCAGGCCGTCCGTGATCACGTACTGCGCCGTCTGCGCGGACCGGCGTTCGCGCGAGTCCGCACGCAGCGTGTACAGCCGGTCCTTCGAGACGTCCAGGTAGAACGCGCTGAGGTGGACCGTGGTGAACTCGTTGATCGCCTGGAAGATCGCCTGGAAGTCGTACGTGTCGTACGCCTCGCGCACGCGGCGCGACAGGTCGGCCCAGAGCGCGAGCGCGTAGCGATCGACCTCGAGCAGTGCGCCGCGGTCGAGCCGGTGCACCGCGGGGTCGAAGTCGTACAGGTTCGACAGCAGGTACTTGAACGTGTTCCGGATCTTCCGGTACGCCTCCACCGTGCGCGCCAGGATCTCCTTGCCGAGGCGGACCTCGTCACGGTAGTCCACCATCGAGACCCACAGGCGAAGCACGTCCGCGCCGCTCTCGCCGATCACCTTCTGCGGCGGGATGTCGTTGCCGAGCGACTTGGACATCTTGTGCCCGTGCTCGTTGACGACGAACCCGTGGGTCAGGACCGAGCGGTACGGCGCGCGGTCGCGGGTGCCGAGGCCGACGAGCATCGACGACTGGAACCAGCCGCGGTACTGGTCGGTGCCCTCGAGGTAGATGTCCGCGGGCCAGGTGAGCTCGGGCCGGCGCGCGAGCACCGCCTCGTGGCTGGACCCGGAGTCGAACCAGACGTCGAGGATGTCGCGCTCCTGCTCGAGGTCGTCGCTGCCGCAGGCCTCGCAGACGAAGCCCGCCGGGCGGAACGCGTCCACGCCCTGGTCGTACCAGGCATCGGCGCCGTGCTCGGCGAACACGTCGGCGGCGCGTGCGACGATGGCCGGCGTGAGCGCGGAGGCGCCGCAGGCCCGACAGCC
>JAWKHR010000061.1:0-36159 GCA_041394725.1 Vicinamibacterales bacterium | reverse complement strand
GAGGAGGTTGTAAGTGCCGATGCCTCTTCCCATCCCCCGGTTCCGTCATCCTCGCGTCTTCATTCGTCGTTCCGCACTCCTCACCGTGTTCCTCGTCGTCGCCGCGCTCTCGGGCGCCATCCCGGCGGCTCAACAGAATCAGGCGCCCGCCCGCGCGAACCCGCTGCTGACGGTCAGCCCGCTGCCGTTCGAGGCGCCGCCGTTCGACAAGATTCAGGACGCCGATTTCCCGCCGGCCTTCGACCAGGGCATCCGCGAACAGCAGGCCGACATCGACCGGATCACCGCCAACCCGGATCCGGCGACGTTCGAGAACACCGTCGTCGCGCTCGAGAAAGCGGGCCGGCTGCTGACGCGCGTCAACAGCGCGTTCAACGCGCTCTCGAGCGCGAACACGGACGACACGCTGCAGGCCATCCAGGAAGAGGAGGCGCCGAAGCTTGCCGCTGCCTCCGACGCGATCTTCCTGGACGGCACGCTGTTCGAGCGGATCGCGAAGGTGTACGCCGCGCGCGACACGCTCGGCCTCGACCCGGAGTCGATGCGGCTCGTCGAACACGACTATCAGCAGTTCGTGCTCGCGGGCGCGAAGCTCTCGACCGCGGACAAGGCGACGCTCAAGGCGCTGCATGCCGAGGAAGCCGCGCTCTCGGCGAAGTTCGTCAACCAGCTGCTCGACGCGACGAAGGCCGGCGGCCTCGTCGTCGCGGACGCGTCGAAGCTCGCGGGGCTCTCCCCGGGTGAGCTGGCCGCGGCCGCGCAGGCGGCCTCGGCGCGCGGGCTGGACGGCCAGTGGGCGATCCCGCTGCAGAACACGACCCAGCAGCCGGCGCTCGCCTCGCTGACCGACCGCGACGTGCGACACGACCTGTTCGAGCGATCCTGGCTGCGCGCCGAGCGACACGACGCCAACGACACGCGCGCGACCATCGCGCGCCTCGCGCAGATCCGCGCGCAGGCGTCGGCGCTGCTCGGCTTCGACAGCTACGCGGCCTGGAAGCTCCAGGACCAGATGGCCGGGACGCCCGCCGCCGTCGAGTCGTTCCTCGGGAAGCTCGGGCCGGCCGCCGCCGCGCGCGCCCGGCGCGAGGCCGTGGACATCCAGGCCGCCATCGAGCACCGCCACCAGTCCTTCACGCTCGAGCCGTGGGACTGGAACCGCTACGCGGAGGACGTCCGCAAGGCGCAGTACGACGTGGACGAGTCGGCGGTGAAGCCCTACTTCGAGCTGAACCGCGTGCTGACCGACGGCGTGTTCTACGCCGCGCACCAGCTCTACGGGCTGACGTTCCGGGAGCGCCACGACCTGCCGGTCTACCAGCCCGACGTCCGCGTGTTCGAGGTGATCGACGCGGACGGATCGCCGCTGGGCTTGTTCTACGCCGACTATTTCAAGCGCGACAACAAGGGCGGCGGCGCGTGGATGGACAACTACGTCCAGCAGTCCACGCTGCTCGGCACGAAGCCCGTCATCTGCAACGTCGCGAACTTCACGAAGCCGGCGCCGGGCCAGCCCGCGCTCCTCTCGATGGACGACGTCACGACGATGTTCCACGAGTTCGGGCACGCGCTGCACGGGTTCTTCGCCGCGCAGCAGTACCCGAGCCTCTCGGGCACGGCGGTCGCGCGCGACTTCGTCGAGTTTCCGTCACAGTTCAACGAACACTGGGCGCTCGACCCCGACGTGCTCGCGCACTACGCGGTGCACGACCGGACGGGCGAGCCGATGCCGCCGGCGCTGGCCGACAAGCTCCGGAAGGCGCGGACGTTCAACGCCGGCTACGACATGACCGAGCTCGTCGCCGCCGCCGACCTCGACATGGCGTGGCACACGCTCGCGAAGGACGCGCCGCTCCAGGACGTGGACACGTTCGAGCAGGCCGCGCTCGAGCGGGCGGGCGTCGCGCTGCCGCAGGTGCCGCCGCGCTACCGCTCGAGCTACTTCATGCACATCTGGGGCAACGGCTACGCCGCCGGCTACTACGCCTACCTGTGGACGGCGATGCTCGCCGACGACACCTTCGCCTGGTTCGACGCGCACGGCGGCCTCACCCGCGAGAACGGCGACCGCTTCCGGAAGCTCGTCCTCTCGCGCGGCAACACCCAGGACTACGGCGAGATGTTCCGCGGCTTCACCGGCCACGACCCGGACATCGCGCCGATGCTCGCCTACCGGGGGCTGGCGCCCGGCGGCTCATGACGAGGCGCGCCGTGCCCCCCGTGCCTGCCCAATCGCGCGCACCAGGCGATCGACGATGACGTCGAGGTCGTCGCCGGTCAGGCGCGCGTGGAAGGGCAGGGCGAGCGACGCGCGGCCCGCCGCTTCCGTGCGGGGGAAATCGCCATCCGTGTAGCCGAACTGCTCGCGGTAGAAGGGTTGCAGGTGGATGGGCGAGAAGTACGGCCGTGACGGCACCCCGTCGGCCTGCAGCCTCGCCATCACGGCATCCCGGTCGATGTCCGGCGCGAGGCGGATGACGAACACGAACCAGCTCATCCGGGTCGTGGACGCGACGACCTGCGGCAGCGTGAGGCCGTCGATCGACGCGAGCCGCTCGAGGTAGCCGCGGGCGACGCGGGCCCTGGCGTCGAGCAGCTCGTCGAGCCGCCTCAGCTGCCCGAGCCCCAGGGCCGCGCTCATTTCGTTCAGGCGGTAGTTGTAGCCGAGGCGCACGTGCCGCAGCCACGTCGCGTCGTCGTCGCGCCCCTGGTTGCGGAGGCTGCGCGCCAGGCGCGCCCGGCCTTCGTCGCGCGTCACGAGCATGCCGCCTTCGCCCGTGGTCATCTGCTTGTTCGGATAGAACGCGAAGACGGCGGCATCGCCCATCGTGCCCGTCCGCGCGCCCTCGTAGGTGGCGCCGACCGCCTCGCACGCGTCCTCGACCAGCGGGACGCCGTGACGGGCCGCGCTCGCGAGCAGCGGCCGCATGTCGGCGGGCTGCCCGAAGACGTGGACCGGCAGGACGGCGCCGACGCGCGCGGCGTCTCCCGGGGTCGCGACGTCGGCCGGCACCCGGCGGGGCAGCCAGCGGCGCGCGGATCGGCCGCCTCGCCCGATCGCGTCCAGGGCTTCCTCGACGGCCGCCGGATCGAGGTTCATGGTCACCGGATCGATGTCCACGAACACCGGGACGGCCCGCACGAACAGCGCGGCGTTGGCCGACGCGACGAACGAGAACGGGGACGTGACCACCGCGTCGCCGGCCCTGACGCCGGCCGCGATCAGCGCCAGGTGGAGAGCGGCGGTGCCGCTCGAGACCGCCACGGCGTGGCCGCCGCCCAGCCGATCCAGCCACGCGGCTTCGAACGCCTCGATCATCGGGCCGCCGCTGAGGCTCTGGGAACGCAGGACGGCGTTGACGAGGGCGATCTCCTCCTCGCCCACGTCGGGGGCCGACATCGTGATGACGGATCGGGAAGGCGGAGCGGGTCGAGTCGTCATGACTGCTGGGCGTCGAGATACGCGGCGATGACCTCCGCGGCCTCGCCGATCATCCGGACGCGGCCGCGGTCGAGCCACAGGACACGCGCGCAGAGCCGCCGGATGCTCTGCAGGTCGTGCGATACCAGGATGAACGTCACGCCCCGCGCGCGCAGGCCGTCGATCCGCGCCGCGCACTTGCGCTGGAAGCGCTCGTCGCCCACGCCCAGGGCTTCGTCGATCACCAGGACGTCCGGCGCGATGTCGGTCGCCACGGCGAAGCCGACGCGCAGGATCATCCCGGCCGAATAGGTGGCCAGCGGCGCGTCGATGAACCGGCCGATCTCGGCGAAGTCCACGATGCTGTCCACCCGCGCCAGGATCTCGCGGCGCCTGAGGCCGAGCTGCGTGCCGTTCAGCACGATGTTGTCGCGACCCGTCAGCTCCGGATGAAAGCCGCCGACCAGGTCGAGCAGCGGCGCGACACGCCCGTGCACGCGGACCCGGCCCGTCGTCGGACGGAGCACCCGCGCGATCAGCCGCAGCAGGGTGGTCTTGCCCGACCCGTTCGACCCGATCACGCCGAGCGACCCGCCCTGCGGAATCGTGACGCCGACCCCGCGCAGCGCCTCGTGCTCCGCGAAACCGGCGCTCCGGTCGCGGCCGGAGAGCCACGCCCGCAGCGACCCGCCGGCCCCCTGCTGAATCCGGTACGTCACCGACACGTCGTCGATGACGACGGCCGGGCGCGGGGCCGCGGTCGTGCCGGCGGCCGTGCCGGCTGTGACCGGAACGGGGCTAGGCGCGAGTGGCGAGGCCATCGGTCACGTGCGTGAACACCCAGCAGCCGAGGACGGCCGTGCCGATCGCGAGCGTGGTCGTCAGCCCGATCGTCGCCGGGGAGGGAAGGCTGTTCTGCAGCATCGGCACCCGGAAGGCCTCGATGAACCAGGTCATCGGGTTCAGCGTCAGCAGCCACTGATACCGGTCGGGCACGATCGCGCGCGGATAGATGACGGGCGTCAGGTAGAGCCAGGCGACCGAGGCCACCTGGTACAGATCGATGACGTCGCGGAAGCGCGTGGCGCACGCCGCCAGCAGCAGCCCGACGCCGAGCGCGAAGAGCGCCACGGCGAGCATCGGGACGAGCGCGAAGGGCGACGCCAGGCCGAGGGGCACGCCCAGGATCAGCATCAGCGCCACGAGCGACACCAGCGCCAGGAGCAGGTGCACGAGCCCCGTCGCGAGCGTGGCCAGGGCGAAGACGGTCTTGGGCGTGTAGATCCGCTTCCAGAGGTCGGCCCCGCCGATCATCTCGGTGGCCATCGTGGACGTCGTCTGCACGAAGAAGTTCCACAGCAGCAGCCCGCTGAGCAGGTAGGCCGGATAGTGCGGCTCGACCTGGCGGAAGAGCGTCATGAAGACGATGCTGAGGACGGCCGTGGTCAGCAGCGGCGACAGTACGGTCCAGCCCACGCCGAGCAGCGAGTGCTGGTAGCGCACCTTGATGTTGCGAGCGGTGAGCTGCTGGACGAGATCCCGATAGCGCCACACCTCGACCAGCTCGTGAGCCAGCGGTGACAGGCGCCGCGCCGAGTCGTAGTCGAAGTCGCGAACGCCTGGTGCGGCGGCGCGGTCGGTCACGACGTGATGTTCCTCCACCGGGTCATGGTTTCCATCCGGGCGGCCGTCCGGTTCCATCCAGTCGGTCCCCACCATCCAGGCGGGTCACGCGGATGTCGACGATGGTACCGGACATGCGCGCGCACGGGACAGCAATTCGTTCGCGCCCGCCGGCCGGGCCGGGGCCGGACGCGGGGCGGATCCTAGAGCCGCAGGTAGCGCGCCCGTGCCCGGTCCCAGAGCCGCTTCGCGCGCCGGAGGCCGCGCGGCGCCGGGGGCGCCGTCCGGCGCTGGTACTCCATGAGGGCATCGCGGAGCGGCTGCGCCAGCCGTCGTCCGTGGAGGCCGAGCCACGCGGCGCGCCCGGCCGAGCGCCACAGCCGGTAGCCGGACCGCCCGCCGAGCGCGGCCACTTCGCGCCGGTAGAGCGCGTCGAGCTCGTCGATCGTCGTGGCGAGGGTCAGTCGCGCCAGCGCGTGCGCGCGTCCCGCCGAGGCCAGGCGGTCGGCGAGCGGCCGATCGGTCAGCAGCCGCACGATCGTCTGCGCCAGCGCCGGCGGTCACCCGCAGGCACCAGGAGGCCGGTGCGCTCGTGCAGGACGGCATCCACCAGCCCGCCGACCGCCGACGCGACGAGCGGCCGCGCCATCAGCAGGGATTCGATGCTGCCGCCGAGGTTCTCGTTCAACGAGCACTGCACCGACACGTCGAACGCCGCCAGCGTGTCGGGCACGTCGTGCGCGGTCCCGTGAAACGCACCGCGCCGGCGACGCCCAGGCGTTCCGCCAGCGCTTCCAGCTGCCGCTGATACGCCGCGCCCTCCGCGCCCCAGCCGCCCCCGACGAGCAGGAACAGCGCGTCGGGCACCTCGCGAAGCACGAGCGGCGCGGCGCGCAGCAGCACCTCGTGCCCCTTGATGCCGCGCCCGACGAGGTGCGGCGGGATGAAGGGCCGTCGGGAGACGGCGGGTAGAAGTAGGCGACGTCGCCGACGACCGGGCGCGCGGGATCGAGCCCGCGCTCGCGCCGGACGCGCGCCGGATCCGCAGTGGCCGGGTCGAGGCGGCCGGGATCCTGGCCGTAGTAGATCAGCTCGACGTGCGCCCGCGGCGTGCCGAGTCGCTCGTACAGCTCGCGCGTGTACTCGCACGAGGCGATCACCTTCGTGTCGAGGGGCGCCGTCCGGACGTCCACGCCGGAAAGTCCCGGCGCTTCGAGGTAGTACGGGCCTGGGATCATCGACAGGCGGACCGGCACGTCGGCGAGCCAGGCGGCCAGGCGTCCGAGGACGATCGACGAGAAGACGTGGGACTGCACGACGTCGGGCCGCAGCCGCCGGAAGGTGCGCGCGAGGGTGAGGATGCGGCGCGCCGCCAGCCGGGCGGATCCCCCGGCGAAGACGTCCAGGTCGGCCACCTCGTAGCGGATGCCGTCCGCGTCGAGCCGCGGCGCCAGGGTCCCGTCCGTGCCGGCGACCAACGCCATGACGTCGTGCCCCCGGGCGCGCAGGTCCCGCAGCTGTTCGTGCACCCACGCCGCGCCGTTCGCCGTGGCGACGAGGTGCAGGACGCGCAGGGATGCCGCCGGCGGGCCGGGGTTCGACGAACCCATCGCCGCGATCATAGCCGGGGCCGGGGACTGCTAGTCTTATGCCGATGCGGATCCTGCACGTCTGCGGTGCGACGCGGGGCGCACCCTGGCTGTGCGAGATCGTCCGCGAACAGGCGGCCCGCGGCCACGACGTCAGCGTCGTCATCGCCGGGAGCGACGGGCCGCTGCCCCGATCGCTCGAGCGCGCCGGCGTGCGCTACGTCGTGCGGCGGCACGATCCGTTCGCCGACGCGAACCCGATCCGCGCGTGGCGCCGCATCAGGGGCCTGGCGACGCTGATGCGGGCCGAACGGCCCGACGTGATCCAGTCGCACCTGTTTCCGTCGAACGTGGCCGGCCGCATCGCCGGGTGGCTCGCCGACGTGCCGATCCGCCTGTCGATGAACGCCGGCCCCTACGTGCTCGAGTCGCCCATCCTCGGCGAGATCGACGTTCGCACGTCGCGCGCCGACACGCGCGTGATCGCGTCGTGCGAGTACGTGCGGCGGCTCTACGCCGAGCGCGGCGTCCCACCCGGCCGCATCGCCCTCGCTTATTACGGCAGCAACCCGGAGCGGTTCGATCCCGCGCGCGCGCAGCCGGCGGCCGCCCGCCGGAGCCTCGGCGTGACGGACGGCACCGCGCTCGTCGGCCTCGTGGCCTATTTCTATCCGCCGGCGCCCGACAGCCCGACGACGCCGCCCGCGCTGGTCGGCCGAGGCCTGAAGGGACACGACGTCCTGCTGCGCGCGATTCCGCGCGTGCTCGAGCGCCGGCCGGACACGACGTTCGTCCTGGTGGGTGAGGGATGGGAAGAGCGCGGCCGCGACTACCAGGAGCAGATGCGCGCGCTGGCCGGCACGCTCGGCGTCGCGTCCTCGGTCATCTTCGCCGGCTATCGCGCGGACGTGCCCGACCTGCTCGCCGCCTTCGACGTCGCCGTGCAGTGCTCGTTGAGCGAGAACGTGGGCGGCGCGATCGAGGCGTTGATGATGGGCGCGCCGACCGTCGTGTCGGCCACCGGCGGCCTGGTCGACGCCGTCAGGCACGACGACACCGGCCTCGTCGTGCCGCCCGACGACCCGGTGGCCCTCGCCGACGCGATCGTGACGCTGCTGGCCGACCGCCCGCGCGCGCGCCGCCTGGGCGATCGCGGCCGCGCGCTGATGCTGGAGCGCTTCACGGCCGCGCGCACGGCGGAAGACCTCGAGGCGCTGTATGTCGAGTGTGCCTCGGCGCCGCGCTTCCGCGGCCGACCGCCGCGCGAGTCGGGCTACCGGTGGACGCGCCGGGTCGCGCGGACGGTGGGGGCGCCGATCTGGGCGTGGCGGCTGGCGCGGCCCGCCTTGCTCGCGCTGGCGGGGGAGCGGTCGATGTCGGCGCCCGCGCTCGCCGGCTTCGCCGCGCGCCTCGCGCTCCTCCGGATCCGCGACGTCGTGGCCGCCGTGGTCGTCCTCACGATCGCCAGCCCGTGCTTCGTGTGGCACCGCGTCCGCCACGCCGGCGGCCCGCTCTTCACCGACGTCGTCGTGACTGGCCGGCACGGGCTGCCGTTTGCGCTGCGGACGTTCACGGTCGCGCCGGCGGCGCGGTGGATGCGCCGGCTGCCCTGGTTCATCACGCTCCTGAAGACGCGGCAGCTCGCGCTTTTCGGGCCCGCGCCGTCGCCATACGACTCGGCCGCCAGGGTGGCGCGCACCGATCCGCGGGCGCGGCGGCGGCCCGGGGTGTTCGACCTCAGGGACGAGGGCCGCGGACTCGCGCCGGCACCCCCACGACCACGGCCCCCGGCGGCACGTCGCTCGTGACCACCGCGCCGGCGCCGACGATGGCCCCGTCGCCGACGCGCCGGCCGGGCATCACGGTCGATCCGATGCCCACCAGGACACCGGCGCCAATCGTGACGTCGCCGCCCAGCACCGCGCGCGGCGCGACGTGCGTCCAGTCCCCGATCACGCTGTCATGGTCGATGACGCAGCCGGTGTTGATGATGCACCCGCGCCCGACGCGGACACCGGTGACGAGGATCGCGCCGGCCGAAATCATGGTGCCGGGATCGATGACCACGTCAGGCGCCGCGAGGCTGGCGGGATGACGCACGACGGCCATCGGCCGGTCGCGCAGCGCCGGCGACAGGGCCGCGCGGCGCCGCGTCGCGTTGTCCCCGATCGCGACGACGATGGCGTCGTGCGGCACGGTGACCAGCGCGTCCATGCCGCCGATGATCGGCAGGCCGAGTGGCGTCCGGCCGTGCAGCGCGGGGTCGGCATCGAGGAACCCGACGGCGTGTGCCGCGCCGCCCGCCTCGTGCGACGCGCGCAGCGCATCGGCGACGACGCGTCCCTGGCCGCCCGCGCCGATGATGAGGATGCGCACCGGCGTGGATTGTACGGGCGCGGCGGCGGATTGACCAGCGGCGCGGGCAGGGGGCGACAGGTGCCGGGCGGCGAAGGACCCGCCGGTCTGGCGCTGCGGTGACGCCCGGGTGTAACGTGCAGGGAGGAGGCGCCATGCTTCGCATCGTCCGTTCGCGGTGGATGTGGACGACGGCGCTCACGGCCGGAATCGCCATCGGACTCCTGGCGATGACCTCCGCGCAGCGCTTCTACCGGTTCGGGTACGCGCCCGCGGAGGCCAACGCGCGCTACGACGGCCGCTTCACGTTCGCGCGCCTGAAATACACGGGCTCGGCGTACAACACCTACTACAAGGGCCTGCCCTCCTGGGCGCACGGCTACGCGCGCACCGACTCGGGCGTGCCGGCCGAGCACCAGATGATGCAGATCCTGGACGCGATCTCGGCGGTCCATCCGCGCCTCGACGCGACCAACGTCTTCGCGCTCGACGACCCGGACCTGTGCGAGTTTCCCGTCTCCTACATGACCGAGGCCGGCTTCTGGGTCCTCGGCGACGAGGAGGCGCGCGCCTTCGGCGCCTACCTGAAGAAGGGCGGGTTCGTCATCTTCGACGACTTCCGCGATCCCCCGCGCGGGGGAGGAGGCTGGGCGACGTTCGAGGCCAACATGCACCGCGTCCTGCCCGGCCTGGACATCGTGGACCTCGACCCGTCGGATCCGATCTTCCACACGTTCTTCGACATCGACTCGTTCGACATCATCCCGCAGTTCTACGACACCGAGCGGCCGACGATTCGCGGGATCTTCGAGGACAACGATCGATCGAAGCGCCTGATGGCGGTCATCAACTTCAACACCGACATCTCGAACTTCTGGGAGTACTCGAGCAGCGGCCTGACGCCGGTGGACGAGTCGAACGAGGCCTTCGAGCTGGGCGTGGACTACATCATCTACGGGCTGACGCACTGACGCACTGACGCGCTGACGCACTGACGCACTGACGCGCGGCCGCGGGCGGCCGCCGGCGCGACGCCTGGTCCAGCCGCAACGCGGGATTCGCCCTTCGCCGCGCCTTGCCGGCCGGGCGCCGCGCCCCGGAAATGGCGGCGAATCCCCGACTCGGGACACTAGAATGCCCGCATGCGTGCACGGCGAATCGTGATGGTGTGGGCGCTCGCGGTGTCACCCGCGGTGGCGAGCGCCCAGGTGATGACCGCGCCGGCCCCCGGGCCGACGGAGCTCACGCTCGACCGGATGGTCGAGCTCGGCCTGCGTGACAGCTACCGGGTGCGGCAGCTGCAGCTGGACGTCGAGCGGACGCGCAGCCTGCTCTCGGCCGAGCGCGCGCGGCTCAAGTCGCGCGTCTCGCTCAACATCATCGCGCCGCAGTTCCAGGCGATCTCGGATAACAAGTGGAACTCGGTGCTGAGCCGGAACGAGCTGATCCGCGAGGACACGCGCCGCGTCCAGGTGGACCTGTCCGTCCGGCAGCCGGTGATCCTCTTCGGCTACCCGACCAACGGCGTGCTCTCGCTCAACAACCGGGTCTACCGGTACACGCAGGTGGACGGCGAGGAGCGCGACACCACCTTCTACAACCGGTACTTCATCGCCTACGACCAGCCGCTCTTCCAGCCGAACCGCATGAAGAACGACCTCGAGGAAGCCGAGCTCAACCTCGAGAAAGCCGAGCTGCGCTACCAGGGCGACGTCGTCGGCGCCATCGACGACCTGGCGGCGGACTACTTCGACCTCGTGGCCGACACGTTCCGGCGCGACCGCGCCAACGAGTTCGCGCGGGACCTCACGTTCGCGATGGAGGCGGTTCGCGAGGTGGTGGCCAACACGCCGGCGCGCGCGGCGGACCTCGACCTGCTGCAGGTCGAGCTGGCGAACGCGCGCGAGGCCGAGAGCCAGGCGGCGAGCAACCTGCGCAACCGCGAGCAGACCGTCAAGCAGCGGCTGCAGCTGCCCGCCGCCACGGGCATCGCCGTCCGGGCCGACCTCGAGCTGCTGCCGATCACGGTGGACGTCGAGCGGGCCGTGACGCTGGCGTCCACGATCACGCCCCGGATGCGGCAGCTGGCGATCGCGACGCGCGAGAACGAGATCCGGCTCGAGGAGACGAAGGGCAACGGCGCGTTTCGCATGAACCTCGGACTCACCTACGGCCGCGAGGTCCAGGATCCGCGGTTCCAGAACCTGTGGACCGACCCGCGCAACAGCTACACGGTCGAAGTGGACGCCACCGTGCCGATCTGGGACTGGGGCGAGCGCGGTCACCGCATCCAGGCGCAGGAATACTCGCTCGATCGCGCCAGGTTGTCCGAGGAACAGACGCTGTCGGAACTGGAGACGGAGGTGCGGAACCTGGTGGCGAGCCTCGAGGACTTCGGCCGGCGGACGCGCACGATGCTCGACACGCTGCGCCTCGCGCACCAGCTGACCGAGACGACGGTCGGCCGGTACCGCGCCGGCGAGGTCGGCCTCTCGGACCTGATGCAGGCCCTGTCGCGCGAGGCGACGACGGGCAACAACCTGCTCAACGCCCACCAGGGCTATCAGCGGACGCTGCGGCGGCTCAAGGAAGTGACCTTCTTCGACTTCGAAGCCGGGCTCCCGCTGGTGGACCGGTTCAACATCGTGGCGGGACGCGCGCAGCAGTAGGCGGGCAGGGCGGCGTCGCGTCGCTACCGCAGCCCCGGCGGCGCAGGAGCCGGAAGGCGCACGTCACGTCCGAACGGGAACGCGCCGGTCCAACCGACGCCCCAGGCCCAGAGCGATCCGTCCGCGCGAAGCGCGAAGCTGTTGTCGCCGGCGGCGAAGACCGTGGCGACGCTGGTGATCTTGATCGCGATCGGCAGCGGCTGGTAGCCGGGCCCGGCGCCGTTGCCGGTCTGGCCGAAGTCGGTGTTGCCCCACGCGCGCAGCGTGCCGTCCTTCAGCAGGGCCAGCGTGTGGCGGTTCCCGACCGCGATCGACGTCACCTGGGCCACGCCCGGGACGGGCTGCGGCTCGAGCACCCACCCGCCGTTGGGATTGGGCTGCGTGGTCGGGGCCCGGAAGCCGAACTGCTGCTGCCAGTTCGATCCCCACACCCGCACGGTGCCGTCCTTCAGGAGGGCGGTGGACACGCCCGATCCGGCGGCGACCTGCGCGACGTCGCGCAGGTCAGGGATCTCACCCGGCGTGTCGAGCGCGAGTTCGGTGCGTGGCGGGCGGCCGAGCGCGCCGTAGAAGTTCGATCCCCACGAGAACACGCGGCCGTCCTTCAGCAGGGCGAGCACCGTGCCGCCGCCGGCCGACAGCGCGGCGACATCGCTCAGACCGGGCACGGCGACCGGTCGGAACGCCGGCCCGTTCGCGCCAGACGGGCCGCCCCAGGTGCTCGGCGCGCGTCCGTCGCCGATCGCGCCGTTCCCCCAGGATCGCACGGTGCCGTCGCGCAGGACGGCGTAGGCGGAGTCATTGGCGGCGGCAATCGCGGCGACGTCCGTGAGGCCCGCGACGCGCGCCGGCGTCTCGACGCCGCGATATTCGTTGCTCTGCGTGCTGGTGGCGAGCCGCGGCGCCTGGGTGTTGCCATTGCCGAGCTGGCCGGCGTCCGCGCGTCCCCACGCGACCACCGTCCCATCGTCGAGCAGGGCGTACGACGCGTTCGTGCCGGCGGCGACGTCCACCGCCTTGCCCGGCAGCGCGATCGCCACGAGCGACGTGGACGCGCCGGAGCTGGTGCCCTGGATCGGCGCCACCGGGCCGAGTTGCCCGTTGCGGTACAGGCCCCAGCCGGCGACCGTGCCGTCGGCGCGCAGCAGCAGCTTGTGCTTCTCGCCGGTGATCTTCACGATGGGCGCGGATTGCCCGGGCGTCCCCGTGGTGAGGATCGGTGCGGCGGCCAGCGCGGTGGCGAGGACGAGCGCGCCGCAGGCGGTGGCGCCGAGCCGGGACGGGCGGCGGACCTGGGGTCTCATGGCGGGTCAGAGCATAGCCGAAGCCGGCGCCGGCTCGCGGCGCAGGAGCCAGGCGAGGCCGGCGGCCGCGCCGACGTCGTAGGCGAGACAGAAGGCCGGCCACCAGGCCGGCACGCCCGGGTTGTCCAGCAGGTAGCCGCGCAGGCCATCGAAGACGCCATGGCCGGCCAGCGCCGCGACGAGGATCCACGCGCTCGTCCTGAAGCCGGCGACGGCCGCCATCGCGAACGCCGCCATGCCGAGCGTTTCCCAGAGAACCAGCTGCACGGAGCCGCTCATCGCCGCGAAGAGCACGTAGTACGACGCGACGACGATCGTCACGGTCGCGTAGAACGCGCGGTCGCGGTCGAACCGCGCGAGTCTCCCGAAGCACAGGACCGCCGCCGACAGTGCGAGGCCGATGACGTACGCCATGGAGGTTTCCTCGGGCTTTGTGTGTGCGTTGACGACATGTCAACGACAGCGTGGAGTGTCGCATCCGGGCGGGCCGCCAGGATTGGATGGAGCGGCCGTTGTCCTTGAACGAATCGGCTATCGGGCGGCGGCGTCAGGGTGACCGGGCGACCCGTTCGGGCGCGCGCGGCTACTCTTCGTTCGGACGCCCCGGCCCGCCGAGCCTGGCGGCCTTCGCGAGCAGGTAATGGCGTTCGGGCAGGCTCGTGGTGCGCGCCGCCGCGGCCTCGTAGGCCGCGCGGGCCTCGTCCCGTCGTCCGGCGAACTCGTGCAGGTGGGCGCGAACCGCGTCCACGCGATGGTGGTGGTCGAGCTGGCCCTCGGCGTCCAGGGCATCGACGAGGGCCAGTCCGGCGTCCGCGCCGCGCACCATCGCCACCGCCACGGCGTGGTTGAGGCGCACCACCGGCGTGTGTTCGATCCGGCGCAGCACCTCGTAGAGGGCGAGGATCTGCGGCCAGTCGGTGTCTTCGGGGCGCGCCGCCTCGTCGTGCACGGCGGCAATGGCGGCCTGCAACTGGTACGGCCCGACCATCGCGCGCGGAAGCGTGCGGCTGATGAGCGCCACGCCTTCCGTGATCGCGCCGCGATCCCACCGCGATCGGTCCTGTTCCATGAGCGGCACGAGCGCGCCGTCCTCCGTGGTGCGCGCGAGCCGGCGCGCGTCGGTCAGCAGCATCAGGGCCAGGAGTCCCGCGACCTCGGCCTCGTCGGGCAGCAGGCGTTCGACGACGCGGACGAGGCGAATGGCTTCGTTGGACAGATCGGTGCGACGGAGCTCCGCGCCGCTCGAGGCGGTGTAGCCCTCGTTGAAGATCAGATAGAGGATGTGGAGCACGGTGCCGAGCCGGCGGGTCTTTTCCGCGCCGACCGGCATCGCGAACGGGAGGCCGGAGGCGCGGATCTGCGCTTTCGCCCGGCTGATCCGTTGCGCCATCGTGGACTCCGGCACGAAGAAGGCGTGGGCGATCTCGGCCGTGGTCAGGCCGCCGACGGCGCGGAGGGCGAGCGCGATCGCCGACGCGGTGGTGAGCGCCGGATGGCAGCAGAGGAAGAGCAGCGTGAGCGTGTCGTCCCCGTCGCCGTCGGCGAGGTGGCCGGCGGGGATCATGACCTGGCCCAGGTGCTGGACCGTGTCGGCCTCCCGGCGGCGGCGCGCGACGTCGCTGCGGATCTGGTCCGTCATCCGCCGGGAGGCCACCTGGATGAGCCAGCCGCGCGGGTTGTCCGGCAGCCCGTCGCGCGGCCACTGCGTCGAGGCGGCGAGCAGCGCCTCCTGCACCGCGTCCTCCGCGGCGGCGAAGTCGCGATAGCGGCGGACGACCGCGCCCAGCACCTGCGGCGCGAGCTCGCGCACCAGGCGAAGGGTGCGGTCGTCCGGGTCGGGCCTGGTCACAGGAACTCGGGCGGCGGACCGCTCATCACCTCGCGGACTTCGATGGCCATGTTGAGCGGCTTGCCGCCAGGCCCGGGCGCGGCGGAGGCCTCGGCGGCGATTGCCCAGGCGCGCGCGGGGCTCTCGACGTCCACGATCCAGTAACCGGCCAGGAATTCCTTCGTCTCCGGGAAGACGCCGTCGGTGACCGGCTTCCCGTCGTGGCCGGCGCGAACCAGCTTCGCCTGCTCCGGCCCGGCCAGCCCTTCGGCGCCGACCAGCTCGCCCGAGGCCTTCAGCCGCTTGTTCAGGGCCACCATGAACCCGATGTGGGCCTTGATCTCCTGTTCGGCCCACTGCGCGATCTTGTAGGGGCCGCCACCGGGCGTGTTCATCATCAGCATGTACTTCACGGGTTCGCTCCTCGCTGAGGTTAGATATTGACCCAAACCCCCACCGGGCGGGTCCGCGGCGCTCCGGGCGCCGCGTTCATGGACAGGTCGGAGCGGGGGTGGGGAGATCGACATCGGGACCCGGAAAAGATCGGCTGGGCTCGACGGCCGGGCGGCCGTGAGCACGCGTCCTGCGCCCCCTGATAGAATCCCGGCACCGGACACTGATGAGACGCGCTCCTTTGCTGCTGTTCCTGCCGTTCGTCGCCTGCCTCCTGGGAGGCGCGGCGGGAGTGGCGGCACAGCAGACGTCGCCTGCGCCTGCCCGCCCGTCGGTACCGGCCCAGAATCCGGCCCAGCAAGCCCTGCGCCACCCGGAAGAGGGGCGGCCGTTCGTCCGGACCTACGCGCCCGCAGAGGTGGGCGGCGACGGGCAGAACTGGGGCATCGCGCAGGATGCCCGCGGCGTCATCTACGTGGCCTCATCGGCGGGGCTCCTCGCGTTCGACGGCGTGTCCTGGCGGCTGCACGAGCCCGGCCGGCTCGGCACCATCCGGTCGCTCGCGATCGACGACACCGGACGGATCTACGTTGGCGGCGTCGGCGACTTCGGCTACTTCGAACCCGACGCGTCGGGCAACCTTGCGTACCAGTCCCTGTTGAGCCGCGTGCCGGAGGACGCGCGTGGGTTCGCCGACGTCTGGCGCACGTTCATCACGTCCTCAGGGGTCCTCTTCGACACCCAGGCGGCCGTCTTCCGCTGGGCGAACGACCGCATCCAGCCGATCCGGATCCCGACGCGGGTGTCACGGGGCGCCGTCGTGGACGACGTGTTCTACACGACCCTGCCCGAGTCGGGACTCAACGTCCTGGAAGGGGATCGGTTCCGCGCGCTGCCCGGCACGGAGTCGCTGGCCCGGGAGGTCTACCCGGTGGTGCTCCGCTACGACGAGCAACGCCTGCTCATCGGCACCCGGGCGAACGGGTTGTTTCTGTACGACGGCTCCGCCCTGCGCCCGTTCGTCACGGAGCTGGACGATGTCTTCCGGAGCGCCACGGTCTATCGCGGGATCCTGCTGCCCGATGGCACCATCGCGCTGGGCATGACCGGCGGCGGCCTCGCGATCATCGATCGGCAGGGCCGGCGGGTGGCGCACATCACCCGCGACAACGGCCTCCTGAGGAACCCGGTCTACTCGATCATGTCCGACCGCGAGGGCGCGGTGTGGGTGACGGGCGAGCCCGGGCTGGCGCGCATCGAGACCCCGTCTCCGGCCTCCTTCTTCGACGAGCGCGAAGGCTTCCTCGACTACTTCCAGCGCATCAGGCACCAGGGGCGGGTGTATCTGTCCGGCCAGTCCGGCGTCTTCTACCTGCACCCGGCGGTGGCCGGGAGTCCCCGGCGCTTCAGCCGCCTGCCAGGCATCGTCAATCAGTGCTGGTGGTTCGAGGAGATGACCGATCCGAACGGCACGAGGGCCCCCGTCATGGCCGTGGCGTGCACCGACGGCCTGTACGAGATTCAGGGCCTGAAGACGCGTCCGATCCGGGCGCCGGCCGACGGGACGTTCCGCACGGCCTCCCTCCTGCGGAGCCGGATCGACCCGACCCGACTCTGGGTGGGACTCTTCGGCGGCCTCGCGTCGTTCCGCTGGGTGGACGGCCGCTGGATCGACGAGGGCCGCGTCGATGGCGTCTCCGCGTCGATCCGGTCGCTGGCGGAACTCGACGACGGCTCGCTCTGGGCAGGCACCGACAGCGCCGGCCTCCTCCGGCTCTCGTTCGCTGCGCGTCCGTCGCCCGGGGCGCCGCGGCCCGCGCTGGCGACGACGGACCATTTCGGGACGCAGGAGGGACTCTCCGACGAGGGCGCGCTCGTCTCGCGTGTCGGCGACAGGGTCTTCTTCACGCGGTGGAACGGCGGACGGACCAACTTCGTCGCGACCTACGATGCGGCGACGGACCGCGTGGTGACCGACCCGGTTCTTTCGGCGCAGCCCTTCTCGGTGCTGCAGTCCTCGTTCGGCGTCACCGGCATGCCCGGGGGACGGCTGCTGGTGAACTTCGGCCGCGGCTTGTCGATCGCGACGCCGACGCCCGACGGGTCCTGGTCGTTCGACTCGTCGGTCTTTGGACCGCACGGGCGGCAGGCGACCACGCTGCCGCTCGTGGAAGAGGACGGCGTCGTGTGGTTCAGCGAGGAAGGCCGGCTCATCAGGTTCGACACGAGCCAGCGCTCCTCGGCGCCCGCCGTGCCCTTCACGGTGCTCGTGCGCCGGGTGTCGACCACGGCGGATCGACTGCTGTACGCCGGCGCCGGCACAACCGCCGCGCCGCAGCTCCCGGCGAGCGACGCCGCCCTGCGGTTCGAGTACGCGGCGCCGACGTTCCTCGACGAGACCGCGACCGAATACCAGACCCGACTCGACGGGCTCGACGACGACTGGTCGGCCTGGTCGCGCGATACGCGTCGCGACGTGACGAACCTGGGTTTCGGCGAGTACCGCTTCCGCGTCCGCGCCCGCAACGTCGCGGGCGTGACCGGCGAGGAAGCGACCTACGCCTTCGTCATCCTCCCGCCCTGGTACCGCACCTGGCTGGCGTACCTGGGCTTCGCCGCGCTCTTGGGGCTCGCGGTGTTCGGCGTGGACCGCGTACAGCGTCGTCGGCTGCTCGGCCAGGAGCGGCAGCGGGCGCAACTGACCGAGGCGAAACTCCGCGCCGAGGCGGCGGAGGCGGTGGCGCGGTCCGAGCGCGAGGGCAAGCGCCACATCGAGCTGCTGGGCTCGATCGGGCGCGAGATCACCGCGTCGCTCGACTTCGACACGATCTTCGGCCGCCTCTACGAGCGCGTGAACGAGCTCGTCGACGCTGACGTCTTCGGCGTCGGCCTCTACCACCCGGACCGACGGCGGATCAGTACCCCGGCTGGCCATCGAGGACGGCAAGCGCTACGCCCCGTACACGCGCGACACCTCGGACCCGGACCAGCTGCCGGTCTGGTGCGTCGAGCACCGCAAGCCGGTGTTCATCAACGACGTGCAGGAGGAGTACTCGCAGTACGTCTCGCGCTACGAGGATGCCCCGCAGCCCCTCGAAGACGGCTCGATGTCGAAGGCGCCGCAGTCGCTCATCTACCTGCCGCTCGAGGTCAAGGATCGGGTGCTGGGGCTCATCACCGTGCAGAGCTTCGAGAAGGGGGCCTACACGGACCGCGACCTCAGCGTGCTCCAGAGCCTGGCGGCCTACACCGCCGTCGCGCTCGACAACGCCGCGGCCTATCGGCGGTTGAACGAACACGAAGCGGAAATTCGTCGGCTCTTCGAGGAAGCGCAGACGGCCCGCGCCGCGGCCGAGGAGGCCGATGCCGCCAAGAGCGCGTTCCTCTCCACGGTGAGCCACGAACTGCGCACGCCGCTCACCTCGGTGCTGGGCTTCGCGAAGATCATCAAGAAGCGCCTCGACGAGCGGGTCTTCCCCCTGGTGCCGCGCGACGACGCTCGGGTGTCCCGGACGGTGGACCAGGTGGCCGACAACCTCGCGGTCGTCGTGAGCGAGGGCGAGCGCCTGACGAAGCTCATCGACGACGTCCTCGACCTGGCGAAGATCGAGGCGGGCAAGCTCGAATGGCACATGGAGGCGGTGACCGTCGCCGACGTGCTCGAGCGCGCCACGGCCGCCACGTCGTCGCTGTTCGATCAGAAGGGCCTCACGCTCATCAAGGAGGTCGCGCCGGGCCTGCCGGCCATCACGGGCGACCGCGACCGGCTGATCCAGGTCGTGATCAACCTGATCTCGAACGCGGTGAAGTTCACCGACACCGGCGCCGTGACGTGCCGCGCCGAGCGCCGCGGCGACGACATCGTCGTCAGCATCATCGACACCGGCCTCGGGATCACCCCGGCGGACCTGCCGAAGGTGTTCGAGCGCTTCAAGCAGGTCGGCGACACGCTGACCGACAAGCCGAAGGGCACCGGCCTGGGCCTGCCCATCTGCCGCGAGATCGTCGAGCACCACGGTGGCCAGGTCTGGGCCGAGAGTGAGCTCGGCCGGGGCAGCACGTTCGCGTTCTCGCTGCCCATCGGCGTCAGCCCGCTCGCCACGACGGGCCAGACGCCCGTCGAGCTGGCCTCGCTCATCCGCCAGCTGCGCGACCGCGTGATCGTGACCGCGCCGACGAAATCCGATCGCCGGGCCCGCATCCTGGTCGTGGACGACGAGGCGAACATCCGGGAGCTGCTCACGCAGGAGTTCACCGAGGCGGGCTACCAGGTGGCCACCGCGATCAACGGGCAGGAGGCGATCGCCGCGGCGAGACGTGACCGCCCCGACCTCATCGTGCTCGACGTCATGATGCCCGGGATGAACGGCTTCGACGCCGCCGCGGTGCTCAAGAACGACCCCGAGACCGCCGGGATCCCGATCGTCATCCTGTCGATCGTCCAGGATCGGGAGCGGGGCTTCAGGGTCGGCGTCGACCGCTATCTCACCAAGCCCATCGACACCGACCTGCTGTTCCGGGAGGTCGGGGCGCTGCTCGAGCAGCGGACGTCGCACAAGCGGGTGCTGGTCGTGGACGAGGATGCCTCCACGGTGAAGACGCTGGCCGACGTGCTCACGTCCCGCGGCTACACCGTGTCCGAGGCGCACGGCGATGACCTCGTCGAGAAGGCGCGTGCGCTGAGGCCCGACATCATCCTGCTGAATTCCGTGGAGTCGGCGACGTCGGACGCCGTGCAGATGCTGCGCTTCGAGAAGGGCATGGACAACGTGCTCTTCCTCGTCTATCAGTGAGGCCTGACGTGAATCGCACCATCCTGATCGTGGACGACGAGCCGCACCTCCGGACCCTGATCCAGCAGACGCTCGAGGAACTGGAAGACGAGGGCGTCGAGCTGCTCATGGCGACGAATGGCGAGGAGGCGCTGGCGACGATCCAGTCGGCGCGTCCCGCGCTCGTCTTTCTCGACGTGATGATGCCGAAGCTCAGCGGGTTCGACGTGTGTGCCCGCGCCAAGAAGCAGCTCGGCTTCGACGACGTCTACATCGTGCTGCTCACGGCGAAGGGCCAGGAGCTGGACCGCCAGAAGGGCCAGGACGCGGGCGCGGACCTCTACATGACCAAGCCGTTCGACCCCGACGCCCTGCTCGACAAGGCCCGCGCGGTGCTGGGGCTCTGACGGCCGCGATGCCGCACGCCGGCCTCAAGCGACTCTTCGCGCGATCGCCCGAGGCGCGCGCGCTCGTGGACGGGGTGGCGGCCAGGCTGGGTGGTCCGATCGCCGTCGAGGACGCGGCCGGACGCGTCCTGCATGGCGGCCCGGTCGATGGCGCCACGGCGCGCTTCCCGATTCGACTCGACGACGCCCCCATCGGCGCGGTGGCGGGTCCACCGGAGAGCGACATCCTGGCGGCCGTGCTCGCGGAGTTCGTCAGCCGCGACGTCGAGCGGAAGGCGCTGGGCGCGGAGGTCCTGGGGCTCTACCGGGAGATCAACCTCATCTACAGCTTCTCGGAGAAGCTGGCCGCGCTGCTCGACGTCGAGCGCGTCGCGGAGCTCACCCTCCAGGAGGCGCGGCGGCTCATCGTCGCGACCGACGGCGTGATCCTGCTGCTCGACCCGGCGACGGGCGCCCTCGCGACCGTGGCGGGGTTCGGGGAGGAGATGCCGGGCCTGAGCGGTTTCCGGCTCGGGCGGGGCATCCTCGGCGCGATTGCCGAGACCGGCATCGCCGAGATCGTCAACGACGTGGACGGCGATCCGCGACGCATCACCGAGCACACCGCCATGAAGGCGCTCCTCGGCGCGCCGATGCGGGTGGGCGAGCAGATCACCGGCGTGATCGCCCTGGGCAGCACCGTGCCCATGGCGTACACCGCCGGTGAGCTCAAGCTGCTCAACACGCTGGCGCTGCAGGCCGCGACGGCGGTCGAGAACGCCCGGCTGTTCGAGCGCACCGTCGAGGCGGCGGCGGAGCGTGAGCGGCTGCTCGCGCTCCACCAGGAAGCGAAGGTCGCGCGTGCCCGGCTCGAGAGCGAGCTGGCGCTGGCCGCCCGCATCCAGTCGGCGCTGTTCCCGGCCGAGCTCCCGGTCCTGCCCGGCTTCGACCTGGCCGCCACGAACCGGCCGGCGCGGCAGTGTGGCGGCGACTACTACGACGCGATCGTGTTCGGGGAGGACGACCCGCGGGCACTGCTGTGCGTGGCGGATGTCTCCGGCAAGGGCCTGCCGGCGTCGCTGGTCATGGCCAACATGCAGGCGACGCTGCGCGCCCTGCTGGGCCGGACGCCGTCTCTGCCGGCGCTGGCGGAGCAGTCGAGCGCGCTGCTCTTCGCCTCGACCGCGCCGGAGAAGTACGTCACGGCGGCGATGGTGGAGCTCGACGCCGCCACGGGCGCCGTTCGCTACGTGGGCGCCGGCCACGTCGACACGCTCATTCTCCGGGCCACCGGGGATGCCGTCCGGTTGTCGTCCACCGGAACGCCGCTCGGCCTGATGCCGCCCGGGCTGCCCTACGGCGAGCTCGAAGCGCACCTGAACCCGGGCGACACGCTCGTGCTCTTCTCCGACGGCGTGCCGGACGCCCAGAACGACGCCGAGGACGAGTTCGGCGACGACCGGCTGCTCGACGTGGTTCGCGAGACCGTCGCCGAGCCTGCGGCGGTCACCCTCGACCGGGTGATGGCGGCGATCGACGCCTTCGCCGGTGGCACGCCGCAGTTCGACGACATCACGCTGCTGGTTGCGCGCCGGGCGCTGGCCTGAGGATCGAAGGGGCGAGGCGCCTTCAGGGCGGCGTTAGAACCGAGCGGTGGCCCTCGCGAAATCGCTGCTGAGGTGACTGTCCGGTCGCGGTCAGAGACGGAGCCGCCGCCGCGCTTGATTACCTCAACATTTGATGTAATGATTCCCGGGCGATGAAGGACCGCGACCTCAACCTGCTCCAGGGCACGCTGAACATCCTGATTCTCCGCGCCCTGAGCTTCGGGCCGATGCACGGCTACGGCATCGCGCGCTTCATCCGGGACGGGTCGGACGGCACGTTTCGGATTCTCGACGGCGCCCTCTACACCGCGCTGCATCGGATGGAAGAACTCGAGTGGCTCGCCTCGGAATGGGGCTCGTCCGATCGCGGCAAGCGAGCCAAGTTCTATCGTCTGACCCCGCGCGGGCGCCGGGCGTTGCGAGAGGAAACCGCCCAATGGGACGAATACTCGGCCGCCTTTGCGCGTGTCATGCGCGCGACGCCTGACGGGAACGAGGGCTAGGAGGATGCTGCGCGCCTGGTGGCACCGGCTCCGGCGGCGACAACGCGAGGTGAATCGGCGCGTGGACGCCGAAGTCGCCTTTCACCTCGAGTCGCGCGTCGATGAACTCGTTCGGCAAGGCGCGTCGCTCGAATCCGCCCGCGACCAGGCGCGAGCTGAGTTTGGCGACGTCCATGCGGTCCGCGCGTCGCTCCGGGCTATTGACCGACGCATCAGTCGGCCGCCGCAGGGAGGGCCAATGTTCAGAGGCATCGTCGCAGACGTGAAGGCGGCATGGCGACACGGTCGGCAGCAGCCCGGCGTCACCGCGGCCATCGTCCTGTCGCTGTCGCTCGGCCTCGGCGCCGCCACCGCGATGTTCTCGATCGTGCATGCCGTCCTGCTCGCCCCGCTGCCGTACCGGCAGCCGGATCGGCTCGTCACCCTCTGGAGCCGGTGGCCGGGCGCCGATCGTACGTGGCTCGCGTCGGCTGACGTGCGTGACATCAGGACCCGCAGCCGGCTTGCAGAAGACGTCGCCATGTGGACCTGGGATCGGGTGACCCTGACCGGCGTCGGCGATGCCGCCAGCCTCATGGCGGGGATCGTCACCTCGAACACGTTCGACGTGCTCGGCGCGTCACCCCTCTACGGCCGCGTCTTCACCGAAGCCGAAGCGCTGGCGGCCACGCGGTCGGGACGCACGATGTTCGCGGTGCTCGGCTACGACCTGTGGCGCAGCACCTTCGGCCAAGACCCGTCGATTGTCGGGCATACCGTGACGCTCGACGATCGACCCGTGACCGTGCTGGGCGTCATGCCGCCGCATTTTCGCCTGCCAACCGATTTTGCCAGGGGAGCCGCCTCGGCGACGGAACTCTGGACGCCGATCTACCACGATCCCGCCATGAACGAAGGCGGCCACAGCTACTTCGGAGCCGCTCGCCTTCGCGACGGCGTGACGCTCGGCGCGTTCGATGCGGAACTCGAGGAGTTCGCCGCCGATTTCGTCCGCACGGGGCGCTACTCGTCCTCCCGGCAAGTGGGGCTGTTCGCTCAACACGTTGACGACGACGTGCTTGGGAGGGTGCGGCCGTCGATGCGGGCTCTTGTGGCGGCGGTCCTGGTGCTGCTCGTGATCGCGTGTGCGAACGCCGCGGCGCTGCTGGTCGCGCGGGCCGAGACGCGGCGGCGCGAGTGGGCGACGCGCCTCGCGCTCGGTGCCGGGCGCTGGCGGTTGCTGCGGTCGCAATTCGTCGAGGGGGCCGTGCTTGCCGTCCTGGGCGGCACGCTGGGCATCGGCATCGCGATGCTCGCGACGCGGACCCTCCGGTCCGTTGGCGCCGCTTCCGTGCCGCGCGCGACTGACATCACCGTGGACTGGCGCGTCGTCATCTTCATGCTGGCGCTGTCCATCGGCGCCACGGTTCTGTCGAGCCTTGCGCCGGCACTCCACGCCTTGCGCCTGAACGCGGTGGACGATCTGAAGAGCGACAGCCGAACTGCCACCGCAAGCCGGGGGCGGCTGCGCCTCCGCGCGCTGCTGGTCGTGTCGCAGATCTCGCTGGGCATGCTGCTCCTGACCGGCGCCGGGCTGCTTGGCCGCTCGCTGTTGACGATGCGCGGCCTCGACCTGGGCTTCGACCCCGCGCACGTTCTGACCGCACGCGTCGCGCTGCCCGCGACGCGCTACGCCGCCGTTGAGGACGCCAACAGGTACGTCGAGGCTCTGACGACCCGGTTGCGCCAGTCGCCTGGCGTGACGGCGGCCGGTCTCGTGCGGGTGCTGCCACTGGCGCAGACAATTGGCGACTGGCCCGTGACGGTTGAGGGCTACCTGCCTCAGCCGGGCGAGAGGCCCGGCGGCGCCTGGCAGGCCGCGACGCCGGGTGCTCTCGAGGCGCTCGGCGAGCGGCTCGTGCGCGGCCGGTTCTTCGCCGACGGCGATACGGCGTTCGCTCCCGTCGTCGCCCTGGTCAACGAGACCATGGCCCGCCTCTACTGGCCGGACGGCGATCCCGTCGGCCGCCGGATACGGTTCAGCAACGATCAGCCGCTCGTCTGGGCCACCGTGGTCGGCGTCGTCGCCGACGTTCGCCACAACGGCGTCACGACCGACGTGCAGGCGAAGTTCTATCTGCCATATGCGCAGTTTGCCCGGGCCACCGGCGATCGACCGCTCACGACCGGGACAGTCGTGCTGCGCACGGCTGGCGACGTCCGGTCGCAGGCCGCTTCACTGCGTTCGGCGGCAGCTGCTGTGGATCGGACGGTACCGCTGTCGGCCATCCAGCCGATGACCGAGATCGTCGACGCGGCGCTCACCACGCCCCGGTTGACGAGTCTGGTGATGACGAGTTTCGCGGTCGCGGCGCTGGCGCTGTCTGCCGTTGGCCTGTTCGGGTTGCTCGTCTACGTGGTCGCGCAACGCGAGCACGAGATCGGCATTCGCCTCGCCATCGGCGCGCGGTCGGCCGACGTCGCGCGGATGGTCGTCGCTCAGGGGCTTCGTCTTGCGGCTCTCGGTCTGTCCCTTGGCATCGGGTTGTCCGCCCTCGCCGCGCGCGGCCTCTCGCGTCTGCTGTACGGCGTCGAACCATCGGATCCGGCGACGTGGGCGATCGCCATCGCGGTACTGATCGTCGTGGCACTGGCCGCGTCGCTGATTCCCGCGGTGCGGGCGGCGTCAATAGATCCGGTCGGCGCGCTGCGGCGAGGGTGATCGGCTGCGGCACAGGAGGAACCGGGCCGTCGCTCGCCCGTTCAGCGACCACCGCCGCTCTAGCACCGGTGCGTTGTTCTGGCTCCTGCATGACGTTCGTTACGGCGACCTGACAACTGTCTTCCCGATCGGGAAATCCAGCAGTCTTCAGATGCAATCTGGCGCTGATATTCCCGTTCGGGAAATTCACTGGACATTCATCAACGAATGGCCCATGATATTCCCGATCGGGAATATGGCGTGACCATTGACGAGATCGGGACGGTCGTGCGGCAGACCCGCCTTGCTCAGGGCCTGCGCCAGGATCAGCTGGCTGCGGCTGCTGGCGTCGGTCTGCGTTTTCTGGTCGAACTGGAGCGCGGGAAGCCTACCGTGCGCCTCGACAAGGTGCTCGCCGTCCTGAGCGCCCTCGGCTGCCGCCTGGACGTCACGCCGCCGCCCGCGCCGTCAGGAGAAGGCGCATGACTCGGACACTCTCGGTCTGGTGGGACGGTGTCGTCGTCGGCGCGCTGCAGGTGAATCAGCACGGTCAGATGCGGTTCACCTACGCGCCGGGTTGGCTGGCGGACCCGTCGCGGCCTGCGATCTCATTCTCGCTGCCAAAGCGCGAGCAGCCGTTCACGCAGCGCCAGTGCCGGCCGTTCTTCGCGGGCCTTCTGCCCGAAGAGGCGCAGCGCGACGTGATCGCCGGAGCCCTCGGCATTTCCAAGGGCAACGACTTCGCGTTCCTCGAAGCGCTCGGTGGCGATGTCGCGGGTGCCTTGTCGCTGTGGCCGGAAGGCGAGGTGCCGCCAGCACCAGATCCGACGGGCACGCCGCGACCACTCACCGCCGACGAACTGGTCGACGTGCTGGATGTGTTGCCGAAGCGCCCGCTGCTCGCCGGGCGCGAGGGGCTGCGCCTCTCCCTCGCCGGTGCGCAGACCAAATTGCCCGTGGTGCTGGTCGACGACCGTGTTGCCCTGCCGGCTGCGGGACAGCCGACGACGCATGTTCTGAAGCCGGCCATCGAGCGCTTCCCGCACACCACGGAGAACGAGGCGTTGGTGATGACGCTGGCCGCAGCGGTTGGGCTGCCGGTGGCGTCGGTAACCGCGCGGAGCGTGGAGGGCCGGTCGTATCTACTCGTCACCCGCTACGACCGTCGGTTTGATACGAATGGGCAGGCGCACCGGCTGCATCAGGAAGACCTCTGCCAGGCGCTCGGCATTGTGCCCGAGCGGAAGTATGCGGCCGAAGGCGGTCCCACGTTCAAGACCAGCTTCGAATTGCTCCGACGGGCGACCACACGGCCGGCCGGCGCCGTGCTGGCCTTCCTCGACGCAGCCATCTTCAACCTGATCGTCGGCAACGCCGATGCTCATGGGAAGAACTTCAGTCTGCTGTACGAGGGGCCTGTCGTGAGCCTCGCGCCCTTCTACGACCTCCTGTCGACGGTGGCCTATCCGGATCTGTCGCCGAACCTCGCCATGAAGATCGCGAAGCGGGCCACGCTCGAGGAAATCGGGCCAACGACGTGGACGGCGTTCGCGGAGGACATGGGATTGCCGGCGTCGTTCGTTCGCCGGCGTGTGCGGGAACTCTCTGATGCCGTCAGCAGCCAGGTGCCGCCGCTCCCGGACAGCGCTGCACTGGCCGGACTCGACGCTCTCGCGCTGAAGGGCTACGCGGCGCTCATCGCGTCCCGGGCGGAACGGCTGGCTGGGACGGTCACGACCTAGATGTCCTGACATCGACCTCTCCTCGTTCATCTGGTCCGTCGCCGACCTGCTTCGTGGCGACTACAAGCAGTCCGAGTACGGGCGCGTCATCCTGCCGTTCACAGTGCTCAGGCAAGTTTCAAGAGTCTTTCAAGATCCGGGGGGCGACGCCGAAACCGACACCCTTCCGGGCCAGGCCCGAAGGGCACCTAGATCTCAGACTGAATCGGAATCGAGGACTTGGCCCGCCTTCGCGCCGCCCGGGGCGGTGCTTCGGCGGGCCATCCACCATAGCTGCGGAGAGATGAAGCGCAGCGACGGTGGATGGCTGGGTGTTAGGGACGATTTTCGACACTACCTCGTCCATGCAGCGTGAGGGTGTCGGTGGCCTCCATACTTCACTGAATGCGCTCCAGGCTGGGAATCTTTCTCTTTGTGCCTCTGGCTCCACCGAACGCCGCGCTGCCGGGGGCGGTCGCGACAACAACCGCTAGGAAATCAGACTCAAGAAACGGCCCGGCACGCCGGACATGGCACGTGCGCCCACGACTCGTGCGGCGTCGGAGTGGATGTCGGTGGTGCTCCTTCGACTCCTCTCTCGATGCGCCGAGTCTGCTTCTCGAACGTCGCGCGATCGACGGCGTACATCCCGCCGCGTGCACCTTCAAAGCCGCAGTTCCAGGCAGCGAGCGCCTGACCATACCTGAGCGCTTGCTCCAGTCGCGAAGCACTGACCGCCATGAGATCCTCGCGACCACCCACGGCCAAGCGCGACAGGATGCCTGCCGTGCACCAGTCCCCCGCTCCGCATGTATCGGCCACGATAGGAGCCTTCACAGATGCGAGACGCTTCCATCTGGGCGCCTTGGCCTTTGGCAGCCAAGACCGATATCGGAGCCCACCAGTTCCCATGGTCTCGATCTGCAAGACCACCGACGGTCCAGGCCGCGCGGACGTCTTCAGTGCCGCGCGATGGTCAGCGTACTTGACAACGTGCGCAATGTTGAACGCCTCTTCAAGTAGACGCTCGTCCGACTGAGCCGACGGTTCGAACACAACGACCGCGCCGTGCGCCGCTGCTTCTCTCCCGAGGGCGATGGCTGCCGGCGATAGTCTGTCCATGAAGAAGACCTGCGTCTCTTGCAAGTGTGTCCGGACGCCAGCGGCCCCTTTCAACGTGACGGGGCGGTAGCGAGGGAGCCAGTGGCCACAATGGGGGCACGCCCAACGAAATCGATGAGTTGGCTGACCGTTTGACGCTCGCCTGATCTCCTGCACGATGATCGGAGGATCACTTGTCGGTTCGCATTCAAGAAAATCGAGACGCGTCCCCCACCGGGCGAGATCCGCTTTGACCTTGAGCGACGCAGGAGAGTCGTTCAGGCGCGCCACCGGAAAGGCCCTCCATCCAAGGTAGCTCAGAATCGCGAGGACATTCCCGCAAGTGCCACCAGACCAAGCCTTTATCGGCGCGTCTGGATCCGCGCTGACAACGAGATCAAGCGCGATCAGACCGACGCCAACTACCACGGGTTCGCGCCCTTCGGCGCGGCTCGACGAATGCGATACTCCCCGCATCATGGCCTTCTAGTGTAGACCTCTCCCTCGAGCCAGAGGTGGATCAGATTCGGCGAGGTCGCCACGTCCGGCATCTCCATCAGCTCGTACGAGATCGCCTCCAGGTGAGCCACTGGCAGATCGCGCTCAAGAGCCGCGAGCAGCGCGCCGAGAGCCAGGACCTTGCTTCCCATGGGGGACAGCACAATCATCGACCCTCCCGTTTCCTCGAATACTGGTCTTCGAAGAGAGTCGATCCGCAGAATGGTCCGGTATAGATCGAGCGGTTCCTCGTCCGATGCATGCACCAGATTCCGAGGGTCGACCGACCACGTGCTCTCCACCTCCGTCGTGTACGACTGCACCAGCGCGTCAGCCTGCCGAGGGCGGTGTGAAGGGAACAGGACAATCGGACACGTGTCGTGCGGCGCGAGGGAAGTCGTGAATACGCTGAAGCGCTGAATTCCGACCACGTGCCAACTGAGGCATCCACAGCTTGGCTGCCCCGGAAGTAGAGTCAAGGGCCCAGCGGCCACGGAATCCGTGAACGAAGCCGACGCTGTCGCTCGCTACGGGCCGGATGGCCTCGTCCAGCGCGGGATCCAAGGCGACGAACACGTGCAGGTTCTTTGCCTCACGTGCGATTTGCTCGCGGAGGTAGCGCACGATGGGATAGCTGGTTCCGACGGACAGGGCACTCACATCAACGACGACGTCCGTCACTCCCTCAAGCGAGTAGGCGGCTACCGCATTGACCGCGTTGCGCCCGCCAACAACGGCGTTATCCGGTCCAAATATCTCGACCTTCGCAATCGTTACCTCGACCTTGTCGGCGGCGAAGCGATTGAGATTCGCCGTGGCCCGTTCAAGCAGTTCACGTGCCGGCTCCGGCCGCTCCTCCCGCAGAAGCAGCACGCGCAGAGACTTGCACACGGCCAGCAACTCCTCGAACAGGGCGACGGCCCGCGGGTCGAACCCACCGCCAGCAACGAGTGCCACCCGGCGTCCCGTGCCGGCGAAGTACTCCGCCACGAACGTGCGCGCGTCATCTCCACGATGCTCGATGCAACGTCCCCAACGAAGTTCTGACATCAGGCCATCTCTCCGAAGATCTGCAGAAGATCCGCCGTCCGCCTTTCCAAGAATCCACCTCTTCGGAGCGTCAGTCCGTGGTGAAGAACCAATGCGCCTCCCAGCTCGATGAGGCACCAGAGGCGCTTCTTCGTTCCGTGATTCGGAACCAACGTCAAGGCGTTGTACGCCACCGCGAACTGCAGCACCCTTGCAAGATCTGGATATTCCTTCGGTATTGCTTCGAACTCTTCTTGAGGTATCCCGATGGCATTGGCGCCTCCGCCAAGAGACGCGTTCTGTTCTAGAGACTTTTCCACGCACTGCTGCGCGATTCTATCGGCCATGCGACGCACCGTGCGGCAGTGTGGGAAATCCCATTGCTCCACGATCTCCGTCGCTCGTTCACGCAACAAGTGATGCTGCTGCCCGCTCCGCAAGGTTGGAGGCTTGCCACGAATCAGCAACGTCTCAGACTGTGCCACCAAGCGAGCCGCCAACTGAAGAAACTGCTCGGCGTTCTCAGAGCTGGCGTCACAAAGGGTGTCTATGCCGTAGTAGTAGGGGCGCTTGAACTGATGAAGCAGGTGGATCTTGGCTCCGTCCGCCACCCCGCTATCGGCAACGATCGGTCTCGCAGGTGCGTTTGCCTCTTCGGTATCCTCCAGGAGGCTGCGCTGCGGCACCCTTTTCAGATAGCGATGCAGGAGGATGCTCAGCATCGCGAGTCTGACGTCGTCGCCTCCGTCCTCCTTCGAGGATGCCTCCACATACCGGTTGACCTCCGCCTCGAACTCACCGCGGCGTTCAACGCCTATCCTGTGCCGCCGCTGAACGCTGCCGACCGTTCGCCCAAGACGCTCCAGATCGGACGGCGAGAGACTGTCTGGCTCCGTCCCAAGAAGATCGGTGACGCTATTCAGCCGCCGGCGCGCGAAGATCTCCATCTGGCCAAGATAGCGGTCGGCCATATCTCTCGCCATTCGCCTGAAAGCGCGCCGCTGATTGCCCCTATCCTCTCGACTCTGACGCCAAATGTCCGTGACTTCGCGCGTCTTCTTCAGGCCCGGCTCACCAGTTCGGTCTGCAACGGGATCGATGGCCGTTAGCACCTCACTTGGACTCAACGCATCGAGGCGCATGAGCACCCAGCGCGCTACGCGCAGCTCGCGCCGCGCCAACCACCGGTGCAAGGCAAGGAGCTGAGCCGGGTGAAGGCTGTGGGCGTCGTCGAAGATAACGAGGGGCCGCAGCGACAACTTCTCGCCATCATTGTCAACAATGAACTCGTCGATTACGTCGAGCGGACGGTATGCCGCTACCGCATCCGCGTCGAGTTCGGCGATCGACGGGGGCACAAGCGCCGCCGACGTTCGGTAGATTGAATACTCAATCTGCCGCGCTCGCTCCAAGAGATCGCGCGGGGCCATTCCGCCAATCGCGATCTTTGCGGCCTCCGCATCTGGCCGAGGCACGACGGTGATGGCGTCAAGAGAGTGGCCTCCGGCCTGCAGACTACGGAGCCACGCCAGAACTGCGCGAGCTTGGAGCAGGCCAATCATGAGGCCGGCCTTGAGCTCGTCAGGGTACGGGAACTCCCAGAACTCACGGTACTCGGCTTCGAGCGGCAGGCGGCAGGCCGCAACCAACGGGCGCCAATCTTGGATCGCTTGGCACTCCGTCAAGGCGTCAACCAGAGGACGGTATGCGCTGGCATCTTGATTCCGGAGCAGTGTCTTGACGGTTGGGTACTGGAAGAGACGAGCCAGAGTCGTCTTGCCGCTGCCAGGTGTTCCCACGATCGTCGTCAGCCGGTCGTAGAGCCTGCCCTCCTTGGCTGGCTTGGCAAAGAACGTGACTAGCGGCTCAGGCGTTACGACCGCGAGGAACGCCTCGTCGTCGCGGAGGTACTCGGTCGCACGCTTTTCAAACGGGTTTGCCATCTCGGTTCTTAGCCGTGGCGCTGCCTGCGCCGGAAGAGTGAGCGCATCGCGGGGACGGGTTGGCCCCGCTCGTCCTGGCCGCCAGGCGTCTCTGCCCACAGCAGGGCAATCGAGTTGTTCGGTGTGTTGTGCGACAGCACAAGCGGCAGCGCGCACCCCCCGTATCCGAGTCCCATGTGAGTGGTTCCCCCCACATCCGTATTCTCTGTGCGAAGAACGGGATCGTAGTACTTCTGGGTCAGTGCGATCAGATCTACATTGCGGTCAGGTATCGCGTCGATCGGCAGATCTGCAGGAAGAACGACGCCGTGCGTTGAGAAGAGAGAAGACGTAGAGATCTCGGCCTGAAGGAATCCTCTGATGTCCCTGAGACGAGCCGCAACATCCGTCGCTGCCTTAGACGTTGCTACGTGGTGGTGAATGCAAAGCTCCCAGTCGGGCTCAAAGGGAGGATCATCAGCAAGAGCGCTCAGGGCGATCTTCACGGAATCACTGAAACGCAAGAGCTTGCCCGACCATGCGTGGCTGTCAGCATTGAAGCGCAGGAAGGAGGTTCCGGTCGCCATGAAGTCGTCGATCAGGTAGACGGCCGCGAACCGGGCGTCCTTGTCGCCCGTCTCCTTTCGCAGCCTCTTCAGGAGATCGCGCCACTTGTCAGGGTCAACTTGCGTGCTTGGGACTACCTGCTCGTTCGAGAGGACACCGGCGTTCGCATGGCGCAGAATGTCAACGTGTGCACCGTCACTCAACCCCATGAAGAGCACGTTCCGACGCAAGCGTTCGAAAGCCGCGACGCCATCAGCAGTGCTCCAAACGCGATAGGTCGGAATCGCCAGGCGACGCGCGACACGTGTCACGAGGTAGCGTTGCACGAACTGGGGATAGAACGACTCAACGAGTCTGCGCATTTCCGTCGCGCTGATGAACACCAGCTGATTTCGGACGAAGTCGTACGCAACGGCTCGCTCACCGCGCTCAAATTGCTGCAGCCATCGAGCAAGGCTCTCGATGAAGCGAGCGCCAGCTAGGAAATCACTGTACTCGTCGTACTTCACTCGCGCCATCAGCCGCAACCAGGCGAACTCCTCACGCGCCTGGCCGTCAGACCACTTCATAATCGAGCTGAGGGTACTCAGCGCAAGGTCCTGATTCACAGCGTTCTCCAGGAAGGCATGGCGAGTCGCCATGCCCCATCCGACCGTCGATGAAGCGATCGACAGTACGCGGCCGTGAGCTGGATGCCACGATAGCCCCTCGGAGCGAGGTTCCAGCAAGTGCTCGGATCGACAGACACGCGATCAACGCTGACGGAGTGTGGCGCAGCCAGGAGTGCGTAATCGTTCCCTGGAAACCGCCCCTGGTCGCCGATTCGCAACACGTCACCGCTTGCCTGGAGGAAGGACGCCCTCACTACGTCGATCACGGCCGTCTTGGAAACACCGGGCGCCAGAACGTCCACTGAGTGGCGCGACCGAACGACGGACACGTCGCGAGAGCCGTGGGCTTGAACCACTTGAGTGGTGATGTCCCACAGCCTATCGTCTAGCCCTGGCCTAGCCGACTCGATCGTGAGCTGTCGCGGACGCAACGTGACAGATGCGATGGCCTTGAGCCCCCAGTGTGCCTCGAGTTCCTCGGCGATCGCCACCAAGTCGTCACAGGGAGCCGGCGTGCCGGTCGGAGCGGAGTCGCAGTCCAAGGAAGCGACGTCTGAGCCGTTATAGTAGCCGACGCAGACTTGGGGCCAGAGAGGCTTTGGGAGGCATTGGCGAAGGTCACGGCGAACGGACTTTCCTCTGCCCGTGGCGACACCAATTGCGAGGCCGCCCGACAGGAGACGTACCAACTCCGTGGCGATCTCGGATCGTGGCGGAGCCGAACGCTCGCGCGCGTCGACGAGAGTGCCGTCGTAGTCGAAGACAATGCCCACGTACCGACCGCGAAGCAATCGGCGTTTGAACGACGTGAGTGCTTGCTGCCACGGACCGGCATCGCCATGAGCCTCCAATTGGTCAATCGAGACACCGGCCTTCCGTTCGATGGCAGCACAATCACTGTCCGAGATCGTGCGCGACCTCACGGATCGTTCCCGCGGGGCCGAGAGATGAAACAAGAGGCGCCCAAACTTTGGGACACCAGGTCTTCCGGGATCAATCCGACGCTGCTCGCCCGCCCAGCCAACGAGATGAAGTGCCGTCAGAATCCCCTTCAGGGCAACCTGCAGGAAGTTGCCTTCCAGGTCAAATCGAGCCAGCGGAATGTCTGCAGGAAGCAAAGCCAGCGTCCTCTCCGCCAACTCTCGATCTTCCTCCGTCATGAAGGCGATCACGCTGCTGGTCTCGCCGTGTTTCGCAAGCCAGTGGTGCCGTCCATGCGCGAAATTGCGGTAGTCAGCTATCTGAACGTTCCCGAGCGCGGCCTCTGTGAATTTCGATTCGAGGTCGACAGCGGCGGCGCTAGTCGCAGGCCCGTGCAGTACAACGACTGTCCGTTTAGACCAGATTTCCTGAGCACGCCCCTTCCAAGGAGCGGGTCGGCCTGGGCGCCCAACCAGCCCCTTCAAGAACGACCGAAGCTCTCGGAGGTCAAGCGGACTCTCGCACACCTCGCTGAAACCACGACACAAGAGCACACACGCGGCCACGAGGGAGTTCGTGGCCAGGAAGCCGTCCTTGCCCGAAGGCCCTTCGGCATCCACCAGGTCGACGAACTGGTGCGCTGCCGCCGCCAGCCACAACGGACTTCCTTTGCGACCACAAAGCACGGCCATCTGCTCTGGCTCGGCGCGGACGAGTCCAGCGAATGCCGAGAGGATGTCGACGTTTGTCCCGCCTGCGCTCAGCAACCAGACCGAGGCAGCGGGATTAATGCGGTGTCTAGCCTCTAGCGGCGTAAGCACCGAGGCGTGTTGCCCACACAGTCGTCTGTGCATAGCGGCTAGGAGGTGTGCTGCGGTCAACGACCCGCCGAGATCCGACAGCCACAAGCGGCAAGGCACTCGCGGCCGCGATCGCCCGCCGCGGCCCGTCCAGATCCACGGACGCCGCCCAATTGGGGTCGCGGGAATCTCGTGCAGCTCTGTCTGATAGGGTCTTCCCATCGCGCAATCTCGCTCGCTATCGTAGTTGACCGCCTGATGGCCGCCGGCCAGCGGCCGATCTTCGGGAATCGACCGCTCGGTTGATTGCTGCAATTGCGGTCGTTGGCTTGGCCCCTCAGGCGCCGAGGCTCCGGCTCACACGCTCCGCGCCTGACCCGGTTGGACTCGGCGAGGGTCGTGCCTCGGGAGCGGAGAGTATAGCAGCGATTTCGCTATTGTTTCGCCTGCACTTGTGCCGTTCTTGAGGGCTGCCCCAAGGCATCGCTTCGGGGTGTCCGGGGCAGCCCCTCCCACTCGTTCACAAGGTACTCGCCTCGCTGACGTGCTGTTCCATCTCGTCGTAGGCGCGCAGGACGGCATCGCGGATGCGGCCCTGGGCGTTGGGGTCCATCACCGGGCGCAACAGCGCGAAGCTGCGGCAGCCGCCGTGGACGGTGAACGAGGCGCGCGGGGAGACGTCACGTTGCGGCCGTTGCCGTCGCGCCGCAGCCAGACGGCGAATCCGATCAGCTTGAGGCCGTCCAGCTCGCCGCCAGCGAAGTGGACCTCGGCGTCGGCAAGTTTCCCGGGTGGCGTGCTGCTGTTGTTCGGCAGGATACGGACGGTGATGCGTGTGGTCTCCATGGTTCTTCTCCTTGTGAGTGGGGTCATTTCGGTTGTGCGGTGGTTCAACTGGTGCGTGCGATGTCGGAATCTCCGGTGAATGGCGCCTTCAGCCGTCGCCAGAGCCAGAGTTGCAGCGTGCTCAGGCTGACCAGCACGTCGTCGGGTGTAGTGAGCTGGTGGCCGTCGTCGGCATAGCGGGCGCGCTGCCAGGTGAGCTCGACGGCGTCGATGAGCACGAAGCGGGCGGACGTGTTCGAGCGGTGTGCGTGAATGGCGTCAGGCTCGATGGCGAAGCCGGCGAGATCCGTCACGGTGGATTCGTAGAGCGTCACCGTCGATGGCGCGTCCAACCGGGCGGGTGCTGTCGTGATGTAGGCGTGATAGAGCCGGACCTGGTGGCCGATGGCCACTGAGATGTGCGGCGTGAGCGCAGACGTGCGCATGAGGTTCCTCCCTTCTGTGTGCGTGTGCTGAGCAGTCCTGCCGGCCATCGCGTAAGTGCCAGGACTGGCGCCGCGCAGGCGCCCGTTAAGCCCGAGAGCCCCAACGGGGTCGGCGCAACGCGCCGAGGCTTGACGGGGCCGAGCGGCGCCGTACGATCGCGAGACGTGATGGCCGGAAGGGATTGGATGCGTGCGAGGTGTCAGATCCGGGAGCGGAGTGCGTCGATCTGGCCTCTCTCCCGGAAGCTGTAGTACCGCCCGCCTTCGCCGACGATCAGGTGATCCAGCAGCGGGATGTCGAGAACGTAGCCGGCCGATTGCAGCCGCTTCGTCAAAGCGACATCGTCGGCGCTCGGCGTGGGATCGCCGCTCGGGTGGTTGTGCAGAACGATCACTCCCGTTGTGCCAGGGACGACGCACGCTGGCACGAAGACGTCCGGCATCGACACCGACGTACCGGAACGCGTGCCCCGAGACAGGATGTGCCACGCAAGCAAATGCAGACGCGTCGACACACAGGCGACCCCGAACACTTCGACGACCTGGTCCGTGATCAGAGGCGCCAGTGCCACAGCGGCCGTGCGCGGC
>JAWKHR010000060.1:0-37078 GCA_041394725.1 Vicinamibacterales bacterium | reverse complement strand
GTGAGCAGGAGCAGGCCGAGGGTATGGAAGCGGCTACGAGCGGGCATGCCGTGGGTTCGGGAGGGCCTCGGGGCGTCGCGTCAGCCCGTCACCACCGCATCCGCCTCGATCTCCACGAGCATGTCGGGGTCGATCAGGGCCCTGACCTCGACCATCGACGTCGCGGGCCGGATGTCGCCGAAGACCTCGCCGTGCGCCCGCCCGACGGCCTCCCAGTCACGCTCGATGTTCACGACGTACATCCGCGTGCGGACGACGTGCCTGAAGTCCGCGCCGGCGGCCTCGAGCGCGCGGCCGATGTTGCGGAGCGCCTGCACCGCCTGGGCATACGCATCGCCCTTGCCAACGACGGACCCGTCGGGATCGGTGGCGGTGGTCCCCGAGATCCAGATTGCGTTGGCGACGCGCACCGCGCGCGAGTAGCCGACCCTGGGCTCCCACGGCGCGCCGCTGGCGAAGTTGCTGCGCACATCCATGCTCGTGCCTCCCGGGCGATCGTCGCGGCGGAGCATAACACCGGGTCTGAGATCCCTCGCCCCGGCCGTGAAGACGGGTAGAATCTCCCGCGCCCCCAGGAGCGAAACCATGTCCGGTCCCGAGTCTGCATTGACGCGGCTGCTGCGCGCCGGCCTGGCCTGCGGCGTGATCGACGGCCTCTGGGCCGTCGTGCTCACGGTGATCTACCAGGGGACGCAGGCCCGGCTCTTCCAGGGCATCGCCGCCACGGTCTTCGGCGCCGGGATGTTCGAGGCCGGGGCCGGCGGCATCCTGCTCGGCGTGGCGATGCACTTCTCGGTCGCCTTCTGGTGGTCGGCCGTCTTCCTGCTGCTGGTCGGCCGGTTCGAGGGCCTGCGGCGCGTGCTCGTGAAGCCGGGCGGGACGCTCGCGGTTGCCGCGATCTACGGCCCGATCATCTGGATTGTGATGTCCGCCGTCGTCATCCCGTGGCTCACCGGTCGGCCGCTCGCGATCACGTACCGCTGGTGGATCCAGATCGCCGGGCACGTGGTGTTCGTCGGCCTGCCGATCGTGTGGGCCATCGGGCCGGCGCCGGTCCGGCGGCGGTCGGGCTGAGCCGCCATTCGACGATCTCGCCCATGGACACCAACGGCCGCGTGGCCGGCCTGCTCGACGACATGGCGTCGCTGCAGCCCAACAAGTACGGCGAGCGGGCGTATCGGCGCGCGGCCGCGGCCGTGCTGGGGCTCGAGGCGCCCCTCGAGGTCCTGTGGCCGGCCGGCGGGCTCGACGGCCTGCCACACGTCGGACCGTCCTCCCGGCGTCTGATCGCCGAGGTCCTGCGCACCGGCACCGCGGCGTCGGTCGATCGAGTCGCGGCCGAGCGGGGGCGGACGGCCGACCTCGAGCGCCGTCGGCAGCTCCGCGACGCGTTCCTGAGCCGCGCGGAGGTGCTGGCGGTGCTGGCCGAGCCGCTGCGGCGCGTGCCCGGGCTCGCGGACCTGCGTGGCGACTTCCAGATGCACTCGACCTGGAGCGACGGCCTCGACTCGATCCGCGCCATGGCGGACGGCTGTCTGGCCCGCGGCTGCACCCATTGCGCCATCACCGACCACGCCCACGGCCTGCGGATCGCCGGCGGGCTCTCGGGATCGGATCTCGAACGGCAGGCCGCGGAGATCGACGCGGTGAACGACGCGTTCGACGGGCGGTTCCGCGTGCTGAAGAGCGTCGAAGCGAACATCGGGCTGGACGGCGGCCTCGACGTCGCCCCCGAGCTGGCCGCCAGGCTGGACCTCCTGATCGCCGCCCCGCACTCGGGCCTGCGCGAGACGCGCGACCAGACGTCGCGGCTCCTTCGCGCCGTCCGGACGCCGGGCGTGCACGTCCTCGCGCACCCGCGCGGCCGCAAGTTCGGTGCGCGTGCCGGCATCGCGGCCGACTGGGACCGGGTCTTCGCGGCGGCGGCGGCCGAGGGCGTCGCGGTCGAGATCGACGGCGATCCGTGGCGGCAGGATCTCGACGGCCTGCTGGCGCGCGAGGCCCTGGCCGCCGGCTGCCTGTTTGCCGTCGACAGCGACGCGCACGCGGTGTCACAGCTCGGTTACATCGACACGGCGCTCGCGCACGCCCGTCTCGCCGGGATCCCGCCGGCCCGGATCGTCAACTGCTGGCCGCTGGACGACGTGCTCGAGTGGACGACGCGCGGCGCGGCCAGGCGGCCAGCCCGCCGGCGGCGGACGCGCTGACGGCCGGCCGCGGGTCGATACCGGTCCGACAGGGCTGTACCGCTCCGGGCCGGAGTGCTATACTCCGCGCCGATGTTCGCCGCGTGCGGGGCCCGAAAGCGTGTCATGCGAAAGCGGGCGAAGCCTGCCCCGGCGGTGACAGCACGCGCGTGATCCCGTAACGACCCGGCCACGCAGCCTCCCTGAACCCGCCGCGCGCACCTCGTGCCGCCGCGGGTTTTCTGTTTTCCGGAGCGAAAGAGACGAAGTTCGCATGTCAGAGTCGAAGATCGAAGTGGGCGTCCTCGGCGCGACCGGCATGGTCGGCCAGCAGTTCATGGCCCGGCTCGCCGGTCATCCGCGGTTCGACCTCACCTGGCTCGGCGCCAGCGAGCGGTCCGAGGGCAAGGCCTACGCCGATGCCGCGCCGTGGCGCCTCGCCTCGCCGATGCCCGAGGCCTGCCGCGCGATGCGCGTCGAGGCCTGCGTGCCCGGCCAGGGCCCGAAGGTGCTGTTCTCGGCCCTCGACGCCAGGGCCGCCGACGTCCTGGAGCACGAGTACGCGCGCGCCGGCCACGTCGTGCTGAGCAACGCGCGCAGCCACCGCATGGACCCGCTCGTGCCGCTGCTCATCCCCGAGGTCAACGCCGATCACCTGTCGCTCCTCGACGAGCAGCGCCGTGTGAAGGGCTGGTCCGGCGCGATCGTGACCAACCCGAACTGCGCGACCGTGGTGCTGGCGATGGCCCTCGCGCCGCTGCGCCCGTTCGGCATCCGCACCGTGATGGTCTCGACGATGCAGGCGGTTTCCGGCGCCGGATACCCCGGCGTGCCCTCGATGGACATCGTCGGCAACGTGATCCCGTTCATCGGCGGCGGGGAAGAGGACAAGATCGAGACCGAGACCGGCAAGATTCTCGGGACCGACGGTGGTCGCACCCCTCACCCGGCGGTCGTCAGCGCGTCGGTCAGCCGCGTGCCGGTGATCGACGGCCACCTGATGACGATCGCCCTCGACCTCGAGGCGCGGCCGGGCGTGGAGGACGTGGTGCGGGCCCTGCGCGAGTTCCGCGGACGGCCGCAGGAGCTGCGCCTGCCACACGCGCCCGATCCCGCGATCGTCGTGATGGACGAGCCCAACCGTCCGCAGCCCCGGCTGGACGCCGACCTCGGCCGCGGCATGGCCGTCTCGGTCGGTCGCGTGCGCACGTGTCCCGTGCTCTCGCACAAGTTCGTGGCGCTCGGTCACAACACCGTCCGCGGCGCGGCGGGAGCGTCCGTGCTCAACGCCGAGCTGATGGGGGCCGTGGGGCTGCTGTGAGTGCGTGGAGGACGTGGAGAACGTGGAGAACGTGGAGAACGTGGGGAGAGCGACGGGCCATGGGGACGTGGGGCGACGGGGGACGTGGGGAGAGCGGGTTCTTCTGGAAGACTTTCCGATCCGCAGCCTGCGGATTCCACAAGATTTAGGATGACCGCTCTCCCCACGTCCCCCCGTCGCCCCACGTTCCCCATGGCCCCTGCTTTCCCCACGATCTCCATGTCCTCCATGTCCCCCACCCGCCCCAGGGCCCCCAAAGAATGATCGTGATGAAGTTCGGGGGGACGTCGGTCGCCGATCAGGCGGCGATCGAGCGGCTGGCGGCCATCGTGCGCGCGGCCAGGCAGGCCGCGATCCAGCCGGAAAGCGACGACTGGCGCGGCCCGATCGTCGTGGTCTCCGCGCTCGGCGGCGCCACGGACCGGCTGCTCGGCGTGGCGGCCCAGGCCGGCGCGGGCGACACGGACGGCGCGACCGCGCAACTGCGGGCGCTGCGCGACCGCCACGTCGAGGTCGCCGGGGTCATCAGGCCCGGCGACGAGCACGACGCCGTCGTTCGCGAGATCCACGCCGAGTTCGACGAGCTGGAGCGCATCGCCGGCGCGCTCGGCGTGCTGCGCGAGGTCACGCCGCGCTGGCTCGACGCGATCGCCGCCACCGGCGAGCTGCTGTCGAGCCGCATCGTCGCCGGCGCGCTGCAGTCGCAGGGGCTGGCGTCCGCCTGGGTGGACGCGCGACGCGTGATGATCACCAACGGCGAGCACACCACCGCCGCGCCACGTCTCGACGAGACCACCGGGGCGCTCCGCGGCATCGTCGATCCGCTGCTGGCGGATCGGCGCATCCCGGTGATGGGCGGCTTCGTGGGCGCCACGCTCGAGGGCCTGACGACCACGCTGGGCCGCGGGGGATCGGACTACTCGGCCGCGATCGTCGGTGCCTGTCTCGGCGCGTCCGAGATCCAGATCTGGACCGACGTGGACGGCATGCTCACCGCCGACCCGCGCATCGTCTCCGACGTCCACGTCGTGCCGCACCTGTCGTTCGACGAGGCGTCCGAGCTGGCGTACTTCGGCGCCAAGGTCCTGCACCCGGCCACCATCCAGCCGGCCGTCGGGCGCAACATCCCCGTGCGGATCCTGAATTCGCGCCGGCCGCAGGACGCGATCGGCACGCTCATCACGCGCGAACGTCCCGTACACGACCGGCCGCTGACGGCGGTCGCGTCCAAGCGCCGGGTGAGTGTCGTGGACATCACGTCCACCCGGATGCTGATGGCGCACGGGTTCCTCCGCCGCATCTTCGAGACCTTCGAGCATCACCGCACGTCGGTGGACGTCGTCACCACGTCGGAGGTCAGCGTGTCGGTGACCGTGGACGACGCGGCGCGGCTGCCGGCGGTGCTGGCGGAGCTCGGCGACGTCGCGGAGGTCACGCGCGAGGACGACATGGCGATCCTCTGTGCGGTCGGCGACGGCCTGCGCAACGATCCGGCGTTCGTCAGCCGGCTGCTGGAAGCGCTGGGCGGCGTGCCGATCCGGATGCTGTCGCAGGCCGCGGCCCGGCGGAACATCACCCTGGTCATTCGCGATGCCGATCTCGAGGACGCGCTGCGCCGTGTCCACGACACCTTCCTGGGAGCACCGGCATGAAGATTCTGCTCATCGGGCACGGCCGCATGGGGCGGCTGGTCGAGTCGCTCGCACCGGAGTACGACGGCCGTGTCGTGGCGATCGTGACCAGCCGGTCCGGGCCCGACGCGATTGCGCGCGCGGCGGCCGACGAGCAGCCGGACGTCGCCATCGACTTCTCGCTGCCGGCGGCCGTGCCGGGCACGGTGTCGGCGCTGGCGAAGGCCGGCATCAGCGCGGTCATCGGCGTCACCGGGTGGCAGGCGCTGGAGCTGGAGCTTCGCGACGTCGCCGCGCGCGGCGGCATCGCCGTGCTGGCCGCGTCCAATTTCTCGCTCGGCATGCACGTCTTCCGACGGGTCGTCGAGGACGCGGCGCGCCGGTTCGCCGGGATGGACGACGTCGGCGCGTGGATCCACGAGACGCACCACGCGAAGAAGATCGACGCGCCGTCGGGCACGGCGGTCACGCTGCGCCAGGCGATGGTGGACGCGGGGTATCCGCGGACCATCGACGTGTCGTCCACGCGCGCGGGATCGGTGCCGGGCACGCACGCGGTGGGCTTCGATGGTGCCGCGGAGACCGTGACGCTCACGCACACGGTGCGGGACCGCGCGGTCTTCGCGCGCGGTGCGCTCCAGGGCGCGCGGTGGCTGATCGGTCAGCCGGCGGGATGGTACGGGATGGACGACTTGTTGAAGGCCTGAGCATCCATAATCGGGAACACGGCAGCCGGGCCATGACGGGGATCCGGGGAGCGAGGAGAGAAGGCATGCGCAGCACATTCACCGGGGTCGGCACGGCGCTCATCACGCCGTTCAAGGCGGACGGCAGTCTCGACGAGGCGGCGGTGTCGGCGCTCGCGCGTCGGCAGGTCGACGCGGGCGTGCACTTCCTGGTGCCGTGCGGCACCACGGGGGAGACGCCGACGCTCTCGGGTGACGAACGTCGTCGCGTGGTCCAGCTCGTGGCCGAGGCGGCGAAGGGCCGCGCGCTCGTGATGGCCGGCGCGGGCGGCTACGACACGCGCGAGGTGATCCACGCGGCGGCCGCGATGAAGGCCGCGGGTGCGCAGGGGCTGCTGTCGGTGACGCCGTACTACAACAAGCCGACGCCCGAGGGCCTCTACCAGCACTACAAGGCCATCGCGGACAGCACCGACCTGCCGATCGTCGTCTACAACGTGCCCGGCCGAACCGGCTGCAACGTCACGCCCGAGACCCTCGCCCGTCTGGCGACCATCCCGAACATCGTCGGCGTGAAGGAAGCGTCGGGCAACATGACGCAGATGGCCGAGATCTGCCGGCTCGTGCCCGACGACTTCATCGTCCTCTCGGGCGACGATGCGCTGACGCTGCCGCTGATGGCGTTGGGCGGCCGCGGCATCATCTCGGTCGCGTCGAACGAGGCGCCCGCCGAGATGGTGCAGCTCGTCGAGGCCGCCGAACGCGGAGACTACGGCGAGGCGCGCCGCTGGCAGGCGAAGCTCCTGCCCGTGATGCAGGTGAACTTCTGCGAGTCGAGCCCCGGTCCGGTGAAGTTCGCGATGGCGACGATGGGGCTGTGCGAGCCGAGGTGGCGGCTGCCGATGGTGCCGCCGACGCCGGCGTCACAGCAGAAGGTGCTGGAGGTGATGAAGGCGTTCGGCCTGCCGATCGCCGCGGGCGAGGCGGCCGGAGCGCGGGCCTGATGGCGCTGGCGGAGACGATCGCGTCGATCTTCGCGGAAGGCGTCGGCGCCGACAGAGCCGCCGCCCGCGCGGCCTTCGTCGAGCTGCGGAACGCGCTCGACGCGGGCGCGGTTCGTGCGGCCGAGCCCGACGAGGCCGCGCCCACGGGCTGGCGCGTGAACACGTGGGTCAAGCAGGGCATTCTGCTCGGGTTCCGCTTCGGTGACGTCGTCGATCTGTCGGCCGACCACGGTCGCTGGCCCTTCTATGACAAGGACACGATGCCGCTGAAGGTGCCCGGCGTCGCGGCCGGCGTCCGCATCGTGCCCGGCGGATCGACCATCCGCCAGGGCGCCTACGTCGCGCGCAGCGTCGTCTGCATGCCGCCGATGTACGTGAACATCGGCGCGTTCGTGGACGAGGGATCGCTCGTGGACTCGCACGCGCTCGTCGGGTCCTGTGCGCAGGTCGGGAAGCGCGTGCACCTGAGCGCCGGCGCGCAGATCGGCGGCGTGATCGAGCCGGTCGGCGCCATGCCCGTCATCATCGAGGACGATGTGCTGGTGGGCGGGAACACCGGGGTGTACGAGGGCGCGGTGATCCGGCAGCGCGCGGTAATCGGCGCCGGCGTCGTGCTCACCGGATCCACGCCGCTCTACGATTTGCCGAACGGGACGATCATCCGGCCCGCCGAGGGGCAGCCGCTCGTCGTGCCCGAGGGCGCGGTGGTGGTGCCGGGCGCGCGCGCGGTGACCGTGGGGCAGGGCCGCGAGTGGGGCCTGTCGCTCGCCACGCCGGTCATCGTGAAGTACCGGGACGATCGCACGGACACGCGGACGGAGCTCGAGTCATGGATCCGGTAGCCCAGCTGCGGCTCACGCGCGAGCTGATCGACATCGACTCGACGACCGGCCGGGAAGGCCGCGCCGGCGAGCTGATCGCGTCCACGCTGCACGGGCTGGGGTGGACGGTCACACGCCAGCCGGTGTCCGAGGGCCGGTTCAACATCTACGCGTCGGCCGGCGACCCGGTGGTGGTCTTCTCGACCCACTTCGACTGCGTCCCGCCGCACCTCCCGAGTCGCGTCGAGGACGGCCGGCTCTACGGGCGGGGCAGCTGCGACGCAAAGGGCGTGCTGGTCGCCCAGATCGCGGCCGCCGAGCGGCTGCGCGCGGAAGGCGCGACCGACGTGGGCCTGCTGTTCGTCGTCGGCGAGGAGCGCGGGAGCGATGGCGCGCGGCTCGCGAACACGATCGCGCCCGGATCGAAGTTCCTCGTGGACGGCGAGCCGACCGACAACCGGCTCGGCACGTCCACCCGCGGCGTGTATCGCGCCCGGATCGCCGCGAAGGGCCGCGCCGCGCACTCGAGCCTGCCGGCCGAGGGGGAGTCGGCCATCGAGAAGCTCGTGGACGCGCTGGTGAAGATGCGCGACGTCGAGTGGCCCGAGGATCCCGACATGGGCCGGACGTTCTACGTCGTCGGTCTGATCGACGGCGGCATTGCGCCCAACGTGATTCCGCCCGAGGCCGGCGCGGAGATGATGTTCCGCACGGTCGGTGACCATGCGGCCGTGCGCGCGCTCATCGAGCAGCACGCGGCCGGGCTCGTGACCGTCGAGGACGTCCTGGTCGTGCCGCCCGTCCGGCTGAAGACCGTGCCCGGCATCGAGTCGGCGGCGTTCCCGTTCACCACGGACATTCCCCTGCTCGACGCCTGGGGCGAGCCGCTGCTCATCGGTCCCGGCTCGGTGAAGGTCGCGCACACGAGCGGCGAGTTCGTGGAGATCGAGGACCTGCAGGAGGCCGTCGAGCTGTACGTCGGGGTGGCGAAGAGCCTCGGCGCCGGGGCGTCCTGATCGGCGCCAATTGCGCGTCGTTCCCCGGATAGCCGGGCGGAACGGCCTCGTTCTACGCTGAGCCCATGGACACCGAACGACTCTGGCGAGCGGTCGAGACGCGGGACCCCGGTGCGGACGGGCTGTTCGTCTACGGCGTGACCTCGACCCATGTGTTCTGCCGGCCGTCGTGCGCGAGCCGGCGGCCGCGCCGGGACCGGGTGCGGTTCTTTCCGTCGCCGGCGATGGCGAAGGCCGGCGGATTCCGGGCGTGCCGCCGGTGCCGCCCGGAGTCGCCGCGCGCGGCGTCGGCCGCGACCGCGCTGGTCCGTCGCGCGTGCGAGGCCATGGCGCGATCACCGGAGCGCCGCTGGACGCCGGCCGCCCTCGGCGCGATCGCCGGCGGCAGCCCGGTGCGCCTGCAACGCGCGTTCCGACGTACGCTCGGGCTGGCGCCGCGCGAGTACGCCGCCGCCTGCCGTCATCGCAGGTTCCTCGAGACGCTGCGCGACGGTCGATCGGTGACCGACGCGATCTACGAGGCCGGCTACGGATCACCGAGCCGGATCTACGGCGCCGGCGAACGCCCGGCGATGACCCCGGCCACCTACCGTCGCGGCGGCGCCGGCGCGCGCCTCGACTGGGCGATCACCGGCTCGCCCATCGGGCGGATCCTGGTTGCCGCGACGTCGAAGGGCCTGTGCTTCGTGGCCATCGGGGAGGACGAGGCGGGCCTCCGGGACACGCTCGCGCGCGAGTTCCCGCGCGCGGAGATCGCGCCGGCACCGTCGCCCGTCGCCGCCCGGCTGGCGCGCGCGGCACGCGCGCTGGTCGAATCGTCGGACGCGCCGCCGGACCTGCCGCTCGACATCGTCGGCACGGCGTTCCAGTGGAAGGTGTGGCGCGCGCTCACGCGGATCCCGCGCGGCCAGACCCGCACGTACGCCGACGTCGCCCGCGCGATCGGCCGCCCGACCGCCACCCGTGCCGTCGCCCGCGCCTGCGCGACCAACCCGGTCGCGCTCGTCGTCCCCTGCCACCGTGTCGTGCCCGCGACGGGTTCCGGCGGCGGTTACCGGTGGGGCACGGAACGCAAGGCTCGCCTGCTGGAGAAGGAGGAGGCGGCAGCGCGGGAGGGACGTCGAAGGTAGAGGCCCAGGACCCTCAGGACCTTGGGACCCTCAGGACCTTCCGGTATTCTGTCCCGATGCACGCGAAACGCTACTGGGATCAGCGGAATCCGCAGACGCGCCGCCGGTCGTTTCCGGCTTTCCGCGGCGACACGACCGCCGATGTCGTCGTCATCGGCGGCGGGCTGACGGGCTGCACCGCCGCGTGGGTGTTCGCGCAGGCCGGGCTCGACGTGGTGCTCGTCGAGGCGGAGCGCCTCGCGTCCGGATCGACGGCGGCGGGGATGGGCGTGCTCGTGCCCGAACCCGGCGCGTCGTATCGCGATGCGGAAGCGGCGCATGGCCGTCGCGTGGCGCGCGCGGCGTGGCAGGCCACGCGCCGGGCGTCGCTCGAATTCGCATCGGCGATCCGCCGGGCGGGCATCCGCTGCGACCTCGCGCCGGCCCCGCTCGTGATCAATGCGCGGACGGGCGATCGCGCGGCGGAGCTTCGGCGTGAGCAGGCGGCGCGCCGCAAGGCGGGTCTCGTCACGCCCTGGCTGGTGCCGGCGGCCGTGGACGCCGAACTCGGCACCGACTCGGCCGGCGCGCTCCGGGCGCGAGAGGCGTTCGTGCTCGACCCGGTGCGGGCGACGCTGGCGATCGCCCAGAAGGCGAAGGCGCGGGGCGCGAGGATCTTCGAGCGGTCACCCGTCCGGCGCACCACGTTCACCCGCAAGGAGGCGCGTGTCGTCCTGGCCGACGGCGCCATCGAGACGTCGCTCGTCTACGTGGCCACCGGCGATCCCGGCCGCCTGTTCGGCCAGCTCCGGCGGCACGTGCGCCGCCAGGACGCGTTCGCCGTGGTCACCGAGCCGCTGCCGACGGCGATGCGCCGCGCCGTCGGACGCCGGGCGGGCGTCCTCACCGACGACCCGGCCGATCCGCGCTGGCTGCGCTGGCTGCCCGACGGCCGGGCGATGTTCGCCGGCGCCGCGGGCGCCCCGCTCGCGCCGCGCGCGCGCGACAAGGCCGTCGTCAGACACACGGCCGAGCTGATGTACGAGCTGTCGCTGCGCTACCCGGCCATCTCCGGGCTGCCCGCGGGGTTCGGGTGGGACCTGCCGCTCACCTCCACGGCCGACGGATTGCCCTGGATCGGCGCGCACCGCAACTTCCCGTTCCACTTCTTCGCGATCGCGCTCGGCTGGCACGGCGAGAGCCTTGCCTGGCACGCCGCGCGCGCCGCGCTGCGCGCGGCCCGGGGCGAGTCGAGAAAAGAAGATGAGGTGCTGGGCTTCGGGCGCTAGAGGCCGTGGAGCTGATGGGGGCCGTGGAAAGCGGGCCATGGGGCCGTGGGGAAAGCAGGGGCCGTGGGGACGTGGGGCGACGGGGGACGTGGGGAGAGCGTTGATCGGACTCTCCAGGTTTTGAGCTCTCCGAGCCTGTCGAATTTGTGTGTGGGGCTCGATGGGTTCCTATGCCCCGCAAGCCGAAGCAGTCCCCACGGGAGGCCTTGGCCCCGGTCGCGTCGGAGATCCTGGACCAGTTCGTCCGTGATGGGCCGTTGACGGCGGCGGAGGTCGAGACCGCGGGCCGCCGGCTGAAGAAAGCGCTGATCGAGCGGGCGCTCGGCGCCGAGCTGAGCCACCACCTGGGCTACCCGCCCGGCGCGGCCGAGGTCAGCGCCTGGCAGACCCGGCCCCTCGACGCGCAGTTTGCGATCCTCTACGAGGATCGCTTCACGAGCCAGGTCTGAGGTGCGCTACGATGCCCCGCGGGCGGCGGGCGCCCCAGTGCAGGCGCCCACCGCCCGCCAGAACCAAACGCGCCTCACACACAGAAATCCTGACACTCCCCAGGTTTTGAGCTCTCCCGGCTGCGCTGAGCCAGCAGGAACTTGAAATCTCCCCGGCTCTCCCCGCGTCCCCCGTCGCCCCATGTCCCCATGGCCCTCGGGCTCTCCCCACGGCCTCCAAAGGACTCGACGACCCCCACTACCCGATCTTCTTCTCCATGGCCTCCACCTGCTCCAGAGCCGGGAAGCGGGTGTCCGCGTCCTTCCACTGCGCGCGCAGCGCGTTGATCTGGGCGCGCGCGTCCTCGGTCCGGCCCTGTTCGATCCGGATCCGGGCGAGCGACAGGCGCGCGAAGGGCAGGAACGTGCTGAGGCCCAGCGACGGCGCGGTCTGGAGCACGCGCTCGAAGTTTGCGGCGGCGTCGTCCAGGCGGCCCGCCATCTGCTGGATCAGGCCGAGGTGCAGCGGCAGGTCCTTCTGCTGCGGGTACTTGCGGATCTGCTGCTCGAACAGTCGGATCGCCTCGTCGAACCGGCCTTCGCGCGCGGCGATGTAGGCCCGGGCGCCGTCGAGCGGGTCCCGAATCGCGGCGTCCGTGCGGCCCGTGGCTTCGAGCCGGGCCACGCTCCGTTTCGCGACCTCGAGGTGACCCAGGGCCGCGACGAACGGCGTGATCTGCGCGCGGCCCTCGATCGGGACCGCGGTGTTCGCCAGGACCGCCTCGACCGCGACCAGGCTCTCGTCGCCGTCCGCGGCCGCCAGGTTCAGGCTGGTGTTCATGAGCGCGAGGTTCACGTTGGCGTTGAGGCGGGTGAGCCCGACCTGCTGCTCGTCGCCACGACTGGCGTAGCCGCGCTCGACGCCGTCCATGATCCGGCGGTACTCCTGCAGCTGCCCGCGCCACAGCGCGACGTCGGCCACCATCGAGTCGTACTGCTCGCGCGTCGCCATGCGCTGGGCGGCCTCGCGGAACGCCTCCGCGCGCGGGTCGTTCGACGCCACCGCCGCGCGCCAGCGCCCGACCGCCAGGTCGCCGTTGGGCCGGAGCGCCAGCGATCGCTCGGCGTACCCGAACGCCTCGTCGAACCGCCCCAGGTTGATCAGCGACCAGGCCATGTTGGCGATGGGCAGCGGCTCGCTCGGCGCGATCTCGATCGCGATGCGGTACTGCTCGATGGCCTTCTCGTAATCACCCTGCGACGTGTAGAAGACGCCCAGGTTGTTGCGCGCGGTGAAGTCACGCGGGTACGACGCCGCCATCAGCTCCAGCGTCTCGCGCGTCTTCTGGTCGTCGTGCTCGACGCGCACCGCGTGGTTCCACGTGATGTAGAGCCGCTCGTACTCACTCACCTTGTCGCGCAGCGCGTAGGCCTTCTTCGCCTCGTCCTCGGCCTCCGCCGACCGGTTCAGGTTCGAATAGACGACGCTGAGCTTGGCGTGGGCGAGCGCGAAGTCCGGGTCGATGGTCGCGGCCTGCTGGAAGAACGGGATCGACGCCTCGTCGCTGGTCGTCACGCGCGTGCGGAGGCCGAGGCCGTAGGCCTTCAGGGCCTCGAGCGAGGCCGTGCTCGCCTCGGTGACCGGCACGTCGTACTTCTCGAGCGACGCGAGCGACTCGCCGAGGTTGCGCCGCAGATCGGTCACCGCGTCGCCGACGGTGGTGAGCACGTCCTCCTTGCGTTCGGCCTGCACCTGCGTCTGCGCGATCGACGCGCCGGTGGCGCAGTTGTGCACGCCGAGCGTGATCACGTAGGCCGAGCCGAGCGGCGCGATCGAGCCCTCGACGGTGGCGCGGGCGCCGGCGCGCTGGCACAGCTCGCGCGCGACCGGGCCCGTGACGGGCTGGTCGGCCGGGCGCTGCATCAGCCGGAGCGTGCTCTGGATCTGCTGGTCGGGCAGCAGCGTGACGAACGGCGTCTGCTGGAACTGCACCGACACGGCCTGCTTCAGCGCGTCGTCGAACACCGTCTCGCCGGTGGAGTTCTCGAAGTCGGCGATGAGGATCCGATCGCGTTCCGCGAAGGCCGGCGTCCGGGTCTCGCCGTAGTTCCGGTAGAGGTAGCCGCCGATGGCGACGATCGCCACGGCGGCGGCGATCCGGATCAGCCAGCGGCGTGACGAGGCCGCGACGGGACGCGGCGGCCCGTCCGCGCCGCCGGGCCGAGGCTCGCGGCCGCCGGGGCCGGCACGGTGCCGGCGGTTGGCGGCGCGCCAGCCGGCGCGGCGGCGCCGGGCTGCGGTGCCCGTCGCGCCGGTGGCCGCCGCGGCCGTCGAGGCCGTCCACGCCACGGCGCCGGTTCCCCCGGTGTCCCGGCGCGCGCGCTTGAGCTCCGCCAGCATGTCGGCGGCGCTCTGGAACCGGACCCGCCGGTCCTTCTCGAGCGCGCGCTCGATCACGCGGACGAGTTCCTCCGGCAGCTCGGGGTTGAGCGATCGGGCGTCGGTCGGCTGCCGGTTGAGGATGCCGTCGAAGACGACCGCCGTCGTCTGGCCGCCGAACGCCTGCTGGCCGGTGGCCATCTCGTAGAGGACCAGGCCGAGCGAGAACAGGTCCGTGCGCGCGTCCAGGTCCTCGCCGCGCGCCTGCTCGGGCGACATGTAGTTGACCGAGCCGATCGCCATGCCGGCCATGGTCAGGGCCTCGCCCGCGGCCCGCGTCTCGTCGGCCGCCGCGGCGTGCGCCTCGCCGCCGAGCTTCGCGATGCCGAAGTCCAGCAGCTTCGCCTGGCCCCGCTTCGTGATGAAGATGTTCGCGGGCTTGATGTCCCGGTGGACGATGCCCTTGGCGTGCGCCGCGTCGAGCGCGTCGGCGATCTGCACGCCGATGTCGAGGATCTCCTCGACCGGAAGCGGCCGCGTCCCGATCCGGGCCCGCAGCGCGTCGCCCTCGAGCAGCTCCATCACGATGAACCGGCGGTCGTCCTCCACGCCGATGTCGAAAATCGTGCAGATGCTCGGGTGGTTGAGCGACGAGGCAATCCGCGCCTCGCGCTCGAAGCGCTCGACGACCTCGGCCGCGAGGCCCACCGACTCGGGCAGGAACTTCAGCGCGACGTGCCGGCCCAGCCGGGTGTCTTCCGCCTCGTACACGACCCCCATGCCGCCGGCGCCGAGCTGCCTGAGGATGCGATAGTGCTGGAACTGGCGGCCGATCATGAGCACCCGATTCTATAGGACGGCACCCGGAATCGGGGGTTCCACCCCGCCCCGGTTCCCCGCGCCAACTTCCGGCGCCGTTCTCTCGTCCAATCCCCTGACCTAGAAATTCTAGGCGAGAGGATCTCATGGGACGACGACGGAAGACGGCCGGGGAGGGGGACCTCATGGCGGGGACCCTGGACATGCTCATCCTGCGGATCCTGCGCGTCGGGCCGGCCCACGGCCTGTTCATCGCGCAGGCCATCGAGCGCCGATCCGAGGACGTGCTGCTCGTCGAGCAGGGCTCGCTCTATCCCGCCCTGCACCGCCTCGAGGATCGGGGCTGGATCGCCGCCGACTGGGGCGTCTCCGACAGCGGCCGCCGCGCGCGGTTCTACCGCCTCACGCCGAAGGGCCGCCGCCAGCTCGAGGCCGAGACCGCGCGGTGGGAGACGCTCGTGGACGCGATCGGCCGCGTGATGCGGCCCGAGACCGAGTGATGGCGCCCGCGCCCCACGAACGCGAGGAGGAGATCCGCGCGCACCTCGAGCTGTACGTCGAGCAGCTCGTCGCCGAGGGCCGCACCCCCGAGGAGGCGCGCCGCGAGGCCCGGCTGCGCTTCGGCAACCCGCGCGCGAAGCTGGAGGAAATCAGCGACATGTCCAGACTGCCGATCGTCGACGCGCTCTGGCGCGACCTGAAGTACGGCGTGCGCGTGCTGCGCCGGTCGCCGGCCTTCACGGTCACCGCCGTGCTCACGCTCGCGCTCGCGATCGGCGCCAACGCCGCCGTGTTCAGCCTGGCGCACTCGCTGCTGCTCGCGCCGCTTCCGTATCCGGAGCCGGATCGCCTGGCGATGGTCGTCACGCATTACATCGGCGCCGACGGCGCGGTGATCGACACCGACATCTCGCAGGACGGCCGCCAGTGGGAGGCCGCGCGCGACCGCGTGCCGTCGATCGACGCCGCGGTCCTGAGCGGTGGCGGCAGCGGCGTGAACATGATCCTCGGCGAGACCGCGGTCATCGCGCGCCAGCAGCGGGTCAGCGCCGGCTACTTCCGCGTCCTCGGCGTCGCGCCGCTCGTCGGACGGGAGTTCCAGCGCGAGGAGGACGTCCCGAACGGCCCCGCCGTCACGATCCTGAGCTACCGGCTGTGGCAGCGCGCCTACGGCGGCAAGCCGGACATCCTCGGCCAGACCGTCTTCCTCCGCGGCGAGCCGTACGCCGTGATCGGCGTCATGCCGGAAGGGTTCGAGTCCTGGGCCGACCCGGACCTGTGGACGCCGTTGCGGCCGTCCACGCGCGGGGAAGGCGGCGGCACCAACTACGAGGTCATCGCGCGGCTGCGGCCCGGCGTCACCTGGGCGCAGGCGGCGGGCGAACTCGCGAGCCTCAGCACGCCCGATCTCTTCGAGAGCCGCGGCCGGCCACGCGAGGGCGTGATGATGGTCGAGGGCCTCGAGCCGATGCAGCAGGCCATGGCGACGAGCTACGGCCTGAGCCAGCCGATCGTGATGCTCGCCGTGTCGGTCGGCATCGTGCTGCTCGTGGCGTGCGTCAACCTGGCCGCGCTGCTGCTCGCGCGCGGCGCCGGCCGCGTGAAGGAGATCGCCACGCGGATGGCGCTCGGCAGCGGCCGGCGTGCCGTGGTGCGCCAGCTCATGGTCGAGGCCGCGATCATCGCGGTGCTCGGCGGCGCCATCGGCCTCGGCGTCGGGTACGTCGGCCTGGAGTGGCTGAAGGACCTCGGCTCGGACGTCTTCGGCGAGTGGGACGCGGTCTCGCTCGACGGCACGGTCGTGGCCGTGACGCTCCTCGCCTCGCTCGTGACGAGCGTCCTGTTCGGCCTCGTGCCCGCGCTCCAGGCGAGCCGCATCCGCGTGCAGGCCGCGATGACCGACGGCGGCTCGCGGTCGATCGCCGGGTCGGCCCGCCACTGGCCGCGCCGCCTCCTCGTCGTCGCCGAAGTGGCTCTCGGCGTGGTGCTCCTCGTCTCGGCGGGCCTGCTGATCCGTACCTTCGTCCAGCTCCGCGGCCTCGACCCCGGCTTCGATCCGGACGGCCTCGTGACGACGACCGCGTCGATGCAGGACAAGCGGTACGAGTCGGCCGAGCGCGTGAACCGGCTGTTCGACGACACGCTGCGCCGTCTCGAGGCCACGCCCGGCATCGAGGCCGCGTCGGTGTCGCTCGAGCTGCCCTACGCGCGGCTCCTCAACCTCGGCTTCGCGATGCCGGACGACCCCGACCTGACGCGCACGATCACCAACGCGATGTACGTCACGCCGGGGTTTCTCGACACGTTCCGGATCCCGCTGCGCGACGGCCGCGCCTTCACCGACCGCGACCGGATCGACACGCCGCCGGTGGCCGTCGTCAACCAGACCTGGGTGCGCATCTACTCGCCCCAGCGGCCCGCGATCGGGCGCCGCATCGCCATCATGGGCGAGGAACGCGAGATCGTCGGCGTGATGGGCGACGTGCAGCAGACCCAGAGCTTCCGGCTCGACGAGATCACGCCGGGGCCGATCGTGTCGCTGCCGCTGGTGCTCGTGCCGGCGTCGCAGACGACCGACGCCGCGCTGCGGACCCTGCACACCTGGTTCTGGCCGGTGTGGACCGTGCGCGCGCGATCCGCATCGGTGGCCGCCGAGGCGCTGCGCACCGCGATCCGCGAGTCCGATCCGATGCTGCCGATCGACGACATCACGACGATGGACCAGGTGATGGCGCGGGCGACGAGCCGGCAGCGGCTGCTGATGACGCTGGCCGCGCTCCTCGCCGGTGCCGCGCTGCTGCTCTCGGCGATCGGCATCCACGGCCTGATCGCCCATGCGGTGCAGGAGCGCCGGCGCGAATTCGGCATCCGGCTCGCGCTCGGCGCGACGCCGGCCGGGACGATGCGCGCGGTGGCGGGCGGCGGGATCCTCCTGGCCGCGATCGGCGCGATGCTGGGGGGGCTGCTGTCGATCCCGGCCACGCGCCTGGTCGAGGCGTTCCTCTGGGGCGTGACCGAGCGCGATCCGGCGACCTACGCCGCCGTCGCCGGGTTCATGCTGCTCGTCGCGGGGGTGGCGAGCGTCGTGCCGTCGCTGCGGATCCTGCGGCTCGATCCGGCGGAAACGCTGCGGGAGTAGCGGGCGATCCCCGCGATCGCCCGCGCTACTTCTGGTGCAGCGCGAAGACCGCGCCCTGCGGATCGCCGATGACCGAGATCCGCCCTTCGTCGCCGATCTGCATGGTGTCCACGAACGGCCGGCCACCGAGCGAGAAGGCCTTCGCCGTCGAGCGTTCGCAGCTCTCCACGGAGAAATACGTCAGCCAGTGGGGTGGCGCGCCGGGCTCGCGCGTCAGCTTCGGGATCATGCCGCCGACGTAGCGGTCGTTGCACGAGATGTGGATGTACTCGCCCGGCTTGGCGGGGTTCTCGCTCCGGCCCTCGCTCATCCGCCACGCGAAGAGCCGGCCGTAGAAGTCCGCCGCGCGGTCGGGATCGGGCGAGCTCAGCTCGACCCAGCAGGGGGCGCCGAAACCGGACGCGAATTCCGCCCCGGGCTGTGACTTCGCCTGCCAGATGGCGAAGACCGCGCCCGTCGGATCCGCCAGCACCGCCATCCGCCCGAGGTCGGCCACGTCGGTGCCCGGCATGTGCACCTGGCCGCCGAGCGCCGTCGTGCGCGCCACGCACTCGTCGGCCGTCTCCACCGCGACGTACGGCAGCCAGTTCGACGGAATGCCCTGCGCCGCCTGCTCGGCGATCATCGGATAGGCCGCCGCGACCTCGCGGCCGTTCATCTTGAACGTCGTGTACGCGCCCGTCGGACCCATGGCCGCGTCCTCGCTCGTCCAGCCGAACAGGTCGCCGTAGAAGCGCTTCGCGCCGGCGTGGTCGGTCGTGGCCAGCTCGAACCAGCAGAAGGAACCGGGATGATAGGCGGGCATGGCGTCACTATACGCCTCCGTGCGTGCGACTGCATTGGCGGGCGGCCTTGCGGCGCCGGGGCGTCTCGGTCAGTCGCCGCGCAGGATCGGCGCCGGGGCGATCGTGGCCAGCCGCCGCGCGGGCAGCACGCAGGCGACCGTGGCGACGACCAGGACGACGCCGGCGCCGGCGACGAACACGACGGGCGCGCGCGGCGAGATGCCGAACAGGAACGGCTCGAGCAGCCGCGCGCCCAGCACCGCGCCGGCGAGGCCCATCGCCGTGCCCGCCATCACCGGCAGCAGGCCCTGCGCGGCCACGAGCCGCACCAGCCGGCCGGACCCGGCACCGAGCGCCGTGCGAATCGCCATCTCGCGCCGGCGTTCCACGACCGATCGCGAGATCACCACGATGAGGCCCGCGGCCGTGAGCACCAGCGCCAGCCCCGCGAACGTCGTCGTCGTCGTCGTGTAGAAGCGGCGGTCGGCGACCGAGTCTTCGATGATGCGATCGATCGTGGTCACGTCCATCGCGGGAATCGAGGGATCGACGTCGTGGACGGCGCGGCGGAGGGCATCGCCGAGACCGGCTGCGTCCGACGCCGGCCGCACGACGAGGCAGATCAACTCGACGGGATTCTGGCTGGCCAGCGTGTAGAAGGCCGGCTCCGGCGTCCGTGCCAGGCCCGCGTACCGGACGTCCCCGACGACGCCGACGATCCGGCCGTCGTCGACGACGCGCCCGACGGCGTCTTCGGCGCCGAACATCATCCGGGCGAACGACTCCGACAGGATGATGGCCGGCTCGCTGGTGGCCGTGTCCTCCGGGCCGAAGAGGCGGCCCCGCAGGACGGGGATTCGCATGACGGCGAAGTAGCCGGCATCCACGGTACGACTGTTGCCGAAGTAGAGCTTCGGGTTGTCGGTGCGCTGCAGGCCGCGGACGAAGTCCACGCCGCGGAACGGCACCGCGGTCGTCAGCCCGGCGTCGGCGACGCCGGGGATGGCGCGCACTCGGGCCAGCAGCGCCTGCTCGAAGTCGCGGATGGCGTCGCGGGATCGGTAGCGTCGATCCAGCAGGCGCATCTCGACGGTGACGACGTCCTGCGGGTCGTAGCCGAGATCGACCCGTCCCAGCCGCCAGAAGCTCGCGAGCAGGAACGTCGCGCCGATGAGCAGACTGGTCGCGACGACGGCCTGCGCGGCGACCAAGCCGAGTCGCCACCGCCGGCCCTCTCGCGATGTCGTCGTGGCCATCGCGGCCTGGCGAATCCGGTCCATCAGGTCGGCCCGCGGGCCCCGCAGCGCGGGGAGCGCCGTCGCGAGCGTCGTGACCGTCGCCGCGATCGCGCCGCCGAAGGCCAGCAGCCATCCGTTGACCGCCATCCCGTCCGCGCGAGGGAACGTCGGCGGCACGAATGCCCTGAACACAGGCAGCGCCGCGGCCGCGAGGGCCGTGCCGGTCAGGGTGCCGACGAGCGAGAGCAGGACGCCTTCTGTCAGCAGCTGGCGCCGCAGCCGGCCCAGCCCGGCTCCGAGGGACGCGCGGACCGCCAGTTCCCGCTGGCGCTCCGCCACGCGCACGAGCAGAGCGTTCGCGACAGTGGCGCAGGTGATGACCAGCAGCAGGGCCGCCACGCTGCCCAGCAGCCAGAGCGATGGTCTGACGTCGAGGAGCACCGCGTCGCGAATGGGCTCGAGCCGGCTGTAGTCCCGATCGGCGGGGGCCACCCGGTCGGCGTTCTGGAGCACCGGGATCGACCGGAATGCCGCGGCTGCCTGCTCGACCGTGACGCCGGGGCGCAGCCGGCCGACCGCGCCGTTGAATTCGATCGCGGACCCCGTTCGACTGATGTCTGCCCACGGCCGGATGGCCCAGACGTCGGTGGTGAGCGGGTAGGTGAAGCGGAACGCGGCGGGCAGGACGCCGACGATGGTGTGGGGCCTGGCGCCGCGGTCCGCGCGGCCGCGCACGAGCGACACGGTGCGGCCGATCACACCCGGGTCGCCGCCGAACGCGCGGCGCCACAGGCCGTTGCTGATGACGACGAGGTCACCCGCGCCGGCGGCCTCGTCCGCGGGCGTGAACACGCGACCGGCCTGGGCGTCGACGCCGAGCAGGGTGAAGAAGTTCGGCGTCACGAGCGCGCCGCGCAGGCGCTCGGCGCGTTCGTCGATCGTCATGTCGAACTGCGCCGCGAGGTTGCCGTCCCAGAGCGTGACGCCCGCGACGTCTTCGAGGAACGCCCGCGACTGATCGCGCCAGGTCCAGAGCGAGAAGCCGGTGGTGCCCTGGCGGATCAGGCTTGGCGGACGCGCCTGGAGCGGCACCGTCGAGGCGGGTTCCGGATGGGCCCGCCACAGTCGCATCACCCGATCCGGCTCCCCGTACGGCAGCGGCTCGAGCAGCACGGCCTGGACGAGGCTGAAGACCGCGGCGTTGGCGCCGATGCCGAGCGCGAGCACCACGAGCAGGCCGGCGAAGAAGAGCGGCGAGCGGCGGAACGTGCGCAGGGCGAAGCGCGTGTCCTGGGTGAGCGACGAGGCAAGTCGATGGATCCGCGACGAGCGGGGCGGCTCGTTCCCCGGCGGGGCGCCGCCGGTGCGGAGCGCGATGGCGCCGCGCACGGCGTCGGCGAGGCCGCGCACGCGCGCCGGCACCAGCCCGCGGCGCTGCCGGCTGGTGGTCATGCACCAGGCGTAGATCTGCTCCAGCTCCTGCGCGTGCGTGCGCCGGAAGTCGGCCGGGTAGAGCCGCAGGAACAGCCGGTAGAGCGCGCGGTCCAGGCGGGCCATGCGATCGCTCCTCCTCCTCGGTCAGGTGCGCCGCCGGATGAGCTTCTTGTCGCGCGCGGCCTCAACGAAGCGCGCCATCCGCTCCGCTTCGTCCGCGCAGGCCCGACGGCCGGCGGCGGTGATGCGGTAGAACCGCGGCCGCCCGCCGCCGGACTCGAAGTCGGCCGGCGCATCCGTCTCGTTCACCAGCCCCTGGGCCGTCATCTTCTTCAGGGCGCCGTAGAGCATGCCCGGCCAGAGCTGCATCCGCCCGTCGGTCCGCGCGTAGACCTCCTTCGTGATGCCGAGGCCGTGGCGCGGCTCGTCTGCCAGCGCCAGCAGGATCTGGAACCAGTGAGCGGGCAGGGCATCCGGGGCCGTCATGGACGGGCCATGTATATCTTTATATGTATATACAGTCAAGGGGTCAGGCCTGACCCCTACTCCCGCAGCGCCGTCGTCGCCGAGAGCGCCGTCGCCCGGCGCAGCGGACGCCACAGCGCCAGGGCAGCGCCGGCGCCGACCGTCGCCACGATGGCGAGGAAGACGGAGGGGCCCGCCGGCGGGACGTTCTCGAGCACGGCGCCGAGCATCCGCGAGATCGCAAAGGCCAGGACCAGGCCGATCCCGAGACCCCAGGCCAGCTCCCCGGCGCCGCGCCGGATGACGATCGCCACCAGGTCACGCCCGGTGGCGCCGAGCGCGAGGCGCACGCCGAACTCGCGCGTCCTCGACGTGACCGTGAACGAGAGCAGCGCGAAGAGCCCGACGAGCGCCAGGAACACCGTCCCGCAGCCGAAGGCGAGGAAGAGCGCCGCCACGGCGTCCAGCACCTGTTTGTCCGCGTAGATCGCGTCGTAGAGCGACGCCGGCTGGACCACCGGCAGATCCGGATCCACGCGCGCGACGGCCGCGCGCAGGGCCGGCACCGCGTCGAGCGGCGCGCCGCCCGCCAGCGTCATCGTCCGCACCGCGAACGGGCGCGCCTGCAGCATCGAGAGGTAGATGCCCGATCCGTCCTGGTCCTCCGGATCCTGCATCCGCAGGTCGCGCACGACGCCGGCGATGGTGAACGGCCGCTCGCCGATCACGACCTGCCGTCCGAGCACCTCGCGATCGCTCGAGAAGCGGCGCACGAAACTCTCATTGACCACCGCGACGAGCGCGGCGCGGCCGTCGTCCCGCCACGTGAGGAGCCGGCCGCGGGTCGGCGATGCCCCGGCCAGGTCGAAGAACTCCGGCGTCACCATCACGACGCCGGTGTAGCGCGACGGGTCGTCGGGCTGGTCGGTGAACGACAGGCTCCACTGACCGGCGCCACGGCCGGGCAGCGCGCTCACGAACGCCGTCGGGCCGACGCCCGGCGTCGCGGCCAGGGTGTCGCGCAGATCCGCCAGGAGCCGGGCCCGGGGCGCCGGGTCCGAGATCGTCCCGGCGGGAATGCCGAGGTCGGCGGTCAGGATCTGCTTCGCCGGGAAGACCAGGTCGGCCGCGTGGATTACCGCCGACGCGCGGACGAACGTCGCGGTGAGCACGAGCAGACCGCAGGCGAGCGCGAGTTGCACGACCACCAGCGCCCGTCCCAGCCGGCCGATGCGCAACCCGGTCGCGCCGGTGCCATCGCCTTTGAGGTGGACCAGCAGGTTCGATCGCGCCGATGTCGCGCGCAGCGCCGGGACGAGGCCGGCGGCCAGCGCCGAGAGCAGCCCGAGCGCCGTCGCGAACGCCACCACGCCGGCGTCGATCCGGAAGTCCACCCAGAACGCCTCGAGGATGCCGGACGACGCCTGCGCGAAGAAGCGGAGCCCGGCCGAGGCCATGACCAGGCCGAGGACGCAGGCGAGGCCGGCGAGCAGCAGCGTCTCGGCGAGCTGCTGGCCGATGAGTCGGCCGCGGCTGGCGCCGAGCGCCGACCGCAGCGCCGTGTCGCGCGAGCGCGCGGCGGCCCGCGCGAGCAGCAGGTTGGCGACGTTCGCGCACGCCACCAGGAACGCGAGCGACACCGCCACGACGAGCACGTAGAGCCCGCGGGCCAGTTCCCGCGGTGTCTCCATTTCGGTGAACCCGATGACCGCGGCATCGTGCCCGTCGTACGCGTCGGGGAGGCCCGCCGCGAGCCGGCGCATCTCGAGGCTCGCCTCCCGCGCCGCACGGTCGGCGGTCATGCCGTCCCTCAACCGACCGAACACCTGCAGGACGTCGCCGTCGCCCGGCGCGGCCGCGGGATCGACCCGCAGCGGCGTCCACAGGCGCGCGTGGATGGGAAAGCCGAAACCGGCCGGCATCACGCCGACGATCGTGTGGGGCACGCCGTTGATCCGGATCGTCCCGCCGACCGCCGACGGGTCCGCGCCGTAGCGCGAGCGCCAGAGGGCGTCGCCGATCAGCGCCACCGCCGGCGCGCCCGGCGCCGCATCCGCCGGCCCGATCACCCGGCCGCGCGCGGCCGCCACGCCGAGGAGGGCGAACGTGTCGGGCGTCACCGCCGCCGCCGGCACGCGCTCGGGCGTCGCGCCGCCGCTGACGTTCACGCTGTCGGGCCGGAACGCGGCGAGCCCGTCGAAGCTCGTCAGCGCCTCGCGCCACCGCAGGAACGTGTACGGCCGCACGCTGGGTCCGTTCGACGCGCGGCCGTGGTCGGTCTCCTGCAGGACGACAATCTCGTCCGGCTGATCGAACGGCAGCCCGCGCGTGCCGCCGTGCACGATGCTGAACATCGTCGTCGTGAAGCCGATGCCCATCGCGAGGGCGACCAGGGCCGCGAAGGCGAGACCGGGCTGGCGGCGCATCAGGCGCCAGCTCTGGGCGAGGTCAGTCAGGAAATGTGACATGAGGGCTCCGGGGGACTGCCAGACAGGACGGCCCCGAAGGGACGACGGTTCCCCGCGCGCTTTCGTCTTGACTGGTTGTACGCGTTTGTAGAATAAACAGTCTGATGGCCAAGGGGGATTTCGTCGGCGAGTTCGAGCTGTACGTCATGCTCGCGATCGCGCACCTGGCTGGAGAGGCCTACGGCATCGCCATCCGCCGCGCGATCGAGGAACGGACCGGACGCGAGATCGCGATCGGCGCGGTCTACGCCACGCTCGCGCGGCTCGAGGAGAAACGGCTCGTGCGCTTTTCCCTCTCGCGCCCGCAGCCGGTGCCGGGGGGCCGGGCCCGCAAGATCTACGCGCTCAGTCCGGACGGCAAGCGCGCCCTGCGCCACTCGACCACGATGATGACCCGCATGATGGCCGGCCTCGCGCTCGACCCGGCCAGGCCGGAGTGATGATGCGTCCACCCCGATTCGCCCGCTGGTGCCTGCGCGCGATCGCGCCGGCCGACGAACGCCACGAGGTGCTCGCGGACCTCGACGACGAGTTCGCGCGCCGGGCGGCCGCCGGAGGACCGGCCGGGGCGCGTGCGTGGTACCGCCGCCAGGCGCGCGCGTCGGTCGGTCCCTTCGCGGCCCGCCGCCTCGCCGCACTCTCGCCGGCCGCCGCCAGCCGCGGGCTCGCGGGCGACGTCCGGTCGGCGCTGCGCGCCCTTCGCGCGGCGCCCCGCTTTTCCGTCGCGGTCGTCGCCATGCTCGCGATCGGCATCGGGTGCCACACCGTGGTGTACGCCGTCGTCGACGCGCTGGTCCTGCGGCCGCTGCCGTTCGGGGATCGCAGCGCGCGCCTGATCACCGTGCACGGCACGCACCCGACGCTCGCGCAGGACTGGAACGATTCGGGCATCTCGTATCCCGATCTGATCGACCTGCGGCGCGAGTCCGCCTCGCTCGAGGGCCTCGAGGCCGCGATCGACCGCAACGTGTCGATTTCCACCGGACGCGACACCGAGCGTGTGCTCGCCGCCTCGGTCACGCCCGGTCTGCTCCCGATGCTGGGCGTGTCGCCCGCGATCGGCCGGGGCTTCGAGGCCGCCGACGCCGCCGAGCCGGGCTTCGAGCAGGTCGTCCTGCTCGGCCACGCGCTCTGGCAGTCGCTGCTCGGCGGGCGGGCGGACGTGATCGGCACGCGCGTGCTGATGAACGGGCGGCCGCTCACCGTGGTCGGCGTGATGCCGCAGGGCTTCAACTTCCCGGACGGCCAGCAGCTGTGGCTGCCGTATCGCGGCTCCGAGACCGATGGCCGCGCGAACCGCGGCCTGCTGGCGATCGGCCTCCTGCGCGACGGCGTGGCGCTCGGGCCGGGGCTGCAGGATCTGCAGGCGGTGGCCGCGCGCCTGGCCGCGCGACACCCGGACACCAATCGCGACTGGAGTCTCTACGCGTTCCCGATTCGCGACTACTTCGTCAACGGTGCCGACGTGGAGCAGCTGCTGGCCGCGGTCTCGTTGCTGCTGCTGGCGGCGTGCGCGAACGTGGCCGGGCTGGTCATCGCGCGCGGCGTGGCGCGGCACCGGGAGCTGGCGGTGCGCGCGGCGCTCGGCGCGCCGCGCGGCCGGCTCGTGCGCCTGATCGTGGCCGAGAGCGCGCTGCTCGCCTTCGCGGGCGGCGTCATCGGCCTGCTCGTCGCGCAGTGGGGCATCCGCGCGCTCGTCGCCTGGATTCCGGAGCCGCCGCCGTACTGGGCGACGCCGGAGCTCGACGTCCGCGTCGCCGGCTTCGCGCTGCTCGTGACCGGCGGCGTCGCGCTGCTCAGCGGGCTGCTCCCGGCCCTCCGCCTGTCGCGCGTGCGCGGCACGGGCGCTCTGAGCGGCACGCGCCTCGCCGGCGCGACCGCGCATCGGCGCCTGCAGCAGGCGCTGGTCGTCGGCCAGGTCGCCATGAGCCTGGTCCTGCTGGTCGGCGCCGTGCTGCTCGGCCGCAGCGCGACGCAGCTCTTCGACGCGGACCCCGGCTTCGACCGGCACCCGATCTTCAGCGCGCGCTTCTACATGGCCGGCGATCGCTACGACCCGATCGACGCGCGCGCGCAGGCCGTCGCCGACGTCGTGCGTCGCGTCGAGGCGATTCCGGGCGTGGCGGCGGCGACCGCCACCGGCAGCATCCCGTCCGACGACGGTGGCGAGGCGATCCGGATCGTGGTGCCGGGCGCCGGCGCGGGAGCGGACGCGCTCCTCGGCGGCCAGGCGGTGCCCGTATCGCCGGGGTTCTGGCGGGCGCTCGACCTGCGGCTCGTCGCGGGCCGCACGTTCACGGCGTCCGAGTTCTCCGACGGGAACGCGCCGGTGGCGATCGTCAACCGCCGGCTCGCGGACCGGCTGTGGCCCGGCGCCGACGCGGTCGATCGGGAGATCGTCCTCGACACCGATGCGGGCCGGCTGCCGCTGCGCATCGTCGGCGTCGCGCCGGACCTCGTGTACGAGGAGTTCTCGGAGGAAACGCCGCAGTCGCGGCTGAACCTGTACGTGCCGTACGCGCGCGCCGGCTGGCGCACCCAGTCGCTGCTCGTCCGCACGACCGTGTCGCCGGGAACGATCTCGACGGCCGTCCGGGACGCCGTGCGCGCGGTGGACCCGGGCTTCGCGGTCTACGACGCGCTGACGATGGACGACCGGCGGGCGTTCAACCACTGGGGCGACCGGTTCATGGGCCGGACGTTCTGGAGCTTCGCGATCGCCGCGATGCTGCTGGCGTGCGTCGGCGCCTATGCGCTCTCGTCGTATGCCGTGGAGCGGCGGCGCCGCGAGGTCGGCGTGCGCCTGGCGATTGGCGCCACGCGCGCCGACGTGGTGCGGCTGTTCACGGGCGCGGGCGGGCGGCTGGCCCTGATCGGCATCGGCCTCGGCCTGCCCGCGGCGGCCGGCGTGGCACGACGGCTCCAGGGGGAGCTGTTCCGGACGTCGGCGTGGGCGCCGGACCTCTGGGTGGCGGTGCCGTCGGCGCTGCTCGTCGCGGTCATCGCGGCCAGCTACCTGCCGGCCCGCCGCGCCGCCGGAACGGACCCGGCGATCACGCTGCGCGAGGAGGGGTCAGGTCTTGGATCGCAGCCTCGAGTGAGCGGCAGTCACAAATGTGTCAATGAGGCTTCAGCGACCTGGCCTCATACAGATCTGTGATTGCCATTCACCCGAGGCTGCGATCCAAGACCTGACCCCTACTCCAGCTGTCCTTCAGCGTGACGGTACGGTTGAACACGGGGCGGCCGGCCGTCGTGTCCGGGTCCACGCAGAAGTAGCCGAGGCGCTCGAACTGGACCCGGGTGCCGGCCGCGGCCGCCGCGAGCGACGGCTCGAGCTTCGCGTCGGCGACGACCTCCAGCGAGCCCGGGTTGAGCTGCGTGCGGAAGTCCACGTCGCCCGTGCCGGGATTCTCGGCCGTGAACAACCGGTCATACAGCCGCACCTCGCCCGCCACCGCGTGCGGCGCCGACACCCAGTGCAGCGTGGACTTCACCTTGCGGCCGTCGGGCGCGTCGCCGCCGCGCGTCGCCGGGTCGTAGGTACACCGCAGCTCGACGATCGCGCCCGTGGCGTCCTTCACCACGCCGGTGCACGTCACGAGATACGCGTTGCGCAGCCGCACCTCCCGCCCCGGCGCCAGCCGGAAGAACTTCCTCGGCGGGTCCTCCATGAAGTCGTCGCGCTCGATGTACAGCTCGCGCGAGAACGGCACCTTCCGGGTCCCGGCGGACGGATCCTCCGGGTTGTTGACGACGTCCATCTCCTCGACCTGGTTCTCGGGGTAGTTCTCGAGGACGACCTTGAGCGGCCGGAGGACGGCCATCGCGCGCGGCGCGCGGCGGTTGAGGTCCTCGCGCAGGAAGAACTCGAGCAGGCCGATGTCCACGACGTTCTCCCGCTTGGCGACGCCGATCTCGTCGGCGAACCGGCGGATCGCCTCCGGCGTATACCCGCGGCGCCGCATCCCGGAAATCGTCGGCATCCGCGGATCGTCCCAGTCGGCGACGTGCCCCTCGTTGACGAGCTGCAGCAGCTTCCGCTTGCTCATCACCGTGTAGTTCAGGTTCAGCCGCGCGAACTCGATCTGCTGGGGCCGACCCGGCAGCTCCGGCAGGTTGGCGATGAGCCAGTCGTAGAGCGGCCGGTGAGCCTCGAACTCGAGGGTGCAGATCGAGTGCGTGATGCGCTCGATCGCGTCGGAGATCGGGTGCGCGTAGTCGTACATCGGATAGATGCACCACGCGTCGCCCGTGCGGTGGTGGTGCGCGCGGCGCAGCCGGTAGAGCACGGGGTCGCGCATGTTCAGGTTCGGCGACGCCATGTCGATCTTCGCCCGCAGCACGCGAGAGCCGTCGGGGAACTCGCCCGCGCGCATCCGGCGGAAGAGGTCGAGGTTCTCCTCCGGCGACCGGTCGCGGTACGGGCTGTTGCGACCCGGCTCGGTGAGCGTGCCGCGATACTCGCGGATCTGATCCGCGGTCAGGTCGTCCACATAGGCCAGGCCTCGGGTGACGAGCGACTCGGCGCAGTCGTAGAGCGTCTGGAAGTAGTCCGACGCGTAGTAGAGCCGGTCGTTCCAGTCGAAGCCGAGCCAGCGGACGTCCGCCTGGATCGACTCGACGTACTCCACATCCTCGGTCACCGGGTTCGTGTCGTCGAACCGCAGGTTGCACGAGCCGCCGAACTCGGCGGCCACGCCGAAGTTCAGGCAGATCGACTTCGCGTGGCCGATGTGCAGGTAGCCGTTGGGCTCGGGCGGGAAGCGCGTCGCGACGCGCCCGCCGTGCCGGCCGCTCGCGTTGTCGGCCTTGATGATCTCGCGGATGAAATCGGCGCGCGGGGGCGCCGGCGCGCCCGCGTCGGACGGGGAACCAGCCATACGCCCTCGATTGTAGGCCGAGGTTGATATCCTGCGGGAGGTGGCGTCCCCCGCGCCCGTGACGTCGGCCGCGCCCGGCGGCGTCCGTCCACCCCCTCCAGGAGGTCGTCCAGCATGTCGTCGTTCGCCAAGACCGCCACGCCCTGGCTGCACAGCGTGCTCCGCATCGTCACCGCGTTCCTGTTCATGGCGCACGGGACCCAGAAGCTCTTCGCCTGGCCCGTCAGCCAGCCGCGCAACCCGGTGGAGCTCTTCTCCCTGTTCGGCGCGGCGGGTGTCCTCGAGACGTTCGGCGGGGCACTCCTGCTCGTGGGCCTGTTCACCCGGCCCGTCGCGTTCGTGCTCTCCGGGCAGATGGCCTTCGCCTACTTCACGCGCCATGCCGCGCGCGATTTCTGGCCGATCCTGAACGGCGGCGAGAACGCGGCGCTCTTCTGCTTCGTCTTCTTGTACCTGGCTGCCGCCGGTGCCGGGCCGCTGAGCGTGGACGCCTCAAGGCGCGGCCGTCGTGCCTGACTCGTGGAAGAGGCGCGGCCGTCGCGCCTGACTCGTGGAAGAGGCGCAGCCATCGCGCCGCACGCGCGTAACATTGAGGAAGACCCCGGTCACCGAGGCCCGCATGGCTCATTCGAGATTCCGTCGAGGCTCGTCGCCGCCGCCCTCGGCGCCGGTGTGCTCGCCTGGTGCCTCAGGCCGTCCGCGCCGCCGGTGGCCGCACAGGTCGAGCCGGAGGGCACCGGCGTGATCCTCGGACGCGTCGTGGACGCCACGACCGGACAGCCGATTCCCGAGGCCGTCCTCACCGTGTCCACCTCGCCGGCTGCCGGGCGCGGCGCGGGGGCGGGGCGGGGCGCCACCCCTCCGGCCGACGTCGCCGCGCTGCTCGCCCGCGGCCGCGGCGTGCTGCCCACCACCGTGCACGTGATCGCCGGCGGCGACGGCCAGTTCGTCTTCACGGGCCTCGACGCCGGCAACGTGACCATCCGGGCCCAGGCGCCCGGCTACCTCGACGGCACCGTCGGCCAGGGCCGGCCGACCGGCCTCCCGCGGCCGGTCGCGCTCGCCGAGGGCGAACGCCGGGGCGGCGTCATCCTGCGCCTCTGGCCCTACGCGTCCATCGAGGGCCGGATCGTCGACGAGGCCGGCGAGCCCGCGGTCGAGGCGAACGTGCGCGCGTACCGCATCGACGCGTCGCTCACCGGCATCACGTTCGAGCGCGCGGGCACGGCCCGCACCGACGATCGCGGCATGTACCGCTTCGGCGAACTCGCGCCGGGGCGCTACGTCGTCAGCGTGCCGTACACGGTGCTGACGCTGCCCGCGACGACCACGCAGCAGTTGCTCAGCGACCTCATGGGATCCGGATCGCTCGACTCGATTCGCGAGATGGCCGACGCCGGCGGGCCGCCCATGGACCCGTCCGGCATGCGCGTCGGGGACCTGACGGTCTCGGCGCCCGGCGGCGTGCGCCTGCCCGCGCCGCGCGACGACGGCCGGCTGCTGGTGTACCGGCCGCTGTTCTTTCCCGCGGCGGCGTCGATCGCGGACGCCTCGATCCTCACGCTCGCGGCCGGCGACCAGCGCGCGGGCGTCGATCTCGCCCTGCAGCTCGTCGAGTCGCACCGGGTGACCGGCGTGGTGACCGGCGCGGACGGCCCCGTGCGGAACCTCGCGGTGCACCTGGAGTCCACCGACACCGGCGAGGCCGACGGCCTGCCGACGTCGGACGCCGCGACGTCGCGGACCGGCGCCGACGGCCGCTTCACCTTCCTCGGCGTGCCGCCCGGTGCGTACCGCCTGCGGGCCACGCGCGAGCCACCCCGGGCGCTGCCGGAGGAGCTGCAGACCAATCCGATGCTCAAGGCCCTGTTCGGCGCGCGACCCGGCGAGGCCGCGCGACCGCCGCGGCACGCCGAGATGTCGCTGCAGGTCGGCAACGGCGACGTGGACGGCCTGCGCCTGATGCTCGAGGACGGCCCGACGATCGGCGGACGCGTCGAGTTCCGCGGATCGACCACGCCGCCCGCGGCGAAGCAGGTCTCGATCCTCGTCGCGCCGCTGGTTCCGGGCGGCGGTCGATCGGTCGGCGCCCCGGTGAACCCCGCCGACGACCTGTCCTTCACGACGCCGGGTCACGTGCCGGGCCGGTACACGCTCAGCGTGTTCGCCGCCGCGCCGCGCTGGACGGTCGAGTCGATCCACGCCGGCGGCGCCGACGTCACCTGGTCGCCGTTCGACCTCGACACGACGCCCATCACCGACGTCGTCGTGACGATGACCGATGGCGCGGGACGCGTCTCGGGCTCGGTGCGCGGCGCGGACGGTCCCGCCGGGACGGCGACGGTGCTCATCGCGCCGGCGGACTTCGCGTCGCACCTGGCGAAGGGCCTGCACCCGAACCTGATCCGGCAGCGCCCGGCCTCGCCGACCGGCGCGTACGAGATCGCCGGCCTGACGCCCGGCGAGTACCTGATCGTGGCGATCGACGACGCCGACGTCGATACGGCGGGGCCGGAGTTCCTGCGGTCGGTCGTCGCCGGCGCGACGCGCATCCGCATCGGCCCCGGCGAGGCACGGACGATGGATCTCTCGCTGACGACGGTGCGCCGATGACCGGGCGCGCCTTTCCGACCAGGCGCGCCTTCCGCGCGGCCGTCGCCGGTGTCGTCGCGGCCGTGGCCGCGAGTCTCCTGCCGCCGGGTCCGGCCGGCGCCCGCGCGCAGTTTCCGATCCCGTTCCCCACGTCGCGCGACACCGGGCCGGCGCGCACCGGCACCGGGTCGATCACCGGGCGCGTCGTGACCGACGACGCCAGCGCGCGCCCGCTCCGCCGCGTCGTCGTCATGCTGGCGTCCGGGGATCTGCGCGGCACGCAGGCGACGACGACGGACGACGAGGGCCGCTTCGGGTTCGCGGCGCTGCCGTCGGGCAACTACACGATCACCGCGTCGCGGCCGGGCTTCGTGACCGCCGTGTACGGATCGAAGCAGCCGGGATTCGGCCTCGGCGTGCCGATCGCCGTGTTCGACGACAGGCCGGTGACCGGCCTCACGGTCCGGATGCTGCCGGGCGCCGCGATCACCGGCGTCGTGCGGATGACCGGCGGCACGCCGGTGTCGAACGTGGTGGTTCGCGCGATTCCGGCGGCGGGGCAGCCCGGGTTGCGGAGTTCGTCGCTGCTCACCTCGGGCGCGGGCACGGCGACCACCGACGACCGCGGTGTGTATCGCATCTTCGGCCTGCCGCCCGGGCGCTACGTCGTGCAGGCGCAACCGCGGCCGGCGGGCAGCGAGGCCTGGCGCCGCGTCAGCGACGAGGAGATCCGCTGGGCGACGCAGGCCGTCTCCGCACGCGCGCCGCTCGGCGCGCCGGTCGGTGCGCCGGCGGCGGCCGCGTCCCCGCCGCCCGCGCCCGGCGCGGCGGTCGCGATGGCGCCGGTGTACTTCCCGGGCACGCCCGACCTCGCCGCGGCCAGGCCGATCGAGCTGGACGGCGGCGGCGAACGCGCGGGCGTGGACCTGATGATGATGACCGTGCCGATTGCCCGCGTGTCGGGCGTCGTCGTCGGCCCGGATGGCGCGCCGATGGCGGGCGCGCAGGTGCAGATCAAGCGGCTGGACGTCGCCGACGACGGCGACCTGATCGGCACGATGATGCAGATGTTCGGGGCCGGTCGTGGCTTGACGTCGGGCGCGGACGGAACGTTCTCGCTGTCGGGCGTCACACCGGGCCGGTACGAGATCGACGTCCGCGCGAAGCCCGCCGGCGCGAAGCCGGCCGAGCCGGAGGGCGGCGCCAACCTGATGAGCCTCGTGATGTCGATGCTGCCCGGCGGCAACGCCGGCGGCGCGACGCTCTGGGGACGCGAGCCGGTGGACGTCGCGGGCGTGGACCTCGAGGGCATCGCCGTGCGCCTGCGCGAGGGCCTCGTCGTCACCGGCCGCGTCGTCGTGGATGGCACCGCGCCGCCGCCGCCGTTCGCGCAGGTGCAGGTGATGCTGCGCGGCGCGGCGTCCGGGTCGTCGCTGGCGAGCGCGGCCGCGTCCATGCTCACCTCGCTCACCGGACGCGCGGACGCGGACGGCGCGTTCAGCATCCGCGGCGTCTCGCCCGGCCGCTACCAGGTCGGCGTGCTCATGCCGGGATCGATGTTCGGCACGTCGATGCCGGGCGCGACGTGGCATCTGCGGTCGGCGACGATCGACGGGGTGGACGTCGCCGATCGACCGTTCGCCGTGGGCCGGGACGGCGTGGGCGAGGTCGTCGTCACGCTGACCGACCGGCCGACGGCGCTCTCGGGCACCGTGTACGACCAGGCCGGGCGTCCCAGCTCGGCGTTTCCCATCATCGTGTTCTCGACGGATCGCGAGCGGTGGACGCCGGGAGGCCGGTGCGTGCAGCAGGCGCGTCCGGCGAGCGACGGGACGTTCCGGGTCGTGGGCCTGCCACCGGGCGACTACTACGTCTCGGCCGTCACCGACCTCGCGCTGGAGGATCTCTACGACCCGGCGCTGCTCGACCTGCTGGTGCCCGGCGCGATCCGGCTTTCGCTCGCCGACGGCGAGCAGAAGGTGCAGGACCTGAAACTGGCCGGCGGCTCCTGAGCGCCGCGCGTTCGGGTGCTAGAATCGGCCCAAACCCGAAACGATCAGGAGGTGGACGATGATCCAGTTTGTGGAAGGGCTTGGCGACAACGTGATCGGCGTCAAGCTCTCCGGACGGCTCCACGACGAGGACTACGACCGCTTCGTGCCGATGGTGGACCAGCTCACCGCCGAGCAGGGCAAGGTGCGGATGTACGTCGAGATGCACGACTTCCACGGCTGGAGCGCGCACGCGCTCTGGGACGACATCAACTTCGCCGCCCAGCACAGCCGCGACATCGAGCGCATCGCCATGGTCGGCGAGAAGACCTGGCAGGAGTGGATGGCCAAGATCTGCAAGCCGTTCACCAAGGCGACCATCAAGTACTTCGAGGCCGGGGAGGTGGACGCCGCGCGGGCGTGGATTGGCGCGGCGTGAGGCGAGCCCGCGCTCGATCGCGGAGCTCTCAGAGCTGCTTCACCGCCTCGAGCACCTCCTCGGAGTGCCCGTCGACCGTGACCTTGTCCCATCGCCTCGCGACTTTGCCGTCGCCGTCGATGAGGTAGGTCGTCCGCACGATGCCCATGTATTTCCGGCCGTAGCGTGACTTCTCCTGCCAGACGCCGTACTTCTCGGCCACCGCGTGGTCGGCGTCGGCGAGCAGCGGGAAGGTCAGGCCGTGCTTGGCCGCGAACTTCGCCTTGCTCTTCTCGTCCAGGATGCTCAGTCCCAGCACGACGGCCCGGCTCTTGCGGAACCTCGGCAGCCGCGCCTGGAAGTCGCACGACTCCTGCGTGCAGCCCGGCGTGTCGTCCTTGGGATAGAAGTAGAGGACCACGGGCTGGCCGGCGTACGCCGAGAGCGTGTGGGTCGTGCCGTCCTGGTCCTTGAGGGTGAAGGCCGGCGCCTTGCGGCCGGGATCGATGAGCGACATGGGCGTCTCCTGAAGAAACACCACATTCTGCCAGATTGCGATCTTCTTGCGGAGGATTCAAGGCGCCGTCCATCGCCTTCTGGCGGCGGCCGCGTTACAAGCGGGGCATGACGCACTCCATCCGCTTCGCACGCGTTCGTCGCACGCTGGTGTCCGTCGCGATCGTCGCCGCGGCGGTCGTCGCCGCGTTCTTCGGCCCGCCGTCCGTCCGCGCGCAGTCCACGCCGCAACCGGTGCCGCCCGTCGTCCAGGAGGCCTGGGAGCACCTGATTGGCACCTGGGTCGCCGACAACGCGGCCTACAAGGGGCCCGGCGATCCCAACGACGCGTTCGGGATCGAGTGGCAGTGGGGGCTCGGCCGGCAGAGCCTGGTCGGGCGGCTGTACGGGATCCGCGACGGCAAGGACATCGGGACCTACTGGCAGTTCCGGGAGTTCTGGCACCCGGGCGAGGGTCGCATCATCGCGACGCAGTTCGGCAGCGACGGCAGCTACGGCGCCGGGCCCGGCGAGATTCGGCCCGACGGCAGCTCGGAGTACCTGCAGACCTTCTGGGATCCGTCGGCGGGCACGGTGACGCGAGTCGGTCATCGCGCGACGCTCGAGGGCGACGTCCACACGACGACGTCGTTCGACGTCGGCGCGGATGACGTGTGGACGGTCCGCCGGACCTACGTCTGGAAGCGCGTGCGTCAGTAGGGCCGGACGCGCCGGACCTGTGGCATCCTTCCCGCGGCCGACGCGGCCGTACGCCGCCGGCCGCCGGAGGACCCGATGCCCACGAACGCGACGCCGACCGTCTCGAACTACATCGCCGCGCAGCCACCGGCCGCGCGCGCCGTCCTGAAGCAGGTGCGTGCCGTGCTGCGCCGGGCGCTGCCCGGCGCGGAGGAAACGATCAGCTACGGCATTCCCGGGTACCGGCTCCACGAACGCGTCGTGATCTACTTCGCCGGCTGGAAGGCGCACTGGGCGCTGTACCCGGTGACCGGCGTCGTCCGTGCATCGCTCGGCGACGCGCTGAAGCGTTACACGGTGAGCAAGGGCACGATCCGGTTTCCGCTCGATGCCCCGGTGCCCGCGGCCCTCGTCGCGCGCGTGGCGAAGTTGCGCGCGAAGGAAGAGGCCGCCCGCCGCGCCACCGCGCGCCCCGCCAGGACGCGACCGAAAGGCCGCGCGAAGGCGGGCGGATGATCATCGCGCTCGCCGCGCCGCGCGTGGCGACGTCGGTGGACGATGCCCTGGCGCGCGTGCGGCAGGCGATCGCGGAGGCGGCCGCGCGGCACGCGCGGATCGTCTGCTTCCCCGAGGCGTACGTGCCCGGCCTGCGCGGGCTCGATTTCGACGTCCCGGCGTTCGACGCGGCGGACGAGGCACGGGCGATCGACGCCGTGGCCACAGCCGCGCGCGACCACCGCATCGCCGCCATCGTCGGCATCGAGCATCACGCGCCCGCCGGCCGCCAGATCGCGGCCGTCGTCGTGGACGGGCGCGGCGAGGTGCTGGGGCGGCAGGTGAAGACCCAGCTCGATCCCACGGAACACGTGTGCTATGTGCCCGGCGCGGGCCGGCGCGTCTTCGAGATCGACGGCCTGCGGTTCGGCATCGCGATCTGCCACGAGGGCTTCCGCTATCCCGAGACCGTGCGACACGCCGCCGCCCGCGGCGCGCACGTCGTCTTTCACCCGCACTGCGCCGGCAGCGACCGCGCTGGCGTCACGCTCACCGAGTGGGGATCGACCGCCGCGCCGTACTACGAGCGCGCGGTGATGTGCCGTGCGCTCGAGAACACGATCTACGTCGCGAGCGCGAACTACGCCTTCCGCTACGCGGAGTCGGCGACCAGCGTGATCGCACCGTCCGGCGACTGCGTCGCGTGGCTGCCGTACGGCGACGCCGGCGTGCTGACGTACGACCTGGATCCGGCGCTCGCGACGGGCCTGCTGGCACGGCGATGGGCGCCGGAGCGGAACGAGGAGACCGAATGACCGCGGGACCCGCCTGATCCACACGCGGCCGTCCCTGAAGCCGGCGGCAGCACGTGTTGCAATTGGAATATGAAAGCGATATTGTTTCAAATGAAATGCTGCATCCGACCTCGGCCGTCGCCCGTGGCCCCGCCCCGGACCTCGTCCTGGCCAAGGCCGTCCTCGCCGCGGCGGACCGGCTCGGCCTGCGCCAGCGCGACCTCGCCGAGGTGATCGGCGCGAGCGAGGCCACCGTCTCCCGGATGCAGCGCGGCCGCGGCCTGGACCCCGCCGGCAAGGAAGGCGAGCTGGCGTTGCTCTTCCTGCGCGTCTACCGCAGCCTCGACGCGATCATGGGCGGCGACGATGCCAGGTCGCGCGCGTGGCTGCAGGCGGAGAACACCCATCTCGGCGGCGTCCCGGCCGACCGGCTGAAGCACGTCGAAGGACTCGTCGATGTCGTCCAGTATCTGGACGCAGTGCGCGGGCACC
>JAWKHR010000059.1:0-37387 GCA_041394725.1 Vicinamibacterales bacterium | reverse complement strand
GCTCGCCGCGACCTTCACCTTCGCGACGGTGGACGACTACCTGGCCGCGCGCGCGGGGACGGCGCCGAAGTCGTGGACGGGCTTCTCGCAGACGATCGGCGAGCCGACGTTCGACATGAGCAACACGCTGCTCAGCTGGTTCGTGCAGGACGACTGGAAGGTCACGCCGGACTTCAAGCTGCTCTACGGCGTGCGGTACGACCTCTACATGTATCCGGACGGCATCGCGAACGCGCCGTTCGCCTACTCGCAGTCGTTCAACCGTGACGCGAACAACTTCGCACCGCGGGCCGGGATGGCGTGGACGCTCGGCGCCGACAAGCGGACCGTGCTGCGCGCGAGCACGGGCCTGATGTACGACCAGCCGCTGCTCGCGATCATCGAGCAGTCGTACGCCAACGACGGCAACCCGCAGCGCGTGACGGTGAGCCTGACGCCCGGCAGCCCCGGCGCGCCGGACTTCCCGTCCACGCTGTCGGACCTGCCCAACGGCTACTCGATCGCGCTGTCCAACCGGACGATCTTCGCGCCGGCGCCGGACTTCGTGACGGGCCGCACGTGGCAGAACAGCGTGCAGATCGAGCGCGCCTTCCTCGACAAGTACACCGCGTCGATCGGCGTGATCTACAACCGCGGCTACGACCTGCCGGTGATCAACGACATCAACCTGATCAACCCGACCGGGTTCCTGGCCGACGGCCGCGGCATCTACAGCTCCGCCGTCAACGCGAACACCCGGATGGACCCGCGCTTCAACCGCATCAACGTCGTCGAGTCGGTGGGCGACTCCACCTACAAGGCGCTGACCCTGGGCTTCGGCCAGCAGTGGTCAGGCGGGATCCAGTACGACCTGAACTACACGTTCGGCAAGGGCATCGACAACGCCGTCATGACCAGCACGCTGTCGGTGCAGGGCGACGACGGCCGGTCGGACCCGCAGGACCTGGAACGCGACCGCGGCCCGAACGCGCTCGACACGCGGCACTCGTTCAACGGCTCGATCGTCGCCAACCCGCACGTCAACCGGACGGGCGTGCTCGGCGCCGTGCTCAACAACAACCAGGTCGGCGTCGTGCTGCAGTTCAACAGCGGCCTGCCCTTCAACGTGCGGTCGAACCGGAACCTGAACAACGACGGCACGGGCAGCGACCGGCCGCTCTTCGTCGGCCGCAACTCGGTCTACCTGCCGGCGCGCTGGAACGTCGACATGCGCTACTCGCGGTTCGTGCCGCTGCGCGGGTCCCAGCGGCTCGAGGTCCTGGCCGAGTTCAAGAACCTGTTCAACATCGAGCAGACGTCGGCCGTCAACCGCGTCATCACGGTGGACACGGCGGGCAACCCGCTCGTCGCGATCCCGGCCGACGGCAGCGGGTTCACGCCCACCAGCGGCTACGAGCAGCGGAAGTTCCAGCTCGGGTTCAAGTACTACTTCTGAGGACCGGCCCGGCGGCCCCGCGCGCGGGGCCGCCAGGGCACGCGGACGGGAAGCCGACGGGCCGGGCCGCCGGGGACTGGAGTCCCCGGCGGGCCCGGCCGTCGGTGCGGCGTCGGACGGGTTTCAGAAGATGAACTTGAACCCCATCTGCATCTGGCGCTGCTGGTAGGCGCTGGTCACCGCGAAGCAGCCGCTCGTCGAGGTCGCCCCGATCTCGCACGGGCCGGACGGAATGGTGGCCAGCGGGTTGCCGAGCGTGTCGGTCGCGACCACCGAGTTGACCCCGCGGACGCTCGCCGTGTTGAACAGGTTCTTCGCCTCGAGGAAGAACTCGGCGCGCTGCGAGGCCCGCAGGAAGCGGAAGAACCGCGAGTAGCGCAGGTCCACGTTGAAGACGCGGCCGAGCGTGCCCGAGTTGCGGGCGACGCCCACCGGCCGGTCCGCGCTGATCCCGTCGAGGTTCAGGTCGCGGTTGGACCGGATGTTGAACGGCAGGCCGCTGTTGGCCTGGAGGATGACGCTGAACTGGTTGTCGTTGGCCAGCATCGCGCCGATCCCCGTGCCTTCCACGTGCGGGTTGATGACCGCGCTCGCGATGAACGTGTGGGTCGTGTTCCACGACGTGTAGCTGTAGTCCCGCGTCTGGTCCGACGGATCGGACAGGCCGGGCCGGTCCGAGCTGCCGACCACGTAGCGGCCGCCGATCACGCCGTCGTCCTCCGCCCTGGCCAGCGTGTAGGACGCCTGCGCCTGCAGGCCGCCGGCCCACCGGCGGTTGAGCGACACGGTGAGCGCGTTGTACTGCGACGTCCCGGTGGAACGGACGAGGTTGATCGTGTTGAACCGCGGGTCGAGGCGGGTGGCGGCGTTCACCGAGGACGCATAGATCGGCCGGCCGTCGGCCAGCGTCGCGCCCGTCGCGATCACGTTGCTGTTGAGCAGCACCGGCAGGTTGCGGCCGGTCGAGTTGACGTAGCCCACCGACAGCGAGGCGTCCCCGCTCAGGGCGTGCTCCAGCTGCACGTTGGTCAGCAGCGCCCACTGCGAATCGAAGTTCGGATCGACCGCGCGGATGCTGTTCGACGGGGTCACGCCGGGCGGCAGGCTGCTCAGCAGCCCCGGGAAGGCCGGCGCGCCGACCTGGCCGGGCGAGACGTTCGCGGAGAGCAGCTTCGGCGAGCCGTTCTCGAGCAGCGCGTCCTCGTAGAACGCGCCGAGCGGCGTCTCGTACATCATGCCCGTCGACGCCCGGACCACGGTCCGCGACTGGTCGTCGAGCGACCACGCGATGCCGACGCGCGGCGCCAGGTTGTTCTTGTCGACGCGGAAGTGCTGCGAGGCGGCATACGGCGCGTTCGGGTCGCCGTCAGGGACCTTGAACAGGTCGTACCGCACGCCATAGAGCACCTTGAACCGCGGCGAGATCCGGTAGTCGTCCTGCAGGAAGAAGCTGTAGTAGCTCTGGCTGTACTGGACGGACGGATCGCCGACGTTCTGCGTGAACCGGGTGTAGCCGAACGGGTTCGTCCCGTTCCTGGCCGCCAGGTAGCTCGCCACGTTCGGGAACGTGTAGGACCCCTGGACGCTGTCCAGCCGCTCGTCGTTGATGAACTGGAAGTCGATCCCGGCCTTGAGCGAGTGGTTGCCCACGAACCAGGTGAAGTTGTTCACGACCTGCCAGTAGTCCTCGAGGAACGTGGTCCGCGTGGCCGACCCGCCGAAATTCGCGACGCCCGAGATCGACACCGCGGGGCCGGGGCCCGCGACCGACGAGGGCACCCGCGGGTTGTCGCGCCGGCCGTAGGCGATCCGCAGTTCGTTGAGCTTGTTGTCGGCGACGGTCGAGACGAGCTGGAGGCCGACCGAGTCCATCCGGTCCTCGAAGTCGGTCGCCGTCTCGCGCGTGTTCAGCCCGCCGCCCACGTTCTCGGGCGTCGAGTTCTTGAACAGCGACCAGCGCGCCGACAGCCGGTTCGCCTGGTTCAGCGAGACGTCCGTCTTCGCGATCAGCATGTTGACCGACTGCACCGCCGGGATGACCCCGTCGCCGAGCGCGGTCGCGCTCAGGCCGAGCGTCTGCGCCGTCGCCGGCGTGACCGTGATCACGCGGCCGGCCGACAGATCATTGCGCAGGAACTCGTAGCCGAAGTAGAACTGCGCGCGATCGCGCTTGATCGGACCGCCGAGCGCCACCGTGTAGTTGTCGACCTTGGTGTCCGGCTTGGGCGCCGAGGCCGCCAGCGTGAACGGCCGGGCCGAGAACGCCTTGCGCCGGAACCGGTAGCTGCCCTGCCCATGGAACTGGTTCGTGCCCGACGGCGTGACCGCGTTGTAGACCATGCCCGTCGTCTGCCCGAACTCCGGGGCGAAGCCGCTCGTGATGACCTGCACCTCCTCGACCATGATGTCCGACGGCTGGAACATCCGCAGGCCCGCGCGGTTCTTCTGCGTCGCGCTGCCGCCGTCGATCTGGTAGTTCGTCCGCATCTGCGAGCCGTTCGCGTTCATGCGCGTGGCGCCGAACTCCTCGTTCTCGTAGCCGGTCACGTTCGGCTGGAGCAGCGCGAAGTTGAACGTGTTGCGCGAGACGTTCGGCAGGTTCTTCACCTCGACCGAGCTGATCGTGCGCCCGAGGTCGATCCGCGCCGGCTGGGTGATCGCCGCGTCGGCCGAGACCTCGACCACCTCCTGCACGGCGCCCACCGCCAGGTCGAAGTTGACCGTGGCAATCTGGCCGGCGCTGAGCGACACGCCGGTCCGTTCCGAGGCGCGGAAGCCCTGCAGCTCCGCCTTCACCGCATACGTGCCGAGCGGCAGCAGCGCCGCGCGATACGCACCGTTCTCATCCGTCACCAGCGCCCGCTGGAGTCCGGTCTCCGTATTGGTGACCGTGACCGTGACGCCGGGCAGCACCGCGCCGCTCGTGTCGCGGACGATGCCTTCGATGTTGCCGTTGATGGCCTGGGACTGTGCCGCCGCAGGGCTGGCCAGCCCGGCCACGATGAACAGGATCCACAGCATGCGGAATCGCATCGAGTACTGACTCCTGGAGACACCCCACCGGACAGGAGGGGCAATCGAGAGGGGTCCCACCATGAGACCTCCAAGCCTGGACCGATCGGGCGGGGCTCCCTCTCGGCGTCGGCCATCCGATGTGCAAACAGTTACGGGTACGTCACGACTTCATTCGGAACCTTAACGAAGCCCATTGAACCATACTGATCACCAGTACTGAGTGTCAAGAGATCCCGTCGGATCTGGCCGATTTCAGCCGACGATTCGCCCGCTCGGCGAAGACGGTCAGCCGCGGCGGCCGCCCGCCGATCGCCTCCCCCTCCCCCCTTGACTCCCGCCCGGGCCCGCACTACCTTCCTCCGAGGCTTCGTTAAGTTCGTGAAAGAAGTACAGGACTCAACCACGATGCGTCGATTCGTGCGGATTCTGGGCGTGCTGGTCCTGCTCCTGGTCCCGACCGGCCGGCTCCACGCGGATGTCCAGGCCGACCTCGCCGCGCACCGGATCCCGCTCCGGATCGAGCGCCCGGCGGCCGACGCCCCGATCACCCTGGGCCTGCCGTTCCCGCCCGGCGCGCTCGATTCCCCGGACCACGTCCGCCTGCTCGCCCCCGACGGCCGTGAACTGCCCTCGCAGGTGACCGAGGTCACCACGTGGGAACCGGCCAGCCGCAGCGTGAAGTGGATCTGGGTCTTCTTCTTCGCCGAGGCCTCGGATCAGTACGTCGTCGAGTACGGCCCCGAGGTGCGACGGCGCATGCCGGACCGGCGAATCACCTTCGTCAACAACGCGCGCGACAACGGCCTGGCGGAGTTGACGACGGGGCCGCTCCGCGTGGTGGTGCGCCAGGGCGAGGGCGGTTTCCTGCACTCGGTGCACCTGGACCTGGACGGCAACGGGTTCGACGACGGCGACCTCATCGCGTCGGGCCCCGGCGCGCGCGGCAGCCTGGCGGACCTGCTCGACGACGCGGGCCTGGACCCGTCGCGCGCCACGGTCCAGCGCACGTTCATCGAGCGCGGCTCGGGCCCCCTGCACGCGGTGCTGCGCGTGGAGGGCGAGTACCGGTACGGCCGGGCGGACAACAACGCGGCGCCGTTCGTGACGCGGATCCACGCCTACGCCGATCGGTCCTACGTCCGCGTGCTCCACACGTTCGTGTACACGGGCGTGCCCGACAAGCATCGCCCGCAGGCCGGCGACTACCCGCACGTCGCCACCGCGCGCGAACCGCTCATCGGCAACGACCCGACCGACACCGGCTGGACCGAGCCCGAGGATCGCCTGCAGGCGCTCGGGCTGGGCCTGCACCTCGCGCTCGGCCCCGACGCGCGCGTGCGCACGGCCCTCACCGACGGCGCGTGGTGGGCGTCACCCGCGGCCGCGTCCCCGGGCGGCGCGACCCGCTCGCACCCGGTGGAGACCACGGCCCGCGAGGTCGTCACGGTCGCCCAGACCGGGCCGAAGGTGGACCGGATTCCCCCGGTGCCGAACGCCTCGCCGACCGAGCGCCTGACCACGGGGTTCGCGGCGACGGTCACGGCCGGCGCGCGAACGCTGGCGCGCGCCGAGCGCGCGCCGGGATGGCTCGACGTGTCGGATCGCACGCGCGGCGTGGCCGTCGCCGTCCGGCACTTCCTCGAGGAATACCCGAAGGCGATCCGGTTCGACCCGGCGTCGGGCGATCTGCAGGCGTTCGCGTGGTCGCCCGACGCGGGCCCGATGAGCTTCGCGCGGCTGAACAACGAGCCGGCCAACGAGAACGCCACGGAGAACTGGGCGCAGGGCATCGCGAAGACCAGCGAGTTCCTCTACTACTTCCACGGCGCCGACGTGGATGCGGGCCGCATCGCGGGCGCCATGGCGCCGGTGCTCGCGCCGCCCGTGGCGCACGCCGATCCGGCCTGGTACGCGGCGTCAGGCGCCTTCGGCGACCTCGCGGCGCGCGACGGCGCGTTCCCCGACCTCGAACGCGCGCTCGACACCAAGTTCGAGTGGATGCTGTTCAACCAGAAGTGGGAGCCGTGGTACGGCATGTTCGAGTACGGCGACCTGATGAACACGTTCACGGGCACGTCGTGGAACACCTGGGGCAACGGCGAGCCGGCGCAGGACTACCAGTGGTGGCTGGCGTTCGTCCGCACGGGCGACCCGCGCTACTTCGACGCGGCCGAGGCCTACAGCCGGCACCTGATGGACGTGGACAACACCCACTGGCCGGCGGCGCCGCGCTACCTCGGCGACTCGAATTACCCGCTCGACTACTGGGACTACCTGCAGGAGCCCGCCGGGTCGAAGTACCTGGGCATCGGCCGGCGTCACTCCGTGCAGCACTGGACCCACGTCCTGAGCGCGCACGTCTGGGTGCAGGGCTGGATCGCGATGTACTACCTGACGGGCGATCAGCGCGGACTCGACGTCGCGCGGCTCTCGGCGGACCTCTACCTGCGCCGCATCTGGGGCGAGCACGGCCTGACCGGGCGCCGGCTCTACCTCTCGGTCTGGAACCTGGCCGAGGTCTGGGACGCGACCAAGGACGTCAGGTACAAGACGGAGCTCGACGACCGCGTGCACCGGATGCTGCGCCTCCAGCGCGACGAGCAGGCCGGCAGCCTCGTGAACGACCGCTACGGCTACGCGAACGTCTACGCGTCGCACGGCCTCTGGCGCTACCTGCAGCTGACCGACGACCCGGACGTGCGGGCGGCGCTCGTCACGCACGCCCGGTTCGTCCGCGACAACCCGCCGCTCAATCACTGGATGGAGTCGTACCTCTCGTCGATCCACAGCCTGACGGTCGGCTGGCACCTGACCCACGAGCGCTCGTTCGTCGACGAGATGCGGCGCCGGCTCGACGTGCTGCGCATGGATCCGCTGCCGCGGCCGATCGACGACTCCTGGACGCAAGAAGCGCTCTTCGCCGCCATCGAGGCCTCGAGCCACCTGCCCGACGACCCGAACCGCTTCCGGCCGCCGGCCGGCGACCATTCCACCGCGATCCCGGCGCCGAGCCGCGCGATCTGGGCCGCGACCAACGGCACGCGGGCGTTCGGGTGGACGACGGCGTTCACCGTGCCGTACGCGCTGGCCGTGCTGCACGAGACCCAGGGATCACGACCATGACCTCGACCCGCCCTTCCCGAAGGAGACCCGACATGCGCCGCCGATGGACCCGGCTTCTCGCGGGCGCCGCGCTCGCCGCGACCGCGCTCACGCTGCCCCGCCCCGTCCTGACCCAGGTGACGCCGCTGCCGCTCGACGAGGGCGCGACCGGCCTCGGCCTGGCCCTGCGCCAGCTGCCCGTCGAGGGCTCGGTGCTCTACGTGACCGCGCACCCCGACGACGAGAACAACGGCGTGCTCGTCGCGCTCGGGCGCGGCCGCGGCCTCAAGACGGCGCTGCTCACGACGACGCGCGGCGACGGGGGCCAGAACGAGATCGGACCGGAGCTGTTCCAGGCGATCGGCATCCTCCGCACCGAGGAACTCGCGGGCGTGCACCAGTGGGACGGCGCGAAGCAGTTCTTCACGCGCGCCTTCGAGTTCGGCTACTCGTTCAGCGTCGAGGAGACCTTCGAGAAGTGGGGCAAGGAGGAGATCCTCCGCGACATGGTCCGCGTGATCCGCCGGGAGCGGCCCGACGTGATCCTGACGATGCCGCGTGAAGGTCCGGGCGGCGGACAGCACCACATGGCGTCGGCGCAGCTCGCGCACGAGGCGTTCCGCGCGGCGGCCGACCCGGCCCGGTTCCCCGAGCAGATCCGCGAGGGCCTGCGGCCGTGGCAGGCGCGCAAGGTCTACCAGTCGGCGGGCGGGCCGCTCGCGAGCGACGAGGGCGGCACGGGCGCCGTGCGGGTCCCGACCGGCGACTACGATCCGCTGCTCGGCATGTCGTGGGCGCAGGCCGGCCAGATGGCCCGGGCCTACCACCGGTGCCAGGGCATGGGCCAGCTCGAGGCGTTCCCCGGCGAGGCGAGCGGCAGCTACGCGCTCTACGACAGCGCGCCGGCCGTGACGGGCCGCGAGCAGGACATCATGGACGGCGTCGACACGAGCCTGCGCCGGCTGGCGTCATTCGCCGGCGCGGAGCGGTCCAGCGTGCCGTCGCTCGAGACCGACCTCGCGGCCATCGAGGCGGCCGGCCGGGATGCGATCGACGCCTTCAACATGCGCGCGCCGCAGCGCACCCTCCCCTACATCGCGCGCGGCCTGACCCGCGTGCGGCAGCTCCGGCAGGCCGTCGCCGCCAGCCCCCTCTCGGCCGATCCGAAGGCCGAGATCCTCTGGCGCCTCGACCGCAAGGCCGCCGACTTCGAGAAGGCTCTGGGCCTCGCACAGGGCCTCGAGGTCCACGTGCTGGCCGCCGACGGCGACGTCGTGCGCGGCCAGACCGTCCAGGTGGCCGTCCAGGTCTACAACACCGGTGCCGAGCCCATGACGCTCGACGGCGTGGACCTGCACGTGCCGGCGGGCTGGTCGGCGCGGCTCACCGGCGGCGCCCCGGGCGCGCTCGCCTACAACCAGTCGGCGTCGCTCGTCTACGACGTCACGGTCGGCGCCGACGCGCGCTACACGCAGCCGTACTGGAAGCGCAACCTCGAGGTGGACCGCTACGACCTCGAGGTGCCCGCCGACCAGACGCTGCCCTGGAGCCCCGCGGCCGTCCGGGCGACCGTGCGCTACACGGCCGGCGGCGTGGCCGCCACCCACGACGCCGACGCCTACTACCGCTACGACGGCCCCTGGGTCGGTGGCGAGAAGCAGAAGATCGTCAACGTGGTGCCGGCCGTCTCCGTGACGCTGACGCCCGGCATCGGCGTCGTGCCGCTCGACGCGGGCGGGCGCCCGCGCGAGTTCCGCGTGACGGTGCTCAACAACCTCGACGCCACCCCGGGCGGCCCCACCACCGTGCGCCTCGAGGCGCCGTCGGGCTGGAGCGTGACGCCGGCGTCGGCCACGCTCGACCTCTCGCTCGAGGGCCAGCAGATGACCGCGCGGTTCATGGTCACGCCGCCGGCCCGGCTCTCGGCCGGCACCGTCGAAATCCGGGCCGTCGCCTCGCGCGACGGCGTCGACTACCGCGAGGGCTACCAGGTCATCGCCTACGACCACATCCAGGAGCGCCACCTGTTCCATCCCGCCACGTCGACCGTGAAGCTCTTCGCGGTCACCGTGCCGGCGAACCTCCAGGTGGGGTACGTGATGGGCACGGGGGACGAGGTACCCGAAGCGCTGCGCCAGCTCGGCGCCACCGTGACGATGCTCGGCCCCGATGACGTCGCGTTCGGCGACCTGTCGCGGTTCCAGACGATCGTCCTCGGGATCCGGGCCTACGAGTCGCGGGCCGACGTGCGGGCCTACAACCAGCGGCTGCTGGACTTCGCCCGCGAGGGCGGCCACCTGGTCGTCCAGTACAACAAGGTCGCGATGAACCAGCTCGGCGCGGGCGCCGAGGGCGGCGGCGGGCGCGGGTTCGTCGCGCAGGCTGCCGGCGCGCCGGCGCCGGCCGGTGGCCGCGGGTTCGGTGGCGGCGGGCGGGGACGCGGCGGCGCGCCGAACAGCCCCTACGTGCCCTACCCCGGTGGCATCACGAGCAACCGCATCACGGTCGAGCAGGCGCCCATCCGGGTCCTCGAGGACGGCACGGCCGAGCTCTCGAGCCCGAACCGGATCACCCAGGCGGACTTCCAGGGCTGGGTCCAGGAACGCGGGCTGTACTTCTTCGGCGCGAACGACCCGCGCTACACCGACATCCTGGCGGCCACCGACCCGTGGGAGAAGACCCCGGGCGAGAAGGAAGGGATGCTGACGACGGCCACGGTCGGACGAGGCACGTGGACGTACGTCGGCCTGGGTCTCTGGCGCCAGCTCCCGGCCGGCGTGCCGGGCGCCTACCGGATCATGGCGAACCTGATCAGCCGGCCCAGGAACCAGGCGGGCCGGTAGGACGGAGCGGGGCCGGGCGGCCGGCGGTCGGTGACGGCCCGCGGCTCAGAGCCGCGCGACCGCGTCGTGCCGCGCGCGCGCCGCGTCGGCCAGCGCGGCGCGGCGCCGGGCCACGTCGGCCGTGTCGGCCTCGAGCCGGGCCGTGCTGTCGGCGAGGGCCGCGCGCACGACGTCCGGCGCCGGCCCCCCGGGCGTGCGGCGGACGGCGACGAAGTGCTCGGGGCTGAGGATGCGCGCCAGGTCGGCGTCCGCGATCCGGATCTCGCGGCCCGTGACGTCGCGCGACGCCTGCGCGAGCACCGCGCCCGCCTGGTCGATCGAGCCGGCCGGCAGCGTCTGCACCATCCGCGTCGCGACGCCGTGGGCCTCGCGGAACGAGAGGCCGTGGTCGCGCGCCAGCGCGTCGGCCAGCTCCGTGATCGTCACGAACCCCTCGCCCGCCCGTGCCCGCATCCGCGCGACGTCGAACTCGGCCTCGGCCATCGCGGCCGCGACGAGCGAGACCGCGCGCACGGCATCACGCGCCGCCGTGGTCACGAGCGGCTGCAGGTCGTCCTCGGTGTCCACGATGTCGCCGAACGGCGTGTTGTGCACCACCGCGGGAATCGCGGCGAGCTGGGCCACGGCCTTCGAGGCGATCGCCCGCGCGTGCTCGAGCGCGACCGGGTTCCGCTTCTGCGGCATGATGCTGCTGATCTGCACGAAGCCGTCGGGCAGCCGCAGGTAGCCCACCTCGCGCGTGCACCAGAGCAGCATGTCCTGCACGAACCGGCCCACGCCGAGCACGGTCACGCTCATCGCCGCCGCGCTCTCGAGCAGGTAGTCGACCGTCGCGATGCTGCCGTAGGTGTTGCCCGTCGCGCCCGAGAAGCCCAGGAGCTCCGCCGTGCGCTCGCGATCGATCGGGAACCCGGTCCCGGTGATGGCGCACGCGCCCAGGGGGCAGCGATTCGTGGACTCGTAGGCCGCCGCCAGCCGCGGGGCGTCGCGCTCCAGCTCCTCGATGATGGCGAGCAGGTAGTGCGCGACCGTGCTCGGCTGGGCGGGCTGGGTGTGCGTGTGCGCGGGGAACAGCGTCTCGACGTGGCGGCCGGCCACGCCGACGAGCGCCCGCCGGAGCGCGATCGCCGCGCCGGCGACGTCGAGCAGCGCCTCGCGCAGGCGCAGGCGATAGAGCGCCATGTCGATGTCGTTGCGCGACCGCGCCGTGTGCAGGTGCCCCGCGACGTCCGGCCCGCACGCCTCGACGATCAGCCGCTCCAGGTAGAAGAACAGGTCCTCGCACGTGCCGTCGTAGGCCGCCCGCCGCACGGCGTCCCGATCGATGCCGTCGAGCGCGGCGCGCAGCGTCCGCGCGTCGGCGGCGCCGACGATGCCCTGGTCGGTGAGCATCACCAGGTGCGCGTAGTGGATGTCCATGAGCGGATCGAGGAAGAGCTGCTTGCCGTCCTCGAAGACGTCGTTCAGGACGAGCCGTACGTAGTCGGGTGAGAACGCCATGAGTGATGTCCTGTCGCGTCCGGCCTAGCGGCGGTGCGCCCGGCGGGAGCGCGCCACGCCGGCGGCCGGCCGGCCGGGATTGGCGGCGATGGCGAGCAGGCGCGTCTGCGCCACCTCCAGCGCCGTGGAGACCGCGCCCATGAGCGGCGCATCGTCGCCCAGGGCCGAGACCTCGAGGGCCGGCACGTTCGGCACGATGCGGCTCACGACCGTGCGCACCGGATCGAGGAGCAGCGAGCCGGCGTGGCTCAGACCGCCGCCGAAGACGACCAGCGCCGGGTCGAGCACGGCGACGATGTTGGCGACCGTGTTGCCGAGGAAGACCGCCAGCTCGTTGACGACCGCCGACGCCTCGGCGTCGCCGTCCCGGGCCGCCTCGAAAATGAGGCGCACCGCGGCCTCGCGGTCGTACTCGGCGCGCTCGAGCAGGGCCCGCGCCCGCGCCCACTCCGGGATGGCCGACGCGCCAATCCGGCTCTCGAGGTAACCGCGCTCGCCGAAATCCACCTGCCACTCGCGGTAGTCGAGCGACATGCGGCTGATTTCGCCCGCGTAGTAATGATGGCCGCGGTGGAGCCGGCCGCCCACCATCACGCCGGCGCCGACGCCCGCGCCGAGCGCGATGAACACGAAGTCGTTGACCTGCGAGGCCGCGCCGGTCCATCGCTCGCCGAGCGCCGCCATGTTCGCGTCGTTGTCGATCTGCGCCGGCGCGTTGAAGCGCGACTCGACGATCTGGCGGAGCGGCACGTCGCTCCAGCCGGACAGGTTCGCCGCCCGGATGACCCGGCCGGTGGTGACGTCGGTCATCCCCGGCGCGCCGATGCCAATCGAGAAGAGCGAACTGGCGGGCCGTCCGGACTCGGCCACCAGGCCGGCAATTCCGTCGAGCACCTGGTCGATGACGGCCGACGAGGAGTCCGCGTGTGTCCGGACCTCCCGGCGCGCCACCACCCGGCCCTGCAGGTCCGCCAGCGCGAACCGGATCATCCGCGAGCCGATGTCCACGCCCACGAGCGCGCCGTAGTCGGCGTTGAACTCCAGGAGGATCGGCGGGCGCCCGCCGCTGGAGGCGCCGACGCCCACCTCGCGCAGCAGCCCGCGTTCGGACGCCAGTTCTTCCACGAGCGCCGACACGGTCGGCGGCGAAAGCCGCGTCCGCTTCGCGAGATCCGCGCGCGAAATCGGTCCGAGCCGGCGGATGGCCTCCAGCAGGCGCTGCCGGTTCAGGCGGCGCGTGTTCAGCGTGCCGGCTTCCGGGCCGAGGACGAAGACAGGTGGTATGGACACGGGACCCCGGAGTGGCGACTTAGTTCGACCGAATAACAAAGTGAAGGTATTCCCCGTATCGTCGGCTGTCAAGCGCGGGGCCCGGACGACATGCCGTACACTCTGGGGACAGTCCCATGGCGACCCGACCCCCGCGGCGGCCGGCGACCCGGCGCACGAAGAAGACGAAACCGGCCCGCCGGGGCCGGACCCGCCTGCGGTTGACGCTCGCCGGGAGCCGTGGTCTGTGGCTCCGGCGGGGGCTGCTGGTCGCGGCAGCCCTCGGGGTCATCGGCCTGGTGGGCCTCGCCTATCTCTGGAACAGCTACGCGCGGATCATCGACGCCCGCCTCGGGGGCGCGGAACGTCCGGTGCCACGGGTCTACGGCCGCCCGCTCACGGTCGAGCCGGGACGCGCGCTCTCCCCCGATCAACTCGTCGCGCGGCTGAACGACGTGCGGTACACGCGGCGCGACAAGGCCGAGGCGCCCGGGGAGTTCAGCGTCGGGTCGGACACGGTGACGCTCGTGACGCGGCCGCACGGGTCCGAGAAGGCGCGGACGGTGACGGTGAGCTTCCGCGGCACGCGATCGCCGGTGGTCTCGCGGATCACCGAGGCCACTCGCGGCCTGCGGTCGCTGACGCTCGAACCGCCCCTGCTGGCCGCGCTGGCCCCGGGTGAGAAGCGCCGCAGCGTGCCGCTGGCGCGCATCCCCGATCACCTCATCCAGGCGGTGCTGACGATCGAGGATCGGCGGTTCTACGAGCACCGCGGCGTGGACCCGATCCGGGCGGTCGGCGCGCTCGTGACGAACCTGCGCGGCGACAAGCCGTACCTCGAGGGCGCGTCCACGCTGACGCAGCAGATCGTCAAGAACACGTTCCTGACCCCGGAGAAGTCGCTGCGGCGCAAGCTGCAGGAACAGTTCATGGCGGTGGTGCTCGAGACGCGGCTCTCGAAGGACCAGATCCTCGAGCTCTACCTGAACGACGTCGCGCTCGGGCAGCGCGGGCCGTTCGAGATCCATGGCGTGGCCGAGGCGTCGCGCATCTTCTTCGGCAAGGACGTGAGCAACCTGAGCCTGGGTGAGGCGGCGACGATCGCGGGCGTGATCCAGGCGCCATCCCGGCTCTCGCCGTTCCGCAACCCCGAGCGGGCGCAGGAACGGCGCGACCTGGTGCTCCGCGAGATGGCCAGCGAGGGCCACATCAGCGTCGAGGACGCCGAGGCCGCCGCGGCGAAGCCGCTCGTCGTCTCGGCGCAGGCGCTCGACAACGAGGCCCCCTACTTCGTCGACTACCTGACGCAGCTCGTCGACGACGCCACCGACGACGCGCTCGCGAAGGGCCGGCCGATCGACGTCTACACGACGCTCGACCTCGACCTGCAGCGGCTCGCCCAGGACGCGGTGGCCTCCGGCATGGCGGAGGTGGACCGCCGGCTCGCCGCCCGCCGGCGTCCGCCGACGGCCCAGCCGCAGGCCGCGCTGGTGGCCGTGGATCCGCGGACGGGCGAGATCCTCGCGATGGTGGGCGGCCGCTCGTACACGCGGTCCCAGTACAACCGCGCGGTGCTCGCGCGGCGCCAGCCGGGGTCGGTGTTCAAGCCGTTCGTCTACCTCGCGGCCTTCGAGGAGATGGCCGAGCAGCACCGCGCCGACATCACGCCGGCCTCGGTCGTCATGGACGAGCCGACGGTGTTCATCGACGGCGACAAGGAATACACGCCGTCGAACTACCAGAACGAGTACGACGGCCCCATCACGCTCCGCCGCGCGCTGGCGCTCTCGCGCAACGTCGTCGCGATCAAGGTCGCGGAGGTCGCCGGCTACGACCGCGTGGCGAACTTCTGGCGCCGCGTCGATCCGGAGTCCGACGTCAAGCCCTATCCCTCGATTGCCCTCGGCGTGTTCGAGGCGTCGCCGATGGAGATCGCGACGGCCTACACGCTGTTCGCCAACGGCGGCAGCGAGCGCGCCCTCCGGGCGGTCGAGAAGGTCGTGGACGGCACGCGCGAGCAGGCGTTCCAGGTGCCCGCGCCGCGGACCGTCGCCCGGCCCGACACCACCTACCTCGTGACCAGCATGATGCGCAGCGTCATGAACGAGGGCACGGGGGCCGGCGCCCGCGCCAACGGCTTCACCGCCGACGCGGCCGGCAAGTCCGGCACGACGAACGACCTGCGCGACGCCTGGTTCGTCGGCTTCACGCCGGACCTGCTGACGGTCGTCTGGGTCGGGTTCGACGACAACCAGCCGATCGGGCTCGGCGGGTCGCAGGCGGCGCTGCCGATCTGGACGGCGTTCATGAAGAGCGCGCTCGCCGGCCGATCCCAGGAAGGCTTCGACGAGCCGCCCGGCATCCAGCACGCGCTGATCGATCCGACGACGGGTCTGCTGGCCACGCCGGGCTGCCCGACCACGCTCGACGAGGTGTTCCTCGAGGGCACGGCGCCGGTCTTCTACTGCCACCTGCACGGCGGCCGCGACCCGGGCGTGCGGGGCTTCTTCTCGCGAATCGGCCGCGCGCTCGGGCGCATCATCCGCTGACGGCGCCTCGGGCACGGGCCGGAGGGCGTGCCTGCCGGGCGTGCGGGCCGGCGGCGCGCGCGGGGCCGACGCCGAGTCCGGTCTGCTATACTGCGGTTAGCACTCTCGGCACTGGACTGCTAATCCCATGGCTTCCGACCTGACCGAACGCCAGCGGCGGCTGCTCGCCCGGCTCGTCGCCGAGTACATCGAGCAGGGAGAGCCGGTCTCGTCGGCGTGGCTCGCCCGGCACAGCGATCTGGGGCTGTCGTCGGCCACGGTCCGCAACGTGCTGGCCCACCTCGAGTCGATGGGCCTGCTGCGCCAGCCGCACACGTCCGCAGGCCGCGTGCCGACCGATTCGGGGTACCGGCTGTACGTGGACACGCTCATCGGCACCCGCCGGCGGTCGCGCGCGCTGCCGGACGTCGAGGCGCGGCTCCGCCAGGCCGGCACGGTGAGCCAGCTGCTCGAGAACGCCTCGCAGGAGGTTTCCCGCGCGTCGTCGCAGGTCGGCTTCGCGATGACGCCGGCCGATCCGTCCACGCGCCTGCAGCACATCGACTTCGTGCGGCTGGAGGATCGGAAGGTCCTCGTGATCGTCGTCGCCGCCGGCGGGCGGATCACCCACAAGGTGATCGAGACCGACGAGCCGTGCGACGCGACCCTGCTGGCGCAGGCGGCCAACTACGTCAACCGCGAGTTCGCCGGGCTGACGCTCCACGAGGCCCGGGCGGCGGTGGCCGAGCGGATGCGCCGGGAGCGCATGCTCTACGACGCGCTGATGGCGCGCGCGCTGCCGCTCGCGCAGCGGGGCCTCGCCGAGATTCGGCCGGAGGACACGCTGCGCGTGCAGGGCACGTCGCTCCTCATCGACGAGCTGATCGACGACACCCTGGACCGGGACCGGGCCCTCGAAGCCCTCCGCGCCCTGTTCCGGGTGATCGAGGAAAAGCACCGCCTGATGGAGCTGCTCACGGGCTACCTGGAGTGCGGCGGCCTGACGGTGGTGATCGGACGCGAGCACGGGTCACCCGAGCTGCAGCCGTTCAGCGTGGTGGCCTCGACCTTCCAGGACGGGGGCCGCCTGGGCACGGTGGGCGTGATCGGCCCGACGCGGATGCGCTACCAGCGGGCCATCGCCGTCGTCGAAGGCGTCTCGCGCGCCGTGACGCGGGTGCTCGAAGGCCAGTAGCGGCGCGCCGTCCGGCGCGTCATCATGAGGGGATGTCGCACGAGGTGAACGTGAACGAAACACGTCCGGCCGATCCGGCCACGATGGATGCCGAGCAGGTGGCCGCGCTCCAGCAGGAGCGCGACGACCTGCACGACCGTCTGCTCCGGCTGACGGCCGAGTTCGACAACTACCGCAAGCGCACGGACCGCGAGCGTCGCGACCTGGCGCAGGCCGCGGCCTCCGACCTGATGCTCGACGTGCTGCCCGTCGTCGATGACCTCGAGCGCGCGCTCGGCGCGGCGGGCGAGGGCGGAGGCGCCTCGGTCGAGGGCCTCCGGCAGGGCGTCGCGCTCATCCACCGGCAGCTGCTCGAGGTCCTGCGGCGCCGCGGGGTCGAGCCGCTCGAGGTGCTCGGCCACGACTTCGACCCGGCCTGGCACGAGGCCGTGGCCCACGAGCCGGCGGCCGGCCACCGCGAGGGTGAGATCACGGCCGAGATCCGCCGGGGCTACCGGCTGGGTGATCGCCTGCTGCGGCCGGCGATGGTCAAGGTGGCCAAGGCGTGAGCGCCCGGGACTACTACGAAATTCTCGGGATCGCGCGAACGGCCACCGAGGTCGAGGTGAAGAGCGCCTACCGCAAGCTCGCGCTCAAGTACCACCCCGACCGCAACCCCGGCGACGTGACGGCCGAGGAACGCTTCAAGGAAGCCGCCGAGGCCTACGCCGTGCTGGGCGACGGCCAGAAGCGCGCGCGCTACGACCAGTTCGGTCATGCCGGCGTCTCGGGCGCGGCGGGCGGCGGCCCGGGCTTCAACCCGGACATCTTCGCGGACTTCTCGGACATCCTCGGCGACTTCTTCGGCTTCGGGGGCGGTGGCGGACGCCGTCGGGGACCGGCGCGCGGCGCGGACCTGCGGTTCGACCTCGAGATCGCGTTCGACGAATCGTATGCCGGCACCGAGACCACCATCCAGATTCCGCGCGAGGAGCACTGCGAGTCCTGCGGCGGGTCCGGCGCCGCCGAGGGCACGTCGCGCGAGACCTGCCCGCAGTGCCGCGGCGCGGGCCAGCTCCGGTTCCAGCAGGGCTTCCTCGTGGTCGCGCGCACCTGCGGTCAGTGCGGCGGGACGGGCCAGGTGGTGCGCACGCCGTGCGCGACGTGCCGCGGTACCGGCCGGACGACGAAGGACCGCCGCGTGACGGTGAAGATCCCGGCCGGCATCGCCGACGGACAGCGCCTGCGCCTCCACGGCGAAGGCGAACATGGCGACCTCGGCGGACCACCCGGGGATCTGTACGTCGTCGTCCACGTCACGCCGCATCCGCTCTACCGGCGCGAGGGCGACGACCTGATCGCCGAGGTGCCGGTGCCCTACCCGACCATGGCGCTCGGCGGCCGCTTCACGCTGGACACCCCCTCGGGCCCGCTCGAGGTGAACGTCTCGGCCGGCACGCCGAGCGGGACCGTCCTGACGTTCCGCGGCAAGGGCATGCCGCACGTGGCGGGCCGCGCCCGGGGCGCGTTCCACGTCCGCGTGACCGTGGACGTCCCGCGCAAGCTGTCGAAGGACCAGAAGAAGCTCGTGACCGAGCTCGGCCAGACGATGCCGATGCAGAAGGCCGAGCCGACGGCGACCGGCGAGGAGCCCGACAAGCCCTTCTTCGAGAAGGTGAAGGACCTGTTCGGCTGACCGTGCGCCACTACCCCGCCCTGCGCCTGACCTGGCCGAGCCGGCCGACCGACGACGCGATCGAACGAACGCTGGCCGTGGTGGACGACACGGCCCCGACCGGCTACGACCGCGAGGGCGACGCGGCGCGGATCTTCTTCGCGAGCCCCGCGGCGCGCGACCTCGCGCGCGAGCTGCTGCGGACGGCCGATCCGGCGCTCGTGTGCGCCAGCGTCGACGTGCCCGACGAGGACTGGGCCGAACGCAGCCAGGCCGCGCTCGGGCCGGTGCGGGTGGGCGCGCTGGTGGTGGCGCCGCCGTGGGTGCCGCCGGACGGCTCCGCGCCGTGGATCACGATCGTCCCGTCGATGGGCTTCGGCACCGGTCACCACGCGTCCACGCGGCTGTGCCTGGCGCTGGCGCAGTCGATGCCGCTGGCCGGGTGCCGCGTGCTGGACGCGGGCACGGGCAGCGGCGTGCTCGCCATCGCGGCGTGGCGGCTCGGCGCCGCGGCGGTGACCGCGGTCGACCTGGATCAGGACGCGGTGGACTGCGCGATCGACAATGTCGCGCGCAACGGCGCGGCCGGCGGCGTCGCCGTACGCGCGCTGGACGTCGCGACCGGGGCCGCGGCGCTCGGCCGCGTGGACGTGGTGTTCGCGAACCTCACCGGGGACCTGCTCGCACGCCAGGCCGCCCTGCTCGTCTCGCTGCTCGAGCCCGACGGGCAGATCGTCGTGAGCGGCGTCATGACCAGCGAGGAAGCCGGCGTCGCCGGCGCGTTCTCGGCCGCCGGCGCGCGCATCGTCGAGCGCCGCGCCGAGGACGAATGGGTCGGCCTCAGGCTGACCCGTTCCAGCGGGCCGGCCTGAGACGGCCCCGCGTCAGCGAGTCGATCCGAGGCCTCGCCGCGCCGGCGGTCACCACCCCCAGCGGGACCACAGGACGCTGAGCGCGACGGCCGGCGCCAGCTCGGCGCGCAGCACGCGCGGGCCGAGGGGCAGCAGCCGGGCGCCGCGCGATTCGGCGCCGGCCACCTCCTCCGGCGTCCAGCCTCCCTCCGGTCCGACGAGCAGGCGCACGGCGGCCGGCGCGGCGGACCAGTCCGCCTCCGGCCATGTGGCGGCGCGCCCCGGGCCGGCCCGGTCCGGGCGTGCGCCGGGTTCGACGGCCATGATCACGCCTACGGCGTGATCGCCCGGGTGGCCGGAGCTGCGCGCGTCACCCGCACCGCCGGCGCCGCCGACGTCGTGCGTGTCGAGGGCGTCGGCGAGCGTCGCGAGCCCGCCGATGGCCGGCACGACGGCGCGGCCGCACTGCTTCGCGGCCGCGACGGCCACGCGGTGCCAGCGCGCGGCGAGTGCGGGCGTCAGGCGGGCCCGCGCGGGAACGGCCACGCGCGAGGCGTGCAGGGGCACGATCGCGGCGACGCCGAGCGCGACCGCGTCGCGGACGACGTGGTCCATCGGTTCGCCCTTGAGGAGGCCGGCGTAGAGCGTGACGCGGACGGCCGGTTCCGCCACGGCCGGCACCGGCACGAGCGCCTCGATCGTCACCTCGCGGCGGCCGACCTGCCCGACGCGTCCCCGCCATTCGTGCCCGGCGCCGTCGAAGACGCCGGCGTCGGCCCCCGGCGCGAGCCGCAGCACGTGCCGGAGGTGATGGGCCTCGTCGGCCGGGAGGACGACCCGATCCGCGGTCGCGTCGAGACCGGGCGCAAAGAAACGGGGCGCGACCACGGAAGGATTCTAAGGCAGCGGCTATACTGGCAGCCGCGACGATGGTGTTTCGGGGACAGACGCTCGGCAAGTACCGGATCATCGAACCGCTCGGCTCGGGCGGGTTCGGCACGGTCTACCTGGCCGAGGACACGTGGATCGACAAGCGGGTGGCGATCAAGGTGCCACACCGCCAGAACCTCGACTTCGGCGAGCTGCTGCGGGAACCGCGCCTGCTCGCCTCGCTCAACCACCCCAACATCGTCAACGTCATCACGGCGGAGAAGCAGGACAACGTCTTCTTCATCGTGATGGAGTACGTGGCGGGCGAGACGCTCGAGTCGATCATCCTCTCGCGCGGCGCGCTGGATCTGTCGCTCGCGCTGGACTACACGTGCCAGGTCGCCAACGCCGTCGAACACGCGCACCGGCAGGGCGTGATCCACCGGGATCTGCGGCCGGCGAACGTCTTCGTCGGACCGAACGGCGTGCTGAAGGTGGGCGACTTCGGCACGTCTCGGTTCCTCGAGATCGCGGCGCACGGCACGACGGTGATCGGCAGCCCGCCCTACATGGCGCCCGAGCAGTTCGACGGCCGCGCGGTGTTCGCGTCCGACCTGTACTCGCTCGGCGTGTCGATGTACCAGATGCTGACGGGCGAGCTGCCCTACGAGATGCCGACGCCGTCGGACCTCGACCGGCTGCGACGCGGCGAGCTCGTGCGCCCGCCGCGGACGGTCAACCCGTCGATTCCGGCGGTCATCGAGGCGATTCTGCTGCGCGCGCTCGCGGCCGAGGTCTCGTCACGCTACCAGCGCGCCGAGGACCTGCTGGCCGACGTGCTGCGCGAGGGGCGCGAGCACGCGCGGCGGACGGCCCCCGCGCGCGCGGCTGCCGCCGGGGAGGCCGGCGCGACCGGTCGCGCCGCGCCCGCGCCCCGTCCCGCGCCGGCGGGCACGTCCACGCGCACGCCGCCACCCGGCGCCGCCGTCACCCGCCGTCCCGCCACGCGCGCCCGCACGCGCGAAATCACCGCGCATCGCTTCTGCTGGAACTGCCGAAAACCCCTGCCCGCCCGCGGCGCGCAGTGCCCGTTTTGTGGTGAAAGCCAGTAATCCGTACTGATAAGATTCGCGCAGTTCCCGCGGGCAAACAGGAGGGGCTTGACATGGCGTTCCCCGACACCGGCAAGGTGTGGATGAATGGCAAGATCGTGGACTGGTCCGACGCGAGGATCCACATCGCGTCGCACGTCATTCACTACGGCTCGGCGGTGTTCGAGGGCGCACGATGCTACAAGACGCCCAAGGGGTCCGCGTTCTTCCGTCTCGACGCCCACATGCGACGGCTCATCGACTCGGCGCGGATCTACCGCATGCCGTACGCGATGGACGCCGGCCAGCTGACGCAGGGCGTCGTCGACACGGTCGTCGCCAACCGGCTGCCGGCGTGCTACATCCGGCCGATCATCTACCGCGGGTATCACGCCCTCAGCGTCAATCCGCTGCCCTGCCCGGTCGAGGCCGCGATCCTCGTCTGGGAATGGGGTGCGTATCTCGGTGCCGACGCCCTCGAGCGGGGCGTGGACGTGTGCGTCAGCTCGTGGACGCGCAGCGCGCCGAACACGTTCCCGGCCATGGCCAAGTCGGCGGCCAACTACGCCAATTCCGCGCTCATCAAGATGGAGGCGCTCGCCGACGGCTACACCGAGGGCATCGCGCTCGATCCCGAGGGCCGCGTGAGCGAGGGCAGCGGCCAGAACATCTTCCTCGTCCGCGACGAGGTGCTCTATACACCGCCGCTCGCCGCGTCGGTGCTGCCCGGCATCACCCGCGACAGCATCATGACGCTCGCCTCCGACATGGGGTTCACGGTGCGCGAGCAGCAGATCCCGCGCGAGATGCTCTACCTCGCCGACGAGGTGTTCTTCGTCGGCACGGCGGCCGAGCTGACCCCGATCCGGTCGGTGGACAAGATCCCCGTCGGCCAGGGGGCCCGGGGACCTGTGACGACCGCCTTACAACAGGCGTTCTTCGATTACATCAATGGCGTCGTCCCGGACCGCCACGGCTGGCTCCGGTATGTCGACGTACCGGTCGCCGCCGCCGAACCTGCCGCGGCCGGACGGGGGCAGTAGGCCCGTTTTCCCGGCCTTCCGCGCCCGTCGCCCCTGCCCTGCCCGCCCGGCGCCGGTACGGCAGGTGATTTGCACTGCCCGCAGGGCTGGGTCCCCATCGAGACCGGGACCGGAGGCGGGACGATGACATTCGACGAGCTGGTCGCATCGGCGGGCGCCCGTGGGGCCTCCGACATTCACCTGCGGGCGGGACAGCCGCCGCTCGTGCGCATCGGCGGCGCGCTGGAACGCTGGACCTCGGTCGCGGCCGTCACGGCCCCGCACCTCGAGGCCATCGCACAGCGCATCCTGTCGCCGTACCATCAGGAACGGCTCCAGACCAAGCTGGAAGTGGACGTCGCGTGGCAGGCCGCCGGCGTCGGCCGCATCCGCGCGAGCGTGTTCAAGCAGCGCGGCACGATCGCGATCTCGATGCGTCTCATCCCGGCCACGGTGCCCTCGCTCGAACGGCTGGGGCTGCCGCCGTCGGTCGTCAAGCTGGCCTCCGAGACGCGCGGCCTGGTCCTCGTCACCGGCGTCACCGGATCGGGCAAGAGCACGACGCTCGCGGCGATCATCGACCTGATCAACCGGACGCGGCGCGAGCACATCCTGACGATCGAGGACCCGATCGAGTTCGTGCACCAGGACCAGATGGCCGTCATCACCCAGCGCGAGATCGGATTCGATACGCCGGCCTACGCCGGCGGTCTCCGCAGCGCGCTGCGGCAGGACCCGGACATCATCCTCATCGGCGAAATGCGCGACCCGGAGACGATCGAGACCGCGCTCACCGCCGCCGAGACGGGCCACCTCGTCTTCTCGACCCTGCACACGCTGAACGCGACCGAGACGATCAACCGCATCGTGGGCGCGTTCCCGCCGCATCAGCAGGAGCAGATCCGCCACCAGATCGCGAGCGTCATCAAGGCGGCGATCTCGCAGCGCCTGCTTCCGCGCGCCGACGGCGCGGGCCGCGTGCTGGCGGCCGAGGTGCTCATCGCGACCGCCTACATCAAGGACTGCATCATCGACCCGGACAAGACGTCGCTCATCCACGACGCGATCGTCGCGGGCGGGTCGCAGTACGGCATGCAGACGTTCGACCAGCACATCATCCGGCTGGTCGCCGACGAGATCGTGACCGTGGACGAAGCCATGCGGTGGGTCACCAACGTCGAGGAATTCAAGATGCGGCTGGGCGGCATCACCACGGGCACGAGCACGGCGTCGATGTCGGCGGCGATGGCCGCCGCCGGCGAGAAGTCGGACATCGAACGGTTCGGTTCGTGACCCGAGGCCGGCGGCCGGCGCCGCGAGACGCGTCGTCGCCACCGTCGGCCCCCGCCCGTACCACCGCGCTCCGCCTGCTCGGCCGGCGCGACTACTCCGTCACGGAACTCCGGGACCGCCTGGCCCGGCGCGGCTACCCGGCCGACGACATCGAGACGACGGTCGAGCGGCTGCAGGCCGACGGTCTGCTCGACGACCGCCGCTTCGCCGAGGCCTACGTCCGCACGGCCAGCCGTCTGAAGAGCCGCGGCCGGCGCCGCATCGAGCGCGAGCTGGTCGCCCGCGGCATCGACCGCAGCCTGGCCGCGGACCTGACGGCCGGCATCACCGACGACGTGGAGACCACGGCCATCGAGCGGCTGCTCCTGCGCCGGCGGCTCTCCCTGCCGCTCGCCCCGGCGGCGCGCCGGTCGCTCTACCAGCAGCTGCTGCGGCGCGGCTTCTCGAGCGACGCGATCTCGGCCGCGCTTGCCGGCCGGGGCATCGACGTCGACCCCGACGACTAGGCGGCCAGCCGCGGCCGCGTCGCTCCCGGGCCGGGAGCCCGTCCCTCGGCCTCCCGGCGTCCCGCGCCCGGACCGGCCGCCCCTGCGCTCCGGCGGCACCCGAGTACAATGACTGGTTGCCATGACTGCCAGGGACATCCGCCAGAGTTTTCTCGACTTCTTCGCCCGCCACGGCCACCGCGTCGTGCCGTCCTCGTCCCTGGTGCCGGGTGACGACCCGACGCTGCTCTTCACCAACGCGGGCATGAACCAGTTCAAGGACGTGTTCCTCGGCCGCGAGCACCGGGACTATCGGCGCGCGGCGACCGTCCAGAAGTGCATGCGCGTGAGCGGGAAGCACAACGACCTCGACAACGTCGGGCCGTCGCTGCGCCACCACACGTTCTTCGAGATGCTCGGCAACTTCTCGTTCGGCGACTACTTCAAGGCGGAAGCCATTCCGTTCGCCTGGACGCTGCTGACCGAGGTCTGGGGCCTCGAGCCCGACCGCCTGTTTCCCACCATCTTCAAGGGCGAGGACGGCATCGCGCGCGACGAGGAGGCCCACGCGATCTGGACGACGCTGGTGCCGGCGTCGCGGATCACGGAGCTCGGCAAGGCCGAGAACTTCTGGCAGATGGGCGACACGGGGCCGTGCGGCCGCTGCTCGGAAATCCACTACTTCCGGGGCAACGACCTGCCGTGCGACCAGCCGGCGTGCCGCGGCCTCGACTGCTCGTGCGACCGCTACGTGGAAGTCTGGAACAACGTGTTCATGGAGTTCGACCGCGACGAGCGGGGCACGCTCACGCCGCTGCCGGCGCCGTCGATCGACACCGGGATGGGCCTCGAGCGCATCACGGCGGTCATCCAGAACAAGCCGTCGAACTACGACACGGACCTGTTCATGCCGATTCTCGACGAGCTGGGCCGGCGCACCGGACGAGCGTACGCGGGCACGGCGGGCGTCCCGGATCACCCGGACGTCTCGATGCGCGTCATCGCCGATCACCTGCGCGCGATGACGTTCCTCATCGCCGACGGCGTGCTGCCCTCCAACGAGTGGCGCGGCTACGTGCTGCGCAAGATCATGCGGCGCGCGATGCGGCACGGCAAGAAGATCGGCTTCGAGCGGCCCTTCCTCCACGAGCTGGTCGCGGTCGTCGTCGGCGAGATGGGCGAGGCCTACCCGGAGCTGGTCGAGCACCGCGACGGGGTCGCGCGGACGGTACTGGCCGAGGAGGATCGGTTCGACGCGGTGCTGACCGCGGGCCTGCCGAAGCTCGAGGATCTGCTGGACCGCACGGCGGCCTCGGGCGGCACCGCCGTGGACGGCGACGAGGTGTTCCGCCTGTACGACTCGCTCGGCGTGCCGCTCGACTTCGCGGAGGACCTGGCGGAACAGCGGGGCCTGCGCGTGGACCGGCGGGCCTTCGATGCGGCGATGGCCGGACAGAAGGAGCGGGCCCGGGCCGGGAGCGCGTTCAGGAAGGACGGCCTCACGATCGTCCCCTCCGGCAGCGCGGAGGACTTCGAGGCCCTCCTGAAGGGCACGACGCCGCCGGCCGGGGAATTCGACCGAGACCACGAGTCACTCGAGACGACGATCCTGGCGCTGTTCGAGGGCGACAGCGAGCTCCGGCTGACCGATGAGCTCACGTCCGGCCGGCGCGGCTTCGCCGTGCTGGACCGTACGCCGTTCTACCTCGAATCGGGCGGCCAGGTGTCGGACCAGGGCGAACTGCGGTGGCCCGGTGGCGAGGCGACGGTCGAGGGCGTGGCGAAGGCCGGGCAGATCCGGCGGCGCCTGCACCGCGTGCACGTCGGGTCCGGCTCGCTCCGTCGCGACCAGGCGGTCACCGCCACGATCGACACGCCGCGCCGCAACGCCACGCGGCGGCATCACACCGCCACGCACCTGCTGCACGCCGCGCTGCGCGAGCGGCTGGGGACACACGTGCGGCAGTCGGGATCGCTCGTCGCGCCCGACCGGCTGCGCTTCGACTTCAGCCACTTCTCCGCGCTGTCGCCCGAGGAGCGCCACGCCATCGAGCGGCGGGTGAACGAGGAGATCTTTCGCAACACGACGGTCACGACCGACATCCGCGACACCGAAGAGGCGATCAAGGGCGGGGCCATGGCGCTCTTCGGCGAGAAGTACGGCGACCGCGTGCGCGTGGTTTCCATCCCGGGCTTCAGCGTGGAACTCTGCGGCGGCACGCACGTGCGCGCCACGGGCGACATCGGACCGTTCGTGATCACCGAGGAAACCGGCGTGGCGGCCGGCGTGCGCCGCATCGAGGCGCTGACCGGCGAGGCCGCGCTCGACTGGCTCCAGGCGCGCGAGGAGGTGCTCGCGCGCACCGCGGCGGCCCTCGGCACGCCCCCGGGCGCGGCGGCCGAGGCCGCGACGAAGCTGCAGGCCGAGGTGAAGCGCCTGGCGCGCGAGAACGAACAGCTGAAGATGAAGGTGGCCCTCGGGGGCGGCGGCGGCGAGCGTCCCGACGAGGACGCCGTCGCCATCGGCGACGCACGGTTCATCGGCCGGCGGATCTCCGGCCTCGACAAGGGCGCCCTGCGCGGCCTCGCCGACTCGCTCCGCGATCGGATCCGTCGCGGCGTGGTCGTGATCGCCGCCGAGAACGACGGGAAGGTGCAGCTGCTGGTGTCGGTGACGAAGGACCTGACCGGCCGGGTGAAGGCGGGCGAACTCGTCAAGACGCTGGCGCCGATCGTCGGCGGCGGGGGCGGCGGGCGGCCGGACTTCGCGGAGGCCGGCGGGCGCGAGACGTCGCGCATCGACGAGCTGCTGGCGAAGGCCAGGGAGCTGGTCTCGGCCGCCCTGTCGTAGCGACGGCCGAGACCCTCCTGCCCTCCTCGTCCTCCTCCGTCGGCAGATCGGTCGTTACTGGATCACGGACACCGTGGCGCTCGCCGTGAATGGCTCGGTCGGCGCCGACCCGCTCGTGTCCTGCCAGATCGTGTTCGCGGCGGTCACCGCGAATCCCCGCGTGCCCGTCACACCCACCGTGATGGGCACCGCGGTGGCAATCCACGCCGAGTTGGTGGCCAGGCCGTGGCAGTCCGTCGGACCGGAACTCGCCCCGGCCCCGGCCGTCAGCTGGAACGCGTAGCCCGACTTCTGCACGGGCGCCGCGCGCCCGAGATCCATCGAGATGAACCCGTCCGTTGACGCCCCGGGCGGCATGCCCAGCACCAGGTAGTTCGCCGCGTAGCCCCCCGACCCGCACGAGGCCGAGTAGGCCACCTGCGCCGAGCGCGTGACCCCCATCGATGAGATGGCCGAGGTCTCGTTGCCGGTCATGCGCGAACGCATGAGGCCGGGCACCGCGATGGCGGCGATGATGCTGATGATCGTGATGACGATCAGCAGCTCGATCATCGTGAATCCCCGGTCGTCCCTGCAGCGCATGTTCGCCTGTCTCCTCCCTCCCGGGTATCCGCGCCGTCCCTGAAACAGCCTGCCGGCCCGATACCGGCGGCCGCCCCCTGAGAGTGCAGAATCCATGCCGCGCCCGGCGGAGACGAACCGGAAGGATTCAGGCCTGTTTTCGAGGCGATTACGATTCCGGCACCAGGACGGCGGCCGGCGCACGCGTTTCGTGTGGCTGGCCTCACCGATTTTTCGCCCGGCGGGCCGCTGGCTATCTGTATCAGAATTTGATATATCAACTTGTGACTGAGTTACCCATGACCGATCCCGCGCGCCACCTGCCCCTCTCCCCCGCCGTCTTCCACCTCCTGCTGGCCCTCGCCGACGGCGACCGGCACGGCTACGCCATCATGCGCGACGTCGAGGCGCGCACGGACGGCGTGGTGAAGATGGGCCCGGGCATGCTCTACGGCTCGATCAAGCGCCTGCTGGCGGACGGCTTCATCGAGGACGCCCCGCGCCGCGCGCACGACGCGACCGACGAGCGGCGGCGGTACTACCGCCTGACGCCAGACGGACGCGAGCTGCTCCGCCGCGAGGCGGCGCGCCTCGAGGCCGCGGTCGGCCTCGCGCGGTCCCGCCGCGTGCTCCCCCGGAAGGCCTGATCCGATGTGGGCCACCCGCGCCTACCGGTGCCTGCTCCGCGCCTACCCGCGCGCGCTCCGTGACGCCCACGGCGACGAGATGATCGCCGCCTTCGAGGCGCGATGGCGCGACACCCCCGGCCGCCTGGCCCGGGCCCGGCTGCTCGGACACCTCGCCGCTGATTTCGTCACGAGCCTGCCGCGGGAGTGGGGCGGCCGTCGCAGAAACACCGCGCCCGATCGCACCGGCGCGAGGAGGTCGCTCATGTCCGCCTGGTTCTCGGATCTCCGCCTGTCGCTCCGGCTCCTGGCCCGCGCGCCAGGCTTCACGGTGGCGGCCGTCGTCACGCTGGGGTTCGGCATCGGCACCGTGACGGCCATCGCCAGCCTGGCCGGCGCCACCCTGCTCCGCCCGCTGCCGGTGCCCGACGTCGATCGCGTGCTCCAGTCGGCGTGGTCCTGGTCCCAGCCCGACTTCCGCGACCTGGAGCGCGACCAGGAGGTCTTCACGACCATCGGCGCGTGGAGCGGTGTTCGCCTCGGCCTCGAGACCGGGAACGGCGCGTCAGCGGTGGACGGACTCGTCGTGAGCGGCGGGTACTTCGCGCTCACCGACCTGCGCGCCGTCGCCGGCCGCCTGCTCGGCCCGGCCGACGATCGCCCGGACGCCCCCGCCGTGATCGTGCTCTCGGACCGACTGTGGCGCGGCCGCTTCGGCGCCGACCCCGGGCTCGTCGGTCGCGCGTTGCGCGTGAACGGTCGTCCCGCCACGGTCGTCGGGATCGCTCCGGCCGTCTTCCGGGGCCTCTCCCTCCAGGAGAATCCCGAGGCGTTCATTCCGCTCTCGGCGCTCCCGGTCCTGGGGACCGGTTTCGCCGCGCGGCCGGACGTGGCCACGAGGCGTGACATGTCCTGGCTGGAGTTCGCCGTGCGCCTGCGGCCCGGCGTGACGCCCGACCGCGCGGCGGAGGCGGTCGAACGCTCCTACCGCGTGGCCCACCCGCGGGACCCCGCCTCGCCGCCCGCGGCACCCGAGACCGTGCTCGAATCGCTGTCGGCGCACGCGATCGGCATGGACTCGGCGGCGGACCTCCGCCGGTTCCTGGCCGTGCTCGGCGGCGCCACGCTGGTCACGCTGCTGCTCTCCTGCGCGTCGGTCGCGGGCCTGATGCTGGTGCGGGCCGAGCGACGGCGACGCGAGTTCGCGATTCGGGCGGCGCTCGGCAGCGGCGGCAGGGGCCTCGTGCGGCTCGTGGCCATCGAGAGCGTGCTGACCGGCCTCGGCGGCGCGGTCGCCGGCGCCGTCGTGGCCCGCGTGATGCTCCTGCTGCTCGGCCGATTCGCCCTGCCCGGAGGCATCGCGATCGACGCGCTCGGCCTCGACATGGACGCGCGCCTGCTCGCCCTCGCCGGCGGCTTCGGCCTGCTGACGAGCCTCGCCTTCGGCCTCGCGCCCGCCTGGCAGGCCGCGCGCGTGCCCGCGGCCGCCGCGCTCGCCGAAGGCGCGCGTGGCTCCTCGCGCCGGCCGGTGCGCGCCGGGCTGGTCGCGGTGCAGGTCGCCACGTGCGTGGTGCTCATCGGGGGCAGCCTGGCCTTCGGCCGCGCGATCGGGCGGGCGCTCGACACCGACCTCGGCGTGGACACCGCGCGCACCGGCTGGGTGAGCGTGTCGCCGTCGCTGGTCCGGCGCAACCGGGACGAGACGCTCGCCTTCCAGCGCGCCGTGCTCGAGGCCGTGCGCGCCCGGCCGGAGATCGGCGCCGCCGCCTGGTCGGGCCTCCGGCCCTTCACCGGCAACGTGACGATGGGAATCGGCATCCCCGGACGGCCCCTCCCGCCCGACGACGCCGACCAGTCGGCGGACGCCAACCTCGTGACGCCGGGCTGGTTCGAGACGATGGGCGTGGCGATCACGCGGGGCCGGGACTTCGCGGCCTCCGACGCCGCCGGCGCACCGAGGGTCGCCATCGTCAGCGAGTCGTTCGCGGCGCACTACTTTGCGGGAGGCGACGCGCTCGGCCAGATGATTTCGAGCGATGCGAAGCTGCGTGATCCCGACGACCGGATGACCATCGTCGGCGTGGTCCGGGACGTCCGTCGCGGGATGACGCGCGAGGCGAAGCCGACCGTCTACCTCGCCTTCGGCCAGCAGCCGCAGCTGATGGACCTGCTCGGGACCTATCTCGTCGTCCGGGCGCGCGCGGGACGGGCGGAGGACGCCACGGCCGATGCGGCCCGCGTCGTCGCCACGGTCGATCCGACGATGCCGGTCACGAGCACGCGGACGCTGGAGGAGGAATTCCGGAGGACGCTGATGGCGCAGCAGCTGGGGCGCACGCTCTTCCAGCTCTTCGGGGCGGCCGCGGTCGTGCTGGCGGGTCTCGGCCTCTACGCGCTCGTCGCGTTCGCCGTCGCCTTCCGGACGCGCGAGATCGGCATCCGACTGGCGCTCGGCGCCGGGGCGGGCCGGGTCGTCGGCCTCGTCGTGCGGCAGAGCCTGGCGCCGGCGGCCGCCGGCCTCGTCGCGGGCGGCGTGGCGTTCGCGCTGGCGACGCCCGCCCTCGAGCGCTTCCTGCTCTCGGCCCCTCCGTTCGACGTGCGGATGCTGGCCGCGCTCACCGCGCTCGTCGCCGGGGTCACCGCCCTGGCCGCCCTCGTCCCGGCGCGTCGGGCGCTGCGCGTGCAGGCAACCACGGCGCTGCGCGCCGACTGAGGACCGCGCACGACCGAACGAAGGCCGCGTGGCCGGACCGGCGCGAATCGCCGCGCCTGGGCGCGCCCAGGTGGAGCGCCGAGACCCGCGCCCCCATCGGCGGCGCCGTCGGCGGCCAGGCGTCAGAACAGCGCCTCGATGCGCCGCTCGAACGAGGCGTCAGTCGCCAGGCCGACCTGCCGGCCGACGATCACGCCGCCCCGGTCGATGAAGATCGTGGTGGGCAGGAGCCCGAAGTACTCGAGCGCCGTGACCGCCTCGGGCTGCGTCCGGCCCTCGAGCAAGGGGTAGTCCACGCCGTAGGTCTTCGCGAAGGCCTGCATCGCCTCGGGCCCGTCGTCCACCGAGATGCCGAGCACGACGAGGCCGCGCTCCTGGTAACGTGCCGCCAGCGCGACGAGCTGCGGCATCTCCTGCCGGCAGGGGCCGCACCACGTCGCCCAGAAGTTGATCACGATGGGCCTGCCGCGGAAGTCGGCGAGGCGCACGTCGCGGCCGTGCATGTCCCTGAGCGTGACGTCGAGCTTCGCCGGCGTCGACAGCGCTTCGAACGGCGCGCAGCCGGCGGCGAAGGCGATGGCCACGGCGATGAGCAGCGCCGGCCGGAACCGCGACCTCATCCCACCTCCCGCCAGGGCTCGTGACCGGTGTCCCTGTCGCGTGGAGACCGCTACCGTCTCACGTCTGACGGCAACGGCTCGACCCGGTTCGCCGCGTGGTAGACGAAGGACGCCAGTACGATCGCGTTCTGCTGCAGATCGGCGACGTCGATCCGCTCTGCCGTATCGACGTTCGTGTGGTGCTCGCGGACGTCGTAGTTCGTGTAGTCCTGGACCGGGTTGAAGCCCGGCACGCCCTCGTCGATGAAGCTCAGGTGGTCGGTGCTGCCGATCGACTGCTGCACGTTGCGCCGTGCGCCGAGGTCGCGGAACGGCGCGAGCCAGGCGTCGAAGATCGGCGCGACGGCCTGATTGCCCTGGAGGTACCAGCCGTAGATCGGCCCCTTGCCCGGGTCGATGTTGAAGTACACCGACACGCGCTCGCGGGCCGCCGCGGGCGCGTCCGCGGCGAGGTGGGCGGCCGCCCAGGCGCGCGACCCGAGGAGCCCCTCCTCCTCGGCGGCCCAGAGCGCGAGGCGCACCGTCCGCCGCGGGCGCGCGCCGATGGCCTTCAGGATGCGGAACGCCTCGAGCGACGCGGCGACGCCGTCGGCGTTGTCGGTCGCCCCGGTCGCCGTGTGCCACGAATCGAGGTGGGCACCGAGCATCACCACCTCGCCCGCGATCGACGGGTCGCTGCCGGGAATCTCTCCCAGCACGTTGTACGTCTGCCGCTCGTCGTGCAGCCGGCCCTGCACGTTCACGCGCAGGCGCACATCCTCGCCCCTGGCGAGGAGGCGCGCGATCAGGTTGTAGTGCTCGCCGATCAGCACGACCTTCGGGACGGGGTCGTCCGGATTCTCGCCGCGGCCGGCCTGGACGAACAGCGTGCCGTGCTCGCCGCGGCTCGGCTTCAGGAGAACGGCCGCGCCGCTCGTCCGGATCGCCGCGGCGATGCGCGCGGCGTCCGATGGCGCGCCGCCGCGCCCGCCGCGCCCGCGCCCCCGCCCGGCCTGGCCACGGCCGCGGGCGGCGTCGGGTGGCGGCGGGTCGTCGGCGCGATCGGTGGGCTGTTCGCGGTCCGTCCGGATGAAGTTGTCCACTGGCGGCGCCTGCAGCACGGCCGCACCCGCCAGCGATGCGCCGAGCCTCTCCACATCGTCGGCCGACCGGCCCGCCAGCGAGACCGCGCGGGCGACGACCTCGCCGGAGGTCGAGGGGCACCAGGCTTCGGGGTAGCCCACGAGCGGCATGTACCGGGGCGAGACCATCTCGATGGTGAACCTGTCCAGCGTCCAGCCACGCCCGAAGTCGAAGGGCTCCTGGTGCACGTTCGCGAGGCCCCAGCCCGTCATCCGGTCGCGTGCCCACGCGGCGGCGCGGGTGTAGGCCGGCGATGAGGCCAGCCTGGGACCGATGTCGTCGACGAGGGTCGAGAACAGCTCCGCGACCTGCGACCGGTGGAGTCCCTCGTCGCGGATCTTCGCGTTCACCGGCGCATCGACCGGCTCAGGCGCCTGCCTGGCGGCGACCGCGACGCCCGCGGTGACGAGTCCGCCGGCCACGACCACCACTCCCGCGAACCGCCACAGCGATCGCGTCACGATCCCTCCTCGCCACCCGGACGGTCTCTACCGTCGGCCTTCGTCGGGCGCCTCACTTCAGGTACACACCGTTGAACAGGAACTTGAACGTCCCGTGCGGCTGCGCGCGCTGGAGGATCTCGGCGCCGAACAGCAGGGCGCGTCCCTGTCCGACCCTGGCATCGACCGCGATCACGCCGTCTTTCAGGTACTGCTGACCCCACGCCCACCCACTGCGCAGCGGCGTCGCCGTGTCGAACCACGCGATGGGCCGAACGCCGCGCGCGGCCGCGTCGGCGCCGAGCGTCCACACGGGGCTGTTGTCGTAGAACACGTCCACGTGCTCGGGCATGCCAGCCGCGACCGGGCTCGCCGTGTCCACGCGCGCGCGCAGCACCGAACTCGGCGTGTAGAACTTCGTCTGGGGCAGCGGCTGCCCGTTCTCGACGAGGTGGTCGGTCATCGGCAGGTCCAGGAACGCGGCGAGGTTCGTCGCGGACCGGCCGATGGCGATCACCGTGCCGCCGTTCTCCAGGAACTCCCGCAGGCGCGGCAGCGACTCGGCGGCGGTCATCGAGCCGACCTGGTTCGCGTACCGCTCGGGAATGCCGGCCCCCCTGCTCCCGCGCCCCGGCCAGCACCGCCGCCCGCGGCCGGCCCGCGCCGCCGCCCCGCGCGCCGCGCCCGCCCGCGGGGGCGGGCGCCGGGATCGCGCCGTCGACGAAGATGAGCGTGTCGTAGCGGGCGTTCAGGTTGCCGGCGTCGATCTCCGGCGGAAACACCCGGGTGAACGGGAACTCGAACTGCTCGAGAATCCAGCGCGCCCAGCCCGAGTCGATCGACCCGCCGTACTGGTCCCACAGGCCGACGCGGCGCGGTCCGAGCGACGCCCCGCTGCCGGCGGCCCCGGCCGGCGCCGCGGAGACGTTGACACCCCGCTCCTCGGCGGCGCGCGCGAGGACGTCACGGGCCGCCGCGCCACCCGTCACGACGAAGGTGCCACCGGCGCCGCGACGCACCGGCTGTCCCGCCGCGAGCAGCCGGTTCGCGGTGGCGAAGGCGTCGATCTGGCGCGGCGACACGGACCAGGCCGCGGCGCCGGACGGCGGGGGCGTCCCGGGCGGCATCGGCAGGTTCCAGTCGGTCACGTCCTCGAACGGCCCGGTGAACGGATCGAGGATCCGGTCGAACTCGACGCCCATCTGGAACGCCAGCGTCCAGCCGGCGGCGTCATACGGACGAATCGGCGGCGCGCCCTCGTACGGGAAGTTGTCCGGGTGGTCCTGCGGCTCGAACATGTCGATGACGTGCGGGCGGAAGGCCTGCGCCGTCGGTACGATCAGCGAGCCGGCCGGGTACGTGCGCCCCGCCACCGTGAACTCGCGCGTCGCGCGCTTGACGATGATGCCGGTCTCACGCAGCGCGTTGACGAACCGGGTCGCCGTCGGGAAGTCGGCCTGCGACGATGGGAGGATGTAGCCGCGCGGGTCGCGGTCCTCTGGCCGGTGCAGCGCCGCCCAGAGCGCATCCTCGTCGAGGCCGCCCCGGCCCCCGCGCCCGCCACCCCGGCCGCCGCGTCCCGCTCCCCCGGCACCCGCGGCGACGCCCCCCGCGCCCGTGGCCGCCGCGGCCCGGACCGCGGCCTCGGCCGCCGCGTACCGGTGCGGGCGAGCCGTCCAGCTGTCCTCGCTGCCGCGCTCGATCGAGTTGTGGCCCATCACCCACCGGTTGTAGAGGAAGTTCTCGGACATCTTCGAGGCGATGTCGAGCACGGCCCGGTTGCACGCGACCGAGTAGTCGATCGACTGGCGGAAGTGCCATTCCTGGGGCGGCACCGGGTAGGTCAGGTCACTCGACGGCAGCTGGCGGTCCATCACGAGCGGCACGCGCATCGGCGTCGGGTTGCCGATCATCTCGGTGAGGATCGCGATCGTGTTGTGGAACGCCGCGGTGTTGCGGATCCCGCCGTTCCACCACCCGTCGTACGGCCCGCCGTTGCGCATCGTCGCGCCCGGCTTGCCCTCCGCCGCGAGGCGCGTGTGGAGCGCGAGGCCGATCGTCTGGATGCCGAGCGGGATGAGCGGGTCCTGGTTGTAGTTGAAGGGGTCGCGCAGGGGCGGCGACCAGAGCACGGTGCCCGACGGCCCGCTCTGGTGGTGGTTGTAGAGGATCTGCGGGAACCACTCGTGGTAGAGCACGCGGTTCATGTTCTCCGTCTCGGCCTGGGTCGACGCGAAGAAGTCGCGGTTGTTGTCGTGGCCGATGTACTTCTGGTACAGCTCCGGCAGGCCGGCCGTGGTGCGCTGCGCCGGGTCCTCGTTGCGCATGTACCAGTCGGCGACCAGGTCGTGGCCGTCCGGGTTCGCGTGCACGAAGAGGATGATCACGTCGTCGAGGATCCGCAGCGTCTCCGGATCCGTCCCGCTGACCATCTGGTAGACCATCTCGCCGAGCTGCTGGGCGCCGAGCGTCTCGGTCGCGTGCAGCCCGCCGTCGATCCATACGACGGCCTTGCCTTCGCGCGCGAGCGCCCGCGCCTCGGCCTCGCTCACGCCGTCGGCCAGCGCCAGGCGCCGGGAGATGTCCTGGTAGCGCGCCAGGTTCCGGTGGTTCTCGGGCGACGTGACGACGGCCATCAGCTGCTCGCGGCCCTCGGCGGTGCGGCCAATCGACTCGACGGTCATCCGGTCGGACTCGGCGGCCAGCTTGCGCCAGTAGGCGGAGAGCTGCTGGTAATCGGCGAGGAAGTAGTCGTCGCCGAAGTCGTGTCCGAACTCCTGCCGCGGCGACGTCACCGCGGGAGGCGCCTGCGCCCCGATGCCCGCCACGAGCGAAAGGCACAGCGCCGCCAGCACCGTCAGTCTGTGAGCCATGGTGCAGAGCATAGAGGGGGACGGGTCTGTTTTCCACAGAATCGGCCACAATGGGGACAGGTCTCCGGGCCCGTCCCTGGCGTGGAGACCCGTCCCCCTATGGCCGACGTTCCGCCCTCCAGCCCCGTCCGGCTCGATGTCTGGCTCGACGTCGCCTGCCTCTGCCGCACCCGCTCCGAGGCCCAGAAGGCCATCAAGGGCGGCAAGGTCGACGTCAACGGCCAGGCGGCCAAGCCGCACCGGGAGGTCCGGCCCGGCGACATCGTCGAGCTCACGCGCCCCCATGGGCGGCGGCAGCGCGTGGTGGTGCGGATCACCGGCGATCAGCACGTGGCCAAGGCGCTGGCGAGGGCCTTCTACGAGGACGTCACGCCGCCCCCGTCGCCGGAGGAGCAGGCCATGCTGGACCTGATGCGGCTGGCCGGACCGCGTCGCCGGCCGCCGAGTCACGTCACGCCGGACCGGCGGGAACGCCGGCGCCTCCGCCAGGCGAAGGAAGACGGCGACCGCTGAGCCCGGGCGGGCCCCGTGCTATACTCTGGAGTTTCGGGCCCGTGAAAACGGGCTTTTCGAGGACCGTTGGTTCCCGGGCGTCCGGACGCCGGACACCCGCCCTGTGAGGACGACCGAGTGGCGACCCGACACAAATCGGCGATGAAGGCGCATCGCCAGACGATCAAGCGCACCCAGCACAACCGCGAGCTCCGCTCGAAGCTCCGGACCGGCCTGAAGGCCATCCGGACGGCGATCGATGCCGGCGACCTGGAGAAGGCGAAGTCGCTCGTGAGCGAGACCTTCTCGCTCGTGGACAAGATGGCCGGCAAGGGCATCATCCACGACAACGCGGCCGGCCGCTACAAGTCCCGCCTCGTCCAGAACCTCGCGCGCAAGTCCGCGTCGGCGTAACGTCGAACATCCAGGCGTCGCGCCGGTCGTCCCGGCTAGCGCCGCCCGCCCCAGCCGCGCTGCGGCAGGGGTCGCCCGGTCAACTCCACGACCAGGCGCTCAATCAGCACCCGGTCCTCGCCCCCCGAGCTCTTCAGGGCGAGGTCCGTCCGCAGCAGCGCCTCGACGGCCGGGCGCACCCGTTCCGGGGCGCCCTCGGCCAGCCGCGCCGACACCCACCAGCGCAGCTGCCCCACCAGCCCGTGCGGCGAGTCGCCGCGATCCAGCCGCCGGCCGACCTCGCGGAGCGCCGTCGCGGCGTCGCCGGACGCGATGGCGTTGACGACCGCCCACTCGTCGTCGACGCCGGTCGGCGCCGAGGCGATTTCCTCCACGTCGGCGCGCGCGATCCGCTTCTGCCCCTCCGTATAGAGCAGCAGCCGCTCCAGGTCGCCGCGGAGTCGGTTGATGTCGCCGCCGGCGCGCTCGACGAGCAGCTGTGCCGCGGCCGGCTCAATCGTCCGTCCGACGGCCGCCAGGTCC
>JAWKHR010000058.1:0-37758 GCA_041394725.1 Vicinamibacterales bacterium | reverse complement strand
GAAGAGGCGGGCTTGCCCCTCCGGACGCGGAGATGGGTGAGGGTGAGGTGGCCGGGCGTCTGGCGGCCGGTAGACACGGCGTGCTTGGGCCACGAGAGGCACCTGGGATCTGGTTAAGTAAACATACTGGTTAAGTAAACATAACAAGTCTTATCAGACCTTCTATCGAACCCATGAAAAACAGGCCTGTGGACGCTTTGTGGACGCCGCCAAGCCCCTTCGCCTGCCGCCGGCGACCCAGCCCGGCCAGCCACCTGGGAACCCACGGGTTCCGTGGTACGCTGCCGTCCGGGACCTCGCCGTGAAGACCCTCGACCGCTACCTCGTGCGCGAGACGCTGATGCCGTTCCTGCTGGCGCTCGCGGTCTTCACCTTCGTCCTGCAGATCAACCCGATCCTCGACCAGGCGCAGAAGCTGCTCGCCAAGGGCGTGCCGCTCGGCACCGTCGGGTACCTGTTGCTGCTCCTGATCCCGCAGGCGCTCGGACTGACGATTCCAATCGCGTTCCTGACCGGGCTCCTCATTGCCCTGGGCCGCCTCTCGGCTGACCGCGAGTCGGTCGCGCTCCTGGCCTGCGGCGTGAGCCCGCGTCGCCTCCTGCGCCCCATCCTGGTCATGGCCCTCGTCGCCGCCGCCGCCGACGTGTACGTCCTGACCTCGCTCATCGCCGACTCGAATCAGGCCTTTCGCGAAATTACCTACCGGTTCCTGGCCCAGCAGAGCGAGGCCGACATCAAGCCGCGGCTGTTCTACGAGGGCTTCCCGGGCAAGGTCCTCCTCATCAACGACGAGGCTCCGGGCGGGGGCTGGAAGGACGTGCTGCTCGCCGACACCACCGACCAGTCGAAGGCCCCGACCGTGTTTCTCGGCGAAGGCGGCCGGCTGGTCATGAACGAGGCCGACCGCCAGGTGGATCTCTACCTGACGAACGCCTACCAGTACGCGGAGGGGGCCAACCCGGAAAGCTACGAGGCGACGGTTCCCGCATCGGGCAGCGTGACGCGCCTGTCGGTGCCGGCCGACGCGGTCTTCGGGCCCGGCGAGGCCGCGCCGCTCATGCGCGGCAACGCCGAGAAGAAGATCGCGCAGCTGCGCGAGGAGATCCGGGAAAAGCCCCTCCAGGGGATGCCGCCGCACAACGAGGTCATCTTCCTGAACCAGATGTTCTCGTTCCCGGTCGCCTGCCTGGTCTTCGCCCCGATCGGCCTCGTGCTGGGCCTGCACACCCGCACCGAAGGCAAGCTCGCTGGCCTGACCCAGGGCCTCGCGATCGTCTTCCTCTACTACGCGGTGATGACCCAGGCCGAGGCCTGGACCAAGGGCTACTACTCGGGCACCAACGCCGCGGAACTCTGGCTGGCCGGCCATCGGTGGCCCGCGTACATGGCCCGCTGGTGGCCGAACATCACGATGGGCCTCGTCGGCGTCGCGGCGCTCTGGTGGCGCAGCCGGCCCGCCGGGGCGTCGCTGCCCCTCCGCTGGCCGACCTGGCTTCGCGTGTCACGCCCGGAGATCGCGACCGTGCCCGGAGGCGCGCCAGGAGCCGCCGGCGCACCGGCCGAGGCCCGGGTCGCGCCGGCAGGAACCGCGGCGCCGCGCCGGCCGCCTGGCCAGGCCCTGGCACTGGTGATTCGGGCACCGAGGTTCGGACTTCCCCGGCCGCGCATTCTCGACACCTACGTGAGCAGCCGGTACCTGCGGCTCGTCCTGCTGTCGTTCGTCGCGCTCCTGGGCCTCGTCTACCTCGGCGCGTTCCTCGACCGCATCGACAAGCTGTTCAAGGGCCAGGCGACCGCCGGGCTGATGGCCGAGTTCCTGGTGTACGCCACGCCGCAGTTCATCGCGTTCATCCTGCCGATTGCGACCCTGGTGGCTGTCCTCGGCACGATCGGCGGCCTGACGCGCACCGGCGAGCTGACCGTGATGCGCGCGTGCGGCGTCAGCCTCTACCGCGCCGCCATGCCCCTGCTGTTCCTCGCCGTCGTCTGGAGTGGCATCCTCTTCCTGCTCGACGATCGCGTGGTCGCCCGCGCCAACCAGCACGCCGAGGCGCTCGACGACGTGATCCGCGGCCGGCCGCCACACACGCAGCTCGTGGCGGAGAACCGCCACTGGCTGGCCGGGCGCGACGGGCGCATCTACTACTACCAGCTCTACGACCGGGCGAACGAGCGGCTGCTGGGACTCTCCGTGTTCGAGCCGACGCGAAAGGCGCCCTACCGGCTGCTCAGCCACACCCACGCGGCCGAGGTGGCCTTCGAGGACGGCCGCTGGGTCGCATCGCGTGGCTGGGTGCAGACGTTCGCCGCCGCGGATCGCTCGACGCACGACAGCTTCGAGCAACGCGAGCTGTCCCTCGAGTCGCCGGCCGAGTTCGCCAGCGCACAGGTGGATGCCGAGGTGATGACCTACGGGGAACTGCGCGATCACATCGCGAAGTTCAAGGACAGCGGCTTCTCGCTCGCCGAGCAGCGCATGAACCTCGAGCGCAAGCTCGCCTTCCCCGCCGTCACCCTGATCATGACGCTGCTCGCGGTGCCATTCGGCGTGACCACCGGGCGCCGGGGCGCGCTCTACGGCGTCGGCCTCGCCATCGTGCTGGCTTTCAGCTATTTCCTCCTGACGGCGTTCTTCGCGGCGGCGGGCAGCGCGGAGGTGCTGCCGCCGGTCCTCGCCGCCTGGGCGCCGAACCTGCTGTTCGCCACCGCGGCGCTCTACCTCACGCTCCGCGTGCGCACCTGAAGCCCTTCCGGGATCGGCTCAGCCGCCAGGGGTGCCGACTCCCAGCGCGGCATCCCGGATCCAGACCGTGCCCTCCGCCCCGGTGCTCGTGTTGACCGTGTCGACGACGAACAGCAGACTGTTGATGCGCGCCACGACCGGCCGCTGCGTGCTGTCCATGCCCACCGGCTCGAGGTCCTCGAGCGGCACGACAAGGGTCCTCGGCGTGGCGTCGAGGTAGACGGATCGCCGCCAGCGCTGGCCGTCCGGGCCGCCCGGCAGGCGGACCTGCACCGAGACGCGCATCGGCCGATCGGCGCGCGCCGTGAAGCGGATGCGATCGAACCCGGTCTCGGGCGGCGTGTCGGTCACGAGCGCGGCATACTGCCCTGCCGGCACGCCGCGCCCCAGCGCGTACCCGAATCGCCGCCAGCCGTCCTCGACCGTCACCGTGCCGGTGGACGCCGCGTCGTGCTCGAGGCGCCAGTCGGCGGCATCGAGCGGCAGCAGCGGTACGTCTGCGAGCGGTGCGGCCGGCGGCGGGACGACGGGCTCTCCAACGTAAATGGGGTTCGAGACGATCCACGGCACGGTCGCCGTCGGGTAGTCCGCCTCCACGCGGTAGGCCCCCGGCGCGGCGGGCCCCGTCCTCACCAGGCTGCCTCTGCCGGTCGCGACTTCGACCCCGTCCCGGAGCAGGCGGATCACGACGCCCGGCGCCTGCGGCACCCTGGCCTGGAACGTCACGGCCTCCCCCGCCGGCAACCGATCGCCCGCCGTGAACTCCCGGACCCCGGTCGTCGCCCGCCACTCGAGGACGGCCGGACCGGCCAGGGCGCGGATGATCGAGAACGTATGGGCGCGCGCGAGCGCATCGAGCACCGCGGCGCCGTCGACCCCCGCGTCGCCCCCGAGCGGCGCCTCGAGGACGACGGCCTGCGCGAGCACCCGGAACAGCCGGTCGTAGCCCGGCCAGCGTGAGTGTGCGTCGATGGCGGCCAGCCCGATGGTCGACCGGCGGGCCGCCGCCGTGTCCCAGCGCCGCAGGGTCCGCGCGGGCCGCGAGAACAGCGAGGCGACGGCTTCCGGCGCCCGAAACAGCGAGCGTGCGGCCGTCATGAGCAGGTGGCGCGGGGCTTCGTCGCGCCACTCCGAGTCCGCGTTGAGCCACTCGATGCCGTCCATCGGGACGTCGCGGCCCGTCCAGCGAAGTTCCTCGCGCGGCGAATCGGGATGGGCCAGCACGACCCAGCCGCCCTGCCGATGCACGTCTTCGGCGACGTCTCGGGCGGCGCCGCCCAGCGGGTACGGCGACGCCCCGCCCAGCCCGATCGCGACGATGTGTCCCTGGTCGCTGCTGATCTCCACCGCGTCCAGGCAGAGCACGCCATGCCGGTAGGTCGGCGGGTCGGGCTGGCGGGTGGCATCGCCGTGGTCGGTGAAGATGACGAACGAGAGGCCCGCGCGGGCGGCGGCCAGCGCGACCTCGTCGGGCGAACTCGTGCCGTCGGACCTGGTGGTGTGGACGTGGTACGCGCCGTAGACGACGGTGGGCGGCAGCGCGGCGTCGAACACGACGGCGCGCGGCGGCAGCGTGAAGAGGACGTACAGCACGACGGCGGCCACGAGGGCCGCCGCCGTCATCACGAACGTCCGGACCAGGAAGGCCGCGCTCCGGAGCTGGCCCGCCATGGTGCCGATGGCCGGCCCCTAGAGGCCCGCGTCGGCGCGAAGCGCCGGCGCCTTGTCGGTCTTCTCCCAGGTGAACTCGGGCTCGGTCCGGCCGAAGTGGCCGAAGGCCGCGGTCTTCCGGTAGATCGGCCGCCGCAGGTCGAGCGTGTCGATGATGCCCTTGGGCGTCAGCTTGAAGTGCGCGCGCACGAGCTCGACGAGCTTCTCGTCGGAGACCTTGCCGGTGCCTTCGGTGTCGACGAGGATCGACACCGGGTCGGCGACGCCGATCGCGTACGCGAGCTGGACCATCGCGCGGTCCGCGAGGCCGGCGGCGACCAGGTTCTTCGCGATGTACCGCGACATGTAGCACGCCGACCGATCCACCTTCGTCGGATCCTTGCCGGAGAACGCGCCACCGCCGTGCGGCGCGGCGCCGCCGTAGGTGTCGACGATGATCTTGCGGCCGGTCACGCCGGCATCGCCGTGCGGCCCCCCGATGACGAACCGGCCCGTCGGGTTGATGTAGATCTTCGTCTTCGCGTCCATCAGCTCGGCCGGCACGATCTGCTTGATGAGCTTCTCGGTCAGGTCGGCCTTGATGGTCTCGTGCGTGGCAGTCGGGCTGTGCTGCGTGGAGACGACCACGGCATCGATCCGGACGGGCGTGTTGCCGTCGTACTCGACCGTGACCTGCGACTTGCCATCGGGCCTGAGGTAGTCGACCACGCCCTTGCGGCGCATGTCGGACAGGCCGCGCACGAGCTTGTGCGCGAGCATGATCGGCAGCGGCATGAGTTCGGGCGTCTCGGTGCAGGCGAAGCCGAACATGAGCCCCTGGTCGCCGGCACCGCCGGTGTCCACGCCCTGGCCGATGTCACGCGACTGCTCGTGGATGGACGACAGCACGGAGCAGGTCTCGTAGTCGAAGCCGTATTTGGCGCGGGTATAGCCGACGTCCTTGATGACGTCGCGCACGACGCGCTGGAAGTCGACGGTGGAGTTGGTCGTGATTTCCCCGGCGATGATGACGAGCCCGGTGGTCACCAGGGTCTCGCACGCGACGCGGGCGACCGGATCCTGCGCGAAAATGGCGTCGAGGACACCGTCGGAGACCTGATCCGCGATCTTGTCGGGATGCCCCTCGGTGACGGATTCGGACGTAAACAGATGGCGGCCAGTTCGGCCCATGGACACTCTCCTCACCAGCAAGAGACGGCGCAACCGCCGCCGAGCAAACAGCTAACGGTACCAGAGGCCGCCGGGACGGTCAATCAGGCCCGGGGGTGGAACTGGTCGTAGACCTGGCGCAGCCGCGCCTCGAGGACGTGGGTGTAGATCTGCGTCGTCGAGAGGTCCGCGTGGCCGAGCATGGCCTGAATCGCCCGCAGATCCGCCCCGCGCTCGAGCAGGTGGGTGGCGAACGAATGGCGCAGCACGTGCGGGCTGACGTGCGCCCGGACGCCGGCGCGGCGGGCACAGGCCTTGATGACCTTCCAGCAGCCGAGCCGGGACAGCCGCGCGCCACCCCGCGCGTTGACGAAGAGCGACGTCCCGTCGCGCCGCCCGAGCAGCGCCGGCCGGCCGTCCCGGACGTAGCGCCGGATCCAGCCGGCCGCCTCGTCGCCGAGGGGGACGAGCCGCTCCTTGTGTCCCTTGCCCAGGCACTGGACGAGGCCCTCGTCGAGCCGCACATCGGCCAGGCGGAGGCCGACGAGCTCAGAGACGCGCAGCCCCGTCGCGTAGAGCACCTCGAGTATCGCGCGATCGCGCAGGCCCTTGGGCGTGGCGGTGTCGGGCGCGGCGATCAGTCGATCCACGTCGTCGAGCGACAGGAAGCGCGGGAGCGCGGGCATCGTGCGCGGCGCCTGCAGGTCGTCGGCCGGGTTGGCGGCGACGGCGCCCGTGAGACGGAGGAACCGGTAGAAGCCGCGGACCGCCGCCACGAGCCGGGCGGTGGACGCGGGCGAGAGGCCCGCGGTCATCGTCTCGCGGACGAACTCCTCGAGGTCGCCGCGCGTGAGCGCCGTCACCGCGGCCTCGCGCGCCGCGGCGAACGCGGCCAGGCGGAGCAGGTCGCGGCGGTAGGCCTCCAGGGTGTTCGCCGCCATCCGGCGCTCGACCTCGAGGTGACGCAGGTAGCCGACGAGGGCGGCCGGCGGGCGCGGGCCGGCCTCGGCGCGTCGCGCGCGCGACGGCGGGCGGGACGTGGGGGGCGGCATGGGCGGCGCGGACTCATCCTACTGCACGGCCGGGTTGAAGTGACGATGCCGGCGGGAGTACCCTAGTCGCTTCGTCGTGCACCGAGACGAGACGTCCATGCCGTACCACTCCAAGTGGCAGGACCTGCCCACCGAAGCCATCAACCCGAACTCGCTCGGCATCGACAAGATGCCGATCCCGGACATCATCGACCTGATCAGCAGTGAGGACCGGAAGGTCGTCACCGCGGTGCACCGCGAGCGCGACCGCATCGCCCACGGCGTGGAGCTCATGGTCGCCGCGCTGCGCAAGGGCGGCCGGCTGATCCTCGTCGGCGCGGGCACGAGCGGGCGGCTGTGCGTGGTCGAGGCGGCCGAGATGCCGCCGACGTTCTCCACGCCGGACTCGCTCGTCCAGGCCGTGATGGCCGGTGGCCAGGAGGCGGTCTTCCGCGCGCGCGAGGGCGTGGAGGACCAGTACGAGGAAGGCGCCCGGGCGATCGGCCGGCTGCGCATCACGAAGAAGGACGTCATCATCGGCGTGTCGGCCAGCGGCCTGACGCCGTTCGTCCGCGGCGCGCTGACGGCGGCGCGGACGAAGGGCGCGCGCATCATCTTCGTCACCTGCTGGCCGGGCACCGAGCTCCAGAACTTCGTGGATCTCATCATCGCGCCCGCGGTCGGCCCGGAGGTCATCGCCGGGTCCACCCGCCTCAAGGCCGGCACGGCCACGAAGATGGTGCTGAACATGCTGACCACGATCGCGATGGTCCGCATCGGCAAGACGTTCGGCAACCTGATGGTGGACGTGAAGACGAGCTCCGAGAAGCTCCGCGACCGGGCGCGCCGCATCTTCGCGGTCGCGACCGGCGTCGCGCCCGAGGATGCCGACGACTGGCTGAAGCGCGCGAAGTGGAACGTGAAGATCGCGATCGTGATGAAGAAGACCGGGCTGACCTCCGCGCAGGCCCAGCGGCGGCTGAAGCAGTCCGAGGATTCGATCAGCGAGGCCATCGGCGAGGACCTGGAGCCCCGCCTCCGCCGGCTGTTGAAGAAGACCCCCTGAGGCCGGGCGGCCCGTGCGCCCCCGCCGCCCTACGGCAGCCGTGCCGCCGCCGCCCGATCGAGCACGGCCACCGCGTTCGGGTGCACCTGCAGCAGCGACGCCGGCACCTGCGTGGTCACCGGGCCGGTGAACGCGCGCGCGACGATGCGGGCCTTGTCGGCCCCGCTGGCGAGCAGGATCACGGTCCGCGCGCCGAGCAGTGTGCCGATCCCCATCGAGAGCGCGTGCGTCGGCACGTCGCGCCAGCGTCCCCCGAACAGATCCGCGTTCGCCTTGCGGCTGGCCGCCGAGAGCTTCACCCGGTGGGTGGCCGCGGCGAGCGCGCCGGCCGGCTCGTTGAACCCGAGGTGGCCGTTGCGGCCGATGCCGAGGAGGGCGAGGTCGAGTCCGCCCGCCGCGTCGAGATCGATTTCGAACTGCGCGACCTCGCGGCGCCACGGGCGCGCCATCCCGTCCAGAATCCGCACGTGCGAGGGCCGGAGATTCACGTGGTCGAGCAGGTGCCGGCGCATGTAGGCGTGGTAGCTGCCGGGATGGTCGGCCGGGATGCCGGCGAACTCATCGAGGTTGAACGTGCGCACGCGGCGGAAGTCCACACGGCCGCGACGATGCAGCGCGACGAGCGATCGGTAGAACGGAATCGGCGTGCGTCCCGTCGGCAGGCCGAGGACGAGTGACGGCGACGTGCGGATGGACTCGGCGACGAAGCGCGCGACGGCCTCGGCGGCGGCGCGCGCGGACGGTAGAATGACGACTCGCATGCGGGGAAGAGCGTATCCTATTGCCACGCGATTCGTGATGCGCCGACTGCTGCCCGTCGTCCTCGCCCTGGCCGGTCTCGTCGCCACCCTGGCGGGCGTGCCGGCGTTGCACGCGGCGACGCCCGGCGTCCCGGACGGCGTGCGGGGATTGTGGGTCCTGCGCACGGCGCTCCGCACGCCCGACGGCGTGCGGACGATGGTGCGGTCGGCGAAGCGCGCGGGCATCAACGTGCTGCTCGTGCAGGTGCGTGGACGGGGCGAGGCCTACTACGACAGCGCGATCGATCCGCGCGCCGCCGATCTCGCGGGCCAGCCGCGCGGGTTCGATCCGCTGGCGCTGACGCTCGACCTCGCGCACGAGGCCGGCATCCAGGTGCATGCCTGGGTGAACGTCAACCTGGTCAGCAGCGCCGTCACCCTGCCGCGCGATCCGGGCCACGTGCTGCGCCGTCACCCGGAGTGGCTCATGGTGCCTGAGCCGCTCGCGACGAGCCTGCACGACGTCGATCCGCGATCGCCGGCCTACGTCGATCGGCTCGCCGCCTGGACGCGTGAGCGCTCCGCGACCGTGGAAGGGCTGTTCCTCTCCCCCATCCTGCCCGAGTCCCGCGCCTACACCCTGTCGGTGCTGGAGGAACTCGTGCGGCGCTACGCACTCGACGGCCTGCACCTGGACTACATCCGCTATCCGGGCAACACGTTCGACTACAGCGCCGCGGCCCTGCGCGCCTTCCGCGAGGACCGGCAGCCCTGGGCGACCGACGCGGACCGGGCGCGGCTCGACGCCTCGCGCTCCCCCACCGCGTGGACCGAGTTTCTGCCCGCGACGTGGCGGACGTTCCGCGAGGATCGGCTCAACACGCTCGTGACCGACGCGGCCGCGATGGCCCGCCGCCTGCGGCCCGGCATCACGATGTCGGCCGCCGTCGTGCCCGACGCCGCGGAGGCGCGGGAGCGCAAGCTCCAGGACTGGCCCGGCTGGGCCGCGAGCGGCCTGCTCGACGTCGTCTGCCCGATGGCGTACACGCAGGACGCCGCCGTGTTCCGCGCGCAGGTGCGCGACGTCGCCAGCCTCGTCGGACCGGTCCCGATGTGGATCGGAATCGGCGCGTACCGGCTGACCACCGCGGAGACCGCCGCCAACGTTCGGGTGGCGCGCCGTGCGGGCGCCGCGGGCGTGCTCATCTATTCGTACGACAGCCTCGCCGAGGCGGGCCGCCCGCGCGGCAGCGCGCTCACCGCCCTGCGTCCCGTGCTGCTCGAGGACGCGCAGGGCCAGGCGGGCCGCTGACCCGGCCGGCATGCATCCCGCCGATCTCATCGTCCTCGTCGTCTACCTGGCGCTGGTCGTCGTCATCGGCCGGTCGTTCGGGGCGGCGCAGCGGACGATGCAGGACTACTTCGTCAGCGGCCATCGGCTGCCGGCGTGGGCGATCATGGGATCGATCGTCGCGACCGAGACGAGCACGGTCACGTTCATCAGCATTCCCGGGTTCGCCTACACGACGAACTTCACGTTCCTGCAGCTGGTGGTGGGCTACCTGCTGGGCCGGGTCGTGGTCTCGGCGCTGCTGATCCCCGCCTACTTCCGCGGCGACGTGCTGACGGCCTACCAGCTGCTCGGCACGCGGTTCGGGGCGACGACGAAGCGGCTCGCCTCGTCGGTGTTCATCGCCACGCGCACGCTGGCCGACGGCTTCCGGCTGTTCGCGACGGGCCTGATGCTCGCGGCCGTGCTGGGCCTGGCGGGCGGCGGCGGGCTGCGCGTGTCGCGGCTCCTGCCGTTCCTCCCGGAGGACGTCGCGCTGCTGACAATGTCGATCATCGTGATCGCGGTCGTCACGCTGCTCTACACCTACGGCGGCGGGATGACGGCCGTCGTCTGGACGGACGTCGCGCAGCTGGTCGTCTACCTGGGCGGCGCGCTGTTCGCGGCGGCCATCCTGCTCGGGGAGATTCCCGGTGGCTGGGGCGAAGTCAGTCGGGTGGCGGGCGCGGCCGGTCGGTTCCAGGTGTTCGACTTCACCTGGGACGTCACGCGTGGCTACACGTTCTGGTCCGGCGTCATCGGCGGGATGTTCCTCACCACCGCGACCCACGGCACCGACCAGATGCTGGTGCAGCGGTATCTCTGCGCGCGGTCGGTCCGGGACGCGCGGGCCGCGCTGCTGTGGAGCGGCGTGGTGGTGTTCGTGCAGTTCGTGCTGTTCCTGGTGATCGGCGCGATGCTCTTCGTCTACTACACGCAGCACGCGCCCGGCGAGATCGCCGCCTTCACGGTGGACGGCCGAATCGCCGGCGACCGCGTGTTTCCGTTCTTCGTCGTGCGGCACCTGCCCCCGGGCCTCGTCGGCCTCGTCCTGGCGGCCGTCCTGGCGGCGGCGATGTCCACGCTGTCCTCGTCGCTCAACTCGTCGGCCGCGGCCGTGATGGGCGACTTCGTCGTCCCATGGCGCGGCGACCGGATGAGCGAGGATCAGAAATTGGCCCTGTCGCGCCGCCTCACGCTGCTCTTCGGCGTCCTGCAGGCCGTCGCGGCGCTGGCGGCGCTGGCGCTCTCGCGGCGCGTCGTCGACGAAGTCCTCGGCATCGCCGCGTTCACGAGCGGCCTGATCCTCGGCCTGTTCCTGCTCGGCACGCTGACCACGCGCGTCCGCGAGCGCGGCGCGCTCGTGGGGCTGGCCACGGGCACCGTCGTGATGCTGTGGGTGAAGCTCGGCACGGCCACGACGTGGCAGTGGTACGTCGTCATCGGCTCGGTGGTCACGTTCGGCGTCGGCGTGCTCGCGTCGATGGTGCTGGAGCCGGACCGTGCCCGGTGATCGACGAGCCGGGGACCGCTTCGCCGGCGTGCGCGCGCTCGCGGACGAGGCCATCGCCGCACGGGCGACCCCGGCCGTGGTCGTCGAGGTCGGCCGGAGGAAGGGGCTCGTGTGGCGCGAGGCCTTCGGCACGCTGACGTGGGATCAGGACGCGCGGCCCTGTGCCGGCGACACGGTCTTCGACCTGGCGTCGCTCACCAAGGTCATCGCGACCGCGACGATCGCGATGCGGCAGGTCGAGCGCGACCTGGTGGCGCTCGATGCGCCGGTGGCCTCGCTTTCGGCGTCCTGGCGCGGCGACGACCGCGACGCCGTCACCGTGCGCCAGCTGCTGGATCACTCGTCGGGGCTGCCGGCCCATGCGCGGCTGTTCGAGCACCTGAGGGGGGCCGAGGCGTTCGAGCGCGCCATCGGACGGCTGCCGCTCGAGACCGCGCCGGGGACGACGGCCGCGTATTCAGACGTCGGCTTCATGCTGCTCGGGTTCGTGCTCCAGCGGACCGGCGGGGCGCCGCTCGACGAGCAGTTCGCCGCGTTCGGGCTCGACTCGGCGGACGAGCCCCTCACCTATCGTCCCGGGGCCGGACTCCGGTCACGCACGGCGCCGACGGAGTTCGACCCCTGGCGGAACCGCCTGCTCGTGGGCGAGGTGCACGACGAGAACGCGTTCGCCCTCGGCGGTGTGGCCGCGCACGCGGGACTCTTCGGCGCCGCCGGCGCCGTCGGACGCTTCGCGCGGCTGGTCCTGGAGACGTTCGTCGCCGACACGCCGCTCGGCACACCCGAGGGACTGGCCAGGTTCGTCTCCCGCAGCGCCGTGCCCGGCAGCACGCGCGCACTCGGCTGGGACACGATGAAGCCGACATCGTCGTGCGGCCGGCGGATGTCGCCCGCGGCGATCGGCCACACGGGCTTCACGGGCACATCGCTCTGGATCGATCCGGGGCAGGACGTCTACGTCGTGCTCCTCGCGAATCGCGTGCACCCGTCGCGCGAACCGAACCGATGGGCACCGCGCCGCGCGCCCATCCACGACGCGATCATCGACGCCCTCGACGACTAGCTGCCGCCGCCCCGGCCGCCTCCGGTGGGCGGAGGCGGCGGCGCACCGCCACCACCGGGACGCACGGGCTGCAGCGGCAGCGCCCCGCCACCTCCGCGCCCACCGTCCCCACCACGGCCGCCGAGGCCCCCGCGGCCGCCGCGGCCGCCCGGACCGATCGGCTGGTCTTCACCGCCACGCCCCCCACGCCCGGCGCCAGGACCGCCCTGCCGCCCGCCGGGGCCGCCGGCACGGGACTGGCCGCCGGCCGCGCCGCGCTGGATCGCCAGCTGATAGGTGAACGGCCACAGGTCGTACTGCTGCTGCCCCTCGTAGACCTTGATGGACGTCGCGCTGCTCTTGCTGCGCACGCCGCAGATGCCCGGCTGGCCGCCGCAGGCCTGCGCCGGGTTCGATTGCGTGGTCTGCTGCTGGCTCCCGCCGCTGCCGATCGGCCGCACGTTGTCGAGCAGGCCACCCCGGCCGAGCGTCGATCCGGTCGATCCCTGGATCAGGCCCGAACCCAGATACAGAAACTCCTCGCCGGTGATCGGATCGAGGTACTTCTTCCGCAGGTGGTGCTGGCTGATCAGGATGTCGATGCTCGGCGGCAGCGTGTTGTTGTTCTTCACGTAGTAGAGTGCGATCGCGCGGGCGTACTGCTCACCGCGGAAGATGAGCTCGGCCTCCCGCTCGCGGAGCACCTGCTGGCGCCAGGCCGGCAGGAGCGTCGACATCCAAATGGCGCTGATGGCCATGCCGATAAGAAGGACGGCCAAGACGTAGCCGCTCTCGTCCAATCGAGAGCGCCCCGGGGCGACCGTCGAATGAGGCGCTTGACCCCGTAAGTGCATGAAAGTATTATCCTTATCGCTCCTCATGGTAACACACCCGAGAGGCATCATGGCTCGTGTCAGGACGCTTTCCCTGGCGGCACTCGTCGCCCTCGCCGCCTTTGCCGGGCAGGCCTGCGACAAAGTGCCCTTCGTTGCACCTTCTGGCACGGCCATCACGCTCCTCACCAGCAGCGCGGTGGTGTCGCTCAACGGTTCCGCCGAGCTGACCGCCGTCCTCGTCGAGGGCGGCCTGGGCAGCGACGGCGCCACGGCGAGCGGCGCCGGGACACCGGTGCACAACGGCACCAAGGTCTATTTTTCGACGACGCTCGGACGGATTGAGCCGGCGGAGGTCGAAACGAGCGGCGGCCGGGCGATCGCGCGCCTCTTTGCCGACGGCCGGTCCGGGGTCGCGACCATCACGGCCTACTCCGGCGCCGCCACCCAGACGCTCGAGGTCACGATCGGCGGCGCGGCCGCGACCCGCCTGCTGGTGACGGCCGAACCCCAGCAGCTGCCCGCGGCCGGCGGCTCGACCACCATCCGCGCACGCGCTGAGGACGAGAACGGCAATGCCCTGCCGGGGGTGTTCGTGAGCTTCTCGACGTCGGCCGGCTCCCTGTCCTCCAGCGGCGTGACGACGGGCGATGACGGCGTCGCCAGCACGACGCTGAGCACGACCGCGGCGGCGACGGTCACCGCCTCGGCGGGCGGCGGCGCCACCACGATTTCCGGCACCGTGGACGTGACGATCACGAACCGCACGGTCCTGACGATTACTCCGCCGACGACGGCGACGGTCAGCGTGCCGGCCACCATCGTGCTCACGCTCGGCGACACGGCCTCCAGCGGCACCGCGACGCTCAACGACGTCAAGGTCACCTTCAGTGACGGGGGCGAGGTCCAGCTCGGCACGATCAGCCAGGGCGTGGCCACGACGTTCAGCTACCTGTTCGGCGAATCCGGCGTCCAGACGATCACCGCCACCGGCGTCGATCCGCAGGGCAACCAGATCACCACGCGGACGCAGGTGGCGGTGGGCCCGCTCACGGCGAACGGCACGGCGAGCCCGACCACGGTCGTCTTCGGGAACGCGGCCGTCTTCACCGTGACGGTCACGCCCGCGACGGCGCTGATCGACCACTACGTGTGGGACTTCGGCGAGGGGGCCGGTCCGGAAACGACGGCCAGCACGCAGCGGACGCACGTGTTCCAGTCGCGCGGGACGAAGATCGTGACCGTCAAGGTCGTGCCGACCAAGGGCCCGACGCTGACGGTGCTGATCCAGGTGGAAGTGCAGTAGGCGCCGCGCGCGTCCGCGTCGTCGGCCGGACGGCGCGGGACGTCGCGGCGGGCCGTCTGGGGCCGTCGCCGCATGCCGGACTGGAACGCCGCGCAGTACCTGAAATACGGAGCCGAGCGCACGCGGGCGGCAGAGGATCTGCTGGCCCGCGTCGCGCTCGAGGCGCCTTCCAGCGTCGTAGACCTGGGCTGCGGCCCCGGCAACAGCACGCGACTGCTCTGGGAGCGCTGGCCGAACGCGGACGTCACCGGTCTCGATCGATCGCCCGACATGGTCGACGCGGCGCGCGCGGCGTTTCCCGGCCGGTCGTGGGCCACCGTGGACATCGCGGACTGGACGCCTGCCCGGCCGATGGACGTCGCGTTCTCGAATGCCGCGCTGCAGTGGTTGTCCGGCCACGACACGCTCATCCCGCGCCTGTTCTCGATGGTCGCGCCAGGTGGTGCCCTGGCCTTCCAGATCCCCGGTCGTCGGTATGCGCCGGTCCGCGCGCTCATCGACGACGTCTCACGCGAGCCCCGCTGGAACGACCGCCTGGAGGCCGCACGCCGCGCGCTGACGATGGAGTCCCCGGCGTTCTACTACGACGTCCTGAGCGGCGTCGCGTCGTCACTGGACGTCTGGGAGACGCAGTACGTCCACGTGCTGGAGTCGCCAGCCGCGGTCGTGGACTGGATGGCGGGAACCGGCCTGCGGCCGTATCTGCAGGCGCTGGCGGACGAGGCGGAGCGACAGGCGTTTCTCGAGGCGCTCCGCCCGCGGGTGCGCGAGGCGTACGGGCCGCAGCCGGACGGCCGCGTGCTGTTTCCGTTCAACCGGACGTTCGTGATCGCCTGGCGTCAGGCCTGACGCGGCTGGACCGGACGGACGCCTGCCACTCCGGACGGACGCCTACCACTCCGAATAGCGGCTGCCGTCCATCGCGTTGGCGTCCGACCCGCTCTTCACGTCGTAGATCCCGGGTGAGGCGGAGACGGATCCGGGCTGGAGCGGCGCCTGCTCGGTCTGCCAGGACGTGGACGTGCCGGTGAACGGGTCGTTCGGCACGGTGCGCAGGTAGCTCTCCGAGACGAGCGTCTCGAGCGAGTCCGGGTACTTGCCCTTGTCGGCGTAGTACTGGTCGATCGCGTCGCGCATCAGGAACAGGTCGGACTTGAGCGCCGCTTCCTTCGCGTAGACGACGCTGTTGCGGTACTGGTTGAGCGCGACCGAGGCGAGGATCATGATCAGCGAGATCACGACCAGCAGCTCGATGAGCGTGAAGCCCTCGGTGCCCCGGCGACGGCGTGCGGCCTGAATCAGATTCCTCATCGTGCCCACCCTTCCGCGCCCTTACCAGTCGCGGTATTTCGTGCCGTCGAGGGCCGTCCCCGGCGCCTTCGAGTAGACGTCGAAGACGTTCTGGCCGCCCCAGACGTTGGATTTCGGATCGTCCTGCAGCGCGCGGAGCCCCCAGTCGGCCTCACCGGTCACCGGGTCGAGCGGAATCCGGCGGAGGAACTTGACCTTCGTACCCGTCGCGTCGTTGGCGCGGGTGACGCCGTCCACCATCTGCTGCAGGGACGCCGGGTAGTTCTCGTTGCCCAGCCGCAGCTCGGTGGCCGCGATCTGGCCCTGGTCGGCCATGTCCTTGAACCGGTCGATGGCGTCGCGCATCTGCCGCAGCGTGTAGCGGAGGTCCGACTCGCGCTGCCGCCGGATCGACACGCGCGCCAGCGGCAGCGCGGCCGACGCCAGGATCGCGATGATGGCGGTCGCCACGACGAGTTCGATGAACGTGAAGCCGGGTGACGACCGGCGCAACCACGCGTTCATGAGTTCACCTGCCTTGCCTGCCTACTTGATGATCACCGTCGCGGGCTTCGCCTGCACGCGCACGGGCTGCCCGCTCGCCGTCGTGGCGACGGCCGAGACCGCGATCTGCGCGGTGCCGGCCGAGACGCCCTTGAGCTGGACGGCCGCCAGCAGGCCCGTGCCCGTGGCGCCCGTCTGCCCCGGTCGCGCCACGGCGATGTCCACGCGACCGGCCTGTGGGTTCATTCTGGGCACAAACGTCGATTTGACGCCACCCTGGTCCATGAGCGACCCCGGAGACACTCCGGCGACCTGCACCACGGCCGGGTCGAAGGTCAGCGTCACGGTCACGGCCGAGACGTCCGAGGCGTTGGCCAGGGTGACGGGCACCGTGAACGGCGGCCCGCCGGCGAGCTGCTCTCCGCCCACGGTCACGCTGACCTCCGCGGCCCCCTGGGGCTGCGGCGGGGCCATCGGGTCGCCGGTCACCGGTTCCACCGGCACGACGCCCGTGACGCGGTTCTCGCCTGCCGGAGGCGGCGTCGTCGGAGGCGTCGCGGGCGGCGGCACCTGCACGGGCACCGGCGGCGGCGTCACCTGGGCAGCCTGCCCGGCCTGCGCCGCGCCGGCCTGACCTGCCTGTCCGGCCGGGTTGGTCGCCGGCGGCTCGCCGCCACGCCCGCCGCCCCCTCCGGACGCGGGGGGGCCGGTGAGCGGGACCGTGGCCTGGGGCGGCGGCGTGCCGGGCGCGATGAGCGACGGCACCCGGCCGAGGCCGAAGTTCTGCGACGTGCCCACGTAGGTCGGCTGCAGGTCCTCCGGCTTCAGCTCGTGCGACCGGATGATCCGCGGCGTGATGATCATGACGATGTCGGTCTGCTGGGCCTCGCTGTCGCTCACGCCGAACAGCCGGCGGAGGATCGGGATCTGCGAGATGCCCGGGACCCCGCGCAGCGTCGTCCGGTCCTGATCGAGCAGCAGGCCGGCCAGCAGGTTCGACTCGCCGTCGCGCAGCCGCAGCGCGGTGGTCGCCGTGCGCTCGACGATCGTCGGGTAGCTCTGGCCCGCGACGTCGATCGAGTTGCCGAGCGCCTGGTTCTGGAGCGTGAGCGCCGTGAGGACGATCTCGTCCTCGAACGTCACCCGCGGGATGAAGTTGAGGTTCAGGCCGACCGGCGTGTACTGCACGGACGTGAGCGGCACCGTGCCGCCGCCGGCGACGTTCTGGAACGTCGTCTGCTGCGGAATCGGGACGATGTCGCCGAGCCGCACGCTGAGCTGCTCGCCCTCGCGGCCGCGCAGCTGCGACTTCGCGAGGACCTTCGTCGTCTGGTCCTGCTCGAGGAAGCGCACCAGCGCCGTCGGCGTGGTGAGGTAGAAGTCCGCGATGCTCGTGCCGCGGCTGATCGTGTTCAGGTTGAACGGCGGCGGCTGCGCCGGAAACGCGCCGGCCGTGGTCTGGGCGTTCGGCGGCGCGAGCTCCGGCGAGAAGGTGAACCCGAGCGCGTACTGGCTGAGGTCGATGCCCAGTTCGCGCATCCGCGTGCGGTTGACCTCGAGGATCTCGGTCTCGACCAGGACTTCCGCACGCGGCTTGTCGTTCTGGTCGATGACGGCCTTGATGGCTTCGAGCACCGGCAGCGTGGCCTTCACCACGACCGCGTTGAGGTTCTTGTTGGGCGTGACCGACGGCCGGACGACGGCGCCGGTCGTGACCATCTGGTTGATGATCTGGATGATGTCGTTGACGTCACCGTGCGAGACGTAGAACGTCTGCGTGTAGACGTCGTCGAACTGTGCCCGCTTGTTGGGCGTGTCCTGATAGACGAAGATCGTGTTCGGGTTGGTGATCTTGAACGTCAGCCCGTTGGCCGAGAGCACCTGGTTGAGCGCCTCCTCGACCGGCACGTCCTGCACCTGGATCGAGAACCCCTGGCTCACGACCGACTGCGCGTCGCGGTCGATGATGATGTTGATGCCGGTGAGGCTGCCGATCGCGGTGAGAATGTCGCGGATCGCCGCGTTCGGGAAGTTCAGCAGCGGCACGCGCTGCCGCGGATCGAGCCGCGGAATCGGCGAGCTGGCGGCGGCCTGCTGCTGGAGCTGCTCGAGGCGTGACGGCCCGCGCGCCGCGTCGAGCTGCTCGCGGATGCGGCGGTCGAGCTCCACGGCCTTCGTGAGCGCCTGCGTGTTGCTCGGATCGAGGTCCGCGGCGAGCTTGTACTCGGCCATCGCGCCGCCGAGCTGGTCCTGCGCCTCGAGCTGGCGCGCGCGCTCCATGTGGGCGGTTGACGCCATCCGCACCGCGCGGTCGAGCGCGATGCGGTACTCCACCGAGCTGGGCTCCTTGGCCAGCGCCTGGCGGTAGTACGCCACGGCCGTGTCCCAGTCCCCGCGGTCGGCGGCGCTCCTGGCGTTCTTGACGGCGCGCCCGGTCGCGCAGCCGGCCGTCATCAGAACGACCAGGCCCAGCACGACCCATCGCTGCCTGCGGTTTCTCACGCCCATCTCCTGACGTCTGGCCGGGGGATCCGCCCCCGGGTCGCGGCGCCTGCCGACTTACGAGCCGCCGATCGGGATCCGCCGATAGCCGGACCCATCCAAATAAGACATTTCGACCGACTGAAGCCCGATCTTCAGCACCTTGTACTTCCCGTCGACGATCATGCCCTCGTAGGCCTGGATGATCCGGCCCGTCGCGGGGTCCTTGAGCGTCACGACCGGCCGGTTCTCGACGGCCTGCACGTCCCGGCCCGTCACCGGGTCCTTCACGATGCCCACCGGAAACGGCACCACGTAACGCCCCACGGCCTTGAGCGGAATCGCCGGCGGCCCCGTGGGCACCGGCGTCGGCGGCGGCGTGCTCACCGGCGGCGGCAGCTCCTGCCTGGGAGGAGGCGGCGGAGCGGGTTTCATCCCGAAGCGGAACAGGTTGCGATCGCCGCTCGGCTCGACCGGCACCGGCTCGAGTTCGCCGAGCTTCACCTGCTCCGGCAGCACGCCTGACGGGTCGGCGCCACCCGCCGCTGCCACGGGATTGGACGACGAGATCGGGTTGGCAGTCGGCGCGGGGCCGAACTGGCGCCAGCCGAAGATCGCGAGGACCACGAGCATCACGGCCAGCAGGACGATCTGACGCGTGCGCTGCGGACCGGGCGGCGGAAGAATCTGCACGCTACTTCTCTCCCCCGCCGCCGGGCGTGACGAAATACGTCGCCACGTCGAGGGTCACCGCGACGATGCCGCCGGCGCTGTCCTGCAGGCTGCCGCTCTCCCCGAGCTCGACCTTCTCGACCACGATGAACTCCTGCGCGGTCTCGACGTCGTAGAGGAACCGCCGGATGTCCGCGTAGGTGCCGCGCAGCAGCACGTTGCCAGACGCCTTCGACAGGCGGCTCTCGCGCAGCGGCTCGACCTTGTACAAGCCGGTCTGGAAGTCCAGGTTGTAGCGGCGCGCGCGCAGTTGCAGCCACAGGTGCGTGAGGTAGCTCGCCTCGGCCGGGCTCTTCGGCAGGACGTCCGTGTAGAACTTCGTCAGCTCGACGTCGGCCTCGTCCTTGCGGACGCGCGCGGTGCGCGCCGACTGGTTGTCCCGGCGTGCCGCCTCGAGGCCGGTGGTGGCCCGGTAGGCCTCGTCCTGCGCGTTCGCGACACTCTGCCGCAACGGGAATACGCCGAGCGCCAGCGCCGCGACGTTGGCGACGAGCAGCGCGATGAGCGGCAGGACGACGGCGCGGCGTTCGACATAGACGCGCTTCCAGAGGCTCATGGCCGGCCCCCCGTCGTGCCGTTCGTGCGGCCGGGCGTCCTGGCGGCCGGTGCCTCGCCGGCCGGAGCCGCAGGGCCGGCCGCCGGGGCGTCGCCCGTCTTGCCAGGCGGGGTCGCGAGCTTCGGCGGCGTGTAGGCCGCCTGGACGTCGGCGCGCAGCGTGCCGTCGTCCTGGACCTGCTCGGCGGTCGAAGTGACGTCGGAGAACGCGCCGGTTTCGCGGAGCGCCGCGAAGAAGGTCTCGAGGTCCTCGGGCTGCCGCGCCACCACGATCATCTTGACCATGAAGCGGCCCCTGTCGAGCAACGGGGCGACGGCGACGAGACGGACGTCGTACGGCAGGGTCCGGCCGACGTAGTCGAACAGCACCGTCCAGGAGAACGTGCGCTGGTCGATCAGGGAGTTGGCCTCCTGCGTGGAGACCAGCAGGCCGCTGAGCACCGGTACCTCGAGGCCGGTGCGGATCGTGGACGTCTGCTGCCGGATGTCGGCGGTGGCCTCGCTGTCGCGCGTCACGTCGGCGTGGAGTGCGGCTCGCTGGCGCGAGAGCCCGTAGATCTCGGTGGCGTTGTAGGCCGTCAACGCCAGCGCGACGAGCGCGACCGCGCCGAGGACGAGCGACACCGCGCGCTCGTTGTAGAACGGCCGGCTGGAAAGGTTGTTTCTCAGCATCGCCGGCGCCTCACGCCGCCTTCCGCTCGCGCAGCAGCACGCCGACCGACGGCGCGAGCGCGTCGAGGATTTCCGACGAGACCGACACCTCCTGGCGGAACGCGGCCGCGGGGCGGACGTCCACGCTCTCGGCCGGGACGCCCAGCCGCTCGGCGATCTCCGAGCGGACGTGCTCGGCGGTCGAAGCCGCGCCGCACAGCCAGACGCGGGCGAACTTGTCGCCGCCCAGGCGGTCCTCGTGATACATCGCCGTCTGGTGGACGAGCGCGCTGAGCGGCTCCTGGTCGACCGCCGGCCGATGCCGGTAGAACATCAGATCCTCGCCGCGCAGGATCGCGAGCGTCGTCGCGTCGGCCGCCAGGTGGACCAGCAGCCAGTCGGCCGCCGGCGCCGCGCCGGCGCCGATGACCGCGTTCATCACGTTGAAGCTCGCCAGGTCCACGATGCCGGCGTGCAGGCCGGCCGCGGCGGCCACCGCCTCGTACTGCGCCATCACGTCGCGCCGGGCGGCGACCGCGGCCAGCGTCGTCTGCCCGCCGGCGCGGTTGGCGACGACGTGACCGACGACCGCCTCGTCGAGCGGGAATGGCGTGGCCTTGCGCAGCTGCCAGCGAACCAGCTGATCCAGGTCCGCGGCACGCGCGGGCATCTGCTCGAACGGCAGGAGCGTGACGCGGGCCACGCTGTCGGGCACGACCAGCGCGGCGCGCGACGTGGACCCGAGACCCGCGCGGTCGAGCGCCCGGCGCAGCGCGTCGGCGACGACGCCCGTGTCCGGGACGTTCGTCCCCCCGAGCGCCGGCGTGACGGCGCCGTCGGGCAGCGGCTCGGACGCATAGGCGTCGATGACGGTGCCGGTCCCCGTCCGATCGACGGCGACGACGTTGATGCGCCGGCGGCCGATCTCGACGGCAACCCTGGGCGCGGCGGCTCGATACCAGTAAGAGGACACGCGCGGCCTCACTCGACGAAGGTGACCTTGTTGATTTCGCGCAGCGTCGTCACCCCGTCGAGCACCAGCCCGACCGCGCACTGGCGCAGGAACGTCATGCCCTCGTCGCGGGCCGCCCGCTTGATCTCGGACGTCGGCCGGCGGTCGAGGATCATGTCCCGAATCTTGTCCGTCAGGTCCATCAGCTCGCAAATCGACGTCCGGCCCTTGAAGCCGGTGCCGCCGCACTCGATGCAGCCCTTCCCTTCATAGAACGTCTGAGTATCCGCGAGGGCCGGGTCCATCCCGGACTCCTGGAGCTGCTCCCGCGAGATTTTTACGGGTTCTTTACAATCCTCGCAGATCCGCCGCACCAGGCGCTGGGCGAGGACGCAGTTGAGGGCCGAGACGAACTGGTACGGCTCGACGCCCATATTGAGGAACCGGCCCAGCACGTCGATGACGTTGTTGGCGTGGACGGTCGTGAACACGAGGTGGCCGGTGAGCGCGGACTGGATCGCGATCTGCGCGGTCTCGGGGTCGCGGATCTCGCCGACCATGATCTTGTCCGGGTCGTGCCGCAGGATGGACCGCAGCCCGCGGGCGAACGTCAGCCCCTTCTTCTCGTTGATCGGGATCTGCGTGATCCCCTTGAGCTGGTACTCGACCGGGTCCTCGATCGTGATGATCTTGTCCTCGATCGACTTGATTTCCGAGAGCGCCGCGTAGAGCGTGGTGGTCTTGCCCGATCCGGTCGGCCCCGTCACGAGCACCATGCCGTAGGGCTCGCGGATGTACTTCCGGAAGCGCCGCATCTCCTCTTCGGGCCAGCCGAGGATGTCGAGGCGCAGCTCGGTGAACTGCTCGCTGATCGACTCCTTGTCGAGGATGCGGATGACCGCGTCCTCGCCGTGTACGCTCGGCATGATCGACACGCGGAAGTCGATCGCCTTCCCGCGCACGCGCAGCTTGAACCGCCCGTCCTGCGGGATGCGCTTCTCGGCGATGTCCAGCTCGGCCATGACCTTGATGCGCGAGATGATCGTGCTGTGATGCCGCTTGTCGATCGGCTTCATCGCCGCCTGCAGTACGCCGTCGATCCGGTACTTCACGTGCACCGCGTCGTCCTGCGTCTCGATGTGGATGTCCGACGCGCGCCGCTGCAGCGCGGTGAAGACCATCGAGTCCACGAGCCGGATGACCGGGCTCGCGTCCGACGTGAGCTTGTCGACCGTGAGGCTCTCCTCCCCCGTGTCGTCCTCACGGAGGATCTGCATCTGGAAGCCCTCGGTGGCCTCCTCGAGCACCCGGGTCGAGCTCTCCGACTTCTTGAGGATCGCCTGGATCGACGACGCGGTGCCGACGCACACGCGGACCGGCGTCCCGAGCTGGACGCCGACCTCGTCGATCGTCTGCAGGTCGGTCGGATCGCTCACGACGATCAGCAGCGTCTGGCCCTCGCGCCGGTACGGCACGAAGCCGTAGCGCAGCATCAGGTCGGCCGGGATGCTCCGGAACAGCGCGTGGTCGATGTGGAAGTGCTCCAGATCGACGAACTCGAGCTGATACCGCGTGGCCAGGCGGCGCGCGGACACCTCCTCGGCGACGCGGTCGACCGCCGGGGCATCCGGTTCCGTGTACAACGTCTCGGGGGACTGGGGGGCGACTTCGCTCATGACCTCAGGACCGCAGCGCCGAAATCTGGAACAGGGGCATGTACAGGGACATCAGCAGCCCGGCGATCACCACGCCCATGATGATCAGCATGAGAGGCTGGATGATGTTCGAAAAGCGCGTCAGGCTCGTCTCGTTCTCTTCGTCGTAGAAGTCGGCCACGCTGTTGAGCATCTCCGCCAGCGCGCCCGTCGACTCGCCGACCTCCACCATCTCGACCGCGACGTGCGGGAACAGGTCCTGCTCGGAGAGCGACTGCGCCAGGCTGCCGCCCTCCCGGACCTGCTTGGCGACGACCGCCAGCTTGTCGGCGATCGACCGGTTGCCCGTCGAGCGCGCGCTGATGTCCAGCGCGTTGACCAGCGGGATGCCGCCGGCGAGCAGCGTCGCCAGCGTGCGCGAGACCTGGGCCGTGGCGAACTTGCGCGCGAGCGGGCCGAAATACGGCAGCCGCAGGATCCACGCGTGCAGGCGCCGCCGCTGGGCGGGCTGCCGGAACCAGAGGACGCTGCCGACCACCAGCGCCACGATCGCGCCGATGATGAGGCCGCCGCTGCCCACCAGGTGGTTCGACAGCGCCACCACGACCCGGGTCGAGAGCGGCAGCTGCGCGCCCCGCCCGAACTGCTCGTAGAAGAGCGCGAACTCCGGCACGACCCGGAAGACGATGAGGCCCACCACGACCATCGACAGGACCACCAGGATGGCCGGGTAGATGAGCGCCGAGATCACCGTGGCCCGGACTCGCGCCAGCACCTTGATGTGCGCGACGTAGCGGCGGATGACCTGCTCGAGGCTGCCGCTCTTCTCGCCCGCCATCAGCGACGCGGTGTAGACCCCCGAGAACAGCTCGCCCTGCGACGCGAATGCGTCGGAAATCGACGACCCGGACCGCACCTTCTCGTAGATGTCGTCCAGCGCCGACTTGAACATGGGGTTCGGCACGCGCTTGCGCAGGATGTCGAGCGACTGGACCAGCGGCAGGCCCGCCTTGAGCAGGGTCGCCATTTCCTGGTTGAAGACGATGAACTCGGCCGGCCTGATCCGGCGCCGGCGCGGCAGGGCGAGTCGCATCCCGCCGACGCGCAGGCCCCCGCCCCCCTGGATCGAGAGAAGGTACAGCCCCTTCTCTTCCAGCTCCAGGCGCAGCCGCGCTTCGTTCTCCGCGACGAAGGTGGTCTCCATCACCTGACCACCCGCCGTCGCCACCCTGCAGCGGTATTCCACGGTCTCTCCGCTCTCCCGACCGGCTCGGCCGGCACGTCGGCCTGACGCCTCCGGAGCCTCTGCCCCCGGGGCGTCCCGGCCAACGGCCGCCCGGCATCCGGGATTCCTGCGGCTTTAGACCGTCAGTTTACCCAATCGGCTGAGCAGAAGTGTGCAGGACCCGTGCCTGCGGCGGCGAACGGTCCTGCGCGCCGGCGCCCGGGGCCGCCGGCACCCGGCGCGCCGGGCTACCGGTCGCTACCGACCCTGCGCGATCGCGAGGATGCGCCGCACGTAGTTCTGGGTCTCGCGGTACGGCGGCACCGCGCCGTAGCGCCGGACGGCGCCTTCGCCGGCGTTGTAGGCCGCCAGGGCGCGATACCGATCCCCGCTGAAGAGCTCGAGGAGGTACCGGAGGTGCCGCATCCCCGCCTCGAGGTTCTCCTGTTCGTCGAACGGGTCACGGACCCCGTACTGCTCGGCCGTGGCCGGCATGAGCTGGGTCAGCCCCATCGCGCCCTTGTTCGAGATGGCCCGGGGGTTGTAGTTCGATTCGACGGTGACCAGGGCGTGCGCCAGCGGGAGCGGTACGCCCCAGCGGCTGGCGGCCTGATCGACCAGGCTGCGAATCGCGGCCCGACTGAGCGGAGCCCGATGCGCGGCCGGCGAGGCGTCCAGGGCCTCGATGCCGACGGCCTCGACGTAGGGAATCTCGTCCGGCAGCAGCTCGTCGATGAGGTCCTTGTCCATCCGGATTTCGCCGCCGCCCCGGAGGTAGAGGATCGCGACGTCATCCTCGAACCGGCACATTTCGACCGTCATGGTGCGGCCGTTGGTGAACTTGACGATGTCGGCCGCCGCCGGACGAGCCAGCAGCAGGACCGCCGCCGTGGCCACCACGCGGGCGAGAAATCTGGCCATCCCCCTTCTTATCGGACTTCGACGAAGGTGTGATAGACCCGGATGCCCAATTCCCGTGTATCACGGGCGCCACCACCCGTCTGGGCGGGCACAAATGTCTTGTCCACTTCGATTTGCATCTCCACCATGTCCCCGTCACCCAGGTCCGGGGCGGCAATCTGGATTCGGTGGAGGGTCAGCTCGGTCTGGTCGGCTGCAAAAGTGTAAACGGGCTTCCCGCCCACCGAGACGGTGACCGTCTGGGGGCGATCCGGGAAGACGTCGGGCCGGGCGTCGTACTCCAGGAAGAAGGTGATGTCCTTCCGGGGGTTCTTGAACGACAGCGTCGCGACCTTCTCCGTCCACTCCCAGTCCAGGGCGGTGTCGGTGGGCGAGAACTCCACCGGATGCCAGCCGGACTTGCGCCAGAGGGCGACGTTCTCCACCTGCGCGAGGATGTCGAGGTGGCCGACGACGTACTCGCGGCTCGTCGACTCCCGGTCCGCCGGGTCGAGGCCCTGCAGCGGCAGGCGCTCGTTGTCGCGATAGAGGCCGGCGACGACCGTGGCCTGCCCCAGGAAGGGAAAGCTCGGAATGAAGCGGGTCCGGGTGTACTCGATGGTCTCGCCCGGCCGCCACTTCGACGTGGGCACCGGCGGGTCGTGGTCATCGGTCCACATCTGCTGGCCGCGGTCGTCGAGCACGTGGACGAAGACGCGGTAGTCGCCGTCGATGCGCGCATCGGGCGCGACGACGAACCGGTACTGGATGTCGAGCGGACTGCCGATGGCGACGCGGTCCTTGCTGAACGCGACGGACACGGTGGCCACGGGCGGCGCGCTGTCCGCCTTGGAGCACGCCGGGACGGCGAGGGCCAGGACGATCAGCGGCAGGAGGAGACGGGTGGCGGCGCGCATGAAGAACATGACGAGCGTCGATGGTAACCGTATTGTCGCATGCTGTTCAATATGCTAGCCTTGCGGCGATTCTGCCCCCGGCCATTCCATGACAGCAGACGCGCTCGGCATGATTGAAACCCGCGGCCTCATCGGCGCCATCGAGGCAGCCGACGCGATGGTCAAGACCGCGAACGTGGTGCTCATCGGCAAGGAGTACATCGGCGCGGGGTTCGTCACCGTGCTGGCGCGCGGGGACGTCGGCGCGGTGAAGGCCGCGACGGATGCGGGTGCCGCCGCGGCGCGACGCGTGGGCGAGCTCGTGTCCGTCCACGTGATTCCCCGGCCGCACGCGGAGGTCGAGCGCGTCCTGCCGCGCACCGGCGGCACGGCCGCGCGCGTCTGAAGGACGCCGCCAGGCCGATGGCGCAGGCCACCGCCCCGTCCGAACGCGACACGACGTCCGCCGCCGAGGCCCGGCGGCTCGCGCAGCGTGCGAAGGCGGCCGCCGCGCCGCTCGCCGAACTCACCCAGGCACAGATCGATCGCATCGTCGATGCGGCCGCTGCGGCGGCACTCGCGCAGGTGGAACCGCTCGCCCGCCTCGCCGTCGAGGAAACCGGCTTCGGCGTCGTCGCCGACAAGGTCCAGAAGAACCTGTTCGCCGCGGAACGCATCCACCAGTTCATCCGGCCGATGCGCACGGTCGGCGTGGTGGCGCGACACGAGGACCGCAAGGTCGTCGAAATCGCCGAGCCGTTCGGCGTCGTGGCGGCCATCGTGCCGTCGACCAACCCGACGTCCACGGCCATCTACAAGATCCTGATCGCGCTCAAGGCGCGCTGCCCGATCGTGCTGAGCCCGCACCCGTCGGCCGCGCGATGCATCACGCAGGCGGCCGAGATCATGGCCGCCGCGGCGACGAAGGCCGGCGCGCCGGACGGCGCGGTGAACTGGATGCAGACGGTGACGCTCCAGGGCACGCAGGCGCTGATGACCCAGCGCGAGGTCGCGGTCATCCTGGCGACGGGCGGCATGGGCCTGGTGCGCGCGGCCTACAGCGCGGGCAAGCCCGCGTACGGCGTCGGCCCCGGCAACGCGCCCTGCTACATCGAGCAGACCGCGGACGTGCCGAAGGCGGCGGCCGACATCATCGCCGGCAAGTGCTTCGACAACGGGCTGCTCTGCTCGTCGCCGAACTCGATCGTGATGGATCGGGCGATCGCCGATGCGGCCCGGCGCGAGTTCGTCGCGCAAGGCGGCTATTTCCTCTCGCCGGACGAGGCGCGGATGCTCGCCACCGCGCTGGTGACGCCGCAGCGGCTGCCGAACCCCGCGCTGGTCGGCCGGTCTGCCATGCACATCGCGCGCGAGGTCGGCCTGCGCGTGCCCGATGGCACGCGCGCCCTGATCGCCGAGCTCGACGGCGTGGGCCGCGACTACCCGCTCTCGATCGAGAAGCTCTGCCCGGTCCTCTCGAGCTATGTCGTCGCGGACTGGCGGGAGGGCTGCGAGCGGTGCATCCAGATTCTCCGCTACGGCGGCATGGGCCATACGATGTCGATTCACTCGACGAACGAGGCCGTGATTCTCGAGTTCGGCCTGAAGAAGCCGGCCTTCCGCATCGTGGTGAACACGCCGACGACGCACGGATCGATCGGGCTCTCGACGGGGCTGGACCCGTCGATGACGCTCGGCTGCGGCGGCTACGGCGGCAACATCACGTCGGACAACATCTCGCCGCGGCACCTGCTCAACATCAAGCGGCTCGCGTGGGAAATCAGGCCCGTCACCCGCCCCGGCGCCGCGCCGCCGGCGGCCGCTCCGGCGCCGCTGCCGCGCGTGGAGGCCCCGGCGCCGCTGCCGCGCGTGGAGGCCCCGGCGCCGCTGCCGCGTGTGGAGGCGCCGGCGCCGGTTCCGGGCGTGTCGGCCGATGCCGTACGCCGGCAGATGCAGGCCGCGATGGGGAACCGCAGGCCGCGACCGATATCTCGTCTGCGGCCGCGCCGGCCGCCGCAGCCACGGTGGCCGAGTTCGTCTGCGAGGATGACGTGAAGCAGGCCGTGCGGCTGGGCCGTAAGATCAGGTCGGGGAGCGGACGATCATCACGCCCGCCGCCCGGGACCTGGCCGAGGCGCACAAGGTCTTCGAGACGCCCGGCTGGCCCCGCTGACGCACGCGGCGCCAACCAGGGGCGCCGCGTTGTCGTCCTAGCCGGAAGTACACGGTTTCAGCCGGGAGTTCGTGGACATTCGCATGCGCGCACGCGCCACGCTGACTTCGCTCACCTGTCTCGCCCTGGTTTCCGGGTGCGCGCTGCCCACGTCGGCGCCCGAGGTGCCGTCGCCGGCGCTCCCGGTCGCGGCGTTCGACGGCGTCCCCGGCGAGCCGATCCAGATCGAGCAGGACCGCGTGGCGCAGCTGGTGGCCGAAGCGGAGCGCGCCTTCCAGGACGGGCGGACCGAGCTCCAGGCGGGCCGGATCGAGGCCGCGCGGTACTCGTTCGACTCGGCGGTGGATCTGCTGCTGCAGGAGCCCGAGGGGGCCCGCGGGGACTCACGGCTGCGGACCGAGTTCGACAGCCTGCTCGATCGGATCTCGGCCCTCGAACTCATCGCGCTGCGCGAGGGCGACGGCGTCACGGAAGCCGACAGCGAGCCGGCGGCGATCGACGACCTCCTCGCGGCGGCGATGTTCGAGCGTCCGGAGCCGGCCGCCACCACGGCCGAGACCGTCGCGTCGGATCTCGAGCGCACGCCGCACGACGTCCCGATCCCCGTCAACGACCGCGTGCTCTCCTACGTCGAGCTGTTCCAGGGCAACCTGCGCGACTTCATGCAGGCCGGCCTCGACCGCAGCGTGCGCTACCTGCCGATGATCCAGGACATCTTCCGGGACGAGGGCATTCCGCTGGACCTGGCCTACGTGCCGCTCGTCGAGAGCGCGTTCAAGGTCACGGCGCTCTCCCGGGCGCGGGCGCGCGGCATGTGGCAGTTCATGTCCGGCACCGCGCGCGAGCACGGACTCGAGCAGAACTGGTATCTGGACGAGCGGTCCGACCCGGAGAAAGCCACGCGCGCGGCCGCGCGGTACCTGAAATCGCTCTACGAGGTGTTCGGCGACTGGCCACTGGCCCTCGCCAGCTACAACGCGGGGCCTGGCCGGCTGCAGCGCGCGATCCGCCTGTCGAAACAGACCGACTACTGGGCCATCTCGGGGACCTCGCGCTACCTGCCGCGGGAGACGCGCGAGTACGTGCCGATGATCATGGCCGCGATGGTCATCGCGCGGAACCCGTCGCTCTACGGCTTCGAGGTGACCGGCGCGGCGCCGCTCGCCTACGAACGCGTCACGGTGCCCGACGCGCTCAACCTCAAGATCATCGCCGAGTGGGCCGGCGTGTCCGTCGAGGCCCTGCAGGAGCTCAACCCGGAACTGCGCCGCCTGACCACGCCGGCCGGTGAACACGAGCTGAAGGTGCCGGTCGGGACCGCGCCGACCATCGAGACCCGGCTCGCCACCGCCGACCCCGGCCTGTTCGTGCGGTTCGAGTACCACGCCGTGCGACGCGGCGAGACGCTCAGCGGCATCGCGCGTCGCTACGGGATGTCGGTCGCCGATTTGATGCAGGCCAACCAGCTCCGGACCACCCGCCTGCAGATCAACCAGACGCTGGTCATTCCGACGCGCCCGGCCAACGCTCTGCCGACTGCGCGCCCCGCCGCGACGAGCCGGCCAGCCTCGGCCGCACCGGCCCGGAACTCCGGCCCGCTCACCTACCGCGTCCGCCGGGGCGACACGCTGATTGGCATCGCGAAGCAGTTCGCCACGACCGTGGCCGAGCTGAAGCGCCTCAACAACCTGCGCAACGATCGCATCGTCGCCGGCGACCGCCTCACCGTCCGTCGCTGATCGTCGCCAGCCGTCGCGCGACCTCGCCCCCGGACGCCGCGGCACCGGCGCGAGTCGCCATATCGACAACATGCGCATGCCGGCGGGTTGCCGTTTCTGCAACCGCTCGCCGCGAACGCGCCAAACCGCACTGCCGCGCGATGGCCACGTCCTTGCGGAGCAGGACCGCATGCTCGCCCGCCTGCGCGCCGCCGCCATCCTCGGCATCGAAGCCGTGCCGGTCTCCGTCGAAGTGGACGTCGCGGACGGCCTGCCCGGCCTCACCATGGTCGGCCTGCCGGACGCCACGGTGCGCGAGAGCCGCGAGCGGGTTCGGACGGCCATCCGCAACTCGGGTTTCCCGTTCCCCGCCGCCCGGATCACGGTGAGCCTGGCCCCGGCGGACCTGCGCAAGGTCGGGGCGGCTTTCGACCTGCCCATCGCGCTGGGCATCCTCGCGGCCTCGGGCGCCCTGCCGCACCGGGATCCGCCGCCCTGGACCGTGGTCGGCGGACTGTCGCTCGACGGGTCGGTGCCGCCGATGACGGGGCTCCTCCCGGTCGCGGTGGCCAGCCGACGCATGGGGCGCGGCGGTCTGCTCTTCCCGGCCGCGAACCTGCGCGAGGCGGCGGTCGTCGAGGGCCTTCCGCTGTTCCCCGTCGCCTCGCTGTTCGACGCGGCCCGCACCGTGACGTCACCCGCCCCGACGCCCGCGACGCCACCGTCCCCCGACGGACCGCCCGTGTCCGACTCGATGGACGACCTCAGCGAGGTGCGGGGGCAGCATCTGGCGCGCCGCGCCCTCGAGATCGCGGCGGCCGGAGGTCATCACCTCCTGCTCAGCGGCCCCCCCGGGTCGGGCAAGACAATGCTGGCGCGGCGACTGCCGGGCCTGCTGCCGCCACTGGCTTTCGACGACGCGCTGACGGTCACGGCGATCCACTCGGTGGCGGGCCTGCTCCGGCCCGGTGCCGGCCTGATCACCGAGCGTCCCTTCCGGGCACCGCACCACACCGCGTCCGACGTGGCGCTGGTGGGCGGCGGCGGCCAGCCGAGGCCGGGTGAGATCAGCCTGGCTCATGCCGGCGTGCTCTTCCTCGACGAACTGCCGGAGTTCAGCCGCCGCGTGCTGGAAACCTTGCGGCAGCCGCTCGAGCAGGGGGTCGTCCACATCGCCCGTGCGGCGCGGTCGGTCAGCTTTCCCGCCGAGGTGATGGTGGTCGCGGCCATGAACCCGTGCCCGTGCGGGCACTACGGCAGCCCCGCCCGCCGCTGCGTCTGCCCGCCGGGCGCGGTCGCGCGCTACGGGCGTCGGTTGTCGGGGCCACTTCGTGACCGGTTCGACCTCCGCGTGGACGTCTCGCCCGTGGCCTGGACGGACCTGCGATCGGCGAACCCGGCCGAAGCCACGAGACCGGTGCGCGACCGGGTCATCCGCGCCCGGGGCTGCCAGTCGGCGCGTCAGGCAGTCCTCAACGCCCGCCTCCAGGGGCGGGCGCTGGAGCACGTCTGCCGGCAGGATGCCGGCACGGATCGGCTGCTTCGCGAGGGGGTGGAGCGATTGCGGCTGAGCGCCCGCGCCGTCAGCCGGGTCCTGCGGGTCGCAAGGACCGTCGCCGACCTGGCCGGCGACCTCGAGGTGGCGGCCGGGCACGTCGCCGAAGCGCTGCAGTTCCGCGGCGGGCCGGATGTGACGCCGTGAGCGGCGGGAGCCGCGGCGGCCGACGGTGCAGGCTGGCAGTTCCGCGGACATTGTGTTACAGTTCAGCAGTTTGTGGTCGGCTCTTCCAATCCCCTTCCGGGAGAGCCGTCGCAGTCCAGACGCATGCGCTCCCCGCGATACACCGTTCTCATCGCCAATCGGAGTACGGGTGCCGTCCGCCGCCTGACGGTCAGCCGTCGCCTTGTGTTCGGCGCCGGCGCGATCCTGCTGGCGCTGCCGGTGCTGATTGGCCTCGGCGCGGCCGGAGCGGTCCAGAACGAGGTGACCACACTCACGGCCACGAACGAGATGCTGCGGACCGAGAACGACAGCTATCGCGACGCCACTGGCGAGCTGGCGAACCAGATTTCCGCGTTGCAGTCGGCCTTGTCCGACCTGACCGACCAGGCCGAGCTCGATCCGGAGACCAAGGCGGCCATTGCGCGGCTGCCGGCTGTCATCCGGTCGCGGGCGGTTGGCGGCGGCTCGTCCGCCAGCGCCCCCATCGTGCGCGCCGACGAGACGCCGGAGAGCACGTTCGGCATCCTGCGCGGGCTCCTGGGCGTCATCGAGACGCGCCTGGCGTCGGTCCGGACCGACATCGAGAACAAGGCGGCGCTCGCGCGCGCCACGCCGTCGATCTGGCCGGTGACCGGCTGGCTGAGTTCCAGCTTCGGCGAGCGTCGCGATCCGTTCACCGGCGAACCGGACTTCCATCCGGGACTCGACATCTCGGCCAACCGCGGCACCCCGGTGCGCGCCACGGCCGACGGCGTGGTGACCCAGGCGGCCTACAACGGCAGCTACGGCAACTCGGTCATGATCGACCACGGCTTTGGCATCTCGACCCGGTTCGGCCACCTCTCGGGCTTCGCGGCCCGGGTCGGCCAGCGTGTCCACCGGGGCGACGTCATCGGCTACGTGGGGGCGACCGGCCGCGCCACCAGTTCGCACCTGCACTACGAGATCCTCGTCATGGGACGCCCGTTCAATCCGATGCGTCTCCTGACGCGTCCCTGACGTTCCCTGCCCGACCATCGGTCCGACCGTTCCGGCGCGCGCGGCGTCTCAGGCGCGTGTCCGCCGGGGTGTCGTGGCGGTGCACCGGCCGTCTTGAGTGCCCGGCTGTGGGGTTCTGCAAGTTGACCGCCGACGCCCCGCTTCCCTAGAATCGATGGATTACCCTCGGCGCCGCGGAGCCGACAGATCGCACCTGTCGCGGGCCCCGGCGGCGACGATGGACTCTTGATGCTCAACACCCTCCTCGCGAAGGTCATCGGCACCCAGAACGAACGCGAACTCAAGCGTCTTCGTCCGCTCGTCGCGCGCATCAGCGATCTCGAACCCACGATCGCGCCGCTCGACGAAGGGGCGCTGAAGGCGAAGACGGTGGAGTTCCGGCAGCGTTTCGCGCAGGGCGAGTCGCTCGACGACCTGCTGCCCGAGGCGTTTGCCGTCATGCGCGAGGCCGGCAAGCGCGTGCTGAACATGCGGCACTTCGACGTGCAGCTCATCGGCGGCATGGTGCTGCACAGCGGGCGCATCGCGGAGATGAAGACCGGCGAGGGCAAGACGCTCGTCGCGACGCTGCCGGCCTACCTCAACGCGATCGGCGGGCAGGGCGTGCACGTCGTCACCGTGAACGACTACCTGGCGCGGCGCGACTCGGAGTGGATGGGACGCGTCTACCGGTACCTCGGCATGTCGGTCGGCGTCATCCAGCACGAGCTCAACGACGCGGAACGGCAGGCCGCCTACGGCTGCGACATCACCTACGGCACCAACAACGAGTTCGGGTTCGACTACCTGCGCGACAACATGAAGTTCGACCTCGCGCAGTACGTCCAGCGCGGCCACAACTTCGCCATCGTCGACGAGGTGGACTCGATCCTGATCGACGAGGCCCGGACCCCGCTCATCATCTCGGGGCCGGCCGAGGCCTCCACCGACCTGTACTACGAGGTGGACCGGATCATCCCGAAGCTCAAGCCGGGGGCGGTGACCCGCGGCGACGTCAAGGCCGAGGAGCGCGAGGCGCTCGAGGAGACCGGGGACTACCTGGTCGACGAGAAGCACAAGACCGTGCAGCTCACCGAGAGCGGCATGGCCAAGGCCGAGCAGATGCTGGCGCACCGGGTGGCGCCGGGGTCGACCGGCATGTTCGACCCGGTCAACATGCCGCTGCTGCACCACATCCACCAGGCGCTGCGCGCGCACGCGATCTTCAAGCTCGACGTCGACTACATGATCAAGGACGGCCAGGTGGTCATCGTCGACGAGTTCACGGGCCGGCTGATGCCGGGCCGGCGGTGGAGCGACGGCCTGCACCAGGCGGTGGAGGCGAAGGAGAAGGTCAAGATCGAGCGCGAGAACCAGACGCTCGCGACCATCACCTTCCAGAACTACTTCCGCAAGTACGGCAAGCTCTCCGGCATGACCGGCACGGCCGAGACCGAGGCCGAGGAGTTCAACAAGATCTACAAGCTGGACGTCATCGTCGTGCCGACGAACCGTCCGCTCCAGCGGGTCGAGGAGCCTGACTCCATCTACCGGACCGACCGCGAGAAGTCCGACGCGATCATCGGCGACATCGTCGCCAAGCAGGAGGCCGGCCGGCCGACCCTGGTCGGCACCGTGTCGATCGAGAAGTCCGAGAAGCTGTCCGGGATGCTCAAGCGGCGCGGCATCAGGCACGTCGTGCTGAACGCGAAGTATCACGCGCAGGAAGCCGAGATCGTCGCGCAGGCCGGTCGCCAGGGCGTCGTCACCATCGCGACGAACATGGCCGGTCGCGGCACGGACATCCTGCTCGGCGGCAACCCGGAGTTCATGACGCGGCAGAAGTGCCTGGCCGACCAGATCGCCGAGCGCCTGCCCAAGGGGCAGGAGAAGTTCATCGACGACGAGGAGTTCGTCTACTTCTACCACCTCGAGAGCTTCTACCGGGCTCCCCGCGCGACGTACGAGCAGATCTTCGACGACTTCAAGCGCGAGACCGACGTCGAGCACGACCGCGTCGTGGCGGCCGGCGGGCTCCACATCATCGGCACCGAGCGCCACGAGGCCCGCCGGATCGACAACCAGCTTCGCGGCCGCGCGGGCCGGCAGGGCGATCCGGGCTCATCGCGCTTCTACCTCTCGCTCGAGGACGACCTGATGCGGATCTTCGGCACCAGCCGGATTTCCGGGTTGATGCAGCGCCTCGGCATGGAGGAAGGCGTCCCGATCGAGCACGGCATGGTGACGCGGGCGATCGAGCGTGCGCAGAAGCAGGTCGAGGCCCAGAACTTCTCCGTCCGCAAGCACCTGCTCGAGTACGACGACGTGATGAACAAGCAGCGGGAGAACATCTACTCGCTGCGCCGCGAGCTGCTCGAGGGGCGGATCCGCCTCGAGGAGGACGCGGATCCGGTCGACACGCGCGAGTACCTGATGACCGTGGCCGAGGACCTGGTCGCCGGCCTGGTGGAGACCCACGCGCCCAAGGATACCGACCCCGAGGAATGGGACCTCGGCGGGCTCGAGCGCACCGCCGCGGAGCTGTTCGGGCTCGACGCGGCGCCCCTGGCCGATCTGCAGCTCACGACGCTGAACCCCGACGAGATGATCGACGCGATCGTCGGCCTCGCGAAGACGCAGTACGAGGCGAAGGAGCAGTCCATCGCGGGTGAGCTCGACCCGGCGATTCTCCGCCGCGTCGAGCGCGACATCATGCTGCAGATCGTCGACGCGCAGTGGAAGGACCACCTCTACAGCCTGGACCACCTGAAGGAAGGCATCGGGCTGCGCGGCTACGGCCAGCGCGACCCGCTCGTCGAGTACAAGAAGGAAAGCTTCGAGATGTTCCAGGCCATGAAGGGCCGGATCGACGAGGAAATGGTCCGGTACCTCTGGCGGCTGCGGCCGGTGATCTCGCAGGATGGCGCGCCGCCGGCGGCGCCGGTGCGCAAGGCGCCACCCGTGACGCTGAGCGGCGGCGGCGCGGCCGGCCAGCCGTCGGGCCTGCCCCGGGGCGCGGTGGCCTCCCGGCCGGCCCCCCCGCCTCCGGCCGCCGGCGGCGCGCCGGTCCCGCCCCGCCAGGGCGGCGACGACGCGCCGGTCAAGCAGGTCCGGCGCGACGAACCCAAAATCGGCCGCAACGACCCCTGCTGGTGCGGCAGCGGCAAGAAATACAAGAAGTGCCACGGCGCATAGGTGACCCAGACGCGATGACCGATCCACTCGGCGCGGCCGCCCAGGTGGCCGCCGGACTCTCCGAAGCCCTCACGTTCGACGACGTCCTGCTGATGCCGCGGCACTCCACCGTGCTGCCGAGCCAGGTCGACATCTCCTCCCGCGTGACGACCCGCATTCGCGTCAACGTCCCCCTGCTCAGCGCCGCGATGGACACGGTCACCGAGAGCCGGCTGGCCATCGCGATGGCACAGCAGGGCGGCATCGGCGTCATCCACAAGAACCTCAGCATCGAGGAGCAGGCGTCCGAGGTGGATCGCGTCAAGCGGTCGGAGAGCGGGATGATCGTCAACCCGATCACGCTCTCGCCCCACCACCAGATTGCCGAGGCGCTGGCGCTGATGAAGAAGTACCGGATCAGCGGCGTGCCGATCACCGAGGACGGCAGCAAGGAGGGCCGCCTCGTCGGGATCCTGACGAACCGCGACCTGCGCTTCGAGACCGAGACGCATCGCCCGATCGCCGCGATCATGACGCGCGAGAACCTGATCACGGTGCCCATCGGCACGACGCTCGACACGGCAAAGGAGATGTTCCACCGCCACAAGGTCGAGAAGCTCCTGGTCGTCGACGCCGACTTCCGGCTGAAGGGCCTGATCACCGTCAAGGACATCCAGAAGCTCATCAAATACCCGAACGCGTGCAAGGATCAGCTCGGGCGCCTGCGCGTGGGCGCCGCGGTCGGGACGAGCCGCGACGCGCTCGATCGCGCCGACGCGCTCGTGGCCGCCCACGCGGACATGCTGGTCGTCGATACCGCGCACGGGCACTCCCAGGGCGTGCTCGACGTGATCGCCACCCTGCGCGATCGCCATCCGGAGATCGACATCGTGGCGGGCAACGTCGCCACCGGGGCCGCGACGGAAGCGCTGATCGCGCGGGGCGTGAACGCGGTGAAGGTCGGCATCGGCGCCGGATCGATCTGCACGACGCGCGTCGTCGCGGGCATCGGCGTGCCGATGGTCACCGCGGTCGCCGCCTGCGCGCGCGCGGCCGCCCCCCACGACGTCCCCGTCATCGCCGACGGCGGCATCCGCTATTCCGGGGACATCGTCAAGGCGCTGGCCGTCGGCGCGAGCGCGACGATGATCGGCAGCCTGTTTGCCGGGACCGACGAAAGCCCCGGCGAGCTGATCCTCTACCAGGGCCGCAGCTTCAAGGAGTACCGCGGCATGGGCTCGCTCGGCGCGATGCGCCGCGGCAGCCGCGACCGCTACTTCCAGGACGAATACGACCTCGAGAGCGGGGACGGGTCGGACAAGCTCGTGCCGGAGGGCATCGAGGGGCGCGTCGCGCACAAGGGCAGCGTCGCCGCGATGATCCACCAGCTCGTCGGCGGCCTCCGGGCCGGCATGGGCTATTGCGGATGCGGGACGATCCCGGCCCTCCAGGCGGAAGCCGAGCTGCTGCGCGTGACCTCCGCCGGCGTGCGCGAAGGCCACGTCCACGACGTGATCATCACCAAGGAAGCGCCGAACTACCGCGTCGAGTAGCCGTCCGGCCGGATGATGGTCACGCGCCGGGTCGAGGGATCGACCGGCTCGATCACCACGCGGATCACGGGCTCCGGCGCGCGCGTCCAGCGGTCAGGCCACTCCACCGCCATCGCCGCCTCCTCGAGCAGGTCGTCGAGCGCCAGGTCCTCGACTTCCACGGGCGTCAGGCGT
>JAWKHR010000057.1:0-37822 GCA_041394725.1 Vicinamibacterales bacterium | reverse complement strand
GCTACGGCTACCTGTGGTGGATCTGGGACGGCCCGTTCGCCGAGGGGGCCTATCGGGGCGCCTACACGGGGATCGGCGCGATCGGCCAGTACATCACCGTGCTGCCGGCGCGCGACCTGGTCATCGTCCACAAGACCGAGCCGACGCGCGGCGGCGCGGCGGTGAGCCGCCCGCAGTACCTCGCGCTGGTGGACGCGATCGCGACCGCGGCGTGCTTCTGAGGCCGCCCAGCTTTGGGGGCGGCTTGCGAAACTTCGAAGTTGGAACTTCGAACTTCGAACCCTGGTGGTCGAACTGCGTTCGACGACCTTGGTTCAGTCTTTGTCCGCCGCAGCCGTCAGTAGATTTCCGGAATGTAGATCTCGTGCGGCAGTGGCGCTCGCGAATAATCCGGGTGCCGGACGCGGCGGGGCAGGAGCACGGGCGCGAGGGTGATCTCGCGGTAGGGGATCTGCTGCAGCAGGTGGTGGATGCAGTTGAGCCGCGCGCGCTTCTTGTCGTCGGCCTCGACGATCCACCACGGCGCCTCGGCGATGTGCGTCCGCCGGATCATCACTTCCTTCGCCTTCGTGTAGTCCTCCCAGCGGCGGCGTGACTCGAGGTCCATCGGGCTCAGCTTCCACTGCTTGAGCGGATCGTGGATCCGCATCTTGAACCGCAGGTGCTGTTCCTCGTCGGAGATCGAGAACCAGTACTTGATGAGCGTGATCCCCGAGCGCACCAGCATCTTCTCGAAGTCGGGCACCGACCGGAAGAACTCCTCGTACTCTTCATCCGAACAGAAGCCCATGACCTTCTCGACGCCGGCGCGGTTGTACCAGCTCCGGTCGAAGAGGACGATCTCCCCGGCCGCCGGCAGGTGCGCGACGTAGCGCTGGAAGTACCACTGGGTGCGCTCGCGCTCGGTGGGCACGGGCAGCGCGGCGACGCGGCAGACGCGCGGGTTGAGGCGCTGCGTGATGCGCTTGATCGCGCCGCCCTTGCCGGCCGCGTCGCGGCCCTCGAACAGCACGACGACCTTCAGCTTGCGGGCCACGACCCAGTCCTGGAACTTCACGAGCTCGGCCTGCAGCCGGAACAGCTCGCGGAAGTAGACCTCGCGGTCGATCGGTCCGCGCGCCTGTTCCACGGGGGCCGGGGCGGCCGCCGCCGGGTCGCTCGCGGGCCGGCCCCTCCGCGGGACCGCGCCCGGGGCCGGCGTGGGCGGCGTGCCCGGACCCTCACGCGAGACGTCCGTCAGCAGCGCCGTCAGGCGCTCATCGTCGATTTCGTGTTCGAGTTCCTCGTCGAAGCTGTCGAGCATCTCGTCGCGGACGCGACGGGGCAGCGGATCTCCGGACGGGGGACGACGGGGCGGCTTCGAACGCGGCGTACGCGGCATGACCTCTCGGGCGCGGCCCGCCACCGGGCGGACCCCGCGCGGGACCGAGTATCGGCTCCGTGCGTGTCGGTACTGTAACGTTCGGAGAGCTCGGGGCCAAGACACCCGGCCCCTCGCGCGGGAAACTTCGAACGTCGAAGTTCGAAGTTCGAACCGCGGTGGCCGGCTGCGCCGGCATCCGTTCTTCAGGACTCTCCGGACCCTGGGACCCTGGGCCGCTAAAAGGAACGGCGGCGGACTCGGGCAGGTTGAGTCCGCCGCCGTGTGCCCGATGTTCCGGGCTGGCTGAGGGGGTGAATCAGGGGTGGCTAGGCGAGCACCCGGATGACGACGCGACGGTTCTGGGCGCGGCCTTCGCGGGTGTTGTTCGGCGCCGCGGGCTTGTCCTCGCCGTAGCTGATCACGTTCATCCGGTGGAGCGGGATCTGGTACTTCTCGTAGAGGTACCGCTTGACCGCCTCGGCGCGCTCGAGGCCGACCTTCTCGTTGACCTCACGCGGGCCGACGTTGTCCGTGTGGCCCTCGATCTCGAAGTAGGCGCCCTGCGGGTTCGCGAGGATCTGCGTGACCATCTCGTCGATCTTCGACTTCGCCTCGTCGGGCAGCGTCGTGTCGTTGAACTTGAAGTTGCCCGAGTCCTCGCTCAGGACGACCTCGTAGACGATCCGCTTCGAGGCCTTCTCGACTTCCTCGGCCTTGGTGTTGGCCATCTTCGCGCTCTCGCCGGCGGCCACGGCCTTGCTGTCGGCGGCCGACGCGGCGGTGCTGGCGCTGGCGGCGGCGGTCGCCGCGTTGCCGGCCTTCGTGTCGACCTCGCCGATCCGCTGGGCGTTCTGGCGCGTGCGCTCCTGCGTCTCCTCGAGCGACGTGCTCAGCGAGTCGACCTTCGCGCCGACCTGATTGACCTGCTGATTGACGTAGCCCTTGGTGGCGCAGGCCGTCGAACCGCCGGCGGCCACCGCGAGCATCGTGATTCCGAGTAGTGCCTTCCTCATGATGACGTCCTCCTCCAACTCCACAGTCAGTGCGTGCCCGTGCGGCTCGGGGTGACGTAGCCGCTGCGGGTGCGAACAACGTAGTCCTTGTTCCGGGTGCGCAACTCGATCGGGTGCCATCCCGGCGTGGCATCCGGTTCAAACGCGATCAGATACTGGTGACGGAGCTCGGTGACGATCTGGCGCGCGGCCAGGCTGGCCTGCGCGGACCCGATCATCGCGAAGATGTCCCCGCCGGTCCACCGCGCCAGGTCGCCGAGGCGACCGCGCAGCATCGCGTCCACCTCCTCGGCATTCACCGTCGTCTGGCCCGCCCGGTCGTACGGCGAGACCACGACGACGATGTAGACCGGCACGTCGATGGCGCTGGCGATGCCGGACACCTCGGCCGGCGTCAGCCGGCTGGCGTTGTCGGCGCCGTCGGTCAGCACCACCACCGCGCGGCGACCCTCGCCGCGCGCCGCGACCGCGCGCCCCGTGGCGGCAATCGCGTCGAAGAGCGACGTCGCGCCGTAGGGCCGAAGCGTGTCGAGCTTCTCGAGCACCTGGCCGGGCGACGGCGTCGGCGGCTCGACCTCGACGATCTGCCGGTCGAACGCGTAGAGGCTGACCTCGTCCTCGCCGGCCGTGAGCCAGCTGAGCAGGTGCCACGCGGCTTCCTGCGCCGCCGCGCGCTTGGCCGCGACGTCCATGCTGCCGCTCACGTCCATGAGCAGCGCGAGCCGCACCGGCGACCGATCCGCGCGAAAATCCAGGAAGGGCTTCGCCACGCCGCTGTCGACGAGCTCGAAGTCCTCGGCCGTCAGGTCGGTCACGGGCTTGCCGTGCCTCGTGCGCACCGTGGCGCTCAAGGTCACCCGTTCGACGGTGGTGCGGAATGTCGGACGCTGGTCCTGGGCCTGCGCCTGGGCGACCCCGACCGTCGGGGTCCAGAAGGCGGCGGCTGCCAGTGCGAGGGCCGGGAGGGTCGTCCGCATTGCCCAGGGGAGTTTCAACTTCCTTGCCAACTCTCGTGGGCCTGAAATTGCGCCAAAACCTTCGAGTTTTGGCCGATCGGCTGGAATCCGTGTAAGAGTTACCGTCTGGTGGGGCGCCTGGCGACGGGTGGCGCGTTGCGCGTCGAGGGGGCTCCGATTAGAGTGCATGACCTTGACGATCCTCCTGGTTGCTCTCCTTGTTTCGGCCGGACAGGCCACCACGACACGGCCCGACCCGCTGGCCGAGGCTCGCGCGCACTACAACGCCGGCCGCTTCGACGAGGCCGCGGCGAGCGCCATCGAGGCGCTGGCGCTGCCAGGCCTCGGCGACGTGGCGCGGGTCGTGCTCGCGCGCGCCGAGCTGGAGCGGTACCGGGAATCGCGCGAGGGCGGCAGCCTCGACGCGGCGCGCGAGGCGCTCAAGGCCGTGCACGCCGACGCGCTGTTGCCGCGTGACCGCGTCGAGTACCTCGTGGGCGTGGGCGAGGCGCTCTACCTCGACGACCCGCCGCGCTTCGGCGCGGCCGCCGAGTACTTCGAGCTGGCGCTCGACGCGCCCGTGCCGCAGTCGCCTGGCGAGCGCGAACGCGTGTTCGAGTGGTGGGCGAGTGCCCTGGATCGCGAGGCGCAGTTCGGTCCCGCCGCGTCGCGCCAGGCCGTGTACGAGCGCATCCACCGGGGCGCGCTGGCCGAGCGGGAGGCGCACGAGTCGTCCGCGGTGGTGTGGTACTGGCTGGCGCTCTCGGCGCGCGGCGCCGGCGACCTCGACCGGGCGTGGGCGCACGCCGTGGCGGGCTGGATCCACGGCGCCCAGCTCGGCGCGCGCGGCACGCAGCTGCGCGCCGACCTCGACCGGCTGGTGACGCAGGTCATCCTGCCGCAGCGCGCGCGTCAGCTCGCGGCGAGCGACGGCGACCCGCGTGAGGCGCTCGCGGCGCTGGCCGCGCAGTGGGACGAGATCAAGAGGAAATGGGGCTGAGGCCGGGCGCGGCCTCGTGCTTCTTCAGCTGGCTCGCCAGGAGCGCCGCCTTGTTCGCCAGGTCGGCCGCCAGCACGTAGTTCTTGATCCGCAGTAGGTCATCGACCTGGCGCATCAGCCGCCGCACTTCCTCGTAGGTCGTCTTGCCGCTCGACGAGAGCGCGCCGTAGTCGACGGCGGCCATGTCGCTGTTGGCCTGCGAGAGCTGCTTGCGCGCCTGCTGCTCGAGCTGCGTCGCGTTCTGCGAGGTCTGGACGACGGGCGGCGGCTCGGTGGGCGGCGGCGTGGTGGTGGACGCGGTCGCCGGTGGCGTGGTCGAGCTGGCCGGCCGCGCGGGCTGGCGCTGCGGCGGCGCGGGCTGCGGCGCGGCCTCGGCCGGCGGTTCGGCCGGCAAGGGCTGCGGGATGATCAGCCGTCCCGGCGGCTCGGGCGCCGTCAGCGGCGCCGGCGGCGCCGGCAGGGGCTCGACCGTCCGGGCCTGCACCTTGTGGCAGCCGGCGGCGAGCGCCGCCAGGCCGACCAGCGCGGCCGCGCGGACCAGGGAGGGCATCACGATCATTATGACGCAGGCAGGAGCCGCCGGGCCGAGGCCTCGGACGGCTGGCGCAGCGTCACGCGGAACGTCGTGCCGCGGCCGGGCGCCGATCGCACCTCGATCTCCCCGTCGTGCAGCTGCACGGTCCGGAACACCAGCGAGAGGCCGATGCCGGATCCGTGGCTCTTCGTCGTGAAGTAGAGGTCGAAGATGCGGGCCAGGTCGGCCGGCGCGATGCCGACGCCCGTGTCCTCGAAGCGAATCTCGAGCTGCCGCCCGGGCCGCGGTTCGGCCACGATCCGCAGCTGGCCGCCGTCGGGCATCGCCTGGCACGCGTTGAGCGCCAGGTTGAGGAACGCCTGCTCGAGCATCACCGCGTCGCCGCTCACGCCGAGGTCCGACGGCACGTCCACGGCGACCTGCACCGAGTTCTTGCCGGCCTCGGCCTGCACGACCGGCATGACGTTGTCGAAGATCTCCGCGAGCCGCAGCGGCCGCAGCTTGAGGTCCTCGGGCCGCGTGAACCGCAGGAAGCCCTGCACGACCTCGTCGAGCCGCCGCATCTGCGCGCCGATGACCGTGACGTGCTCCATCGCGTCCGGCATCTCGCTGACCTTCATCTTCAGCAGCTCGAGGTGGATCATCGTCGCGTTGAGCGGGTTCTTCACCTCGTGCGCGATGCCCGCCGAGAGCCGGCTGAGCGCGGCGAGCTTGCGCGAGTAGCTCAGCGTGGATTCCACCTCGCTGAGGTACGCGAGGTTGCGCGCGACGAGCAGGACGCCCAGGCCCTGGTCGTTCGCGTCGTGGACGATGTCGGTGAGGACGAGGCGCTCGCCGGCGCCCGGGACCTCGACGGTGCGCGGGCTGTCGGTCTCGTGGCCGCGGAGCGCGTCCTCGACCGCCGTCCGGTACGGATGGCCGTCGGGCCAGATCTCGGTGACCGTGCCGGTCGTCTGGCCGATCTGCGCGGTCATGGCGGGGTTGGCGAAGAGCAGCAGGCCCTCGGGTGAGAAGAGGGCGACGGCGTCCTCGAGGTGCTCGCCGACCGACTCGAGCGTCGCGCGCTGGCCGGCGAGCTGCGATCGATCGGCGGCGAGCCGCGCGGAGATCGCCTTGAAGGAATCGCCGAGGTCGGCCAGCTCGGAGTCGAGCGGCAGGTCCACGTCCAGCTCGCCCCGGCCGAGCCGCGCGAGGCCGCTCCGGATGACGTGGATCGGCTGGACGACGGCGCGCGCCAGGAGCAGCGCGACGACCGTCGCGAGCACGAGCGCGACGACCGCGGTCGTCGCGGCCGGCAGCAGCCGGTTGTAGAGGTCGGTCCGGATGAGCAGCGTGGAGACGCCGATCCGGATCGACCCGAACTCGGTCTGGCCGCCGGCCGCGCCCGCCGGCGCCGGGCCGAGGAAGAGCGGTTCGCGCAGCTCGTAGATCAGCTCGCTCGAGTTGTAGATCGCCAGGCCCTGCGTCAGCGGGTCGGCCTCGGCCAGGTCGGTCAGCGTCATCGCCGGCGTCGTGTCGAGCGTCGTGCCGACCATCGCCGGGTCGTAGTGCGCGAGGATGACGTTGCGACGGTCCACGACCGCGGCGTACAGCACGTTCTTCGCGCTGAGGCTGGACTGCAGGATCGACCGCAGGCCCGAGTCCTCCTCGAGCGTGCCCGGATCGTGGCCCTCGTTGACCCAGGTGAAGATCTGCTGGCCGATCTGCTTGCTGAGCTGCTCGGCCTGCTGCTGGCTCGCGCGGATGAGGATGCTCGCGAGCGAGGACAGGTACCAGAGCGAGAGCAGGATGGTCACCAGCCCGACGAGGGCGGTGACGCCGGCGACCTGCTTCGTCCGGATGCTGAGCGGCATCGGGTCAGCCCTGTTTCATCCGGTTCAGCTTGTTGTGCAGCGTCTTGAGCGAGATGCCCAGCATCTCGGCCGCGCGGGTCTTGTTCCCGCCGGTGTGGTCCAGGGTGATCTCGATGAGGCGGCGCTCGGCCTCGTCCACGGTGGTGCCCGCGGTCAGCCCCGCGCCCGCCGCGGCCGGCTCGGCGGCGGCGCCGACGCCGGTCGAGAGCGGCGGCAGGTCGCCGGGCTCGATGAGCGGGTTCTTCGCGACGATGGTCGCCCGCTCGAGCACGTTGCGGAGCTCGCGGACGTTGCCCGGCCACTCGTACTTCTGGAAGATGTCCATCGTGCGGTCGTTCACGCCGGCGACCGCCTTGCCGTTGCGCTCGTCGAACTCGCGGATGAACGCGTCGATGAGCAGCGGCAGGTCCTCCTTGCGCTCGCGCAGCGGCGGCAACGCGATCGGGAAGACGTTGAGGCGGTAGAACAGGTCCTCGCGCAGCTTGCCCTGCTTGACGGCCTCGAGCGGGTTCACGTTGGTGGCCGCGATGACGCGCACGTCCACCGACTGCTCGCGCGTGCCGCCGACCGTGCGGAACGTCCGCTCCTGGAGGACGCGCAGCAGCTTCGCCTGGGTGACCGGCGTCATCTCGGCAATCTCGTCCAGGAACAGCGTGCCGCGGTTCGCCAGCTCGAAGCAGCCCTGGCGCCGCGCGATGGCGCCGGTGAAGGCGCCCTTCTCGTGGCCGAACAGCTCCGATTCGAGCAGCGTGTCGGGGATCGCCGCGCAGTTGATCGGCACGAACGGCTGCGAGGCGCGCGGGCTGAGCTGGTGGATCGTCTGCGCCACCAGCTCCTTGCCGGTCCCCGACTCGCCCGTGACCAGCACCGACGTGCTGGTCGGCGCCGCCTGCTCGATCACCTGGTAGATCGCCTTCATCTGGCGGCTGGCGCCGATCATCTTGCCGAAGCGGCCGTGCTCCTGCAGGTGGCGCCGGAGGGCGCGCATCTCGCGCAGCGTGCCGTGCCGTTCGACGATCTGGTCGAGCAGGATCTTCAGCCGCTGCGGATCGACCGGCTTCGGGATGTAGTCGTAGGCGCCCTGCTTGATCGCCTCGACGGCGGTCTCGACCGTGCCCTGGCCCGTCATCATGACGACGGTGATGTCGGTGACGTCCTGCTGCCGGAGCGCGCGGAGCAGGTCCAGGCCGTCCATGCCGGGCATGACCATGTCCGTCAGGACGATCGTCGGCCGGTCGGCCGCGATCTTCTCCAGCGCGTCGCGGCCGTCGGTCGCCGCGTCCACCGTGAATCCCCAGCTCTTCAGGAGCTGCTGCAGCCCCACCCGCTGTGCCGCGTCGTCCTCGACGACCAGGAGCCGGTCGCTCGAGTCGTGATTGCCCGTTCGCATCGATGCCATCTGCCTCGTCCGTCGATTGTGTCCCAAAAGTGCGGCCGGCGGCGAAGCGGGATACGATCAGGTGTCGTAGTGATCGCCCGAAGGAGCCTTCCCATGCGTCATTCCCCTGCCCGATCCGTCCGAACACTCCTCTTGGCCTCGGCGCTGCTGGCGCTCGGAGCCGGCTTCTACGCCGGACACCCGGCCGCGAGCGGCCTGGCCCCGGCGGCTCTCTCCGCCCCGGTGCCGGCGGCCGACCAGGAGATGGAGCAGGGACGGGGCCGGGGCCGGGGTGGTCCGGCGGCGCCGCAGGCGGTCGAGCCGATGCGGTTCCGGTACATGGGGCCCGCGCCAGCCGGTCGCATCGCGTCGGCGCTCGGGGTGCCGGGCGACCCGACCACCTACTACCTGGGCAGCGCGTCCGGCGGCGTGTGGAAGTCCACCGACAACGGCCAGACGTTCGTGCCGGTGTTCGACGACATGCCGGTGCAGGCCATCGGCGCGCTCGCCATCGCCCCGTCGGACCACAACCAGATCTGGGCGGGCACGGGTGAGGGGTGGGTGATCCGGCCCAGTGACGTCATGGGCGACGGCATCTACAAGTCCACCGACGCCGGCACGACCTGGCGGCACATGGGGCTCACCGAGACCGGCCGCATCGGCCGCGTCATCGTCCACCCGACCGACCCGAACATCGTCTACGTGTGCGCGGTCGGCCGCGGCACGGGCGAGCAGCCCGAGCGCGGCGTGTTCAAGACGACCGACGGCGGGCAGAACTGGACGCGCTCGCTCTTCGTGGACGAGAAGACCGGGTGCTCGGGCCTGTCGATGGACGCGCACGACCCGAACACGCTGATTGCGGGCGCCTGGCAGCTGTCGATCCGGACCTGGGAGCAGTACAGCGGCGGGCCGGGCAGCGGCGTCTACATCACCCACGACGGCGGGGCGCGCTGGACGAGGGTCGAGAACGGGATGCCGCGGCCGCCGATGGGCAAGATCGACGTCGCGATTGCGCCGTCGGACGGCTCGCGGATGTACGCGCTCATCCAGACCGCCGACCAGGGCTCCGTCTGGCGGTCCGACGACGGCGGGCGGAACTGGGACGTCGTCAGCCACGACCGGTCGCTCATCGGCCGCGCCGGGTACTACATCCGCATCGCGGTCAACCCGCAGGACAAGGACGACGTGATCGTCATGAACAGCAGCTTCCACCGGTCGAAGGACGGCGGGAAGCTGTTCCCGCTCTCGGGCGGCTGCGGCGACTGTCACGACGTCTGGTGGGATCCGACCGACGGCACGCGCTACGTGCTGACCGACGACGGCGGCGCGACGATCTTCACCTCCAGCGGCCAGCAGGGCGTGCGGCTGCCGAACGGGCAGATGTACCACGTGGCGGTGGACAACCAGGTGCCCTACTGGATCTACAGCAACCGCCAGGACGACGGCACGATGCGCGGTCCGAGCACGACCCCCGAGGACACCGGCAACGGCCGGCTGCCCGAGCGCGCGGCGGCCGAGGCCGCGGCGGCCGGGCGCGGCGGCCGGGGCGGACGCGGGGGCTTCGGCGGCGGTGGCGGCGGCCGGGGCGGCGGTCGCGGCGGGCCGTCGTGGGAGCCGGGGCTCGGCGGCTGCGAGTCGGGCTTCACGCAGCCGCAGCCCGACGACGCGAACATCGTGTGGGGATCGTGCTACGGCAACAAGCTCACGCGCTGGGACGCGAAGCAGGGGACCGCGCGGTCGGTGTCGCCCGGGATGATCACGTTCGACTCGGCACCCGACAAGTCGAAGTGGCGCTGCCACTGGACGGCGCCGGTCGCGTTCGACGCGTTCGCGCCGAGCACGGTCTATTACGGCTGCCAGGTGATCTTCAAGACGGAGAACGGCGGCCAGAGCTGGGTGCAGATCAGCCCGGACCTGTCCACGCAGGACCCGAACCTGATCATCCCGTCGGGCGGCATCGTGCAGGACAACCTCGGCCAGTACGCCGGCGCGCTGGTCTATGCCATCGCGTCGTCGCCGAAGGAGCAGGGGCTGCTCTGGGCCGGCACGAACGACGGCAAGGTCTGGTACACGCGTGACGGCGGCGGGCACTGGGTGGACGTCTCGGCGAACATCCAGGGCTTCCCGCACCTCGGCACGGTCAACCAGATCTGGCCCTCGACGTTCGACGCGGCCACGGCCTACGTGACGGTGGACGCGCACCTGCTCGACGACCGCAAGCCGTACATCTTCAAGACGACCGACTACGGCAAGACCTGGAAGAGCGTGGCCGGCAACCTGCCGAACGCGCACCCGCTGGACTACGTGAACTCGGCGATCGAGAACTCGAACCGGCAGGGGATGCTCTTCGCCGGGACGGGGCACGCGTTCTACTACTCGCTCGACGACGGCCAGCACTGGACGCAGTTCAAGGACGGCCTGCCGCAGGCGCCGGCGACGTGGGTCGTCTACGAGCCGCGGTACCACGACGTGGTCGTCTCGACCTACGGCCGCGGGCTGTTCATCATGTCCGACATCTCGCTCCTCGAGCAGACCGGGCAGACGATGGCGCCGTCGGCGCCCGAGACGAAGCTGTTCACGCCGCGGCCGGGCTTCCGGCAGGCGCGGAGCGGCAACGCGGAGTTCATGTTCTCGCTGGCCGCCGCGCCGACGTCGCCGATCAAGATGGAAATCCTGAACAGCGTCGGCGACGTGATCCGCACGCAGGAATTCCAGGGCGGGCGCGTCGGCCTGAACAAGGTCTCGTGGAACCTGCTCTACGAGCCGGCGAAGATGGTCGAGATCCGCACGACGCCGCGCGAGAACCTCTACATCTGGGAGGAGCCGGACTTCTCGGGCAGCGAGGTCCGGATGGTGACCCACTGGGGCATCAGCTCCACGACCGCCACCCCGATCGCCGCGCCGGGCCAGTACGCGGTGCGGATGACGCTCAACGGCCAGACGTTCACCGAGCCGTTCAGGGTGCTGAAAGACCCGAAGATCCTGGCGTCCGACTCCGACCTGGTCGAGTCCACCAAGATGCAGGTGCAGATTCGCGACGCGATCAGCGAGACGTCGGGCGTCGTCAACCGCCTCGAGATCATCCGCAAGCAGGTCGAGGACCTGCTGAAGGACAACCGGGGCAAGGACGAGATCGAGAAGCCGCTCATGGAACTCGACACGCTGCTCTTCGGCACCGAGCTGAAGCTCGTGACGCCGCAGGACCTGCGGAGCGACGAGAAGTACTTCGTGGACGCCTACAAGGTCTACATGAACCTGCTGTGGCTCGGCGGCGCGGTGGGCCTGGGCGCCGGGGACGAGGCCGGCGGCGCGGACTACAAGCCGCGCGACGTCGCCTACGACATCCTCGCGGACCAGCTCCAGCAGCTCGAGGACGCGAAGAACGACTTCCAGCACCACGTGACGACCGACATCCCGACGTTCAACAAGACGATGGCGGGGAAGATTCCCGCGATCACGACGGCGGGGGGAGGGCGGTAGCCGCGCCGGCCGCATGGAGCCGCGGGCGGCTGGCCTCTGGCCAGCCGCCCGCGGCTCTTCTTTCTTGCGGCCGGCGCGGAGTGCCCATTGGGGATTGGTGATTGGTGATTGGTGATTGATTGGGGGATTGGGAGATTGGGAGATTGGTGATTGGGGATTGGTGATTGGGAGATTGGTGATTGGGAGATTGGTGATTGGGAAGATGCACTCCCGGTCGCCTCGTGCCGATAGTCGTGGAGAGCGCTCCCGCAGGAGGCGACCGTGTCCTTCGATCCGCTGTCGCTGTTTCTCTCACTCGTTGCCGGCCTCGTCGGCACGGCGCTCCTGATCTACGGCAAGAAGGCCGGACGCTGGCCGCAGATGGTCGGCGGTCTCCTGTTCATCCTGTATCCGTACTTCATCGACACGCCCGCCGGCATCCTGGGCATCGGGGCCCTGCTCACGGCCGCGCTCTGGTGGGCGGTGCGGATGGACCTCTGAGCATGCGGTCGGCGATCGGCTGGGCGCGGACGCCGTTCTCGAACGCCGAACGCCGACGCGATCACCCCAGCCGAGCGCCGCTCAAGTCCTGGTCGCGACTTCCGCCTGCATCCTCGCCCAGAGCGCCTCGACGTGTGGGCGCTCGGTCGGGATCGCGCCGATCGAGACGCGGGCCATCCAGCGGCCCTCGAGCACGGCGGGGGTGAGGTAGGCGAAGCCGCTGCGGTTGATGCGGTCCACCCAGCCGCGCGTGTGCGCGTCGAGCGCGTCGTCCGCGAGGCCGTCGGGGTCGTGGCGGACGCACAGCGTCTGCAGGACGACCGGGTTGAGCACGTGCCAGCCCGGCGCGGCGCGAATCTGGTCGGCGAGCCAGCGGGCGTTCGCCATATCGCGTCGGAGTCGTGCCTGCAGCCCGGACACGCCCTGCTCGCGAATCAGGCACCAGAGCTTCAGCGCGCGGAACCGGCGGCCGAGCGGGATGCCCCAGTCGCGGAGATTCTTGACCTCGGCGTCGGCGGCCGTCTGCAGGTAGCTGGGGTTGGTGGACATCACGCGGACGAGGTGCTGCGGGTCGCGCACGTAGTAGACCGAGCAGTCGAACGCCGCGCCCAGCCACTTGTGCGGGTTGAGGACGAGCGAGTCGGCGCGGTCGATCCCGCGCCAGAGGTCGCGGCACTCGGGGAGGATCATCGCCGAACCGGCCATCGCGGCGTCCACGTGGAGCCAGAGCCCGTGCCGCGCCGCCACGTCCGCGATCGCGTCGACGGGGTCGAACGCCGTCGTCGCCGTCGTGCCCGACGTCGCGACGACCGCGCAGGGCAGCCGGCCGGCGGCCAGGTCCGCCTCGACCATCGTCGCGAGCGCGTCGGCGCGCATGGCGAACGTCGCGTCGTGCGGCACCTTGCGCACGTGGTCGCGCCCGACGCCGGCGAGCAGGGCGGCCTTCTCGATCGAGCTGTGGCTCTGCGCGGTGGCGTAGACGACGAGCGGGCGGGTTTCGGCCTGCAGGCCGGCGCCGGCCATCGTGAACGACGTCGCGCGCTCGCGCGCCGAGAGCAGGGCGATGAGCGAGCTGGTGGACGCGGTGTCCTGGATCACGCCCTGCCAGTCGTCGGCCAGGCCGAGCATCTGCCGCAGCCAGTCGGTGGCGACCTCCTCGACCTCGGTCAGCGCCGGGCTCGACTGCCACGCGAGCCCGAGCACGCCGAGGCCGGTGCTGAGATAGTCGCCGAGCACGCTCGAGAGGTCGCCGTTGCACGGGAAGTAGCCGAAGAACCGCGGGTGGCTCCAGTGGGTCAGGCCGGGCAGCACGACCGCGTCGAGGTCGGCCAGCACCGCGTCGAACGGCTCCGGCCCCTCGGGCGGCGAGGCCGGCAGCGCCGCCTTGACGTCCCCCGGCGCGGTCCGCGCCATCACCGGGTACCGCTCGACGTGCTCGCGGTAGTCGGCGATCCAGTCCACGATCCGGTGTCCGTAGCGTCTGAAGTCCTCTGGCGTCACGCGCGTCTCCTCGCGTCGGTCGATGCGCGCCATGGTACCGCGCCGGTCGGTGCCTGTGCCGGTGCCCGTGCCGGTGCCGGTGCCGGAGCCGGAGCCGCGCCCGGCCGGCGCGCGGTGTCGCGGCCGCGGCTCCAGGGAGCTGGCGCGGGAAATCCTCGCTCCCTCCGCGGCGGTCTTCGACCTGTCGCTCATCGGGTCGGTCCTACTCGGCCCGCCTGATCCCGGGCCTACGGACGCGACCCTCGAACACCGCCGCTCCGTCCGCTCGGATTTCGCGTCTGGTGACCTGCGCCACTCCCGGTCGCCGCGGCCGCGACACCCCGCGCCGGCCGGGCGCGGGTGCCGGGGCACGGCGGCCCGCGACACCCCGGGCCGGCCGCAGGTATCGGTGATCGCGTCCGCACCGTCGCCGGTGCTGCATCCGCCACGACAATCCGAAAACGCGACGTGCCGCTGTCGCCGCGCCCCGACGGGCGCGCACATCGGCGTGGGCGCACCGGTTCGTGAGGCTGCGATGTACCGCGACGAACGGCCACCGACCCTCGGCGGGCCCCGTGCCCTGAGATCGGCCACCGCTGCCGCGGCGACTGGGAGTGGCGCGGCACGTCTTTTGACGCGAAATCCGAGCGGACGGAGCGAGCGGATTCGAGGGCCGGCTCCGTAGGCCTGCAGTCTGCGGCCGAGTAGGACCGGCCCGATGGGCGACAGGTCGAAGACCGCCGCGCAGGGAGCGAGGATTTCCCGCGCCAGCTCCCTGGAGCCGCGGAAGCGGTGGCTGATTTCAGGGCACGAGGCCCGTCGCACCGGCTGCGGGCCCCGGCACAGGCGCGGGCACCGGCGCCGTGACGCAGTGGCCGCTGGCACCGTTCGCGGCCGCGGGCGCCGGTGCAGTAGACTCCGACGTCGCGGACTGCGGCTGCCCTGATGACCTCCTCGACCCCGCCTCGCTGGATCGGCCTGCTGCACACGCTGCTCGTCGTGGGTGGGTGCGCGCTGCTGCTCGTCCTCCTGCGGATGGCGTCGGCGCCCGTGCTGGCGCTGCTGCGGCAGAGCGCGATCGAGCCGGTCGGCGTCGCCGCCTACTGGATCACGGGTGGCGCCGTGCTCATCGGCGCGCCGCTGGCGGGCTGGTGGGCGGACACGGCCGGACGGCCCACCGCGCTCGTCGTCGGTGTCGGATTCGTCGCGGCGTCGCTCGCGCTCATGCCGTGGCTCCGCGAGCAGGCGTGGGTCGTCCTCTACTCGCTGCTGACCTTCGGCGTCGTGCTGACCGGCCTGGCCGCGACCACGACGCTGGCCGTCCTCGCGCGGCGCGTGGCCCTCGCCCTCGTGCTCGCGTTCGGCCTGCCGTTCGTCCGCGTCACGCCGGCGTTGCCGGCCGGCATGCGCCCGCTGCTCGGCATGGGCGAGCGCGCGTTCGTCGTCCTCGCCCTGGGGCTGATCATCGTCGCCGCGTTGCCGCTGCTGGCCCTCGCGCTCGCGCGCGCCATCGGGCGGCGGCAGCACCTCGACGAGTCGGGCGCCGATCGGGTGCCGGCCGGGACGGGCGGGACCGGTCGCGCGCCGGCGAGGCCGGGCGACGTGCCCGTCGTGCCCGCGCTCGCGATCGTCGCCACGGCCGGCTGGCTCGGGCAGGTCGGCGCCGCGATGGTCGACGTCAACCGCACGCTGCCCGCGATGGAGGGGCAGGTGATCTGGTCCTTCGTCATCCTCACCGGATCCGGGCTGGCCGGCTACGTCTGGGCGCTGGCGTCGGACGTGACGACGCATCCGACCTGGTCGGCGCGCGGCGCGCTGCCGCCCGCGATCTTCGTCGCGGCGACGCTCGGGGTGTTCGCCGCCGGCGCAATCCTGATGACGGTCGCGTCCGGCCGGCCGCTGCTCAACGCGGGGCTGTTCGTGGCCGGCTTCGGGCTCGGGGGCGTGGTGCCGCTCGCGACCGCGGCCGTGCTGCGCGGCACGTCGCCCCTGCGCTGGTCGCTGGCGCTCGGCATCGCGGTGGCGGCCTTCGCCTTCGGGCAGACCGCCGGCGCCCGCCTCAACGTGTACCTGGCCGCGTGGTTCGGCGCGCCTGGGCCGATCGCGCTGAGCGCGCTGGTCGCCGGCGCGGCGGCCTGGTGGGTGCTGGCGACGATGCGGCGGCGCCCCGGCACGGGGGCGGATTCGACCGGGCCGGCGACGATCACCGCCGGCCGCTGAGCGGCCGGTCCGGGCGGTACCAGGGCAGGTGCCCCTGCGCGGTGTTCGAGAGGATGCGCGCCGGGTTGAACGCGAGCCGCAGGATCGCGCGGAAGACGCGGTTCCCGATGTGCCGCTCGGCGAAGAGCACGAGGTAGCGATCCAGCGCGTCCTCGGCCGCCATGAGCCCCATCCCGACGATCGGCGTCACGACGTGGTCCACCCAGCCGCGCGTGTCCTCGGTGATTCCGACGTTGCCGATCGACGCCTCGCTGAGCGGGCCGAACTCGAACTGCAGGCTGTAGCCCGCAATCCACGCGCCGGACCTGCCCATCGAGGCCCAGTACGCCTTCGACAACCCGAACGTCACGCTGCCGGGCGTGGTGCTCGCATCCCGCCAGAGGTAGCCGGCCGCCGCGCCGTGGATGGGATGGCCGACGTAGTTGACGAACCACGAGTCGCCGTCCTCCCAGTCGGTCGGGATGTGCACCGAGTCGATGTAGTCCCGGAAGAACGGGCCGCCCAGCTCGCGCCGCGTCTTCTCCTGGAACGCGATGCGGATGGCGTGCTCGAGAAGCACGAGGCGCAGCGAGTCGCCGAGCGCCGCCTTCCAGGCGACGGGGCGTTCGCTGACGGCAGGACCCGCCGCGGGCGAGAGCGGCTGCGGCCGCTGATCGTCGGCCACGAACGACACGCCGGCGAATCGCGCGGGATCGCGCAGGGCCGCGGCCTGGGCTTCGGCCGGTCGCGGGCACAGGATGGCGGCGGCCAGGATCAGGCACGCGGCGCCGGTGACGGGGGCGCGGCGCTGGCGTGGCGGCGTGCACATCCACCCAGTCTACGGGAACCCGCCGCGCGCGGACCGGCGGTATCATCTCCCTGCCTGCCGTCCGGTGGAGTTCGCATGATCCGGCCCCTCTCCGGCCCGGTCGTCCCCCTGTCTCGTGCTCGTGCGCCCCGTCTCGTCGCGACGGCGCTCGGCATCGCCTGCGCCGCGGCCTCGGCCTGCGGCGCCCCGCCGTCGGCGCCCACGACCCGCGTCACCGTCGCCGGCCTCGTGCGTCGCGCCGAGACCGCGCCCGACCCCGGCCAGCCGATCGCCGGCGCGCTCGTCTCGGTGCTCGGCGGCACCAACGGCGGCCGTTCGACGACGACCGGCAGCGACGGTCGCTTCGTGCTCACGGACATCCGCCCGGGCTCGATGACGCTTCGCGCCACCGCGGCCTCCTTCGCGTCGGTGGAGCGCCTGATTTCGGTGACCGGCGACCAGACCGAGAACTTCGATCTGCCGTTCCTGCCGCCGCCGTCGCTCGTGACACGCGGGCGGGTCATGGACGCGCTGACGGGGGAGCCGATCGGCCAGGTGACGATCGGGGGCGACGGCCTGACGGGCGCCCTGACCGACGATGCCGGGATGTTCCAGGTGTCGGCGTCCTCGGTCGTTCTCGGACCGCGCGAGATCCATCTGTCCGGTGCCGGGGCCGTACCGCGCGTGACGGGCCTGCGGGTGCCGGGGCCCGAGGCGGTCGTCACGCTCATCGACGCCAGCTTCGACCTCACCGCCTTCGACCAGATGTTCCGGCCGGCGGGCCTGCGACGCTGGGTGGAGGCGCCCGCGCTCGTCCTCGTGGACCACGTGCTCAGCTACGAGGGCCTCGGCGCGTCCACGATGGCGGTCCGCGACGAGCCGATCGGCGACGGCGACCTCGCGTCCCTCGCGGCGGACCTGACGTGGGCGCTCGAGGGCCTGACCGGCGGGACGTTCCGGGCGTTCGCGTCCACCGCCACCGAACGGGCGGCGCCGGGATCGCGGATCCCGGTGCTGCGGCCCGACGTGATCACGGTGACGCGGGTCGCCGGGCTGACGGCGGCGACCGGCTACTGGGGCTACACCCGCTGGCTCACGCAGGGTGGCGTCGTCACCGGCGGGTTCATCATGCTGGATCGGGACTTCGAGCAGTCGGGCAGCCGCTACCTCCGGTCGCTGCGCGCGCACGAACTCGGCCACGCGCTGGGCTACGCGCACGTGACGGTCCGGCCGTCGGTGATGAACTCGACGGCCCGCCTCGAGCCCACGCCGTTCGACCTCGACGGCGCCCGCCTGGCTTTCGCGCGGCCCCCCGGAAACCGGACGCCTGACGCGGATCCGGTCTCGACGTCGGTCAACGCGCACGCGCCGCGCGCGTGGAGCGCCGGCATCCACTGAAGGCGGCCACGCGGCGACGCCGGGCGCCTCGCGATAGAATGCCCCGCGAGTCAGGGCCCGTCCGGGCCCACAGAGGTTCCCCTGATGCATCTGCTTCGATTCCGACGCGTTCTCGTGGTGCTGGCCCTCGTCACGGTCCCGGGCCTCGTGCTCGCCGACCAGACCCGGTCGTCCGGCCAGAGCCCGACGGACCTGGCCTCGGCGCAGCCGGGCCGCGCGCCCAATCAGCCGATCGACGAGGAATACACCGCGAAAATCAAGGAGTACACGACCGAGACGTTCTTCCTGTCGCCGCTCGTGGACTACCTGCCGGCCTCGAAGACCGTGCCGACGCCGAAGGCGGTCCTCGGCGACATCGCCGGCGCGCCGGGCAAGCTGCCGTACTCGAAGGAGGTCTACGAGTACATGCGGATGCTCGAGAAGGCGACGCCGCGGGTGAAGGTGTTCTCGATCGGGCAGACCGAGGAGGGCCGCGAGATGATCGCGGTCGCGGTGGCCTCCGAGGCGCTCATGCGGCGGCTCGACGAGAACCGGGCCGATCTCGAGAAGCTGGGCGATCCGCGGACGATCAACATGGACGACGCGGCGGCCGACGCGATCGCGCGGCGGGCGGCGCCGGTCTACTACATCACCGGCACCATCCACTCGGGCGAGGCCGGCGCGCCGACGGCGCTGATGGAGCTCGCCTACCGTCTGGCGGTCGACGACGCGCCCTACGTCCAGTTCATCCGCAACAACCTCATCACGCTCATCACGCCGATCGTCGAGGTGGACGGGCGCGACCGGATGGTGGATCTCTACGAGTACGAGAAGGCGAACCCGAACCGGACGAAGCCGAACCTGGTCTACTGGGGCAAGTACGTCGCGCACGACAACAACCGCGACGCGATGGGCGTCACGCTGAAGCTGACCGAGCACGTCCTGGACACCTACGTGGGCTGGAAGGCCCAGGTGCTGCACGACCTGCACGAATCGGTCGCCTACCTCTACGACAACACGATCGGCGACGGCCCGTACAACGCCTGGATCGACCCGCTGCTCGCCAACGAGTGGCAGATGATCGGGTGGAACAACGTGCAGGAGATGACGCGCTACGGCATGCCGGGCGTCTTCGCGTTCGGCACGTTCGACACGTGGTCGCCGGGCTACCTGATGTTCATCGCGGCGCTGCACAACGGCATCAGCCGCCTGTACGAGACGTTCGGCAACGGCGGCACGGCCGAGACGCGCGAGCGCACGCTGCCGGCGAGCCAGACGTCGCGGACGTGGTACCGGCAGAACCCGCCGCTGCCGCGGGTCCAGTGGTCGCTGCGCAACAACAACAACTACGAGCAGACGGGCCTGCTCGTCTCCCTGCACTACTTCGCGACGAACAAGCTGCTGTTCCTGCGCAACTACTACGAGAAGAGCAAGCGCGCGATCCGCAAGGCGACCACCGAGGGGCCCGCGGCCTACGTGCTGCCGTCGAGCGACCCGCGGCTCGGCACGCAGGCCGAGCTGCTGCGCGTGCTCCAGAAGCAGCACGTCGAGGTCTCGCGCGCGACTGAGGCGTTCACGGTCGAAGTGCCCGTCCGGCGCGCCGCGGCGGGTGGCGGCGGCCGCGGGGCCGGAGGCGCGGGCCGCGGCGGTGGCGGCGGCGGTCGCGGGGGCGGTCGCGGCGGTGGCGGCGTGGCCCAGGGCGGTGAGGAGCAGTCATCGTCGCCCACCCGCGCGCCCGAGACGGAGCCGCGCGAGTTCCCGGCTGGCAGCTACATCATCCGGATGGACCAGCCGTACTCGCGCATCGCGGACTCGCTGCTCGACTACCAGTACTGGGCGCCGAACGACCCGCAGACGCAGCCGTACGACGACACCGGCTGGACGTTCCCCGAGGGCTTCGGCGTCGAGGCCGTGCGCGTGACGGACACGCAGGTGCTCGAGGCGCGCGTCGAGCGCGTGTCGGGCACGGTGACGGCCGAGGGCGGGCTGTCCACCGCGGCGCCGGCCGGCGGCGCGCCGGCGAGCGGCGCCCCGGCCGGGGGCGCCTCGGCCAGCGGCATCGCCGTCATCGACGCGACCGGCGACACGGCGCTCCTCACGCTGCGCTACCGGATGAAGAACGCCGACATCCAGGTCGCCGAGGACGGCTTCGATGCGGGCGGGCGGTCGTTCCGCCGCGGCGCGTTCATCGTCCGCGGCGTCGCCGCGGCCGACCTCGACCGCGTGACGCGCGAGCTGGGGCTCCGCGCCTACGGCGTCGCCGCCGCGCCGTCGGTCAAGACGCACCCGGCGCGGGCCGCGCGCGTCGCCCTGATGCACACCTGGCAGAGCACGCAGACCGAGGGCTGGTGGCGCTACGCGTTCGACCAGGCCGGCCTCGAGTACGACTACATCAGCACCCAGGACGTCGCGAAGGACGCCAACCTGCGCGCGAAGTACGACGTGATCATCTTCGCGCCCGGCGGGGGCAACGGCCTGGGCATCATCCAGGGCCGCCCCATGTTCGGGGATCCGGTGCCGTGGAAGACGACGCCGCTCACGCCGAACATCGGCAAGATCGACGAGACCGACGACATGCGGCCCGGCCTCGGCTGGGAGGGCCTGATGCACCTGCAGCAGTTCGTCCGCGGCGGCGGCGTGTTCATCGCGGCCGGCGGCAGCGCGGACTTCGCGGTCGACTACGGCCTGACGCACGGCGTGTCGTCGAACAGCGCCGGCTCGGGCAACCGCGTCGTCGGGACGCTGCTGCGGTCGCGCCTCGTGGACGACACCAGCCCGCTGACGTACGGCGTGAAGGACGGCCTCGCGATCTACAGCGACAGCGGTGACAGCTTCAGCGTCAACGCCGGCGCCGGTGGCGGTGGCCGGGGCGGCGGGCGCGGCGGCGGCGGCGGATCGCGCGCGACCGGCCGCGGAACGCCCGACGACCAGGACAGCGTGCAGGGCCGGCCGGCGCTGGATCCGCGGTTCCAGCTGCCCACGCCCCCGCCCGCGCCGCGGCCGTGGCAGTACGCCGTCCCGACCGAGGAACAGGCCGAGAACAGCGCGAACCTGATCCCGCCGCAGTACCGCCCGCGCGTCGCGCTCCGGTTCGGCGACCAGAACGAGCTGCTCGTCTCCGGCCTCCTGCAGGGCGGGGGCGGCATCGCGCAGCGGCCGTCGATCGTGGACGTGCCGATGGAGCAGGGCCACGTCGTCCTGTTCTCGTTCAACCCGGTGTGGCGCGGCTCGACCGTCGGCAGCTACGCGTTCGTGTTCAACGCGATCCTCAACTGGGACAACCTGAACGCCGGACGCGTGCTCGACCCGAGGTAGACGCATTCACCTGTTCTTCGATCTCGACGGCACGCTGACCGACTCGCTGCCCGGCATCCACCAGTGCGTGAACGACGCGCTGGGGGACGTCGGGCAGCCACCCGTTTCGCTCGAAGCGGTCCGCGCGCGGCGTGCGCTAGAATCCCGACCGCATGACCGTCCCGGCGGCGCCGCCGCCATCCCCGGGAACCCGCCGCGCTGTCGTCCTCGCCACGGCCGCCTGGACGCTGGGCGTGACGATCGCGCGTGCCGCGCGGTGGCCGAACGACTTTGCCGAGGCGCACTGGCTGCTCGACTACCGGTTCGGCTTCGTCAAGCGGGGCCTGGTCGGGGAACTGGTGACACTGGCCCTCGCGCCGTTCGGCGCGGCCCCGACGGAGCGGCTGATCGACGGCCTCTCGGTGGCGATCTTCGTGCTGCTCGCGGCCGTGCTGGCCGGCATGGCGATCCGCCTCGTCCGCGCGGCGGCCTGGTCGCCGCAGGGCGGCCTGGTCGCGCTGGCGCTGCTCTCATCGCCGTTCGTCGTGATGAGCGCGCACCTGGTCGGCTACTTCGACCACCTGCTGTTCCTCTTCTCGGCCGGCGCCATCGCGCTCCTGCTCCGCGGACGGCCCTGGGCGGGCGCCGCGGTCCAGGCCATGGCCGTGCTCGTGCACGAGTCGGCCATCGTCTACGGCGCGCCGGTGTTCGCGCTGGCGTGGCTCCTGCGCGAGACCGACCGGCGTGCCGGCGACGAGTCGATCGCCGGCCTCGCGAGGCGCGCGCTCCCGCTCGCGGTGCCCGTGGCGGCCTTCGTGCTCGTCGCCGTCGCCGGGCGCTACTGGCAGGCGCCCGATTTCCAGGACCAGTTCTCGAGGCGCCTCGCCGGGTTCCCGTTCGTCGGCGGCGACATGCACCTGTTCGTGCCGGAGTGGCTCGCGCCGAGCTTCTTCGATCAGTACGCGGAGCAGGCGCGACGCTTCCCGCAGCGGATCGCGTTCGCCGAGGCCTACGGCCTGGTGCTGCCGACGTCGCTGGCGCTGTTCACGTTCGGCGTGACGGTGTTCCGTGGCCGCCTGCCGCGGCTCGTCGCGGCCGTGATGGCCGTCGCGTGCCTGGTGCCACAGCTGCTGCACCTGGCCGCCTGGGACACGATTCGCATCTGGACCTGCACGATCGGCGCCGCGGGGCTCGCGGCGTGGGCCATTGCCCGACATGGGATGGCCGGAACGGCCGCCGAGACGGCCGTCACGGCCAGGCCGACCGGCGAGGCGTCAGCGCCGCGGACCGCCCCTGCGACGACGGGGACGACCGGGACGACGGAGGCGACCGGGACGACGGAGTCGCCGGAGGCGCCCGAGACGACCGCGCTGCGGTGGGTCGCGCTCTCGGCCATCGTCGTCAACGTGATGGCGATGACCCCGCTCCTCGACAACCTCGCGGACCGGTTCACGCTCTCGACGCGGCTGTGGCTCTACGCCCCGACGCTGGCCGTGGCGCTCGCGCTCACGTTCACGGCCGGTCGGCATCGATGACCGCCGCCGTGAGCGCGGCGACGGCATAGGCGGCCGCGCCCGCGATCATCGCCGCACGGAACCCGAGCGTGACCGCGATGACGACGGTGGCGACCGAGCCCACGACCGACATCGTGCCGTTCAGGCCCCAGTAGAAGGGCGGCGCGGGCAGGGGACCCCGGCCGGCGCGCGTCAAACCGCGCGGGAACGGCATGCCCATGAAGAACCCGAGCGGCGCGATCAGCACGATGGCGATCGCCACGCGCACGGCCAGCGAGAGCGGAAGCAGCCGCGGGACGAGCGACGGCAGCACCGCGGCGTACGCCAGCGCGAGGCCGCCGACGGTGAGGCACGCGGTGCGGGCCCGCACGCGCGAGCTTCGCGCCGCCCCGGCGGCGCCGGTCGCGAGCAGCGTGAAGAGCAGCACCGACAGCGTGAAGATCGGGTGGCCCAGCAGCAGGGTCAGGTGCTGGAGCAGGGCGAGTTCCACCGTGATGAACCCGAAGCCGAGCGCCGCGAAGTAGCCGATCGACGCGTGATACGGCCCCGCGCGTTCCCCCGCGGGCCGGCCCGTGACGACCACCGCGCCGAGCAGGAGCAGCACGGGGCCGACGATCAGCGCCAGGCCCCAGGCCATGCGGCGCGGCATGCCGAGCGGGCGTTCGGTCGCGAAGTAGAACGGGCTGTCGTCGAAGACCGGTCCGACCAGTCGCGGCGACGCGGCGGCGTAGTCGGCGAAGCTCGTCCGGCCCGAGAGCACGTCGGCGTACGGCGGCTCGACGTGCCGGCCCGGGACGAGGATCGGCCGGGCGTCGGTCCAGCTCGTCATCACCGCGGCGGTCTCCTCCGGCGTGAACGGGCGCTTGCGCAGCATGAAGATCATCTGCGGCGGGTTCTCCGGAGTGCCGCCGCGCTCGAGCACGACGAGCATCCGCTTCGCGGCTTCCTCGCGGCCGAGCAGCGCGATGCTGTTGGCCACGAGCCGCGGCACGTCCACGTCCCACCGCAGGATGACCAGCGCGCCATCGTCGGTCAGGTGGTCGTAGTAGTCGCGGAACGCCTCGGTCGTGTAGAGGTAGTTCTCCGAGAGCGAGAGCCCGCCCGAGGCGACCGAGGCCCACGAGTCCACGAAGCCGAGGAAGATCACGTCGAAGCGGCGGTCCGCGCGGGAGATGTAGTTGCGGCCCTCGCTCTGGACGACCTCGACCTCCGGACGGTCGTACAGGTGGCCCGCGCGCGCGCCGTAGTGCCGGACGAACTGGAGCATCAGCGGGTTCAGCTCGACGGCCGTGACGTGACGGCTGCCGGCGGCGAGCGCGACCAGCACGTCCGAGCCGCCACCCGGACCGATGACGAGCGTCTCGGGGTTCGGCGTGAAGCTGAACGGATGGGCGCGGTACCACGTGCGCAGGGCGGTCACGCTGTCGAGCCGGCCGTCCCACTCGAGCACGTTGGTCCACGCGTCGGAGTCGATGTACAGGCGCGCGAGGTACGGCGCGCCGAAGCCCTCGACCGCGTCGATGCGCGAGTAGGCGTTCCACCCCGTCTGGGTGACGACCGTGCCGGGCGTCGCGGCCATGTGGCGCTGCATCGCCTTCAGCGTGCCGGGCGTCACGCGCAGGCCGGTGCCGGTGAGCGCGGCCAGGGCGAGCAGGCCGATCGCCACGGCCGTGGCCGCAGAGGCCGCCGAGAGCGCGCGGCCGGGCGCGAGCAGCAGCGCGGCGGCCGCGGGCGCGATCGCGGCGACCAGCAGGGAGGCCTCGCCGCCGAGGCCCTGCAGCAGGAAGACGATGCCGACCGCGCCCAGCGCGGCGCCGCCGAGGTCCGCGAAGTACAGGCTGCCGGCGCGCTCGCGACCGAGGTCGAAGATCATCGAGAGCGCCATGCCCGCCAGGAAGAACGGCACGAGCGGCGCGACGAAGTAGAGCGGCAGCCGATCGACGCTGAACGGGAAGCGCGCGACCAGCCAGAGGCACGCCGGGATGGTCGCCGCGTAGCCCAGCGAGAACCACGCCGCCCGCGCGTGCGACGGCGTCCACCCGGACTGCTTCAGCCGGTGGACGACGAAACCGCCCAGCCCCCAGCCGAGGAGCGCGACCGAGACCGCGACGAAGGTGAAGTGGTACCAGATCGTCGCCGAGTAGATGCGCGTGAGCCCGACTTCGAAGACGATGCCGGAGAGGGTGAGCAGGAAGACGGCGAGGTGGATCACGGGGACGGGTCAGTTTTCCACAGAATCGGGCCAAAGAGGGACAGGTCTCGGTAGGGCATGTGCCCTCAAGCAGGCCGGGAGACCCGTCCTCTACCTCAGCGCCACGTTCGGGTCCACGCGGGTGGCGTGGCGGGCCGGCAGGTAGCTGGCGGCGGCGGCCATCAGCAGGAGCAGGACGGCGACGGCCCCGAACGTGATCGGATCCGACGGTTCCACGTCGAACAGCAGCGACCGGAGCACACCCGTGAGGAAGAACGCGCCCACCAGGCCGACGACGAGGCCGATCGCGGCGAGCCGCACCCCGTCGGCGACCACCCGGCGCAGGAGCCGTTCCGGGCTGGCGCCGAGAGCCAGGCGGATCCCGATCTCACGCGTCTGCTGGGCGACGCTGTAGCTGAGCACGCCGTGGATCCCGATCGCGGCGAGCACGAACGCCATCAGCGCGAACACGCCGAGCAGCAGCATCGTGAACCGCCGATCGGCGATCGACCGGGCCACCGTCTCGTCGAGCGGCTCGATGCCGAACACGGCGAGGCCCGGATCGACCGCGCGGATGGCGTTTCGCAGCTCGGGGCCGACCGCGGGGCCCGCACCGGCCGTGCGGACGAGCAGGACGCCCGCGCCGTCCGTCGAGGGCGCCTGGGCCAGAGGCAGGTAGACGGCGAGCGGCGCCGCCGCCGTCAGGCCATGGAAACGCTCGTCGGCCACCACGCCGACGATGCGCCGGTTCGTGCCCCAGAGCGAGATCTCGTGGCCGAGCGGATCCTGATCCGGGAAGAACCGCCGCGCCGAGGCGTCGTTGATCACCGCCACGGCCGGGGCGAACGTCCCGTCGCGAGCCTCGATGCCGCGTCCCTGCCGAATCGCGAGGCCGACGACCGACGCGTAGTCCGGCGTGACCCGCCGCACCGAGATCTCCGGGAACCCGCGCGATTCCTGCTCGCGACCGACGATCGCGAATGAGTTGGTGAACCCTGGATCGAGCGGATGGTTGCCGGCGATCGCGGCGGCCTCGATGCCCGGCAGCCCGGAGACCCGATCCAGGAGCCGCGCGTCGAACTGGTGAATCTCCGCGAAGTTCGGCCAGTTCGCGAAGTTCACGGGATAGCGGGACCGCGGCAGCTGGAACTCGGCCTTCACCACGCCGTGCGCCGTGAAGCCCGGATCGACCTGACTCAGCCGCCAGAAGCTGCGCGCCAGCAGGCCGGCGCCGACGACCAGGATCACGGCCAGCGCGAGTTCGGCGATGACCAGGCCCGACCGCATGCGCTGGTGGCTGCGCGTGCCGGTCGCCGACCGGCCCGCCTCCCCCGCGAGCGCGGCCTGCGGCCGCGCCGCGCGCGCCTGCAGCGCGGGGAACACCCCGAAGATCAGGCCGACCACGACCGACACGACGAGCGTGAGCCCGAGCGCGCGCGGATCCACCGACGCCGATCCGAGCCGCGGCACGTTGGCCGGGCCGTTCGCGACCAGCCACGCGACCGCGCCGTACGCGAGCGCGATGCCCACGGCGCCCGACACCAGGGCCAGCGCGAGGCTCTCGGTCAGGAACTGGCGGACGATGCGCCCGCGGCCCGCGCCGAGCGCGGCGCGCACGGCCACCTCGCGCTGCCGCCCGGCACCGCGCGCGAGGAGCAGGTTCGCCACGTTGGCGCACGCGACGAGCAGCACCAGCCCGACCGCGCCGGTCAGCGCGACCAGCGCCGGTCGCACCGGGCCGAAGACGACGTCGCCGAGCGACTCGAGGTTCACCCCGCGCGCCGCGTTGTCCGACGGATACCGCGCTTCCAGATCGGAGGCCAGGCGCGCCAGCTCGCCACGCGCGGCATCGATCGACTGGCCAGGCGCCAGCCGGCCGATCATGAACAGCGGATGCGTGGACCGCGGCAGCGCCTGCGGATCCGGGTGCAGCGGCGTCCACACGTCCACCCGCACGCGCGTGCCCCGGTCGGCGAACGACCGCGCGTACGCCGCCGCGCCCAGCACCTGCAGCACGCCGAACTCGGTCGCGTCCGGGACGACGCCCACGCACGTGTACCCGACGTCGCTCAGGCGAATCGTCCGCCCGACGATGTCGGGATCGGCGGCGAACGAGGTCCGCCAGAGGCTCTCGCTGATGAGCACGACCGGCGGGGCCCCGGGCTGGCCGTCGGCGGCTCCGAAGGTGCGTCCCAGGATCGGCCGGATGCCGAACATGTCGAGCAGGTCGTGCGACACGACGAGCGAGGCCAGGCGCGTCGGGTCGCCGCCGTCCGCCGCGAAGCTCTGTTCGCCCGCGATCAGCCCGCCCATCGCGTCGAACGTGGTCGCCTCGCGCCGGTAGTCGAGGAAGTCCGGCAGGGAGCCCGGTTCGCGCGTCGTGCCCGAGTCGCGGTCGGTTTCCCAGACCATCACGAGCCGGTCGAAGCCCTGGAACGGTGCGGGCCGCAGCAGCACGCCGTTGACGATGGAGAAGATGGCGGTGTTGATCCCGATGCCGATCGCCAGGCTCAGGATCGCCGCGACGGCGACCCCGGGCCGGGCGCGATGGACGCGCCACGCGTAACGGAGATCCTGGAGCAGCGTTCGCATGAGTGAGGTCCTCGTGGAAGGTGCCGCCGCGACCGGCGGATCGCCGGCCAGCCGGAGGCGGATCGGAAACGACAGGGCCTGCCGCCAGTACCACGCGTCGGCCGCGCGCTGGCCGCGCGCGCGCGCCCGGGCACCGTGCAGGTCGTCGAGGTTCTCGGCCACGTCGTCGCGCCACGCCACCGGCAGTTGGGCGCGGAGCAGGCGGCGGGCGAGCGGGGGGGGCGGACGAAGCATCGTCAGCGCTTCCGCCCCTGGGGACCGCCCTTGTCGAAGACCGGGTCCAGGCCCTGCCAGAACGCCTCGAAGGCGCGGCGCGACTCGCGCAGCTTGTCGAGGGCGGCCGGCGTGACGGCGAACGTCCGGCGTCCGCGGCCGCCCTCGCGCGGACCGGGCTCGGCCTTCAGCGACCGGACGAGGCCGCGCTGCTCGAGCCGGCGCAAGGCGATGTAGACCGCGGCGGGGGAGGCGCCGCGGCCCGAGCGCGACTCGATCTCGGTGACGATCGGCGCGCTGTGGGCCCGGCCGCCGAGCTGGAGGATGGCCAGGAGGACCTGATGTTCGAATTCGCCCAGTGCTTCGCGTGGCATGCCGGATCCTTTGACGAGAGTTTAGCAGAGCTAGTTTGCTGGCACTCACCCTATGATTGAGCCGTGATCAACTTCTCCCGGGCCAAGTCGCCTCTGGTTGCCATCTCGTCCACTCTGGTTGTCGCGCTTGCGCTGGTGGTCGGCCCGGCGCTTCACGTGTCGGCCCGACAGGCCGCACGGCCGAGCACGGTCATCGACAGCGCGCAGCTCCTGCTCGACCTGAAGACGCTCTCGGCCGACGACATGGAAGGGCGTCTGGTCGGCACGCCCGGCGGCGAGAAGGCGCGCGCCTACGTGGTCGAGCGGTTCAAGGCGTCGGGGCTCCAGCCGGTGGGCGGGTCGTTCGAGCACCCGTTCACGTTCCGCGCGGGCCGCGGCGGCGGGGGGCAGGACCGGCAGGGCGTGAACGTCCTCGGCCAGATCGCGGGCTCGTCACCCGGACCGTACCTGGTGGTGTCGGCGCACTACGATCACGTCGGCACGCGCGGCGGTCAGATCTACAACGGCGCGGACGACAACGCGTCGGGGACGGCGGCGCTCTTCGCTCTGGCGAAGTACTTCAGCACCCACACGCCGGCGCATCCGATCCTGTTCGCGGCGTTCGACGCCGAGGAGGCCGGTCTGCGCGGCGCGCGCGCGTTCGTGGCGGCGCCGCCGGTCCCGGCGGCATCGCTCGCGCTCGACGTGAACATGGACATGATCGGCCGCGACCCCGACGACAAGCTCTTCGTCGTCGGCACGCACACGCAGCCGTTCCTCAAGCCGTACATCGAACGCATCGCCGCGGCCGCGCCGGTCAAGCTGCTGATGGGCCACGACGACCCCGCGCGGAAGGACGTCGAGGACTGGACGAGCGATTCCGACCACGCCGCGTTCTGCAGCGCGAACATCCCGTGCCTCTACTTCGGCGTCGAGGACTTCCCGCAGCACCACAAGCCGACCGACGACTACGAGACGATGACGTACGACTTCTACATTCGGGCGGTCGAGACGCTGGTGGCCGCGGTGAAGGAGTTCGACGCCAGCCTCGAGGCGATCGCGAAGATGCGCGGCAGCGCGGGCGGTGCGCGATGACGCCGATGGCTCGATCGACGCGGCGGGTGCCGGTGCTGGGGCTGGCGGCGATCGCCCTGCTGGCGGCCGGCGTCGAACGTTCCGCGGCGACGTCCGGCGCGTCACCGTCCGCCGTGGTCCGCACCGCCGCGCCCGGGTCGGCCGCGTCGGCGCTCCCCGCCGCGCAATCCAGCGACGTCACGCTCGACACGGGCACCGGCGTGCTCGCCGGCACGCTCCTCGTCCCGGCGTCGCCCGCGCGGCCGCCCGTCGTCCTGATCATCGCCGGGTCCGGGCCGACCGATCGCGACGGCAACTCGGCCGGCCTGCCTGGGAAGAACGACAGTCTCAGGATGCTGGCCGAGGCGCTGGCGACGCGCGGCATCGCGTCGCTCCGGTACGACAAGCGCGGCATCGGCCAGTCGGCCAAGGCGGTGAGCGCCGAGGGGGAGTCCGGGCTCCGGTTCGAGCACTACGTGGACGACGCGGCGCGGTGGATCGTCATGCTGCGCAATGACGCGCGGTTCCCGATCGTCGGCGTCGTGGGGCACAGCGAGGGGTCGCTCATCGGCATGCTGGCCGCGCGGATGGCGCGGGCCGACGCGTTCGTGTCGGTCGCTGGCGTGGCCCGCCGCGCGTCGCTCGTGCTGCGGGACCAGCTCGCGCCGCAGCTCTCGGCGGTGCCGGCGCTCGGGGAGCAGAGCGAGCGCATCCTGAAGGCGCTCGAGGCGGGCGAGACGGCCGGCGACGTCCCGCCGGCCCTGCTCTCGCTCTATCGGCCCAGCGTGCAGCCGTACCTCATCTCCTGGTTCCGCTACGACCCGGCCGCCGAGATCGCGAAGCTCATGGTGCCGGTCGTCATCCTGCAGGGCACGACCGACATCCAGGTGTCGGTGGACGAGGCGAAGGCGCTCGCGGCGGCGAAGCCGGACGCGACGCTGCGGATCGTGGACGGGATGAACCACATCATGAAGCACGTCTCGGGCGGCCGCGCCGAGCAGATTCCGACCTACAGCGACCCGTCGCTCCCCATTGTCGCGGACGTCCCCGACGCGATTGCGGGCGTGATGCGGAACGCCCCGCCACTCGGGCGCCGCGGCACGCGCGGTGTGCGGACCGAGCGCCGCAGTCCCCGGCAGATCGCAATCGGCACCGTCGGCGGCGTCCACGTCGCCATCGAGTACGGCTCGCCGCAGAAGCGCGGCCGCGAGATCTGGGGCGCGCTGGTGCCGTGGGGCCGCGTCTGGATGCCCGGTGCGGATGAGGCGACGACGATCACGACCAGCGGACCGATTCGGATCGGCGACCTCGATGTGCCGGCGGGGGACCACACGCTCTACACGCTGCCGGCCGACGGGCCGACGGACTTCACGCTCATCGTCAGCCACGAGGTCGGGCAGTTCCACACGGTGTACCACGAGGAGCAGGACCTGGGCCGCGTGCGGATGGCGCTGTCGCCCGAGGTTCCGGCCGGCGGCACGCGAGGGCCGGCTGAGGGCCTCACGTTCCAGCTGACCCCGGATGCCGCCGGCGCGATCCAGCTCGTCCTGAGCTGGGACAATCGTCATTACTCCGTGCCGCTGGCGCCGGCCGGCCCGGCCCGAGTCCGGTAGGCCGATGACCGGCGCGCGCGTCCTCGCCGATCTCCGCGACGCGCGCCGTTCCCTCCGCGCGCGGCCAGGCGCCGCGATCGCCGTGGTGCTGGTGCTCACGCTCGGCGTCGGCCTGTTCTCCGCGATGTTCGCGCTGGCCGATCCGTTCGTGCTGCGACCGCTGCCGTACGCCGATCCCGACGCGCTCGTCGTCATCCGCGCCGGCACCGAGGGGCTCACGCCCGATGCCCCGATTCCGACCGTCGGCGACTGGCGGGCCAGGACGGACCTGTTCGAGGGGCTGGCGGTGATCGGCGATCGATCGCTGGCGCGGGTGCACGTCGGCGATGCCGCGAGGTTGCTGTCCGTCGGCCAGGCGTCGGAGAACGTCTTCGACGTGCTCGGGATTTCGTCGCCGGTCACGGTGGCGTGGCGATCCGCGGCGCGCGAGATGCCGGAGACAGCGACCGTCCTGACGCCCACCGGTCTGCGCCGGCTCGGGATTCCCGTCGCACCAGGCGATCGCCTCCGACGACAGGGTGGCGCGGCGCTCGACGTCATCGGCGTGCTGCCCGAGTCGTTTCCCGCGGCTCCGGCCATCTTCGGGGCGGAAGCCTACGTGCCGTTCGAGCCGACGGACGTCATCACCGTCCGGAGCTGGGCTCGCGATCGGCCCGCGGCGACCGCACCGACGCTGGTCGCGCGGCTGCGGCCGGGCGTCTCGGCGGCCGCGGTCCGGGCGGCGCTGGCGAGCGTGCTGCCGTCCGGCCGTCCCCTCGACGTGCGGGTCGAGTCGGTCCGCGACGTGCTGACGCGGCGGACGCGTCCGCTGGCGCTGGGGGCGCTCGCGGCCGGGTTTGTCGTGCTCCTCGTCTGCGCCGGCAACGTCGGCAACCTGCTGCTCGCGCGCACCGAGTTCCGATCGGCGGAGCTGGCGACGCGGGCCGCGCTTGGCGCGTCGCGCTGGGACCTGGTGCGCCTCGGCCTCGCCGAGCAGGTCGTCATCGCGGCGATCGCCACCGCCGCGGGGCTCGTGGTGGCGCGCGTCGCGCTGGCCGGACTCGCGGCGTGGGCGCCGTCGGACTACCTGACGCTCGGCGTGCCGGGCGTGACGCGGCGCGTCGTCGCGCTCGCCGCGGTCGCGTGTGCGGTGTGCGTGCTTCTCGGCGCGGTGCCGCTCATCTGGCGGCGGTCGGGGACGGATCTGCTCCGGGGGCGTGCGGAGGCGTCGGGCGCGTCCGGCCGCGGCCGCCGGCTGCGCCTGGCCTTCGTCGGGGCACAGGCCGGCCTCGCGATGATCCTCGCGGTCGGTGCGGCGGTCCTGATCCAGTCCTACGTCAACCTGCTGCGCCAGGACATCGGCCTCGACGAGGAGACGGTGGCGCTGACGGCCATGTACCCGGTGACCGGGGCGGCAGTGCCGCGGGCGGATCTCGAGGCCACGGTCACGCGCCTCCGACAGGTGCCAGGCGTGACCGACGCCGCCTACCTGCGCGGCACGCTCGTGGACGGCATCTACTCGACGATGGGCGTCTGGTCGATCTCGGTACGCGGTGAGGAGCACCGGGTCGAGTGGCGCGAGGTCTCACCGCGGCTGTTCGACGTGACCGGGATGACGCTGCTGGCCGGACGGGCGTTCGGGCCGGAGGACGGTGGCGGGCGATCGGTGATCCTCTCCGAGTCGCTGGCGAACCTGTACTGGCCCGGGGACTGGCCGATCGGGGAGCCGGTCAACGCGCGGGGCGGTGGCGTGGTCATCGGGGTCGTCCGCGACGCCTTCAAGGCCGGACGCGCGTCGCCGCCCGAACCCACGATGTACACCGCGACGGGCGATCGCGTGACCGGCGACGTCTCCTTCGCGATCCGCCCCGACACGGGCGCCTCGCCATCCCGCGACGCCCTCACGCGCGCGGTCGCCAACGGCAACCCCGACGTCGTCATCCTCTGGATCGACACCGCCGGGCACCTGCTCACCGAGAAGATCCGCGACCGCGTGTTCGCGACGTTCGTGCTCACGCTGTTCGGCGTCGCCGGCGGCACGGTCGCGACCATCGGTCTCGTGGCCATCGTCGGGTTCGTCGTCGCACGGCGGACGCGCGAGATCGCCATTCGCCTCGCGCTCGGCGCCCCGTCGTCGCACGTCCGCGCGCTCGTGGCGCGCGAGACCGTGGCGGCCGCGGTCGCGGGCGGCCTGGCCGGCCTGGTGGCGGGGCGCTGGCTCTCCACCTGGCTCGACAGCCTGGCCTACGGCGTGACCGCCGGCAACTGGACGACGACGCTCGCGGCGGGGATGGTGATGGTGGGGGTGATGACGGTCGCCGCGCTGGTCCCCGCGCGGCGGGCGGTCCGGCTGTCGCCCGTCGAGGCGCTTCGCCGCGATTGAACCCCGTCCTCCGGCCGAGCGTGGTCTTCGCGCGCCAGGCCACGCGGAGTGCTAGACTGCGCGCGACGCACATGCATCCCGGCCCGGCACGATCCGGCGGCGTATGGCAGGCGGCGTGACCGACGGCGCGGCCGCACCGCGCGCGCTCGGCTTCTGGAGCGTCGTCGCGCTGGTCATGGGCAACATGATCGGCTCCGGCGTCTTCCTCCTGCCCTCGAACCTCGCCCCGTTCGGCGGCGGCATCACGCTCATCGGCTGGGGCATCTCCACGGCCGGCAGCCTGCTGCTGGCGCTGGTCTTCGCGCGCCTGGCGCGCGTGCGGCCGGCGGCCGGCGGGCCGTACGCGTTCACGCGGGCGGCCTTCGGCGACCTGGCCGGGTTTCTCGTGACGTGGGGCTACTGGATTTCGATCTGGGCCTCGCTCGCGGCGCTCGCCGTGGCCCTCGTCGGCTACCTGCATCCCTTCATTCCCGGCATCGTGGACAACCCCCCGTCGGCCGCGGCGCTCGCGATCGCGCTGGTCTGGGTGCTGGTGCTCGTCAACGTCGGTGGCGTGGGCTGGGCCGGCCGCGTGCAGGTCGTCACCACGGTGATCAAGATTCTGCCGCTCGCGGTGGTGGCGTTCGCCGGGCTGGCGGCGTTCGCGCCGTCGCGATTCGGCGTGCCCGCCGCGCCCCTTGGCGAGCACGCCGGCAACGTGATGCAGGTCGTGACGCTCACGCTCTGGGCGTTCCTCGGCCTCGAGTCGGGCACCGTTCCCGCCGGCCACGTCGATCGCCCGAACGTCACGATTCCGCGCGCCACGATGGTGGGCACGCTCGCGGCATCGGCGATCTACATCGTCAGCACGGTCGGCGTCATGAGCGTGGTGGCGCCGGAGGCCCTGGCGACGAGCACGGCGCCGTTCGCCGACGCGGCGCGCAATCTCTTCGGCGACTGGGCCGGCGCGGCCGTGGCGATCGGGGCCGCGGTGTCGTGCTTCGGCGCGCTGAACGGCTGGACGCTCACGGCCGGCCAGGTGCCCATGGCCACGGCGCAGGACGGGCTGTTTCCGGCCGTGTTCGCGCGCGTGTCCCGCCGCGGCACGCCGGCGATCGGGATGATCATCGCGGGCGTCCTCGCGACCGTGCTCGTGCAGCTGAACGCCTCGCGCGGGCTCGTCGAGCTCTTCAAGTTCATCATCCTGCTCTCGACGCTCGGCACGCTCGTGCCGTACCTCTTCTGCTCGCTGGCCAGCCTCCTGCTGCCTGAGCCGGCCGGGGCCGGCGGCGGGCGGGGCGGCGCCGTGCCTGCCGGTGCCACGGTCGTCGGGATCCTCGCGTTCATCTACGCGATCGTCGCGGTCGGTGGCGCCGGGATGGACGTCGTCTACTGGGGCTTCCTGCTGCTGCTGGCGGGCCTGCCGGTCTACGTCTACCTGCAGCGCGCGGCCAGTCGCGCGGCGGGGGAGTCGGCCCGATGATCGAGGCCCCGCGGCGCGGACTGGCGCCGGCCGGCTTCGACGAGTCGGGCCGCATCACCCACGTCGTGCTCAGGCACGCGCGGGAGGCCTTCGCGAGCGAGGAGGCGATCGCGGCCCAGTGGCGCGACCTGGCCTTCACCGCGCGGCCGTCGCTCGACGCCGCGATGGCGGAGTACGAGCGGTTCCAGTCGCTCGTGAGCTCGTCGGGCGCGCAGGTGCAGTTCCTGCGATCGGACGGCCCGATCGGCCTCGACTCGATTTACGTGCGTGACGCGTCGATCGTCTCGCCGCGCGGGATGATTCTCTGCGCGATGGGCAAGGCCGTGCGCGCGGGCGAGCCGGCCGCTCAGGGCGCGGCGTTCGAGGCGTGGGGGATCCCCGTGGCCGGCGCGATCATGCCGCCTGGACGGCTGGAGGGCGGCGACGTGGTCTGGCTCGACGCGCGCACCATCGTCGTCGGCCGGGGCTATCGGACGAACGACGAGGGTATCCGGCAACTCCGCGCGATCCTGGGCCCGGACGTCCACGTCGAGGTCGTCCCGCTGCCGCACTGGCGCGGGCCCGGCGACGTGTTCCACCTGATGTCGATCCTCAGCCCCGTCGCGCCGGACCTCGCGGTCGTCTATTCGCCGCTCATGCCGGTGCCCTTCCGCGAGTGGCTGATCGCCCGCGGCGTCGGCCTGGTCGAGGTGCCGGACGCCGAGTTCGAGTCGATGGGCGCCAACGTGCTGGCGATCGCGCCGCGACGCTGCGTGATGGTCGCGGGCAACCCGCGCACGCGCGCCGCGCTCGCGGCGGCCGGCGCAGAGGTCCTCGAATACGAGGGCGCGCACATCAGCCTGGCGGGCGGGGGCGGGCCGACCTGCCTCACCCGTCCGATCCGGCGGGAGTAACCCCCGCCGCCGAACACGTTTCCATCTGCTGAACCCGTACTGGTGCAACGAACGCCCGTTCACCCCGAGGAGGATCCGTGGTCATCAAGCGCGTCAGTCCGATCTCCGCCGCCAAGGTCGCCGCCGTGCTCTACGCCCTGATGGGCCTCATCATCGGCGGTCTCTTCTCGCTGATTGCGATGTTCGGTGGCTTCGCCGCGGGCATGTCGGGTGACGAAGGCGCCGCCGCCGCGCCGTTCGTCGGCATGTTCTTCGGCGTCGGCGCGATCATCATCCTGCCGATCTTCTACGGCGTGTGCGGTGCCATCGTCGTGGCCATCGGCGCGGCGCTCTACAACGTCGTGGCGGGCATGGTGGGTGGTATCGAGATCGATGTGGCGTGAAGTCTGAGGGTCCCAGGGGCCCAGGGTTCCCGGTGTGGGCGATGCCGCCCGGCATCGCCCCCACCTCCCTGGTCCCGTCCCTCCTCCTACCGCCTGATTCTCGTGATCGTCACCCGGAAGTAGCCCGAGTTGTCCGAGAAGCCGTCGTCGTTGATGCCGAGCATCAGGCGGCCGTCCTCCGGCATCGTGATGCGCGCCTGTTCGACGCCGATCGGGAACGCCGCGCTGCGGCCCACCCGGCCGATCAGGCCGCCCACCGGCAGTGCCGGCACCGGGAAGCGCGGGTTGCGCACCTCGGCGTTGCCGTTGGCGTTCGACCGCTGCGTGTCGCCCTGGCCGAACTTGATCTCGCCCGTCGCGCTGATGCGCAGGTTCTCGCCCTTGCGCACCATCAGGCCGGAGTCCGTCCAGGCCTGGTTGGCCAGGACGAAGATCGACCCGTCCGGCTGACGGCCGCCCGTGACGGTCTCGCCGCCGCCGCCCCCGCCGCCGCTGCCGGTGTTCGCGTTCGGATCGTAGTTGTACGCGCGCCGCGCGGCGCCGGTGTCCAGGTAGATGCGCTTGATCTGATCGACCGGGTACGGCTCGACGCGGCCGCTGGTGCCGTTCCAGCGCAGCGTGCCGTTGCGCAGGTTCACCATCCGGCCGATGTGGCGCGCGTCGTCCTTCGTCACGAGCAGATGACCGCTGGCCGGCAGCGCGCCGAGCTCGGCGTTCGAGGGCCTGCCGCCGTCGAAGTCGATCACGGCGACCATCTCCCAGCCGTACGAGCGTTCGTCAGCGCCCGCCTTTTCCAGGTTCAGCTCGCCGTTCGGCATCGCCGGGCTGGCCTCGGACGTCGAGGCCACGTCGCCGGACACGCGCGTGCCGTCGGTGAGGATGAACGTGACCGTGTCCGCCGCGCGCAGCATCACGAGCGCGCTGCCGGCGATCACGGACACGAGCAGAAGTCGTCGCAGCATGAGTGACCCTCCAGAGGGGACGTGCCGCGGCACGTCCGATGTGTTTCCCGATCCTGTGAGCAAAGCACCTGCCAACCGGACCGTCGCCGTCGCGTCCCGCCAGCCGGCGTTCGCCCCGGCCCGCAGGCCGCGAATCGTGCGGATTGGCGCACCGGCGACAGGACGATTCTACCGGGGATGACACGCTTAGACCATCTGGTCTAACCTAGTGGTCTAAGGTCGCCCGCATTCCGGGGCGGCCAGGCACCGATGCCGCGACCACGCTTCGCCCGCCTCCCGGCCGAGAAACGGAACCGCATCCTCGAGGTCGCCGCCGTCGAGTTCGCGAGCCAGGGGTTCGCGGGCGCCTCGCTCAACCGGATCATCGAGCGCAGCGGCATCTCCAAGGGCGCCGCCTACTACTACTTCGACGACAAGGCCGACCTGTTCGCGGCCGTGCTGCGGCACGCCTGGACGTCGATGCGGGTCACGACGCCGATGGCGGTCGGCGCCTTGACGCGCGAGACGTTCTGGCCCGCGCTCCGCGCCGGCTACGAGGCGCTGCTGGATCGCCTGCGCGCGCAGCCGTGGCTGGTCGCCGTCGGCAAGCTCGTCTACGGCCCGCTGCCGACCGACGAGGTCGCCGCGGTCGTGGGCGAGGAATTCGATCTGGCGCGCCGGCTGCTCGGCGCCATCGTCGATCGTGGCCAGCAGGTCGGGGCCATTCGCCGCGACGTGCCGGCGGACCTGCTCGGCGCGATGCTCATCGGCGCGCTGGAGGCCGCCGACCGCTGGGCCGTCGATCACCTGGACCTGCCGGCCGACGCCGCGACGTCGGTGTCGGGCCCGGCGGTCCAGGTCTTCGATCGGATCTTCGACCTGCTCCGCGATCTCGCCGAGCCCCCGGGGCGTGCCGCATGACGACACCGGCGGCGCCGCGCGATGACGGGCTCGTGTTCGAGGCCCGGGATCTCACGAAGGTCTACCGGATGGGTGAGGTCGAGGTGCACGCGCTG
>JAWKHR010000056.1:0-38054 GCA_041394725.1 Vicinamibacterales bacterium | reverse complement strand
CCGCGGCCTGGTCCCCCGCCCGCCGCGCCGCGCGCGCGAACCCGCTCGAGGTCCTGCGCGCGGAGTGACCACGCGCGTGCCGGACGGGTTCACCATGCAGCGCATGCAGGGTGACACCGAGGGGCGGCCTGGCGAACGGAGACGCACACGGACGAGATGAGAACCGCCGATGGACGACGCGCGGGCGGTTCTCATCTCGGCCGTGTGCGTCTCCGTTCGACCGGCCCACGGGCCGGTCGGCGGGCGTCGCCCGCCGCCGGCCGCCCCGAGCCACGGACGGGGACAACGACAGCCGACACGCCTGCATGCCCTGCATGCCCTGCATGGTTGATCGTCGTGGACACCGGCCTTTGGCGCCGGCGGGCCGGTCCGGGCCCGGTCCTCAGTGCACCGTCTGCGGCCCGAACAGCTCGCGCTCGATCTTCAGCACCCGCGTGATGCTCGCGTCGAGCTCGGCCTGCGGGATCGCGAACGGGCCGGCGACCGCCGCGCCCATGGGGATCTCGATCGCGATGACGACCTTGTCCTGGTCCGGCTCGACGATCCAGCTGAACCCCTGGAGGGCGACGACGCGATCGGCGGAGGCGCCGGGGTTCTGGGCGCGGTCGATGGCACGGAGGATCTCGATCAGCACGTCGCGGACCGCCGCGTCGTTCCACGTCGACGGCTCGCCGTGCGGCACGGTCACCGACTCGGTGACCGCGTAGTCGCGGCCCTTCAGCACCACATCCACCGGAAACGTCATCATTCGTCCTTCCAGACCGCGGCCCGCTTCTCGAGAAACGCCTGCAGGCCCTCGATCGCGTCGCGCGATCGCATGGCGTCCTTCAAGTATAGCTGCTCGACTTCCGGCAGCCGCCGCGCGGCGGCCTCGGCGACGGGCCCGCGCACGGCGCGCACGGCCTGGCGCAGCGCCTCGGCGGACCAGCGCCCGAGCGATCCGGCGAACCACGCGTCCACCGCCTCGTCGAGGTCCGCCGCCGGCGCGACCAGCTCGACCAGGCCGTCGGCCGCCCAGTCGGCGGCGGATCGCCGCCGCCCGGTGAGCACGGCGCTCGTCGCCCGGGCGCCGCCCGCGCGCAGCGGCAGCAGCACGCTCCCCGCCGGCGGGAACACGCCGAGCGCGATCTCCGGCAACCCGAACGTCGCGTCGTCGCTCGCGAAGATGAAGTCGCAGGCGAGCGCGAGCTCGAATCCGCCGCCGAGGCACCGGCCGCGGACGACGGCGGCCGTCGGCGCCGGAAGCGAGAGCAGCGACTGGATCATCGCGTGCATCGCCGGCAGCACCGTCTCGATCTCGCCGGGCCGGTGCTCGGGGACGCTCGCGCCGAAGCTGAAGTCGGCGCCGGCGCCCTCGATCGTCACCAGGCGCACGTGCCGCGCCTCGGCGATGTCGTCGAGCGCCGCCGACAGCTCGTCCACGAGCGCGGCGGTCAGGATGTTGCCGGTCGGGTGCGAGAACCGCAGTCGCGCGCGCGTGCCCGTCTCATTCCACGCGACGTCGAGCGCCACGTCAGATGATCCTCCGCGGCGCCGACACGTCCTCGATCTGCGTGGCGAGCGCGACCGGCTCGGTCACGGGCTCGCGGCAGACGAAGTCGGCGCACACGTAGGCCGCCGGCGCGCCGTCGCGACCCGCCATCGCCTCGAGCCACGGCAGCGCGGTCGCGAGGCCCGCGTCCGGGCCGCGCAGGATGACGGCGGCAAACGGCAGGTAGTGCCGCGCCACCTCGCGCTCGAGCGCACGGCGCGCATCGGCCTTCGCCTCGCCGCCGCCGACCACGACCTGCGCGGACCGCGCATTCCAGCACGCGACGTTGCCGACCATGAACGGCATCACGCGCGCCGCCTGGCCGATGCCCGGCCCGTAGCGCTCGAGCGACCGGCCGGCCTGCTCGGTCCACGCGCTGCTCCCGGTCAGCCGGCCCAGCAGGATCAGGTTCGCGACCGTGACCGATGCGGCCGAGGGCTCGGCGCCGTCGTAGTCCTCCTTGAGGCGGAACAGCACCGACGGGTCGTCGCCGGACGTGGCGAACCAGCCGCCGTCCCGCTCGTCGTAGAACTGCTCGGACTGCCGTTCGGCCAGCGTCTCGGCCCACTCGAGCCAGCGCGTGGCACCGGTGGCCTGGAACAGTTCCAGCAACCCCCAGGTCAGGTAGGCGTAGTCCTCGCAGAAGCCGTCGATCGCGGCGTCGCCTTCGCGGTAGCGGCGGCGGAGGCGCTGGCGCGACTCGTCCCAGAGCCGGTCCTTCGCGAAGCCGGCGGCCTTCTCGGCGGCTTCGAGCCAGGCGGCGCGCCGCGTGCTGTCCGCGAGCACGCGCGCCGCGCGCGCGAACGCCGCGATCATCAGGCCGTTCCACCCGGCGAGCACCTTGTCGTCGAGGTGCGGGCGCGGCCGCTTCTCGCGGGCGGTGAACAGCGTCTGTCGCGCGCGCGTGAGCGCGGCCATCACGTCCTCGACCGGCCGCTCGAGCCGCTTCGCGATGTCGTCGATCTCCTGCGCGACGTAGAACAGGTTCTGCCCGCGGAACTCGCCCTGCGGATCGGCGAGTGCGTTGCCGCCGTCCTCCACGCCGAACCGCCGCCGCACGACGGGCGCGTCGTCGCCCAGCAGCGCGTCGAGTTCCGCGGTGGTCCAGACGTAGAAGGCGCCCTCACGGGCGTGGCCGTGGCCGTTCGCGCCGCCGGCGTGCCCGCTGCCGCCGCGGTCGTCGCCGGCCTCTCCGGGCGGCACCGAGTCGGCGTCCTCGGCCGAGTAGAAGCCGCCTTCGTCGGACGTCAGGTCGCGCCGCACGTACTCCAGCGTGTCCTCGGCGACGGCGGCGTAGAACGGGTCGCCGGTGACCTGCGCGGCCTCGAGGTAGGCGATCACGAGCTGCGCCTGGTCGTAGAGCATCTTCTCGAAGTGCGGCACGCGCCACTGCGCGTCCACCGAGTACCGGTGGAAGCCGCCGCCGACGTGGTCGCGCATGCCGCCGAGCGCCATCGCGTGCAGCGTCTCGGTCGCCATCTGGCGGGCGCGCGGATCGCCGGTCAGCGCGAAGGCGCGGAGCAGGCAGAACAGTTCGGACGGCCGCGGGAACTTCGGCGCGCCGCCGAAGCCGCCGTACCGGCCGTCGAACGTCTGGCTGAACTGCTCCACCGCCACGTCCACCGCGTCGCGGCGGGCGACCGGCGCGCGGTCGGTGGCGGCCTGGTCGGCGCCCGTCACCTCGCGCAGCCGCGCGACGACCTCCTCGGCGGACTCGACGAGCTTCTCGCGCTCGGACGTCCAGCCCGCGGCGAGCTGCTGCAGCAGGTCGATGAAGCCCGGCCGCCCCCAGCGCGTCGTCGGCGGGAAGTAGGTCCCGCCGAAGAATGGCTTCAGGTCGGGCGTCAGGAACACGCTCATCGGCCAGCCGCCCGCGCCCGTCGTCGCCTGGACGAACGTCATGTAGACGCGGTCCACGTCCGGGCGCTCCTCGCGGTCGAGCTTGATCGGCACGAAGTCGCGGTTGAGGACGGCGGCGATCGTCGGGTCCTCGAACGACTCGTGCGCCATCACGTGGCACCAGTGGCAGGTCGAGTAGCCGATCGACAGGAAGATGGGCTTGTCCACCTCGCGCGCGTAGGCGAACGCCGCGTCGCTCCAGGGCCACCAGTCGACCGGGTTGTCGGCGTGCTGCAGGAGGTAGGGGCTGCGCTCGTGCGCGAGTCGGTTGGCCATCGACCCAGTGTCCTACGCGGCGCGGGCCCTTGGCAAAGCGGCGGCGCGTCAGCGGGTCGAGCCGCCGAGCGCGTCAGCGGTCCGATCCGCGCGGCGCGCCCGTGGATCCGGGCGGCCGGCTCCTGCCGCCGCTCGCGGACGCGCCGGCGGCCACGGCCTCCACCGGCTCGGCGGGCGGCTGGCCGCCCGGCACGTGGCGGCGCAGGCGCGCGAAGGCCGCGGTGACCTCGACGCCGTACAGGAGGATCACCGCCGAGATGTAGACCCACGCCAGGAACACCACGACCGCGGTGATCGATCCCTGGACGCTCCGCAGCCGGTCCAGGTCGCGCATGTACCACGCGAACCCGGCGAACGCGCCGCGCCAGAGCAGCCCCGCGAGGATGGCGCCGAACCAGACGTCGCGCAGCCGGACCTTCGCGTTGGGCACGAAGTAATAGATGAGCCCGACGACCAGGATGAACAGGAACGTCGCCGCGTTCTGGTAGACGAAGCCCGAGAGCGACTCGAGCGCCGGGAAGCTGTGCAGCACGCCGGCGAACCACTCGGCCTGGACGATGGGCGCGGCGCTCATGATCGCGAGCGCGGCCACGAGCAGCAGGCCGCTCGCCAGCATCATGAGGAACGCGATGAGCTTGTGTCGGAAGAACCCGAGCGGCGTCTCGACGGCCCACGCGTGGTTGACCGCCGACGTGATCGCGCCGAAGACGCCCATCGACGCCCAGAGCGTGACGACGAAGCCGGCGACGCTCAGCTGCAGCGGCGCACTCGCGATGTCGCGGATCCTGGTGACGAGGAAATCGAGGTTGCTCGGCAGCGCGCGCTCGACGACGGGCAGCAGGGTGTCACCGCTCACCGCCAGCCGGCTGAGCAGCGTCGCCACCAGCAGCAGGAACGGGAACATGGACAGCAGCGTGTAGTACGCGATCGAACTCGCGTAGGTGAGGTTGCTGGAATGATAGAACTCGATCAGGCCGCGCCCGGCGGCCTGCCAGCCGAGCCTGGCCGCCCGCCGGGCCCGCGCGATCGCGCGCCGGGCCCAGCGCGCGACCACCGGGGTCCGGGCCGCGGTCATGCGCGCCGTCCGGCCGGTCCGGTCACCGCGGGACCGGCCCTCCCCGGAGCGCGGCGTCCATGTCGCGCACCGACTGCCAGCTCTCGTTCACCGCCTCGCGCGCCCGCGTGGCCGCGGTGCGTGCCTTGCCGAGCTCGTCCACGATCTCGGACAGGTGCGGCGCCAGGTCCTCGCGCAGCGCGCGGCCGCGCTCGGTGAAGAACAGGTAGGCGACGATGCCGCCCGCCACCGCGCCCGCCAGCGCCCCCAGCCAGATCGTCCCCTGCTCCCTCGCCGAATTGCTCACCGATCGCCTCCGGGAAACGCCCTCATTCTACCGAAGGACTCATATAATCCCCGTATGCCGCCGCCGACCGATCCGAACACGCCGCTGCCCCGCCCGATCTCGTCGTCCGCGCCGCGCGATCCGAAGCGTGCGACATGCGAGGACGCGATGCTCTGCGAGCGCTGCGGCGAGTCCATGTTCCGGATGCACGCCGTATGGCGCTGTCCGGGGTGCGGCTTCAAGACCGACTGCTGCGGCTGGTAACCGATGGAGCTCATCGTCAGCCGGGTCCAGCCCGACAGCGAGGACTTCCGGACGAACCACGCCCGCATGACCGCGCTCGTCGCCGAGCTCCGCGAGAAGGTCGAGCGCGCGCGCCAGGGCGGCGGGCCGAAGTACCTCGAGCGCCACCGCGCGCAGGGCAAGCTGCCCGTCCGGGACCGGATCGCCCAGCTCATCGACCCCGACACGCCGTTCCTGGAGCTGTCGGCGCTCGCGGCCTGGGACATGTACGACAACGAGGCGCCGTCGGCCGGCGTCGTCACCGGCATCGCGCGGGTGAGCGGACGCGAGGTGATGGTCGTCGCCAACGACGCGACGGTCAAGGGCGGCAGCTACCTGCCCATGACCGTGAAGAAGCACATCCGCGCGCAGCAGGTCGCGCTCGAGAACCGGCTGCCCTGCGTCTACCTCGTGGACTCGGGCGGCGCGTTCCTGCCGCTCCAGGCCGACGTCTTCCCCGACCGGGACCACTTCGGCCGCATCTTCTTCAACCAGGCGCGGATGTCGGCCGAGCGCATCCCGCAGGTCGCCGTCGTCATGGGGTCGTGCACCGCCGGCGGCGCCTACGTGCCGGCGATGTCGGACGAGACCGTGATCGTCAAGGGCACGGGCACGATCTTCCTGGGCGGCCCGCCGCTCGTGAAGGCCGCCACGGGCGAGGAGGTCACGGCCGAGGAGCTGGGTGGCGCCGACGTCCACACGCGGCTCTCGGGCGTCGCCGACTACTTCGCCGAGGACGACGAGCACGCGCTGCAGATCGCGCGGACGATCGTCTCGACGCTGCACACGGTCAAGCGCCTGCCCGCCGACGTCACCACGCCCGAGGCCCCGCACTACGATCCGGAGGAGCTGTACGGGGTCGTCAACATCGACCCGCGCCACCCGTACGACGTGCGCGAGGTCATCGCGCGGCTGGTGGACGGGTCGCGGTTCGACGAGTTCAAGACCCGCTACGCGACGACCGTCGTCACCGGCTTCGCGCGCCTGCACGGCTTCCTGGTCGGCCTCGTCGCGAACAACGGCGTGCTGTTCAGCGAGTCGGCGCTCAAGGTCACGCACTTCATCGAGCTCTGCAACCTGCGCGGCATCCCGCTGATCTTCCTGCAGAACATCACCGGGTTCATGGTCGGCCGCCAGTACGAGCGCGGCGGCATCGCGAAGGACGGCGCGAAGATGGTGCACGCCGTGGCGAACTCGGTGGTGCCGAAGTTCACCGTCATCATCGGCGGGTCGTTCGGCGCCGGCAACTACGGCATGTGCGGCCGTGCCTACGAGCCACGCCTGCTGTGGATGTGGCCGAACGCGCGGATCTCCGTCATGGGCGGCGAACAGGCGGCGTCCGTGCTCGCCACCGTGAAGCGCGACCAGCTCGAGCGCGCGGGCCAGACGCTCTCCGCCGACGAAGAAGACGCGATCCGCGCGCCGATTCTCGAGAAATACGAACGCGAGGGCTCACCCTACTACTCCACCGCCCGGCTCTGGGACGATGGGGTGCTGGACCCGGCGCGGACGCGCGAGGCGCTGGCGCTGGGGCTCTCGGCCGCCTGGAACGCGCCGATTCCCGAGGCGCGCTTCGGCGTCTTCCGGATGTAGGTCACGATGTCCTGCCTGCAGATTTCACACGGCCCCGTCACCACCGTCACGCTCCATCGTCCGGAGGTGCGTAACGCCTTCAACGAGGCGCTCATCGCCGAGCTGCGCGACTTCGCCCGGGGCGTGCCCGACGACGGATCGGTGCGCGTCGTCGTCATCCAGGGCGCCGGGTCCGTGTTCTGCGCGGGCGCGGACCTGCAGTGGATGTCGAAGATGATCGACTACTCCGAGGCGCAGAACCTGGCCGACGCGCGCGAGGCGTCGCAGATGCTCCTCGCGCTCGACTCGATGCCGGTCCCCCTCGTCGGCCGGGTGCACGGCGCGGCGATGGGCGGCGGCGCGGGCCTGGCGGCCATCTGCGACGTGGTCGTCGCGGCCGAGGACGCGATGTTCGGGTTCACCGAGGTCACGCTGGGGATCCTGCCGGCGATGATCTCGCCCTACGTCGTGCGGAAGATCGGGCTCTCGAACGCCCGCGAGCTGTGCCTGAACGGCGCGCGCTTCACCGCCACCCGCGCGAAGGAGATCGGCCTCGTCCACGACGTCGTCCACCTCGAGCGGCTGGATCTGACCGTCGATCGCCACGTCCAGCAGTTCCTCCGCGCCGCGCCCGGCGCGGTCGCGGCGACCAAGCGGCTGCTCGGCGAGGTGCACGGCCGGCAGCCCGCCGACGTGCTCGACGCCACGGCGGCGGCGATCGCGAAGCAGCGTGTGTCCCCCGAGGGCCAGGAGGGCATGCGCGCGTTCCTCGAGCGGCGGGCCGCCGCCTGGACGGAGCCGGGCAAGGCCCGATGATTCGCCGGCTCCTCATCGCCAACCGCGGCGAGATCGCGCTCCGGATCATCCGCACCTGCCGCCGGATGGGCGTCCAGACCGTCGCGGTCTACTCGGATGCCGACCGGGACGCGCCGCACGTCGAGGCCGCCGACGAGGCGGTCCGCCTCGGCCCCGCGCCGGCGGCGGAGAGCTACCTGAAGATCGACGCCGTCATCGAGGCCGCGCGGGCGAGCGGCGCCGACGCGATCCACCCGGGCTACGGGTTCCTCTCGGAGAACGCGGCGTTCGCGCGCGCGTGCGAGGCGGCTGGGATCGTGTTCGTCGGGCCCTCGGCGGACGTCATCGATCGGATGGGATCGAAGACGGCCGCGCGCGAAGCGGTGCGCGCCGGTGGCGTGCCGGTGGTACCGGGACGGACGGCGGCGTCGCAGTCACCGGCCGCGATTCGCGAGGCGGTCGAGGCCGTGGGCCTGCCCGCGCTGCTCAAGGCGGTCGCGGGCGGCGGCGGCAAGGGCATGCGCACCGTGCGATCGGCCGGCGAGATCGACGCGGCCATCGGCGCGGCGAGCCGGGAGGCGGAGCGCGCCTTCGGTGACGGCACGCTCTACGTGGAACGGCTGATCGCCGAACCGCGACACGTCGAGGTCCAGGTGTTCGGCGACACGGCCGGCACGGTGCTGCACCTCTTCGAGCGCGACTGCTCGCTGCAGCGGCGGCACCAGAAGGTCATCGAGGAAGCACCGGCGCCACGGCTGGCCCCCGGGGTGCGCGCGCGGCTCCATGCCGCCGCCGTGGCCGCGGCGCGCGCGGTCGGCTACGTCAACGCCGGCACCGTCGAGTTCCTGCTCGAGGGCGAGGGCGAGGACGCGAGCTTCTACTTCCTCGAGATGAACACCCGCCTGCAGGTGGAGCACCCGGTGACCGAGATGGTCACGGGCCTCGACCTGGTCGAGCTGCAGCTCGTGGTCGCCTCCGGGGCGCCGCTGCCGATCCGGCAGGACGACGTCGCGGTGCGGGGGCACGCGATCGAGTGCCGCGTCTACGCGGAGGACGCGCGACGGCTGCTGCCGCAGTCGGGCCGGCTGGTCCACTACCGCGAGCCGCCGGCGGCCGAGGGCCTGCGCCTCGACGCCGGCGTGCGGCGGGGGCAGCGCATCACCGTGCACTACGACCCGATGATCGCGAAGCTCGTCGCGCACGGCGCCACGCGCGACCAGGCGATCGAGCGCGCGATTCACGGGCTGCGGCACTACGAGATTCTCGGCCTGCGGCACAACCTCCGCTCCTGATCGCGCTGCTCGAGCATCCGGCCGTGCGCGCGTTCGACGTGCGCACGACCTTCATCGAGGCGCATTTCGACGCGCTCATCGCCGAGCCACCCGCGCACGTGACCGCCGCGGCCGCGGCCATGGCCGCGGCCGTCGTCGCGCACGAGGCGCCGGCGGCGGGCGCCGCCGGCGCCGTGACGGGCGCACGGGGCGCGGGTCCGCCGGCCACGGCCGGCGCGCCCGCGGCGGCCGTCGATCCCTGGGACCTCCTGGGGCCGGTGAACTGGTAGGACCCATGCCGAAGCGCGTACATCTGCACCGGCAGGAGACGGACTGGACGGCGAGCGTCGCCGGCGAGCGGATCACGCTCGGCGGCGACGCGGGCGCGTTCGACGTCCGCGAGGTGGACGGGCAGTGGACGACGTCGGGCCCGGGCGGCGACGCCCGGGGCGTCGCCGCGCGGGACGGGGACGTCGTCTGGGTGCAGATCGACGGCGAGGTGTTCGACTTCCGCGTCACGCAGGGGGCGCGTCGAGGCGGGAGCCGCGACGCGGACGCGTTCTCGCCGCCGATGCCGGCGACCGTCGTCCGGATCGCCGTCGCGGTTGGCGACACGGTGAAGGCCGGCGACGTGCTCATCGCGCTGGAAGCGATGAAGATGGAGCTCCCGATCAAGGCCCCCCGCGACGGCGTCGTCTCCGCCATCCACTGCGCCGAAGGCGACCTCGTCCAGCCCGGCACGGTGCTGATCGAGATCTAGGGGGACGGGTCTCTTTTCCACAGATTTCCACACGAAAGGGACAGGTCTGCCCGCCCGGGATCACGGGCGTTTGCGATAATGGAGACCTGTCCCTTTCGTGTGGAAATCTGTGGAAAAGAGACCCGTCCCCCTCGTCTATGAAGTCGGCCCGCGTGACGGGCTGCAGAACGAAGCGGCGCACGTGCCGACGGCCGAGAAGATCGCGTTCGTCGATCGGCTGAGCGCCGCCGGGCTGCCGGCCATCGAGGTCACCGCGTTCGTGAGCCCGAAGTGGGTGCCGCAGATGGCCGACGCGGCCGAGGTGCTGTCGGGCATCACGCGCCGGCCCGGCACCCGCTACACCGCGCTCGTCCCCAACGCGAAGGGCCTCGAGCGCGCCATCGCGGCCGGCCTCGACGAGGTCGCGATCTTCGCGGCGGCGTCCGAGACGTTCAGCCAGCGCAACATCAACCAGTCGATCGACGCGTCGTTCGACACCTACGCCGAGGTCACCCGCCTCGCGCTCGCCGCCGGCCTCCGCGTGCGCGGCTACCTCTCCACGGCCTTCGGCTGCCCCTTCGAGGGCGACGTGCCCGCGGCGCGCGTCGTCACGCTCACGCGCCGCCTGCTGGACCTGGGCGTCTTCGAGGTCGCCGTCAGCGACACGATCGGCATCGCGCACCCGGGCCAGGTCCGCGCGCTGCTGGCGGACCTCATCGCGGAAATCCCGGCGCCGCAGATCGCGCTGCACTTCCACGACACGCGCGGCACGGCGCTCGCCAACGTGCTGGCGGCGCTCGAGTACGGGATCACCACGTTCGACGCGTCCGCCGGCGGCCTCGGCGGCTGCCCCTACGCCCCCGGCGCCTCGGGCAACCTCGCCACCGAGGACCTGATCTACCTGCTGGACGGGCTCGGCGAGGACACCGGCGTGGACCTCGACGCCGTGTTCGCCGCGTCGGTCGCGCTGCAGCCCGCCATCGGCCATCCGCTGCCGTCGCGCTACGTCCAGGCCCGCCTGGCCACGGCGTCGCGCTGACGGACGCGCCTCCAGCCGCCGGGTCGTCGCCGCGCTGACGGACGCGCCTCCAGCCGCCGGGTCGTCGCCGCGTCGCCGCGCCGCCGCACCCCGGCCGCCGGACTCGACTCCGCGCCCAACCATCCGCCCGCCGCGCGCGTCTGATGGTGTTAGCATGATTTCGTATATGTTGCTAACAACAACCACCGCTGCGCGCGACCCGGAGAACCGCTGATGCCACGCGAAGGCCTGGGCGACATCGAACACTTCGTCCTCGTCGCGCTCCTCCGCCTGGGCGGCGAGGCGTACGGCGTGCCGATCCTCGACGAAATCGCGACCCGCACCGGCCGCGCCGTCTCGCGTCCGGCCGTGTACATCGCGCTCCGCCGCCTCGAGGCCAAGGGCCTCCTCAAGTCCCGCCTCGGCGACGCGACCGCCGAGCGCGGCGGACGGGCCCGGCGCTATTTCCGCATCACGCGCGCCGGCGCGCGCCAGCTCGAAGAAGCGCGCACCGCGTTCGTCCGCATGTGGGCCGACGCCGAGCACCTCGCGCGAAAGGCGGCGCGATGACGCGCGAGACCCGGCCCCGCGGCCACGCCCGGACCGCCGCCGCCCCACCCCCCGCGCCCGCCCGGGCGCCCGGCGGGACACCCGGCCGGCCGCCCCGCCTCGCCACACGCCTGCTGGCCTGGCGCCTGCACCCCGACGAGCGCGACGAGCTGATCGGCGACCTCCAGGAGCAGCACGCGCGCCTGGCCGCCGCCCGCGGTCCACGCCGCGCGGCGCGGTGGTACTGGCGCCAGACCCTGGCGCTCGTCTGGGGCTTCTTCCTCTCGCGCCGGGACGAGGTGTCCACCGCGCACGAACGGCGCCGCGGCGTCTGGATGCTGCGCGGCCTCGCCCACGACTGGCGCGACGCGACGCGCGGCCTGCGCCATTCCCCCGGCTTCGCGCTCGTCGCCCTCGTGACCATCGCCTTCGGCGTCGGCCTGTCCACGGCGGTGTTCTCGCTCGTGCATGGCGTCCTGCTCCAGCCGCTGCCCTATCAGGACGGCGAGCGCCTCGTCCGCCTCTCCGAGGTCGATCCCGCGTCGCCGCTCTCGCAGCTGCGCACCGGCCGGCCCGGCGCCGACGAGTCCGGCGGCTCGCTCGCCGACACGACGATCGGCGAATGGACCGCGCGCACCGCGACGCTCGACGCCATCGTGCCGGTCTCGACCGACGGCCGTAACGTGCGCACGCCGGCAGGGACCGAACAGATCACAGTCGCGACGGTCGGCAGCCGCTTCTTCGACGCGCTCTCGGTCCGCGCTACGACCGGACGCGCGCTCCAGGAGGGCGACGGCGCGCCCGGAGCCCCGGACGTCGCCGTGGTCAGCCACCGGCTCGTGGGCCGCCTCGCGCCCACGCCGGCGGCCGCCATCGGCACGACCCTGCTGCTCGACGACGTCCCGTACGAGATCGTCGGCGTCAGCCGCCCGCTCGACCTGCCCGAGCCCGCGGTGGACGTCTGGATCCCGGGCCGGTGGCAGTGGCCCGCGCCGGGCGCGCGCCGCAACCTCGGGCTGTCGCTCGACACGATTGGCCGCATGCGCCCGGGCGTCACCGTGGACGCCGTCCGACGTGAGGGACAGGAGATCGCCACCGCGATCGCCGCCACCAACCCGGCGTTCTTCGACGGCACTGTCCCCGTCCCGACCGTCCACGTCCGGCGCCTGCTCGACGACGTGGTGGCGCCGGTGAGGCCGGCGCTCGTCGTGCTGGGCGTGGGCATGGCGATGGTGCTCCTGGCCGCATGCGTGAGCCTGGCCAACCTCGTCCTCACGCGCACCACGGCGCGGCGGCGTGACGTCGCGGTTCGGCTCGCGCTCGGCGCCTCCCGCACGCGGCTGGCCCGGCCGGTGTTCTTCGAGCAGCTGGTCCTGGCCGTCGCGGGCTCGGCGCTCGGCGGCGCGCTCGCCTGGTGGGTGCTCCGCGTCCTGCCGTCGGTCGCACCGGCCGACCTGCCACGGCTGGCCGAGGTGCACTTCGACCTGTGGTCGCTGCTCGCCGCCGCCTCGGCGGCCGTGATGACGGCCGCGACGGCGGGCCTGCTCCCGATCTGGCGTGTGAGCGACGGACGCCGGGGGCACGCCGCCACGAGCGGCCTGCGCGGCCGGGCCGACGGCGCGCCGACCGATCGCCTGCGCTCGGCGCTCGTCGTCTGCCAGATCGGCCTGGCGGCGGCGCTGCTGGTCGGCGCCGCACTGGTCGGTCGCAGCCTGGTCGCGCTGCTTCGGGTGGATTCGGGATACCAGCCGGCGGGCGTCCTGACGCTGCAGGTGTCGCTGCCGGATCTCTGGTGGCGGCAGGCCGGGCGGCAGACTGCTTTCGTCACCGAGCTGCTCGCGCGCATCTCGAGCCAGCCGGGCGTCGTGGCGGCCGGCGCCTCGTCCAGCCTGCCGATGCGCGGCAGCGTCTTCTCCGGCACGTTCTGGATCGCCGGACGCCCGCGGCCGTCGGATCCGGACGAGCGTCCGGCCGCGCGCAATCGCGTCGTGACACCCGGGTACCTCGCGGCGGTCGGCACGCCCGTCCGCCGCGGCCGCGGTTTCACGGCCGCCGACGGTCCGGACGGCCAGCCCGTGGTGCTGGTGGACGAGCTCGTCGCCGCGCGCTACTTCCCGGGCGAGGACGCGATCGGCCAGCGGCTGCAGGCCATCGGCCGGCGCGAGTGGACGATCGTGGGCGTGGTCGCCGGCGCGCTCGACGCCGGCCTGTCGGCACCGGCCGCGCCGACGCTCTACTTCCCCGCCGCCCAGGTCGGGGAGATCCTGGGCTTCAACAGCACGTCCGGCGGACTCGCCGTTCGCACGGCCGGTGATCCGCTGTCGCTCGTGCCGTTCATCCGCGAGCAGGCCAGGGACCTCGAGCGCGACTGGCCGCTCTTCAACATCGAGCGACTCGACGCCCGCGTGGCGTCCACCGTGGCGCAGCCGCGGTTCTACACCCTGGTGCTCGGGCTGTTCGCCGCGCTCGCGCTGACCACGGCCGTCCTCGGCGTCTACGGCGTGCTGGCCTACGCGGTCGAACGCCGCCGGCTGGAATTCAGCGTGCGGCGCGCGCTCGGGGCGCGCGAGGCCCAGATCCTGCGCCTCGTGTTCGGACGCGGCCTCCGCCTGGCCGGCGCGGGCCTGCTGATCGGGCTCGGCGTGGCGGCCGCCGGCAGTTCGCTGCTCCGCTCGCAGCTCTTCGGCGTCGAGCCGCTCGACGCCGGATCGTTCGTGGCCGCCGCCTCGGTCCTGACCGCCGTCGTCCTGCTCGCCTGCTGGTGGCCCGCGAGGCGCGCCACCGCGGTCGATCCGGTCGAGGCCCTCAAGGCGGACTGACTGTTCCTGTTCCTGTTCTCGAGGAGACTTCCGATGCGACGACTGCTGTACGTGATGACGGCACTGGCGTTCTCGGCCGGGGTGAGCGCCCAGCCGCCGACCTTTGCCGGGACGTGGACGCTCGAGTCGTCCCGGGGCGCCCTGCCGGGCGGTACGGGCGGCGGGATGGCCGGCGGGATGAGCGCGACCGGCGGCGCCGCGCGCGCGGGCGCCGGTGGCGGTAGCGCGACGGCCGGCGGCGCGACGGCTGGTGGCGCGACGGCCTCCGGTGGCGCGACGGCCGGCGGCGGTGGTGGCGGCATGGCCGGCGGCGGCAGGGTGGGCGGGACGATGGGCGGCACGATGGGTGGCGGCGGCGCCGCGGGATCGTCGCTCGTGATCTCCCAGACGGCCACGACGCTCACGATCGAGCGCCACCTGGGCGACGCCGTCCAGGTGCGCACCTACAAGCTCGACGGCTCGGAGAGCGAGAACCGCTACGGCATGGTGTCCAGCGTGACGCGAAGCCGGTGGGAGGGCGACACGCTCGTCACGGTCGGCACGCAGACGGTGACGACGACCCAGGGCGACGTCTCGACGTCGCTGCGCGAGACGATCGCGCTCGGCGCCGACGGCCTCCTGCGGATCGAGACCACGCGCGAACGCGACGGCACGGCGATGCGGCCGTCCATTCAGACCTACGCGAAGAAGAAGTAGCCTCGCCGTGTGCTAGCGTGTCGGGCCGTGACCGGCCCGACACGCCCGCCGGCGTCTCCCGCCCCGCCCGGGGGCGACCCGGCCATCGACGCCTGGCTCGCCGCGCTCGACGCGCGGCACCGCCAGCCGTGGCGCCCGCCCGAGTTCCTCAAGGCCGTGCGGGCGCTCTCCGCCCGCTACGTCGAGCGCCGCGGCGATCTGCCGCGGCGTTCGCCGATCGACTCGCCGGGCAAGCGCGCCGCCTTCGCCGGCTTCTACGCGCCGCTGCACTTCCTGCTCGTCGATCGCCTGCTCCGCGCCACCGGCGCGGCGCAGGCGAACGTCGGTCGCGTGCTCGACATCGGCTGCGGCACCGGCGTCGCGGGCGCCGCCTGGGCCCGCCTGACCGGCGCCGCCGTCCCCGGCGGGGGCCCCGGCGCGGGGCGCTCGACGAGGCCCGCTGGAACTGGCGCGCGCTCGGCGTGCGCGGCCGGGCCGAGCGCGGCGACCTCGTCGCCGCGCTCGGGCGGATGTCGGCCGGCGCGACGCGCCGGCGTCGGCCCCGGCGCCAGGATCGACCGCGGCGCCAGGGGCCACTGCCTTCGTCGCGGCCTGGGCGCTCAACGAGCTGCCCGCGGACGCGCGCACGCGCGCGTTCGCGGGCCTGCTCGACGCCGCCCGCCGCGGCGCCCCCGTGCTCGTCGTGGAACCGATCGCGCGCGGCGCCGCGCCATGGTGGGACGCCTGGGCCCGCGCCTGCGTGGACGCCGGCGGCCGCGCGGACGAGTGGACCTTCGACGACGCGCTGCCGGCGTCGCTCGCGACGATCAGCGACGCCGCCGGCTTCGGCCCGCGTCGCCTCGCGGCCCGCGCCACGTGGATCGCAGGGCGACCGGGCGAACGCCCGCCGTCTAGTCCGCGCGCAGGATGACCGCCGGGTCGGCGCGCGCAGCGCGGCGAGCCGGCCACGCGCTCGCGACCAGCACCGTCACGAAGAGCACGACGCCGGCGCCGCCGAGCGCGATCGGATCGACCGGATCGGCGCCGAAGAGCAGCGAGCCGAGCAGCGGCGCGGCCAGCCGCGCCCCCGCCAGGCCAGCCAGGATGCCCGCCAGCGCCACTCCCCCACTCGACCGCAGCACGACGCGCGAGAGCCTCGCGGGATCCGCGCCGAGCGCGATCCGGATCCCGAACTCCCGCATCCGCTCGCCCACCACCTGCGCCGCCACGCCGAAAACCCCGACCACGGCCAGCGCCAGGCCGAAGCCGGCAAACGCCGCGTAGAACATCGCGAAGTAGCCGGCGAACCACACGCTCCGCGCGCGGTCCTCGTCGGCGGACCGCACGTCGCTCAGCGGCTCGTCCGGATCGACGGCCGCCAGCGCCTCGCGAATCGCGGCCACGGGCGGCGCCTGGTCCGGGACGGTCCGCGCGAGGAGCTGCAGCGGGCGCGCGGGGCCTTGATCGAAGGGGACGTACGCGTAGCTCCGACCTCCACGCCCGCGCCGGTCGCCGTCGAGGTCCGAGACGACACCGACGACGCGCCGCCAGGGATCATCCGGATCGGCGGGCCGCAGGCGCACCCGCCGGCCGACCACCGGCGCGCCGCCCCAGAGGTGCTCGGCCATCCAGGCGTTGACGATCGCGACCGGCTCGGCGGACGGCGTGTCACGGTCGTCGAACGCCCGACCGGCCAGCAGGCGCAGGCCCTGCGCCTCGAAGAATCCCGGCGTGACCGCGAAGGCGAAGCGGGGTGACGCCTGCGGCGGCGTCGGCGCGCCCTCGATGCGAACCAGTTGATCCGTCGCCCCGAAGCCCGCGAGGAAGACCGTCGCCGAGAGCGCCGTCGTCGTGCCCGGCAGGGTGCGCAGCCGGTCGCGCAGCTCGGCCACGCGATCCCTGACCCACGCCGGGTCCTCGTAGCGATCCCCGGCGAGCGGCAGCGTCGCGAGCGTCAGGCCGCGGCGGTCGTAGCCGCCCGCATCATCGGCCAGTCGGACCACGCTGCGCGCGAGCAGGCCCGCGCACGCGAGCAGCACCACGACGACGGCCAGCTCCGCCGCGAGCAGCCCGGCGCGAATCCGACCCGAGCCACGCCCGCCACCACGCCCACCCGTCTTCAGTACGCCGACGAGATCGCCACGTGTCGCGTGCCAGCCCGTGAGCAGGCCGACCAGCACGGCCGCCGCCACCGCGGCGACGACGCAGAAGACCACCACCCGCCAGTCGATCGTGAAGCGGATGTAATACGGCACGGGCTCGCTGATGCGGATGCGCGCGAGCGAGATGCCCCAGGCCGCGCCGAGCAACCCGAGGGCGCCGCCCGCGACGCCGGCGACGAGCGCCTCGAGAACGGGCAGCCGCATCAGCCGCAGGCGCCCGCCCCCGAGCGCCGACCGGAGCGCAAGCTCGCGCGCGCGCTCCGCCGACACGCCGAGCGCGAGGGCCGCGATGTTGGCGCAGGTCACGAGGAGCACGAGCGCGACCGCGCCCAGCATGATCAGGAACACGCGGCCTTCCTCGCCCGTCCGCGCGTCGGCGAGACGGACGACGTCGGCCGTCCACTCCGCCTGGGTCTCCGGATGCTCGCGCACTTGCGCGGCGGCCAGGGCCCGCACCTCGGCGCGGGCCGCCTCGATCGAGACGCCGCGGCGGAGCCGGCCGATCACGCCGACCGATCGATCCGAGCGGTCACCGGCCGGGTCCGGCCGGTACGGCAGCCAGATCTCGGCGACCGACGGGAACGCGAAGTCCGGCGGGAGGACGCCGACGATGCGCACCGGCCCGCCGTTGACGCGAAGGTCGCGGCCGACGACGCCCGGGTCACCGCCGAAGCCGCGGCGCCACAGGCGGTCGCCAATGAGCGCCACCGCCGTCGCGCCGGGCGAGGCATCCGCCTCGGCGAAGTCACGACCGAGCCGCGGCGCAATGCCGAGCGCCGCGAACAATCCCGGCGTGACCCGCGCCGCCGACACGCGCTCCGGCGTGAGCGGCGCGGACACCACGACCGCCGTTTCCTCCGAGGCCTCGAGGCGCTCGAAGGCGCGCGTGCCGTCACGCCAGTCGAGGTACCCCGGAGCCGAGGTCCCGACGCTGCAGCCGGCGCACAGCTGCGTCGCGCTGGCCTCGAAGATCGTGACGAGCCGCGCCGGGTCCGGGAACTCCGACGGGCGCAGGTAGAAGGCGTTCACCAGGCTGAACACGGTCGTGTTGAGCGCCAGGCCGATCCCGAGCGACAGCACGGTCACGGTCGAGCGGAGCGGCGATCGCCGCAGGCGGCGGAAGGCCACGCGCAGGTCCTGCGCGAGGCCGCGGGCGAAGCGTCCTGCGCGGAGCCGGACCGCCTGACGGACGACGTCGCGCGCCAGCGCGGCCCCCACCCGCAGGCGGGCGAGCGCGCCGGCGCCCCGCGCGGCGTCCAGGCTCTCGCGGGCCAGCGCGACGAGATCGGCCTCGCGCGTCAGGCGGAAGCCGCGCGGCAGCAGGCGGAGGAGGGCGCGGTACAGCCTCACGACCGGCTCCGCTGCCGGCGGGCCAGCCGGGTCCGCGCCGTGTCGGCCAGGTGCGCCAGCCGATCGGCCTCGGCGGCCAGTGCCTGGCGCCCCGCTCGGGTCGGCCGGTAGTAGTGCCGCCGCGCGCTGGCGCCCGGCGGCCGTTCGCGGTCCGGCAGGGCCTCGATCAGCCCCTCCTCGGCGAGCGACTCGAGCGCGGCGTACAACTTGACCGGCCACAGCCGGAGCGCGCCGGCCGTCTGGTCCAGGACGGCGCGGACGATGCCCGATCCGTGGCGGGGCTCCTCGGCCAGGGCCAGGAGGATCTGGAAGTCGTGGGGCTTCATGGCGGTCCCCGGGCGCGGGTCGGGCGTCCCGGCCCGTTCTATCGAACAGTATTATACGGAATGGTATCGTACGAGTTCCCGCCGGGTGGGCTACCATGCTGCGGATGAACGGCACGCCCGCCCCGCCGGATGAAGCGGCCCTGGTCCAGGGCCTCCGCGCCGGCGATCCCGCCACGTTCGAGACGCTGATCCGGACCTACGGCGGCCGCCTCACCCAGGTGGCGCGCCGGATCCTGTTCAACGAGGAGGACGCGCGCGAGGTCGTGCAGGAGGCCTTCATCTCGGCCTTCAAGGCGCGCGAGCAGTTCTCGGGCGACGCGAAGCTCTCCACCTGGCTGCACCGCATCACGGTCAACGCGGCGCTGATGAAGCTCCGGTCGAAGCGGCGCCGTCCCGAGGAACCCATCGAGGACCTGGTGCCCCGCTTCCTCCCGAACGGCCGGCACACCGAGGTGTTCCGGTCGTGGGACGAGCCGGTGGACGTCGCGCTCGAGCGCAAGGAGACCGCGCAGTTCGTCCGCGACGCGATCGACCGGCTGCCGGAGGCCTACCGGACGGTGCTGATCCTGCGGGACCTCCAGGGCCTGACCGGGCCCGAGACCGCCGAGGTGCTGGACACGACCGTCAACGCGGTCAAGATCCGGCTGCATCGGGCCCGCATGGCCCTGCGGACCCTGCTCGCGCCACAGATGGAGGGCGCCGCGTCATGACCTGCCGCGAGATGACCGACTTCCTCGTCGACTACGTCTCGGGCGAGCTCGATCCCGCCGTCGTGGCGGAGTTCGAGCCGCATCTGGAGCGGTGCCCCAACTGCCGGGTCTACGTCACGCAGTATCGGGAGACGATCATCGCGGCACGGCTGGCCGTCGGTGCCGGTGCCGCGAGCGACGCCGCCAGAGGCGCCGCCGATCGGGCCGACGATCCGCCGCCGATGCCGGACGAGCTGGTGCGCGCGATTCTCAACGCCATCCGCAAGCCCTGACGGCGGGCGTCGGTCCCGCCCGTCGGGACGGCGCGTCAGGATCCGGAGCCCGAATCGGTCCCGCCGCCGTCGCCGGCCCGAGCCGCCTGCGCATCGCGGTCCTGAGCCGACTGCGCATCGCGGTCCTGAGCCGGCGCGCCGCCGGCCTGAGCCGAGGCGCCGCCGGCTCCGCCCGCCGCTGGTGCCGCGCCCGGCCCGCCCGCGGCACTCGCGGTCGTCGCCCTCGCGCTCGCGGCGGCCGCGGCCGTCGCCTTGGCACTCGCGGTGCGCTTCGGGCCGAAGACCCGCATGAGCGTGGCCTCGGTGATGACGCCCTTCACCGCATCGACATTCGCGCGGCTGAGGACGGGGAGCACGCCGGGCGTGCGGCGGAAGCGCTCGAGCACGATGTCGAGCGCGTGGTCGGCGTGCACGTGCACCCACTCGTCGGTCACGAACTCGGCGACCGGCGCGTCCCCCTGCCCTTCCGCCACCGCGCGCGCCAGCCGATCGACCGGCGCGAGCCCAAGCAGCCGGTCGCGGCTGCCGACCAGGACGCACAGGTCGGTGCCGGCGCCGGCCAGCGCCGACCGCGCGGAGGCGTGCGGCTCGACGAACTTCACCTCGGCCGTCATCACGTCGCCGGCGCGCCAGCCGCCGCCGCCGGACTGCCGGACCAGCGGCCCGGGCAGGTGCACGCCGTCCTGCTTGAGCAGCGCGTGGTACACCGACTCGGGCTGGTACCGTCGCGAGATCGCCAGGCTGGTCATGTTCGCGACCATGAGCGGCACGAAGATCTGATAGTCCTGCGTGATCTCGAAGATCATGAACACCGACGTCATCGGCGCGCGGATGATGCCCGCGAAGAGCGCGCCCATCCCGACCAGCGCGTACGCGCCGGGGTCACCCACGGGGAACGGCGCGATCTGCCGGGTGACCAGGCCGACGACGCCGCCGACCATCGCGCCCATGTAGAGGCTCGGCGCGAAGATGCCGCCCGCGTTCCCGCTGGCGTAGGACGTGATCGTCGCCGCCATCTTGACGACGCACAGCGTGACCATCGCCGGGATGAGCAGCCCGCCGTTGAGCGCCTGGTCCACGTTCTCGTAGCCGACGCCGGCGACCTGCGGGAAGAAGATGATGATGACGCCGATCGCGAGGCCGCCCATCGCCGGCTGCCAGGTCTTCGTCCTCGCCGGCAGGCCCTTGAAGAACGCCCGCGCGCGCAGCAGGCCCTTGCTGAACGCCAAAGACGCGAAGCCGCCCACGATGCCGAGCACCGCGTACGCCAGCAGTTCCGCCGGGTGCACCAGCTCGTAGGTCGGCACGTGGAACAGCGGCTCGTTGCCGAGCAGGCTCCGCTCGACGACCACGGCGGCCACCGACGCGACGACCGTGGACCCGAGCAGCGGCGCGTTCATGTCCGCGATGATTTCCTCGAGCGTGAAGAGCACGGCCGCCACCGGCGTGTTGAACGCCGCGGCGAGCGCGGCCGACGCGCCGACGGGCACCAGGCTCTGGACCCGGCCGGGCGGCAGCCGCAGCCACTGCCCCACCGCCGACGCCAGGCCCGCGCCGATCTGGACCGACGGCCCCTCGCGGCCCATCGAGTGGCCGGCGCCGATGCCGAGCACGCCCGTCAGGAACTTGCCGATCGGCACCCGCGGGTGGATGAAGCCCTGCCGCAGGTGGTACGCCGTCGTCGTCTGCGGCACGCCGCTGCCGCGCGCGTCGTCGAAGAACTTCGCCAGCAGGATGCCGGTCCCGATGCTGACGATCGTCGGCACCAGCAGCGTGCGCAGCCACGACGGCGCCGTGCCGAAGAACAGGTGCCGCGTCGCGTCGATGGCGAGGGCGAAGAGGACGGCCGAGAGGCCGGCGAGGATGCCGATGACGATGGTGAGGGCGAGGAAGAGCTGGCTTTCGCGGAGGCGCCAGGTGGCCGGCACGGCCCACTTGCTCATCGTGACGCCCCCCGGGCCCGCGCAATCGTGGCCCACGCCGTATCGGCCACGTCGGTGGTCGGACACGGGCCGGCGACGACGGCCCGGCTCGCGCCGATGAGCGTCACGCCCTCGGTGAGCACGTCCGTGTCCCGCAATTCCTGCCGCGGCCGCTTCCGCAAGGCTTCAATCTCCTTTCGCGTCTCGTCCGGCAGCGTCGTGTTCGGCTGCTCGGCACAGTGATCGAACCGGGCGGCGGCCCAGTCGAGGCCCGCCGTCAGGCGCCGCACCCGTTCGGTCATGCCCAGGGCCGGCGCCAGCGGATCGCTGTCCACCACGCGATCGACGAGCGCCAGGCGTTCCTCGAAGGGCGTGCCCGTCGCGCCCGCGCGTTCGGCCGCGACGAGGTGGCGGAGCGACTCGGTGAACCGGCCGAGCGAGAACGCCGCGTCGGCCGCGCCGAGCTGGGCATCGACGTTCGAGGCGTCCTGGCCGATCGCGATCGTGAAGTTGGACAGGGCCTGCTGCTGATCGCCCGCCATGGCGAAGAGCTGGCCCACCCGGACACGCGCCGCGGGATCCCCGTCGGAGACGCGCGCCAGCGTGGCCAGCGTCGAGAGCGCCTCCTCGATGTCGCCGTGCGAGAGCTGCAGCGTCGCCAGGTCGGTCAGGATCATCGAGCGGGTCACGGGCGGCCGGCCCGCCGGCGGCGCCGCGGCGGACGCGCCGGGTTCGCTTCCCGCCGTCGCGTCCTTCGGCGCGCCGGTGGCCGCCACCGGCGCGGGCCCCTCCGACGGGACCGGCGCCGCGTCGAGGCCGAACAGCGCGTGGTTGTAGTACCGCACGGCGTCGGCATACTCGCCGCGCTCGGCGGCGAGGCCCGCGAGGCGATAGTTGATCTCGGTGTCCTCGGGCTGCGATTCCCGGAGTCCCTGGAGCAGCTGCCACGCTTCCTCGTTCGGGCCGCCGAGCGTCAGACCGCGCGCGAGCGCCAGCACGTACTCGACGTTCGTCCGGTTCATCGCGAACGCGCGCCGCAGCGCGGTGACGCCGCCCTGCAGGTCGCCCGCGGCCAGGCGCTGCTGGCCGCGCGCATACCACGCGGCGGCGGTTTCCGAGTTGTTCTGCCGCGACCACTCCGCCATCGTCCGGGTGACGAGGAACATCACCACCGCGATGGCGCAGAGCACGAAGAAGAGGACGACTTCGCGTTGAACGAGCGGGAGGGTCTTGAGCGCAGGCTGATTGCTTCCTGCAGCGGGCTCCTCAGGCATGCCTCTCCCAATGATATGACCTTGCTTCGCGGATGTACAGTCCCGGCCGCGCGGAATCACCGCGCGGCCGGGACTTTTTAGTCAATAGCCGGCCGATTCACCGCCGAGGTGCCGGCGGTCGTCGGGCGCGCGCGCCCGCTCGGCGCGGAGCCGCGCGTCCGGCGGCCGCCCCCAGCGGCCCCGCCAGTCCGGCCCTGACGCCGGCTCCACCCGCCAGTAGCCCGGCAGCGAGGCCGACTCCCGCGGCGGCGGCGCCTCGGGCCCGCGCGGCGCGCGCGGTCCCTTCGCGTGACGTTCGTGTCGCATCGTGTCCTCCCGCGTCACGCACCACGGATCGCGGCCCGCGGGCATGCGGGCAGGCGTCCGCCAGGCCAGGCATCACCGCCTGGGCGCGGAGCGGGAGGATTCGGCCGGCCGGGACCGCGCGACCGCGCGGCCCCGGGCAGGCTGCCGCCCCGGGTGCGTGGTCAGGTCCCGAAAGGGAGAAGGACGTTCAGGAAGAGGTGCGGTGGATCACGGTCGTGCCACGAGTATAGCGGACGGCGAAACCTCCGGGAACCGGCGGAATCACAGACTAGAGGCGCCGGGCCGTCCGGCCCCCGCCGCGCGACGAGCGATGACTGCCGAAGACGACCTGACCTGCCGCGAGGCCATCGCGGCCCTCCCCGACGCCTTCGCGGGCGACCTGCCGGCGCAGGCCGCCGCGGCGTTCGACCGCCACGTCGCGGCCTGTCCCGCCTGCCGGTCGTTCGTCCACCAGTACTGCGAGACGATCCACGCCGCCCGGTGCGCCTGCGCCGCGTTCGGCGCGGCCGACCTGCCCGACACGTGCGTGGACGTGGTCCTCGCCGTCATCCGCGCCCGCCGACACTGATCTCCCGGACGCCGTGGACGGCCGGCCCGGCGCGCCATACACTACCCGCATGCTGCGTTCGATCGAGGCCCTGTCGTCGCTGGCAATTCACGCGACCGACGGCGAACTGGGCCGGGTCACCGAGTGCTACTTCGACGACGAGACGTGGACGGTGCGCTATCTCGTCGTCCGGACGGGCTCGTGGTTCTCGGGCCGCGACGTGCTGCTGACGCCGGCGGTGGTGACCGAGGTGGACTGGTCCGGCGGACGCGTCAACGTCGCGCTGACGATGGACCAGGTGCGCGAGAGCCCGGACGTGAGCACGGATCGGCCGGTGTCACGGCTGCAGGAGATCGAGTACCTGCGGTACTACGATCAGCCGCCGTACTGGATGCTCGGCGCGGAGGTCGGCGGCGCGGCCGTGGCGCTGGACGCCGCGATGCGCGCGGCGGCGGCCGAGGCGGAAGCCGGGGGCGCGCCGCCCCCGACGCACCTGCGCAGCTCCCGCGAGGTCCGGAGCTATCACGTCGACGCGGCCGACGGCCCCATCGGCCACGTGAAGGACTTCCTCGTCGACTGCGCCGACTGGCGCATCGCCTGCATCGTCGTCGATCCGAGCCGGTGGAAGTTCAACGACGAGGTGGTCGTCGAGCCGAGCCGCGTCGCGCGCGTCTCGTGGGGCGAGCGCAGCCTGCACCTCCGCCTCCCGCGCGAGGCCGTCCGCACCGCCCCCCACTACACGGGCCCAGACGCGGTCACGCCCGGGTTCCTGGACTCGCTCCGGCAGCACTACGACGGCGCCGGTCAGTGAGCGCCCGGGGGCGCCTCATGGCGTCCCGTCGCGCGCGCGCGCGTTCATCCACTCGATCACCGCGGCGTAGCCGAGGCTCTCGGGGTCGTGCAGCAGGTAGCCGCCGACCACGGCGATGACCTTGAAGCCCCGGTGCAGCTGGAAACTCAGGGTGGGATCCCGGATCTGGCCGCTGACGACCGCGTCCACGTAGGCGCGCGGGGTGAGCCGGTCGGCATGGCGGTGATAGCCGCGCAGCCGCGCGCCCGCGCGGATCCGCAGCAGGCCCAGGCGGACGACCAGTTCGCGACGCGCGTCGTAGATCTTCGATCCGATCCCGTGCCCGCGCAGGTCCGGGTGCACCATCACCTCGGCCCCGTAGAGCGTGCGGCCATTGACGGGATCGTGGTTGGTGAACAGCCCCTTGTCGGTGAAGTCGCGCCAGGCCGTGTCGCTGTCGTAGTCGTCCCAGAAGACGATGAGCGAGGCGGCCATGCCGACGACGCGACCGGTCGCCGTCTCGAGCGCGACGAACTGCCCCTCGGGAAATACGCGCCGGTGCGACGCGAGCTGCTCGGCGTTCCACGGCGGCGTGCCCGGATAGGTGAGGCGCGACAGCTCCGTGATGCCCGCGAAGTGCTCGGGCTGCGTGTGGACGACGGTGACCGCCGGTGCCGTCACAGGCGGATCTCCTCGGTCTGGATCGCCTGCCGCGCCCGCCGCCGGCTGTCGTCGAGCGGGATCACCGTGCCCGTCGTGCGCGAGTCGAGAATCGTGTGCAGGTTCAGCTCGCCGATGACCATCATCTCCTGGTTCACGTTCCCCTCCGCCAGCACGCCGTCGCGCGAGAACGGGAAGTCACTCGGCGTGAGGATGGCGGCCTGGCCGTAGTTGAGCGAGACGGCCGGCGCCATCGGCAGCGATCCCACCGTGTGCGCGACGACGACGTACATCTGGTTCTCGATGGCGCGCGCGTGCGCGCAGTAGCGCACGCGCAGGAACCCGTGGCGGTCGTCGGTGCACGCCGGCACCAGCAGGATATGGACGCCGGCCAGCGCCGCGGCGCGCGCCAGCTCCGGAAACTCGACGTCGTAGCAGATCGCAATCGCGACCTTGCCGAACGCCGTCTCGAAGATCCGGAGCGTGGACTCCGCCTCCACGCCCCACTCCTCCGTCTCGAACCGGGTCATGTGCAGCTTGCCCTGCACGCCGAACGTCCCGTCGGGGCCGAAGAAGAACGCCTGGTTGTGCACGGCCGCCCCGTCCGCCGACGCGATCGGCAGCGTCCCGGCGCACAGGTAGAGCCGGTGCTTCCTCGCCAGCGCCGACATCAGCGACAGGTACTGGGGCTGGTAGCGGGCCAGCGCCCGGACCTGCGCCGGCATCGGCTGCTTCAGGTCGCCGAGCGTGAGCAGCTGCACGCTGAAGTACTCGGGGAAGACGACCAGCTGGCATTCGTAGTCCGCCGCGGTGTCCACGAGCGCGACGACCTGTTCCTCGAACGCCTCGAAGCGGTCCACGGGGCGGATGTAGTACTGGAGCGAGGCGACCCGGATGCGATCCACGGCGGTACAGTAGTCGAATTCGGCGCGCGGTTGAAGGTCGCGCGGCGCGCGACGTCAGCGTCGCTCGTCGCCCTGGTGCAGGGCGCAGGCGTCGCACGGCGAGTCGCCCGACGGCCGCCAGGCCGCGAGCAGGCGGCGGACGATGACCGCGCCGGCCGCGACCGCGGCCAGCGCGACGAGCACATCCTGCAGCATGATGACCGGCCCCGTCATCGTCATTGTACCCCGGCCAGCCGCAGGCCCTGGTAGACGACGAGCGCGGCGACCCAGGCGAGGGCGCTCATGTAGCCGAGCTGGATCAGCGCATAGCGGAGGCGGCCGGTCTCGCGCCGGGTGACCGCGAGCGTGGCGAGGCACTGCATCGCCAGCACGAAGAACACCAGCGCGCTGGCCGACGTCGCGCGCGTGAACACCGGCGTCCCGTCGTCGCGCGTCATCGTCCGGATGCGCGCGAGCACGCCCTCGTCGGTGTCGCCGCTGGCCCCGGCGCCGGCGAGGACCGACATGGTCGAGACGAAGACCTCGCGCGCGAGGAAGCTCGTGAGCAGCGCGTCGGTCAGCTGCCAGTCGTAGCCGAGCGGCGCGAAGACCGGCTGGAGGAAGCGGCCGATGCGGCCGGCGAAGCTCCGCGCCTGGGCATCCCGGGCCTCGAGCGCGTCGGCGCGCGCGGTCAGCGCACCGGCCTCCTCCGCCGTCACGCCGGGCGCGGCGGCCTCGGCCCGCAGCGCCGTCACCCCGGCGGGCGGCGCGACGCGCGGGTAGGCGCTCAGCCACCACATCACCACGCAGATCGCGAAGATCGTCGTCCCGGCGGTCTTGAGGAACGCCACGCCCTGGTCGCGCGCGGTGAACAGCGCGTTGGTCACCGACGGCCAGCGGTACCCGGGCAGCTCGAGGATCATCGGCCGCGCCCGGCCCCGGAGCACGGTGCGGCTGAACAGCGCGGCCGTGAAGAACGCCGCGCCAGCGCCGAGCAGGTACGCGCCCGCGAAGACGAGCCCCGCCAGCGCGGGACGCCCGGCGAACAGCAGGCTCGTCAGCAGCACGTAGACGGGCAGGCGGGCCGAGCAGCTCATGAACGGCAGCACCAGGATCGTGGCCAGCCGGTCGCGCCGGTTGGGAATCAGGCGCGCGCTCATGATGCCCGGCACCGCGCAGGCGTGCGCGGTCAGCAGCGGCACGAACGCCTGCCCCGGCAGGCCGAACCGCGAGAACAGCCGATCGTTCACGAACGCCGCGCGCGCCAGGTAGCCCGTGTCCTCGAGCAGGCTGATCAGGAAGAACAGCAGCATGATCTGCGGCAGGAACACGACCGTGCCCGCGATGCCGCCGATCACGCCGTCGATGAGCAGGTCGCGCAGCGCGCCGGCGGGCATCACCTGCCGCACGAGCGCGCCGAGGCCGGCGAACGTCGTCTCGATGAGGTCCATCGGGACGGTCGCCAGCGCGAACAGCGTCCAGAAGAGGCCGCCCATCACGGCGAGGAACACGAGCGTGCCGCTGACCGGATGCGTCAGGAGGCGGTCCCACCGATCGGTCCGGCGGTCGGTCGGGGCGGCCGGCAGGCCCCCCTGCGCGGCGGCGGCGACGCCGTCGGCCCAGGTCGCCAGCGCCGCGGGCGACGCGCCGGCGACCGGGCGGTCGGCAGGGGGCTCGGGGCGGGTCGGCGCCTCGAGCGCGTCCTCGATCGCGGCGCGCAGCGCGGCCAGGCCGATGCCGCGCGAGGCCACCATCGGCACCACCGGCGCGCCGAGGCACGACGCGAGCGCGACCGGATCCACGCGCACGCCACGCCGTTCGGCGACGTCCGACATGTTGAGGCAGACGAGCGTCGGGATCCCGAAGGCGAGCAGCTCGCCGACGAACGCGAGGTTGCGCGCGAGGTTCGCCGCGTCCACCGACGCGACGACGAGATCCGGCGGCCGGTTCGCCGCATCGCCGAGCAGGAGCGCGCGCACCTCGTCCGCCTCGGCACCCTCGAGGTGGTAGAGCCCGGGCAGGTCGATCACCTGCAGCGGCCCGCCATCGGCGCGCTGGCTGCGGCCGACGCGCATCGTGACGGTGGTCCCCGGGAAGTTCGCCGTCTTCGCGTGGACGCCGCAGAGACGATTGAAGATCGTCGTCTTGCCGGTGTTGGGATTCCCGACCAGCGCGATCCGCGCCGGCGTGCTCGGGACCCCGGTCACGGTCGGGTCACTCGCCACCGGCACCATCTCAGTCCGCGCCGGGCGCGCTCGGCACGACGAGCAGGGACCGCGCGACCGCGCGGGACAACCCGATGCGCGTCGCCCTGACCTGGACGATGTACGGTTCCCCCGACTGGCACAGGCGGAACTCGCAGGATTCGACGAGGCCGAGGGCCCGCAGCAGCCGGATGGCCTCGGGATCGAGCCGGGCCTCCTCGAACCGCGCCAGCGCGCCGGGCGGCAGCTCGGTGAGGGGAACGGCGGCGGTCGGCACGACGAAAGCGTATCAAAACCGGGCACCGCCACGGCGAGCGCGCCGCGCGGCCCCGGTGCTATAGTGACGGTTCCCTACGCTTGCTGCAGGAGGAGTTCGAATGCGCCTGGTTACCGCTAGCACGCTCGTCGTCGCCGCTGCTCTGCTGATGCCCGCCGTCCCGTCCGGGCAGCAGGAAGCCACCCGCGTGGTCGCGGGGGGCGGCATCATGGTGCCCGGCTGGCAGGGCATGGTCGACCTGACCGACAAGGACAAGGGCGAGAAGATCGAGAACTCGAAGCTCGAGAAGCGCGGCGACGCGCTCCACCTCTCGTCCGGCCCGGCCTCGACCTACTGGAACCCGTCGAACACCGCGACCGGGGCCTACACCGTGAAGGGCACGTTCAACGAGCCCAAGCAGATCAACGATCACCCGCACCCCTACGGCGTCTTCATCGCCGGCAAGAACCTCGGCACGGATCAGCAGGAGTACCTCTACTGCACCGCCTACGCCAACGGCACCGCGATCGTGCGCGGGTTCCACGGCCGGCAGTCGCTGCGCTTCTCCGAGTCGCGCCGTGACGCGGTCGCCAACCCGGCCATCAACAAGCCCGGCGCCGACGGCTCGGTGACGCAGAACGTCGCGTTCAAGGTCACCGCCGACCGCGTCCAGTGCGAGGTCAACGGCGCCGTGGTCATCGACCTGGCCAAGTCCGACGTCGTCGCGCCCGACAAGCTCTCGAGCACCGACGGGATCTACGGCTTCCGCAGCGGTCACAACACGGACGTCGTGGTGACCGGATTCGCGATGCAGAAGAACTAGGCGCGAATCCGGAACGCGAAACATCGAACCGAGGAGGTTGGCCGAGGGCCAACCTCCTTTTTCTTTGTGGGGAAACCGAAGAGTCGCCACCGGAGGTGGCCACCTGGGTTCGAAGGTCGAACTTCGAACTTCAAAGTTTCGCGAGCTACCCCTTGGCCGTCGCCTGCAGCTCGTGCGCCCAGCGCAGCGCGTTGACGTAGGCCGGCGCGAGGGTGCGCGGATCCAGGTCGAGCAGGCCGGCCAGGTCGAGACACCCCGTCCAGTCGGCCTTCTCGTAGGCGACCACGCACTCGAGCAGGCGGCGCAGCTGGTTGTCGTGGCCGAGCAGCGCCGCGCGCACGTCCTCGGCGAGCGGCAGGTCGTCGAGCACGGCCGCCATCGGCTGCTGCAGCATCACGTCCAGCAGCGAGCAGAGGCCGACCAGGAACCCCTGCCCCGTGGCGTCCACGCCGCCGAGCCGCGACGCGAGCAGCTCGCAGAAGCGCGCGCGCACGGTCGTCATCACGACGAGCTCGTCCGGCGCCGCCGATCCGAGGCCGGCGATGACGGCGAGCGACGCCCACCGGCACACCGTGTCGCGGCCGACCAGCAGCAGCGCATGCCGCATCGACGCGACGTGCATCGCCTGCGCGAAGCCCGCCGAGTTGACCAGCCGCAGGATGCGGTACGACAGCGCGGCGTCCCGCTTGACGATGTCCTCGACCTGCGCGAGCGAGAGGTTCGGGTTGCTGAGCGCCTGCAGCAGCTGCAGGTAGATCAGCTTGTCGGCCGAGATCGGGCGCCCCGTGTGGAAGCCCGGCCGCTCGAAGAAGTAGCCCTGGAAGTGCGTGAAGCCCTCGCGCCGGGCCTCGTCGAAGACCTCGGGCGCTTCCACGTGCTTCGCGACGATGCGCGTCTCGGTCTCGCGCGCCGCGTCCACCGCCGCCTTGCGCGATTCCCCGGGCGTCGGCAGGTAGTTGAGCTTCGCGAAGTTGGCCAGCTCGAGCAGCGGCCGCGTCTCGTCGCTGAGGGTGAAGTTGTCGAGCGCGACCGCGTAGCCGGCCTCGCGGAACGCGCGGCAGTCGTCGGCCAGGACGCCCGTCGCCCAGTCCTCGCACGGCACCTCGACCACGACCCGGCCCGGCGGCAGGGCCTGCGTGACCTCCGGCCCCAGGCGGGTGACGGGCAGCCGCAGGAACGCCGGCCGGCCACGCGTCAGCAGGTCCAGCCCGCCGCGCTCGAGCGCCTCGGGCACGGTCGAGTTCCCGGCCTCGCCGCCCTGCCCCGCCCCGAGGTCCATGGCGTGGAATCGCAGCTGGTAGCCGAATACCCGGCGGTTGGCGTCGAGAATCGGCTGGCGGGACACGAGGAGCCCATCGGACGCCACGCCGACTCCCCCGGCCCCGAATGCCTGTCCCCCTGTTGCCACCGACACCTCTCGCGTCCTAGGAAATCGGCCCCGGGGCGGGAAACATGAATTCGGCCCCCCGGGCCCGCGCCCGGGCCGGAGTCCGGATCCCGGACCGCCTCAGACCAGGCTGCGGCGCTCGACCTTCAGGTAGATGAGCCCGGTCCCGAGCCACATCGCCGTGGTCATCGTGAACCAGCTCGCCCAGTTGATCGTGATGAACTCGAGGTGCTCGCCGGACTCGACGGTGAAGTCGATCGTCCGCCAGAACAGCGTGTTGTGCAGCCGGAGACGGTGGGCGCCCGGCTGGATTTCCATCGTCAGCGCCTCGCCGTAGACGAGCGGCACGTACGGGCCGCCGTCCAGGCGGGCGAACACCTGGCGCGTGCCGATGTCCCGCGGATGCGCGCGTGAAATCGTCACGAGCGTCCGCAGCTCGTCGTGCTCGACGCGGGGCGCAGACGGCGCCCCCTCGACCAGGCCAGGCCGTGTGGCAATCCCAGCAACCATGCTGCGTGCGTTCGAGTGTATCGCGGCCGTCGCCGTCGCCGGGAGGGTTTCTGGTCAGGCGGATCGATCGAACGCGGTGGCGTCGGCCCCGGACTCGCGGCGGATCAGCCGCAGGAACGCCGCGACGACCTCGGGATCGAAGTGGGTACCCGACGCCGCCTGGATCATCGCGACGACGTTGGCCAGCGGCAGGCCCGGACGGTACGGCCGATCGGACCGCATGGCGTCGAAGACGTCCGCGACCGCGAGCACGCGCGCCGTGCGCGCGATGGCCGTCCCGGCCAGCCCCCGCGGATAGCCCGAGCCGTCCCAGCGCTCGTGGTGCTCGGCGACGATGGGCAGCAGCGGCCGGAAGGCCGGGATGGGCTCGAGGATGTGGACGCCCTGCTCGGTGTGCTGCCGGATGATCGTTTCCTCCTCGGCCGTGAGCCGACCCGCCTTGTCGAGGATGCCCGGCGGCGTGGCGAGCTTGCCGATGTCGTGGATCAGCCCGCCGCGGCGCAACTGGACGATCTCCACTTCCGGCAGCGCCATTTCCGCCGCGATGCGGACGGCCAGCTCCGTCACGCGGCCCGAGTGGCCCGCCGTCCACGGGGATTTCGCGTCGATCGACCGCGCCAGCGCCTCGAGCGTGCCGATGCTGAACGCTTCCAGTTCCTCGAACTGGTGCTTCAGCTCGCGGGTGAGCTGGTTGAACGCCTCGCCGAGCGCCTCGAACTCGTCGCCGCTCGTGATGCGGACGGGCGTCGAGAACTGCCGCCGTGCGAGCCGCCGCGTGGCGTCCATGAGCGCGGCCAGCGGCCGCATCTGCCGCTTGACCTGAGTCAGCGTCAGCAGGCTGACCACGAGGAGGCTGAGTACGGTGACCCACCAGAAGTCGCGCAGGAAGGCCCGCAGCGGCGCCGTCACGACGGCCTCGGGCCGCATCAGGACCAGCGTCCACGGGTCGGCGCCGTAGCCCACCTGCAGCGGCAGGCTGCGCGACCGCACCGTGAGCCGCGCGCCGGACGGATCGGTGAGCGTGGCGTCCTGGTCCGGGCCGATGGCGAGCGACGCGGCGGCGAGTTCCGGCGCGACGCCATCGGAACAGACGAGCGTGCGCCCGCGCGCCTGCACGCAGATCGACGAGTCCGGCGGCAGCGGATCCTGGTCGTCGAGGCCGAACAGCCGCGCGTAGCTGACCGACGCCACGAGCCGACCGCGCTGGCGCGGGCCGGCGATGCCGACCACGAGCAGGTCGCGCGGCGGACCGTCCGCGGTCCCGGCCTGGACGAGCAGCGGCAGCCCCCTGGCCAGCCAGGCCTCCTGGTCGGCCGAGAGCGGCGGCACGTCGGCGCCGAGCCCGAAGTGGCGCACGGGCCCGTCATCGGGAATCCAGGTGAGGACCGCCGGCCGCGGCGTGAACAAATCGTCGATGCGAGCCTCGATCACGTCGGCCGGCGGGGGGTCGCCCGTGAGCGCCGTCCCGAACGTGTGGAGCGCACCGGCCCGCAGGTCCAGCCGGCCGAGCGCCTCCATCATCACGGTCTTCGCGTCGTAGCCGAGCCGCGCGCGTGCCTCGCGACCGAGGTAGTCGCTCGTCCGGAGCCACGTCACCACCGCGAGGCCGGCCATCGGCACGATGGCGCACGCCACGAACAGCACGGCGACCCGCCGCGCCACGCGGCTCCGCAGTCCGTCGGGCGGCCCGGCGCGGTGCCCCCCCACCTCAGAAGTCCTTCCCGAGCCCGAAGAAACTGCCGTTGGCGCCGCGGATGATGTCGTCCTTCGACGGCCCGCCGGTGAGCGCGCTCACCGACTTGCCGTCGGGCCCCATCGAGAAGGCGTCGAAGTCCGAGTTGACGGGGTGCAGGTTCTTGTCCTTGCGCGCCGCGTTCTGCGTGATGCAGCCGCCCGAGCACGCCGTGCAGCCGGATCCGCCGGATCCCCCCGAACCACCGCTCCCGCCCCTGCCGCCACCGCCCCTGCCGCCCCCGCCGCCCCCGGCCCCGCCCGCGGCGATCGGCGCGTAGACGTACGGGTGCCCCCACGGGTCGCGCAGATCGGCCTGGCCGATGTCGGCGAGCGTGGAGGGCAGGCAGTGGTTGTTGATCACGTGCAGCCGCACGAGGCGGTCGATCGTCCGCAGGTCGGCGATCGCCTTCGTGGTCCGCGCGAGGGTGAGCGCACGGCCGTAGGCCGGCACCGCCACCGAGACGAGGACCGCGACGATCGCGACGACGAGCAGGGCCTCGATCAGCGTGAAGCCCTGTCCGGGATGCGCGTCCCGACGCCTGCGGGGCGCGCCGTCCGGCGCGACCTGAGGCCCCGGCACCTCGACGCCGGCGGCCGACGTCTCGAACTCGTCGAGGACCCCGCGCAGCCGGTCGAGGCTGTGCGCCAGGGCCCGCAGCTCGTTCGGCGTCGGCGGCGTCGTGCGGTCGCGCAGCAGGATCGCCTCCCCGCGCGCCTCGTCCGCCTCGCGCTTCGCCCGGTCGACGCGCTCGCCGAGCGCGCGCACCATCGCGTCGAGTTCAGCGGCCTCCTGCTGCAGGTAGTCGCCGTCCCGGAGGGAGACGCGCATCGAGAGCTGCCCGCGGCCGATGGCGTCGAACACGCGGCGGAAACGGTAGAGCGGACCGGCCACCCGGTGCGTCATCAACAGCGAGACGACGCCCGAGAGCACGAAGAAGGACGCGAGCAGCGGCCAGACCAGGCTGTGCATGAACAGGAACCGGTCGGCCGCGTCTTCGCCGGGCGCGCCGCCGGCCGCCAGCATCGTGCGCACGAGCGGCGCGAAGATCACCAGCGACAGCAACCCCAGCACGAGCGTCATCCACAGCATCTGCGTGACGATGAAGCGCGTCTGGAAGCCCTCGACGACCAGCCGCCGCCGTCGGTGGTGCCGGCGGCGGGTCGGTCCCGACGAGTCCGGTCCGTGAACGGACACCATGCCTCTCCGGCAATCGGTCCGCGACGGTATTCCCTTGAGGTCGTGCGGGGTCGGCGGCCCGGACCGGGGCTCCGCGGGGTGCGGCCGCGTGCAGGACCGCGCGACCCCGTGCACCCCGACGCGGCGCGGGCGCTTGCCCGGGCCGGCCCGGTGGGCTAGATTCTCCGGCACGTCACAAGCAGAACGTCAGGACTCCGCCCGCGCCGGCTGACCCGCCGGCCCGGGTGTCGCCCCGATCCCGTGGCTCCCAGACGGCCTCGTCCCGTCGGCGTTCCGCGCATTCGGCCCGGCGCCATCCCGCTGGCGACCGTCGCGGCGGCGTGTGCGGTACGACTGATCGTGGTGGCCGAGCTGCACGACCACCCGCTGCTGCAGCCCGACGCGGGGCTCGACACGACGGCCTACGTCACGCTCGCACGGCGGGTGCTCGGCGGCGATCCCGGACTGGGCCCGGGGCTGTACTACGTCTCGCCGCTCTACATCTATTTCCTCGCGGCCGCCTGGGGGCTGCTCGGCTCGTTCACCGCCGTCCGCGTGGTGCAGGCGCTGCTCGGCGCGGCGACCGTGTTCTGCGTCTGGACGATGGCGCGGCGCTGGGGAACCCCGCGGGCCGGCGCCATCGCGGCCATCCTCGCGGCCGGTTGCGGCGTGCTGGCCTTCCACGAGGTCGTCCTGATGCAGTCGGCGCTCGACGGCATCCTGACGGCCGCGGCGCTCACCGCGCTGACGCTCGCGCTGTCGCGCGCTCCGGACGTGGCCCCGACCCGCGGCGACGCCAGGCGGGCGTTCTCCGCCACCGACGCCTGGCTGCTGGCGGCCGGCGCGATCTTCGGGCTCCAGACGCTCAACCGTCCCAACGTCCTGGCCGGCGTCGTCGCCGTGGGGCTCGCGCTGCTCCAGAGGCGACGCCTTCGCGCGGGAGTCCTCCTCGCCGCCGGCGTCTTCGCGGCCCTCCTCCCGGTGGCCGCGCGCAACGTCGTCGTCGCCGGGCAGTGGTCGCTCGTCTCGTCGCACGGCGGGCTGAACTTCTACATCGGCAACCACGCGGGCGCGACGGGCCTCTACGACCCGGTGCCGGGCATCCGGCCGGAGATCGAGGGCCAGATCGAGGACACGCGTCGCGTCGCCGAAGCGGCCACGGGCCGTCGCCTGTCTGACGCCGAGGTCTCCGACTACTTCTTCGCCCGCGGCACGCAGTGGATCCGGGAAGAGCCTGCGGCCGCGGCACGCCTGTTCCTGCGCAAGCTCGCGCTGGCGTTCCACGGCGACCACCTCGCGCTGCCCCACAGCTACGCGTTCTTCGCCGGCGACGCGCGGACGCTGCTGCGCGGCCTCGTCCTCAACCCGTGGTTCGTGATGCCGCTGGGGCTGGCGGGGCTCGTGTTCGCCGCGCCGCGCGATCGGCGTCGCGAGTTTCTCGTCTGGGCCGCCTTCGTGCCGGGCTACGCGGCCGGCCTCGCGCTCTTCTTCGTCGCCGAACGCTACCGGATTCCCCTGTTCGTCCCGCTCTATGTCGGCGCCGGGTTGCTGATCGACCGCGCCCTCGCGATCGTCCGGACCCCGCGGGCCTGGCGGCTGCACCGGGCGTGGATCGCGGGCATGACGGCCGCGGTGGCGCTGGCGTTCGCGCTGGTCAACTGGCCGTTCGCGCTGGCCGACAGCCGCGAGGGCGACCGCCTGCGCATGGTGGTGTTCGAGGCGGGTCGCGGGCGCTTCGACGAGGCCGAACGCTGGGCGGCGCGCGCGATCCAGGACTCGACGCGTCCGGCGGACGTCCGCGCCCGCGCGGGCGCGATCCTGCTGCGCGCCGACGAGCCGGCTCGCGCGCGCCCGTACCTCGAAGCCGCGTCCGCGGCGTATCGCGGACGCCGCGCGGACCTGGCCGTGGACCTGGCGGATGCGCGGCACCGTATCGGCGACCCGGACGGCGCCCGCGCGGCCCTCGCCGCCCTGGATCCGGCGACGATCGACGACGCGCGGCTGCTCGTGCGAGCCGGCCGGATCGCGGGCCTCGCGAAGGACGCCGCGCTCGCGGCCGGGCTCTTCGAGGCGGCCGTCCGCGCGGCCCCCACGCTGGCGGACGGATGGGCGCAACTGGGCTTCACGCGGCTCGCGCAGGGACGGCTCGCCGACGCCGAGCGGGCGCTGCGCGAAGCCACGCGCCTGGCGCCGGCCGACGCGCTGGCACTCGGCGGCCTCTCGGCCTGCGTGCTCAACCAGGGGCGACTGGAGGAAGCCCGGACGCACGCGCTGGCCGCGCTCGCCCTCGACCCGGCCGAACCCGTCGCGCGCCAGGTGCTCGAGGCGATCGGCCGGGCCGCCCCTACCGGTCCAGGCGCCCGCCGGTCGCGGCGGTGAAGGCACCAGCGCCGGTCGCGGCGGTGAAGGCACTGGTCCCGCCCACGACGGGCAGGTGCAGCGTCGTCTGGTCCAGATCCACGGTCAGCTCGGTCCCGGGCGCCGGCCACAGCGTGAAGTCCCGGTCGCTCGACAGGATCATCAGGCCGATGCGCTTGCCGGCCGGCACGATCTGGTCGTCGGGCTGCAGGTCGAAGGTGAAGGTGACGAACTGGCCCGGCACGAGCGGCTCACCGCGCGCCTGCGCGTCGTAGTTCCCGCCGCGCGTCAGCTCGTCGTGGTTCTGCGGGTCGGCCCAGCCGCGCGTGATGAGGTTCGCGGTGCCGATGCGGCCCTCGGTCCACGGCAGCTGGACCAGCCACACCGACAGGTTCGCGGCCGGCTTGCTCGCCGCGAGCCGGATGGTGACCCTCGTCGTGCCGGAGATGTGGACGGGCGCGCGCAGTTCGGGCGTCGCGTACATGAGCCGGTGCTCGGAGGTCCCGGCGAGCGCCAGCGTCGGCCCGTCGAACGACACGTCGTCGACGAGCGTCTCGGTGCGGCCCGTACCGCTCGGCGCCGCGGCGCCGGCCGCCGCGACGGCCGGCACGAGCGCGCCGATCCCGCGGCCGCCCGGCTGCGGGCGCAGGTCGACGACGCGGGCGTCGGGATTCGGATAGTCGGCGTAGGGCGTCGGCGCGGGGGTGGCGCCGCGGCCACGCCCCCGTCCGGCGCCACCGGCGCGGGCGCCGCGCGCCCCGCGTCCCCCGGCCTCCCCCTCACCCGCCGCGCCGGGCGGCACCGGCGGGTCTTCGCGCACGATCCACGCCTTCGGCTCGTTCTCGACGCCGTTCTGCACGCCGTAGAGGTAGCGCGTGAACCACTTGTTCATCATCGCCAGCGGCGGCGCGCCGCCGTGCCCGCCCTGGTGGTAGTAGGCCTGGAGCGGCACGCGGCCCTTGAGCGCCTCGTAGATCCGCACGCTGTGCTCGGGCACGACGTTCCAGTCGTTGAAGGCGTGCGCCATCAGCACCGCCGCCTTGATGTTGCCGACGTACGGCAGCAGGTCGCGCGACGCCCAGAACTCGTTGTAATCGCCGGTCGCGCGGTCGCGCCGCTCGGCGAACAGGCCGTCGCGGTAGAGCGCGTTGCACCGCGCGCGGCCCGAGGGGTTCCCGCTGTTGATGAAGTCGTAGAGGAAGTCGATGTCCTCGCCGAGCCAGCCGCCGGGATGCCGGACGAGGCCGTTGGACCGGTAGTAGTGGTAGTAGGACGTGTTCGGCGCGATCGGGATGATCGCCTCGAGGCCCTCCACGCCGGTCGTGGCGGCGGCGACGGGGATGGTGCCGTTGTAGGACGTGCCGGTCATGCCGACCTTGCCGGTGGACCAGCCGGTGGCGACGACCTCGTCACCGCCTTCGGGCTGCGTGTAGCCCTTCGCGCGGCCGTTGAGCCAGTCGATCACCGCCTTCGGCGCGAGCCGCTCCGGCGCGTCGCCCACGGTCGGGCAGCCCTGCGACAGGCCCGTCCCCGGCGCCTCGGAGTGCACGACCGCGAACCCGCGCGGCACCCAGGTGTTCACGAGCGAGTTCGACACGTTCGTGCGATCGGGCTGGTAGTCGATCTCCGGCTGCGA
>JAWKHR010000055.1:0-39700 GCA_041394725.1 Vicinamibacterales bacterium | reverse complement strand
TCCGCGCGATACGGCACCAGGCCCGTCGCCGATCCGGCGGCCACGGGGAGCCCGTCGCCGCAGTTGGCGGAGCGGTTGCCCGCGCACTGATACCAGGCGCGCGCGCCACCGCCGTAGTGCGAGAAGCTCAGGATCGGGTTCTTCCGGTAGCCCAGCCCGAACTTCAGGCTGTGGTCGCCACCCAGCACGTTCGTCAGGAAGTACGTCGCGTCCGTCTTCAGCTCGGTCGAGTGACGCACCGTCTGGTACGACGACCCGAGGGACCGCTCGCGGTAGCCCGTGGTGCGGTTCGTGAGCTGCTGCTGATTCCACAGGCAGTCGCCCGCCCGCGTGTAGTCAGCCGACGAGTCCGACCCGTTGTACCGGCTGTCGCCGCAGGTGTCGTAGTCCTGGAAGTCCAGGAAGAACCCGCCGTGCACGTAGGTGTACTGGTTGTTGAACACCAGCTTGTCGGTCGCGATCCACGTGTGCGTGATCGAGTGCGTCGGCAGCGGCAGCTTCCACGGCGCGTCCGAGTACTGCCGCGTCGCCGCTTCAATCGCCGTCGTCGAGCTCGCCCCACGGCTGTTCCGGATCTTGTTGTCGCTCTGGAACAGGTACTGGAACTTGTTCGACGCGTTCAGCTGGTAGTTGAACTTCCACGACAGGTCCCGGATGACCGTCTTGTCGTTGAACAGGCAGTCCTGCACCTGCTGCAGCTTGTCATACGTGATCGCCCCGGACAGCGCGCCCAGGCGCTGCGCCTCGGCCAGGTCCGCGCAGAAGCCGCCCTTCGACACGTCGAAGAAGTTCAGCACGCCCGTGTTGATGTCCTGGCGGTCGGCCGACGCCCACCACCACAGCCGGTTCCGCTTGATCGGCCCGCCGTATTCGGCCGACACGTTGTAGATCTTCTTGATCGGGCTGCCCGACAGGAACCCGCCCGCGCCGCGGTTGAACAGCGCCTCGTCGACGTTCGAGCCCTGCATGGCGTCGTTCTCGAACGTGCCGACTGCCGTGCCCTTGAACACGTTCGAGCCCGACTTGGTCACCAGGTTGATCGACAGGCCCGACGACTGCACCGACACGTCGCCGCCGCCCGTCACCACCTGAATCTGCTCGAACGAGTCGAAGTTGAAGTACGAGGGGGACGAATTCGACGACAGGTCGGTGATCGACCCGCCCTCGAGGTTCCACTGCACGTTCGACGACGTGCCGTAGATCGAGAGGCCGACCTGCTGCCCCGAGGACGATCCCCCGACGTTCAGCCCGGCCTGGACGCCCGGCGTCATGTTGATGATCTGCCACGGGTCGCGCGCCGTCGGGATGTTCTCCAGGATCTCCTTGTCGAACGTCGCGCCCGTCGTCGTCTTCTTCGTATCGACGACCGGGGCCGCCGCCGTGACCGTCATCTCCTCGGACAGGGACCCGACTTCCATCACGCCGTTGATCTCGGCGTTGAAGCCGGACACGATGACCACGTTCGGGCGGGTCGTCTTCTTGAAACTCGCCAGCTCGAACGTCACGGTGTAGGTGCCGATCGGCACCACGGGGAACTGGTACGCCCCGCTCGACTGGGTCACGCCCACCAGCGGCTGCTGGAGGCCCGTGCCCTCAACGGTCACCGTCACCCCGGGCAGCACGCCACCCGACGCATCCGTGACCTTGCCGAAAATCGAGCCACGCGCCTGCGCGTAGGCCGACCCGGCCGCCAAAGCGAGAATCGCTGCCGTCAGCAGCGCCCCGCGAAGGACTCGCATCATCTTTCCTCCTCCTGGACGATCCACAACAGACTGCACGTTCGAACGGGACCAGACTCGGCGCGGATCGTGACTCGAACAATCGACGCCGCATTACACAGGGGTGAGGTTTATTAGGCGCGAGAAGTGACTGCGCTGCAACGACTCAATTGCGCGAAATCAGGCCGAAAAACACCAAAACGACGCGATACTGATACAGAGTAATAGACGTGAAGACACTCCTACCGAGTATCAGCCAGCGTCATGCTCCAGCCGAGCACGTGATGTTACTGCCCTCCAGCCCACACGCGACATGGGCCGGGGCAGCCCGCATTTCCCCTTTCGCCGGGTGCCCTCCTGGCCTTTGCTGTACGCTCGTCGGATGACCAGCCCCGGGAGCCCCGCATGAGCGGCCGCCGCTCGCGCGCCAGGCGCGCCATCGCCGGTCCTGCCCCTCGGGCGGCACGCGCCGCCGACGGCCCGGCCACTCCGGCCGGCGCCGTCCCCTGGTCCGCGCTCGCGATCCTCCTGGCCGTCACGTTCGTCCTGAAGCTGATCGTCGTCCTGCAGCTCAAGGACCATCCCCTGACCCAGCCGGAAGTCGGCCTCGACACGACCGCGTACGCCGATCTCGCCCGGCAGGTCGTGGCTGGCAACATCGGGCTCGGGCCCGGCCTCTACTACGTCTCGCCGCTCTACATCTACGTCATGGCCGCCGGACTGGCGCTGACCGGGTCGTTCACCGCCATCCGCGTGGCGCAGGTCCTGCTCGGGACCCTCGCGGTCGGCGCCATCTTCCTGACGGCCCGCATCTGGTTCGGCACTCGAGCCGCCTGGATTGCCGCGGGCCTCGCCGCCCTCACCGGGCTCTTCACCTTCTATGAAGTGCTGCTGCTGCAGGCCGCGGTCGATCCGTTCCTCACCTCCGTCGCCCTCCTCGCCCTCGCGTTCGGCCTGGCGCGGGAGGATCGCCGAGGGCTGGTCCTGGCGGGCGCGATGTTCGGACTCCAGAGCCTGAACCGCCCGAACGTGCTGCTCGCCGCCGCGGGCCTCGTGGTCGTGCTGCTGGCGCTGCGCCGCTGGCGTCTGTCGGTGCTGCTCGCGGCCGGCCTGCTCGCGGGCCTCGCGCCGGTCGCGGTCCGGAACGTGGTCGTCGCCCACGAGTGGTCGCTCGTCTCCTCGCACGGCGGCCTGAACCTCTACATCGGGAACAACGAGCAGGCGACCGGCTTCTACCAGCAGGTCCCCGGCATCAGCCCCAGCATCGCCGGACAATCCCGGGACGCGCGGCGCGTGGCCGAGCGCGCAACCGGCCGAGCGATGACCGACGCCGAGACGTCCGACTACTTCGTGGGGCTCGCGCGCGATTGGATCCTCGGCCACCCCGCCCAGGCCGCGCGCCTGTTCCTGAAGAAGCTGGGGCTCGTCTTCCATGCCCAGTACGTCGCGCTGCCGTACAGCTTCCCCTTCTACGCGTGGGACGCGCGGACGATGCTGCGGTTCTACGCGGTCGGCCCCTGGCTGCTGATTCCGCTGGGCCTGGTCGGCCTCGTCGTGGCGGCGCCGCGCGACCGGCTGCCGGCCTACGTGGCGTGGGCCGCGTTCGTCCCGGCCTACGCCGCCGCGGTCGCGCTCTTCTTCGTCGCCGAGCGGTACCGGCTGCCGCTGCTCGTCCCGCTCTGCATCGGCGCCGGTGCGGCCGTCGACGTCGGGCTGCGCCTCTGGGCGACGCGGCGCCAGGCGCTGGCCGTGCCGGCGGTCGCGGCGGCCGCGCTGCTCGTCGCCGCGAACTGGCCACTCGGCCTGCGTGACGGACGCTGGGAAGAGGGACTGCGGATGGCGCAGCGGCTCGTGATCCTCCAGCGCTACGACGAGGCCGACCAGTGGGTCGCGCGACTCGAGGCGGATCATCCGCCGCGGCCGGGCGCCGCGTACTACGGCGTCGGCCTGCAGCTGCTCGTCGGGGGCCAGGCGGAGCGCGCCGTGCCGCTGCTCACCCGCGGCCTCGAGGTCGATCCCGGCCGCCCGAACACGGAGTACGCGCTCGGGCAGGCGCTGCTCCAGACCGGCAGGACCGCCGAGGCACTCCCGCACCTCAGGCGCGGCTTCGACGGCGGCACCGAGATTCCGATGGCGGGTTTCGATCTGGCGTCCGCGCTCATCGCCCAGGGCGACCTGCCGGGCGCGACGGCGGTCATTCCGAAGATCCAGCCGCCCGACACCGGCGATCCCGAACCGTGGCTGCGGGTGGGCCGCCTCGCGATGGAGGCGCAGGCGCCCGAGCTCGCGACGCCGTTCTTCCAGCGGGCGGTCCAGATCCGGCCCGACCAGGCGGGCGCGCGCCAGCAGCTCGGCCTCAACCTCCTCGTGCGCCAGCAATACGACACGGCCGCACGCGAACTGGCGGAGGCGCTGCGGCTCGACCCGCGCAGCGCCGACTCGGCCGCCCATCTCGCCTACTGCGAGCTGCAACTCGGGCGATACGAACAGGCCCGCCTGCACAGCGAGACCGCGCTGCAGATCGATCCCCGGCATGCCCTGGCGGGCCAGGTCCGGCAGGCGCTCGAACGGATTCGCTAGGGCCTCGGCGTCAGGACGCGAGGCGCTGCCGGGTGGAGAGGAACTGCTCCAGACGGGCCCGCGTCTCGTCGGCCAGCCCGGTGAACTCGATGGCGAACCCCATGCCGGGCTCGACGTAGGCCACCCGGCCCGTCACCGCGAGCAGGCGGCCGTCTCCGAGCGAGAGCGTGAGCGCGGTGAGTTCCCCGCTGGCCGGCGTGGCCAGCGACTGCACGAAGCACCCGCCGGCGCTGAGATCGCTCAGCCGGCACCGCGAGGCCCCCGACGCCCCCTGCCAGACGGCCTCCAGGGGGTGGCGGTAGCGGATGTGGCGGCGGCGTTCGACGGTCATGGCCTCTACCCCGGTATCTGTCCTCACTATCGGTTGAAACCGGCCGGCCCTTGAACACCCGGCGGGGCCCCTCTCCCGGGCCCGGCCCGAACCTTTCAAAAATGTCATGTCCGGGCAATGCCGCCGAAAGGTCCCGCGGCGTCCTACCTCTACAGAGACCGGGGACCGCGGGTCCCTGCAACCACGGAGGAGGCTCACACATGACTTTCCGGCCATTGCTTCGCAAGTGGCGGGTGACCGTGCCGGCCCTGGTGCTGGCCGGCGGACTCGCCGCCTTCGGCGTCAACCAGTTCGAACCGCACCTGTCGGCGACGGCCGCCGGGTCCGCGGTGACCGCCACGCCGGCGGCGCCGGCGACGACACCGCTCGCGACGGCGTCCTACGCCGACGCGGTCGCCCGGGCGCTGCCGGCGGTCGTCACGGTCGAAATCGAGAAGCGCGCGACGCCGCAGCCGGCGCTCAACCTGCCGGACGATCCGTTCTTCCGCCGCTTCTTCGGCGCGCCCGACCTGCAGCAGGGTCCGGCGCCGATCCAGGAAGGCCTCGGCTCGGGCGTCATCATGACGGCCGACGGCACCATCCTGACCAACAACCACGTCGTGGACGGCGCCGAGCACGTCACCGTGACGCTCTCGGACGGCCGGGCGTTCCCGGGCAAGGTCGTCGGCACCGACCCGGCCACCGATCTCGCCGTGCTCAAGATCGACGCGACGGGCCTGCCGGCGATCGCGGTCGCCGATTCCGATCGGCTCCGTGTCGGTGACGTCGTCCTGGCGGTCGGCAACCCGCTCGGCATCGGCCAGACCGTGACGATGGGCATCGTCAGCGCGAAGGGCCGGACGACGGGCCTCGGCAGCGACCAGGTCTACGAGGACTTCCTGCAGACCGACGCGCCGATCAACCGGGGCAACTCGGGCGGCGCGCTGATCACCACGTCGGGTGAGCTCGTCGGCATCAACTCGCAGATCATGTCGCCGTCGGGCGGCAACATCGGCATCGGCTTCGCCATCCCGTCGAACATGGCGCAGAACGTGATGACGCAGCTCGTCAGCACGGGACACGTGCGGCGCGGCATGCTCGGCGTGGAGGTGCAGCCGGTCACGTCGGACCTCGCGCGGAGCCTCGGGCTCGACGCGGTCGAGGGCGCGATCGTCGCCTCGGTCACGCCGGAGAGCCCGGCCGACGAGGCGGGTCTCGTGCAGGGCGACGTCGTCCTGAAGGTGGACGGCACGGCGGTGCGCAGCTCGAACGACCTGCGCAACCGCATCAGCTCGCGCGCGCCCGGCACGACCGTCGTGCTCGACGTCCTGCGGAACGGCGACCATCGCCAGGTGTCGGTGAAGCTCGGCGAGATGCCGACCGACGCCGCCGAGGCGGCGGGGCCGGCCGAGAGCAACGCGCTCGGGATGACGCTCGAGTCGCTGACGCCGCAGCAGGCGCAGGCGCTGCGGCTCCCGCGCAACACGACGGGTGTCGTCGTGGCCAGCATCGACCCGGCGGGCCGCGCGGCCCGCGCGGGGCTGGCGGAGGGCGACCTCATCCGGAAGATCGACGGCCGCGACGTGACGACGCCCGAGCAGGCGCGCGCGGCCCTCTCGACCCAGCGTGATCGTCCCGCCCTGGTCGTCGCGGAACGCGCCGGCCGGACCTTCTTCATCGCACTGCCCACCAACTGACCCCGCAGAGCCTCCGCCACGGAGGGCCGATGCCGCGCCATACAATGGCCGGGTCGGCCCCCCGCCCCGGCGGGGCCCCGGCGCTGTGGGATTCCCGACGACCATATGCGCATCCTGGTAGTGGAAGACGACGCGACCCTGGCGGACTTCGTCGCGACGGGCCTGCGCGAGGCCGGCTTCGTGGTCGAGGTCGCGCCCGACGGGTGGACGGGCCTGGACCTGGCGGCGGCGACGCGGCCGGACCTGGCGGTGGTGGACCTGATGCTGCCGGGCGGGCTCGACGGGTTCGGGGTGATCGAGGGACTCCGGCGGCGGCACCAGCGGTTGCCGGTCCTCATCCTGAGCGCGCGCCGGTCGGTGGACGACCGGGTGAAGGGCCTGCAGATCGGTGGCGACGACTATCTCACCAAGCCGTTCGCGTTTCCGGAGCTGCTGGCGCGGGTCCAGGCGCTGATCCGGCGGGCATCGGACACGGGCGAGCCGACGCAGCTGCGCGTGGCGGACCTGACGATCGACCTGCTCGCGCGGACGGTGACGCGCGCGGGCCGGGTCATCGAGCTGCGGCCGCGCGAGTACGCGCTGCTCGAGTACCTCGCGCGCCACGCCGGCCAGGTCGTCTCGAAGACGATGATCCTCTCGCGGATCTGGAACTACAGCTTCACGCCGCGGACGAACGTGGTGGACGTACTGGTGCACCGGCTCCGCGACAAGATCGACGCGGACTTCGAGCCGAAGCTGCTGCACACGCGGCGCGGCATGGGCTACGTGCTCGGCCCGGCGGCGGAGGCGTGACCGAGTCGCCCTGGCGCCGGCGCTTCAACCACGCGGTCGGCCTGCGCGTGGCGGTGTGGTACGCGGTGCTCTTCGTGGTCTCGGCGCTGGCGATCGGCGCCATCGGCTACCAGCTCCTCGCGATCTCGCTCGTCGAGCGGGACCACGGTCTGCTGCGCATCAAGCTCGCCGAGTACTCGGCCCGGTACGAATCCGGAGGGCTCGCCTCGCTGTCGGACGCGGTCGGCGCCGAGCAGGCGTCGGGCGATCCGGACTCGGTGCTCGTCCGGCTCGTCGCGCCCAACGCCGACGTGCTGCTGCTCAGCCCGACGCGCATGTGGCAGTCGTTCGACGACAACCGGCTCAACGCGGCGCTGCCGTCCGAGGCGCTGAGCGAGGTCTCCGCGCCAGGCCTCGACACGACGCTCGAGGTGGTCTCGCGGCCGCTCTGGGATGGCACGATCATCCAGGTCGGCCGCACGACGCGCGGGCGGGACCAGTTCCTGGCCGAGGTGCGGAAGGTCTTCGGCCTGCTGATGATCGCGGTGGTCACCGCCGGCCTCGCCGGCGGCGTGGCGCTCACCCACCAGGCGCTCCGGCCGCTGCGCGACGTCGTACGCACGGCGCGCGAGATCGCGCGGACCGGCGAGTTCCACGCGCGCGTCGAGGCGGGCCCGGAGGGCGACCTGGTGGACGAACTGGGCCGCGTCTTCAACACGATGCTCGAGCGCATCGACACGCTCATCGACGGCATGCGCGGCGCGCTGGACAACGTCGCGCACGACCTTCGCACGCCGGTCGCGCGCCTGCGCGCCCGCGCCGAGGCCGCGCTGACCTCCGGGGGGCGCGAGGCCGACACCCGCGCCGCGCTGGCCGAGTGCGTCGAGGAAGCCGACCGCGTGACGGAACTGCTCACGACGCTGCTCGACATCTCGGAGGCCCAGACGGGCACGATGCGCCTCACGCTCGAGGACGTACCCGTGCCCGAGGTCGCGCGCGAGACGATCGATCTCTACGAGGACATCGCGGAGGACAAGGGCGTCGCGCTGACCTCACGCGTGCCGGCGGGCGCGGTCGTACGCGCCGACCGGCAGCGGCTGCGCCAGGTGCTCGCGAACCTCGTGGACAACGCGCTCAAGCACACCGACGCCGGCGGGCGCGTGGAGATCGGCGCCGAGACCGGGCCGGCCGAGACGACAATCACGGTGGCGGACACCGGCACCGGGATCGCGCCGGGCGACCTGCCACGGATCTGGGAACGGCTCTACCGCGCGGACCAGAGCCGCGGCAGCCCGGGACTCGGCCTCGGCCTCAGCCTGGTCCGCGCCATCGCCGCCGCGCACGGCGGCCGCGCCGAGGCCACGAGCGAACCGGGCCGCGGCGCGACGTTCCGCATCACGCTGCCGACGCAGGCGCGCGGCGGCGGCGACATCGCCTAGGGATGGTCGATGAGGACGGTGAAGCCGAGCGGGGCCGTGAGTGAGCCGGGGTCCCGGACGGTGACGCAGTAGCTGGCGCGAATCACGTCGAGCGAGACCGACGCGCCGGGCCCCACGCCCCGCAGGAACCGCGTCGCCGCGCAGCCGCCGCCCGATCCGGGCGGGATGCCGATGCCGATGTCGACGCGCGCGGCCGGATCCGTCAGCGCGTCCAGGCGGACCGTCAGCGTGCCGTTCTGCGTGGCGTCGAAGGCTCGCGAGGTGAAGCCCTGCGGGATGACCTGGCTGGCGAAGGTGATCGTGCCCGGCGTCGGCGTCGGCGGCACGTTCCCGGTCCGCAGCGTGATCCGCACCGCGAAGTCGGCCGAGGCGGGCAGGCCGCCGGCGTCGCTGATCCGGACGCAGTAGGTGCCCGCCTGGATGCTGCTCGACACCTGCGCGCCGAAGCCCGGCGTCACGTCGGAGGACGACGTCACCGCGCAGTCCATCGCCGCCGGACGCCCGAGCCCGAGCGTCAGCGTGCGGTCGAGCAGGTCGCCGCTCGACGGGTCGGTGAGGCTGTTGAGCGTCAGCTCCACGCGACCGTCGGTGCCGAGCGTGAACGAGTAGAACCCGGAACCGGCGGGTGCCAGGGTCCCGAGGTAGATCTCGGTCCGCGTGAACTCGGTCTGCGAGCCGGACGGCGTGGTCGGCGTGGTGTTGTCGTTGCACGCCGACGCGGCGCAGATCAGCAGGGACAGCGTGACGAGTCTGGACTTGGTCATTCAGGGGTGCGCGATGGAGACGCCCACGGTGGTCGGCGCGGGCAGCGTGCCCGGGTCCGCGACCTGCACGCAGTAGATGCCCGCCGCCACGGTGCTGCTGATCTGGGGCGACACGCCGGCGGTCGCCGACACCTGCACGCTCGGGTTGCAGCCCGTGCCCTGCGGCACGCCGACGCCGAGCGCGAGGGCGTCGCCCACGTCGGCCCCGCCCTGCTGCACGCTCGTCAGCGTGATCGAGATGATCCCGTTGACGGGCACCGTGAACGAGTAGAACGTCGAGCCGCCCGCGGCGATCGTGGCCGTGAAGCTCTCCGTCTGGGTCGCCGGCGCCGGCGTGGGCGCGGTGCTCGACGAGGAGGATTTGCCGTTGCAGGCGGCCGCGGTCACCAGGCAGGCAACGAGCAGCGCGCGGATACCGGGAACGTGTCTTCGCATGACTGGAATGCCGGCCCGCCGCGACCGACGGGCGGCGCCGGGGGACCCGTCGAGTATACCTGCCCGGGTTAGACGTCGCCGGGCCGTCCGGCGGCCGGCGATCGCCCGCGAGTGGCCGGCCCGCCGGACCGCCGGTCGGCGCCTCCTGGCCACCGGTCGGCGCCTCCGGGACGCCGGTCGGCCCGGATCCCGGCCGGGCGATCAACTAGCGATTGCCGTTTGCGGCCCGAGCCGGTAGAGTCCCCGGCGATGAGACAGGCCTGGTGGCGGAAATGGCATCGATGGGCGGGCTTCGTGGCCGCCGTGTTCCTCCTGTTCGTGTCGATCACCGGCGTGATTCTCGCGATGACCGAGTTCTTCGGCGAGGAGGAAGCCCGGCGTGAGGCGACCCGGGACCTGGTCAGTGAGGTGCGAACGACCTCGATGGAGGACGCCTGGGCCGCGCCGCTGGCCCGCGTGATGGCGACGGCGGCCCGCGAGGCGCCCGACGCGCCGATCGACCGGATCGTGATGCAGCTCAAGGGCGATCCGCTGACGATCGACGTCTTCCTCGGCAAGCCGACCGGCGGCGAGGACAAGCGGCTGATCTTCGACGCGCGGACCGGCGCCCTCCTCCGGCAGGACACCTATGCGGACAAGCCGTTCCTCAACCGGCTGCACAGCGGCGAGGCCTTCGGCGACGGCGGGCTGGTCGTGGCCATGTTCTGGGGCGCGGCGCTGGCCTTCCTGTCCGGTTCCGGCCTCGTGATCTACTTCGCGATGCGCCGCCGGAACCCGGTCGGCCTGCAGAAGGTCTTCTGGTAGGGCGGCGATGCGCCTGATCCTGCGGTCCTGGCTCGCGCAGCCGGGCGTCATCGCCGCGGCGATCGTCTCGCTGGCACTGGGCATCGGCGCCAACACCGCCCTGTTCAGCGTCGCGCACGCGCTGCTGCTGCGGCCGCTGCCGTACGCCGACGCCGAGCGCCTCGTCATCCTCTGGAACCGGTCGCCGGGGCTGAACATCACGGAGGACTGGTTCTCGACCGCGCAGTACTTCGACATCCGCACGGGCCAGCAGAGCCTGGAGGACGTCGCGCTGGCGATTGGCGCCCATGCCACCCTCACGGGCGGCGGCGCGCCCGAGCGCATCGGCACGATCCGGGTGTCGTCCAACCTCTTGCCCCTGCTCGGGGCGACCCCGGCGATCGGCCGCCTGTTCACGCCGGAGGAAGACGCGCCCGGCCAGCCGGGGACGGCCGTGCTGAGCCACGGCACGTGGGTCCGCCGGTTCGGCGGCGATCGGGCGGCGCTCGATCGCACGATCGAGCTCAACGGCGCGCCCTACCGCGTCGTCGGCGTGCTGCCCGACGGCTTCTCGCTCCCGCGCGAGGTCCTGCCGACGCTCGGTGTGGTCGCCGACGGCGACGTCTTCCTGCCGTTGCCGCTGCCGCCCGACGCGGCGACGATCCGGACGCGCGAGGACTACAACATCCTCGGCAGGCTGCGCCGCGGCGCCCGGCTGGCCGACGCCCAGGCCGAGCTCGACGCGCTCACCGCGCGGCTGCGGCGCGATCATCCCGACGTCTATCCGCCGAACGGCGGCCTCACGTTCAGCGCGGTGCCGCTGCTCGACGAGGTGGTCGGCGACGTGCGGCCCGCGGTGGTCGTGCTGACGGGCGCGGTGGGCTTCGTGCTGCTGATCGCGTGCGCCAACGTCGCGAACCTGATGCTGGCGCGATCGATCGCGCGGCGGCGCGAGATGTCGATCCGCACCGCGCTCGGCGCCACACGCGGGCGGCTCGTGCGCCAGGTGCTGGCCGAAAGCCTGCTGCTTTCGCTCGCCGGCGGCGCGCTCGGCGCCGGCCTGGCCTGGGGCGCCGTGGGCTGGATGCACCGGCTCCAGCCGGCCAACGTGCCGCGCCTCGGCGACATCACGGTGGACCTCCCGGTGCTGCTGTTCACGCTGGCGCTGGCGGCCGCTTCGGCGCTGGCATTCGGCCTGGCCGCGGTGCCGGGCCTCTCGCGGCTGGACGTGCAGGCCGAGCTGCGCGACGCCTCGCGGGGCGCGTCGGGTGCGGTTACGGTCTGGAGCCGCCGCCACGGGCTGCGGCGACTGCTCGTGATCGCCGAACTCGGTCTCGCGATCGTGCTCCTCGCGGGGGCCGGCCTGCTCATCCGCAGCTTCGAGGCCGTGCAGCGCGTGGCGCCCGGCTTCGACGTCGACGGCACGCTCAGCTTCGAACTGGCGTTCACCGGGCCGCGCTACGCGGACGCGGAGGCGGTGCTCGAGGGCTGGACCCGGGTCTGGAACGCGCTCGACGGCCTTCCGGGCGTGACCGGCGCCGGCGGCGTGACCACGCTGCCGCTGACCGAGTACATGGCGTGGGGCCCGATGACCGTGGAGGGCGTGCCGCCCCCGGCCGGCGAGCACTTCTTCAACGCCGACATGCGGACGGCGAGCGCGGGCTACTTCCAGGCGCTGGGCATCCCGCTCGTGCGCGGCCGGATGTTCGACGCGCGCGACCGTCGCGGCGGCGAGCGCGTGGTCATCGTCGACAGCGCCATGGCGGAGCGGCTGTGGCCGGGGCAGGATCCAGTCGGTCGGCGCGTGCACTACGGCGACGCGAACTCGTCCTCGCCGTGGGAGACCGTGATTGGCGTGGTCGGCCGCGTGCGGCACTACGGGCTGGACACGGAGCCGCGGATCGCGCTGTACCGGCCGCACACGCAGTCGGTCGCGCGGTCGCTGTTCGTCGTCGTGCGGAGCGCCACGGCGCCCGAGGCCCTCGCGCGGCAGGTGACCGACGCGGTGCGCGGCGTGGACCCGGACCTGCCGATCTCGAACGTCCGGTCGATGTCGGCGCGGCTCGACGCGTCGCTCGCGCGCCGCCGGTTCGCGATGACGCTGCTCGCGCTGTTCGCCGGCCTGGCGCTGGTGCTGGCCGCGGTCGGCACCTATGGCGTGATGGCCTACCTGGTGGGCCAGAGCACGCGCGAGGTCGGCATCCGGCTCGCGCTCGGAGCCACGCCTCGGGCGGTGCTGGGCCTGGTGCTCGGTCGCGGCGCGGTGGTCACGGCCTGGGGCGTCGGTCTCGGCCTCCTGGGCGCGTTCGCGCTCACCCGCCTCATGCGCAGCCTGCTGTGGGGCGTGGAGGCCAGCGACCCGGCGACGTTCGGTGTGGTGGCGATGGTCGTCTCGGCCGCGGCGATGGCGGCGGTCTTCGTGCCGGCCCGCCGCGCGGCGGCGGTCGATCCCGTCACGTCGCTCCGCCGCGAGTAGGCCGGGCGCGCCGGCGAAATCAGAAGAGGAGTCCGCGATGTCCGTGAACACCCTGCAGCAACTCGTCGAGGACCTGGCGGCGGGTGCCATCCGGGTCGTGGACCTCACGCAGGTGCTGGGGCCGGACACGCCGGTCATCGCGCTCCCGCCGCCGTTCAAGCCTTCACCGGGCCTGACCGTCGAGCCGATCTCGCGCTACGACGATGGCGGGCCGGCGTGGTACTGGAACATCCTGCACCTCGGCGAGCACACGGGCACGCACTTCGACGCGCCGGTCCACTGGGTCACGGGACGCGACCGGCCTGAGAACGCCTGCGACACGATTCCAGCCGGCCGGTTCGTCGGGCCGGCGTGCGTCATCGACGTCCGTCACGAGGTCGAGGACAGCCCGGACTTCCTGCTCACGCCGGCGCGCATCGAGGCCTGGGAGTCCGAGCACGGGCCGATTCCCGCGGGCGCCTGGGTGCTGCTGGCGACGGGCTGGAGCCGGCGGACGGAGCCGGCGGCGTTCCTCAACATCGGGTCCGACGGGCCGCACACGCCGGGGTTCGCCCCGGCGGCGGTGCGGCTGCTGGCGCACGATCGCGACGTGCTCGGCGTGGGCGTGGAGACCGTCGGCACGGACGCCGGCCAGGCGGGCACGTTCGATCCGCCGTTCCCATGCCACCACATCATGCACGGCGCCGGGAAGTTCGGCCTGGCCAGCCTCTGCCGGCTGGACGAGCTGCCGGCGACGGGCGCGGTGGTCGTGGCCGCGCCGCTCAGGATCCGGCACGGCAGCGGCAGCCCGGTGCGGGTGCTGGCGTTCGTGCCGGCCGCGCCCGGCCCCGCCGGCCCGCAGCAGGGCTGAGCGTCTCGAGCCTCGGCGGCCGGACCTCGCCGGCGCGCCGCGGCTCCGGCCCTGACCTCGCGGGCGGGCCGGCCGTGCTACGCTGTTCGAACGGCCGTTCGACATTCGAACGGCCGTTCGAATCATGCCCCGATCCTGGCCTCCGCCGCCGCGCGCCCGCCGTCGCGGTCCACCCGCCGGCGTGACGCCCGCCGCGACGCGATTCTGCGCGCCGCGGCCCGGATGTTCCGGGAGCGGGGGTTCGCGGACACCGGCATGCGCGACATCGCGGTGGCGGCCGACCTCTCGCCCGCGAACCTGTACCACTACTTCGGGGGCAAGGACGAGATCCTCTACTACTGCCAGGACCGCGCGCTGGACCGGATGCTGGCCGCGGTCCGCTCGGCCGCGCGCGCCGAGCCGACCGCCCCGCGCCGCCTGCACCGGGTGCTCGCGGCGCACGTGCTGACGCTGCTCGACGAGGTCGAGGGCGCGAGCGCCCACCTCGAGACCGCCGCGCTGTCGCCCGCGCGCCGCGCGCGCCTCGTGCGCAAACGCGACCGCTACGAGCGCGCGCTGCGGCGGCTCATCGAGGACGGCGTCCGCCGCGGCGAGTGCGTCGCGCCCGACGCGGCGCTGGCCGCCCGCGCGATGCTCGGCGCGCTCAACTGGACCGTCACCTGGTTCGACCCGGCCGGCCCCGCCGCGGCGGCCGAAGTCGCCGAACGGATCGCGGCCTATCTCGTGCGCGGCGTCGCCGCGCGTCCGGGCTCCGGAGGCCGGGCCCTGCGCCTGGTGCCGCGCCCGGCCTCATCCTCCCCACGGAGATCCTCATGACGGATGGCAAGGTCCGCCTGCGACTCGAGGTCAACGGCGAGCCCGTGGACCTGCTGGTCGACGGCTACAAGACGCTCCTCGAAGTGCTGCGCGAGGACCTGCAGCTCACGGGCACCAAGCATGGCTGCGAGCTGGGCGAGTGCGGCGCGTGCGCGGTGCTCGTGGACGGCGAACCGATCCTCTCGTGCCTGGCCCTCGCGGTCGAGAGCGAAGGGGCGCGCGTCCGGACGGTGGAGGGGCTGGTCGAGCACGGCCGGCTGCACCCGCTGCAGGAGGCGTTCGCCGACCGCGGCGCCGCGCAGTGCGGCTACTGCACGCCCGGCATCCTGATGACCGCGCGCGCGCTGCTCGACCGTGAACCTTCGCCGACGCCCGAACGCATCCGCGAGGCCCTGTCGGGCAACCTGTGCCGGTGCACGGGCTATCACCAGATCGTCGAGGCCGTCGAGGCCGCGGCAGCGGCACTGGCCGCGGGCGCCGCCTCGGCGACGCCGTCCGCGGAATCCGGGGTCGCCACGCCGGCGGGCCCGACGCCCGCGGGAGGCCGGCGATGACGACGCCCCGCACCATCGGCCAGCCGCGCCGCCGCGTGGACGCCCGCGCGAAGGTCACCGGCCAGACCCGGTTCGCCGACGACGTCCTGCTGCCGCGGATGCTGCACGGCCGCCTGCTCCGCTCGCCCCACCCGCACGCGCGCATCGTCCGCGTCGACACGAGCCGCGCGACCGCGATGCCCGGCGTGCACCTCGTCCTCACGGGCGACGCGTTTCCCGTCGCCTACGGCATCCTGCCCGTGAGCCACGACGAGCACGCGCTCTGCCGCGACGTCGTGCGGTTCGTGGGCGACCCGGTCGCCGCGGTCGTCGCGCGGGACGAGGCGACGGCCAACGAGGCGCTCGCGGCCATCGCGGTCGAGTACGAGCCGCTGCGCACGTTCGCGTCGCCCGAGGACAGCCTCGCGCACGCCGAGCCCCGCATCCACGACTACGGCGACGTCGGGAACATCCACAAGGTCGTCGCGCTCGAGTTCGGCGACGTGGATGAGGCCATCGCCGGCGCCGACCACGTGTTCGACGACGTGTTCTTCTTCGAGGGCAACACGCACCTGCCGCTCGAGCAGCACGCGTGCGTCGCGACGAAGGACCCGGACGGCAAGCTGGTGCTCTACTCCTCGACGCAGACGCCGCACTACGTGCACCGCGCGCTCGCCAAGGCGCTGGACCTGCCCGCGGCGCACATCCGCGTGATCGCCACGCCGAACGGCGGCGGGTTCGGCGGCAAGAGCGACCCGTTCAACCACGAGGTGGTCGCGGCGAAGGCCGCGCTCCTGCTCGACCGGCCGGTGAAGTTCTGCCTCACGCGCGAGGAGGTCTTCTACTGCCATCGCGGCCGGCATCCCGTGCTGATGCGGTTCCGGACGGGCGTGACGAAGGACGGGCGGCTGACCGGCGTGGACCTGCGCACGCTGCTCGACGGCGGCGCGTACGGATCCTACGGCGCGGCGAGCACGTTCTACACGGGCGCGCTCCAGACCGTGACCTACCAGATTCCACGCTACCGGTTCCGCGGCTGCCGCGTGTTCACCAACAAGCCGCCCTGCGGGCCGAAGCGCGGGCACGGCACGCCGCAGGCGCGCTTCGGCCAGGAAGTGCAGCTCGACAAGATCGCGCATCACCTGGCCATCGACCCGGCCGACCTGCGGCTGAACATCGTCGCGCCCGCCGACTCGCTCACGGCGAACTACCTCAAGGTGGGCACGATCGGCCTGGCCGAGTGCATCCGCACCGTCGTGGACCGGTCGGGCTGGCGCGAGAAGCACGGCCGGCTGCCGCACGGCCGGGGCGTGGGCCTCGCGTGCTCGTCGTACCTCTCGGGGGCGGGGCTGCCGATCAACTGGAACGACCTGCCGCACTCGGGCGTGCAGCTCAAGCTGGACCGGAGCGGCGGCGTGACGGCGTTCTGCGGCGCCACGGAAATCGGCCAGGGGTCGGACGACGTGCTGGTCGCGTGCGTGGCGGAGGTACTCGGCATCGCGCCGTTCGACGTGCGCGCGGTCACCGGCGACACGGACCTGACGCCGGTGGACCTCGGGTCGTACTCGAGCCGGGTCACCCTGATGATGGGCAACGCGGCGATCCAGGCCGCCGAGCGCGCGCGCGAGCTGCTGGCCGAGGCCGTGAGCGCGAAGCTCGAGGTGCCGCAGGCGCGGCTCACGTTCGCCGAGGGCCGCGTGTTCGACGCCGAGGCGCCGGACCGCGGCCTGACGTTCCGCGAGGCCGTCTGCGCCGCCGAGGCGCGGTTCGGGACGATCGGCACGACCGGGTCCTACACGCCGCCGAAGTCGCCGGCGCGGTTCAAGGGCGGCGGCGTCGGGCCGTCGCCCACCTACTCCTACACGGCCGCCGTCGTCGCCGTGGAAGTCGATCCGGAGACGGGCTGGATCACGGTGCCGACGGTCTGGATCGCGCACGACATCGGCCGCGCGATCAACCCGGTGCTGGCGCGCGGCCAGGTCGAGGGCAGCGTCTACATGGGCCTCGGCGAGGCGCTGATGGAGGAACAGGCGTTCCGGCGGCTGCCGCCCCGGCTCTCGCGCGCGCTCGTCCACAAGTTCCCGTCGATCCTCGAGTACAAGAGCCCGACGAGCCTGGACATGCCGGAGATCGTGACCGACCTCATCGAGCATCCAGACCCGGCCGGTCCGTTCGGCGCGAAGGAAGTCGGCCAGGGGCCCCTGCTGCCGATCATGCCGGCGGTGGCCAACGCCGTCTTCGACGCGGTCGGCGTGCGCGTGGACGAGGTCCCGATCACGCCGGAGAAGATCCTGAAGGCGCTGGCCGCGAAGGCCGCGGGCAAGCCGGCGCGCACGGGCCCGGCGGCGTATCCGGAGAACGTGCCGTGGCCCGAGCCGCTGCACGTCACGCCGCCGTGGGAAGGCGGCGACGGCCGCGCGTCGAACACACGCGCCTCGTCGGGCCGGAAGGCCGACGCGGGCATCGAGGCGACCGCGGGGGTGAAGTCGTGATCCGACTGCCGCGCTTCACCTATCACGCGCCGCGCACGCTCGCCGAGGTCGCGTCGCGGCTGGCCGACGCGCCCGGGGAGACGATGCTGCTGGCGGGCGGGACGGATCTCGTGCCCAACATGAAGCGCCGCCAGCAGGTGCCGCGCGTCGTCGTCGGCCTGAAGCGGGTCGAGGGCCTGCGCGGGATCCGGAACGGCACGGGCTTCACGATCGGCGCCGGCACGACGCTGACCGATCTCGTCCGCGACGACCGCGTGCGGGCGGGCTGCCCGGGCCTGTGGCAGGCCGCGGCGCAGGTGGCCACGCCGCACCTGCGCAACAGCGCGACGATCGGCGGCAACCTGTGCCTCGACACGCGGTGCACCTACTACGATCAGAGCTACGAGTGGCGCCAGGCGATCGACTTCTGCATGAAGAAGGACGGCGAGACGTGCTGGGTGGCGACGTCGAGCCCGAAGTGCCTGGCGGTGTCGTCCACCGACACGGCGCCCATGCTGCAGGCGCTCGGTGCGACCGTGCGCCTGGTGTCGGCGTCCGGCGAACGGACCGTCGAGGTGGCCGATCTCTACCGGAATGACGGCATGGCGTACCTGACCCGCCGGCCCGACGAGGTGCTGGCCGACGTCGCCGTGCCGCCCCAGGACGGCTGGCGCAGCGCCTACTGGAAGCTGCGGCGCCGCGGGTCGTTCGACTTCCCCGTCGCCTCGGCCGCCGTGGCCGCGCGGATCGATCCGGAGGGACGCGTCGAGCAGATTCGGATCGTGCTCGGTGCCGTCGCGTCGCGGCCGATGGCGTCGCCGGCGGCCGAGGCGCTGATCGAGGGCGAGGTCCTCGGCGACGACCTCATCGCCCGGGCGGCCGACGTCGCGTCGGGCGTGGCGAAGCCGATGGACAACACCGACTACGAGCTCGTCTGGCGCAAGAAGATGGTCCGCGCGCTGATCGGCTACGCGCTGCGCGACGTCCGCGGCGACGACACCGGGCCGCTGCGCCGCGCGCTGGCGCGCCAGTCGCTTCTGGACGTGCGCTGACGGCTCGTCCGCGCGCGTCCACACATCGCCCATCGCCGCCATGCCGCTGCTCACGCTCGACTCCGTCAGCACCGCCTTCGGCCACCTGCCGCTGCTGGCCGGCGCGTCGCTCCAGGTCGAGCCCGGCGAACGCGTGGCGATCATCGGCCGCAACGGCACCGGGAAGTCCACGCTGCTGCGGATCCTGAACGGCGAGCTGGCGCCGGACGCCGGCACGGTCTGGCGCGCGCCGGGCCTGACGTCGTCGCGGCTCGATCAGGACGTGCCACTCGTCTCGGACCGCACGGTCTTCGACGTGGTCGCCGACGGGCTCGGCGCGCTTTCCGACCTCGTGTCGCGGTATCACCATGCCGCGGTCGACGTGGCCGCGGATCCCTCGCCCGGGCGCCTCGAGGCCCTCGGGCGCCTGCAGCAGGCGCTCGAGGAGCGCGACGGGTGGACGCTGGAGCAGCGCGTGGAACTCGTGCTGGCCAAGCTCTCGCTGCCGGCCGACGCGGTGGTGAACACGCTCTCCGGCGGCTGGCGCCGGCGCGTGATGCTCGGGCGCGCGCTCGTCGCGCAACCGGCGCTGCTCCTGCTCGACGAGCCCACGAACCACCTCGACATCGACGCGATCGCGTGGCTCGAGGAGCTCCTGCTCTCGTACGGCGGCGCGGTCGTGTTCGTCACGCACGATCGCGCCTTCCTCCGCCGGCTCGCGACGCGGGTCGTGGACCTCGACCGCGGCCGGCTGACGTCCTGGCCGGGCGACTACGACACGTTCGTCGAGAAGAAGGACGCGTGGCTCACGCACGAGGCGCTGCAGCACGAGCAGTTCGACCGGCGGCTCGCGGAGGAGGAGGCGTGGCTGCGGCAGGGCATCCGCGCGCGCCGGACGCGCAACGAGGGCCGCGTGAAGGCCCTGCTCGCGATGCGCGAGGCGCGCACCGCCCGCCGCGACGTCGCCGGCCGCGTGCGCCTGGCGATCGACGCGGCCGATCGGTCCGGTCACGTCGTCTTCGAGGTCGAGCACGCGTCGGTGGCCTTCGGCGAGCGGCGCGTCGTCGACGACGTCTCGCTGACGGTGGCGCGCGGGGACCGGATCGGCCTCGTCGGGCCGAACGGGGCCGGCAAGACGACGTTCCTGCGCCTGCTCGTCGGGGACCGGCCGCCGGATTCGGGCGCGGTGCACCGCGGCACGAACGTCGAGATCGCCTACTTCGACCAGCAGCGCGAGCAGCTCGATCCCGATCGAACGGTCGTCGACACCGTGGCGGACGGCAATGACACCGTCACCGTGGGCGGCATCGCGCGGCACGTGCACGGGTACCTGCGCGACTTCCTCTTTCCGCCGGAACGCGCGCAGGCGCCGGTGCGCGCGCTCTCGGGCGGCGAGCGCAACCGGCTGCTGCTCGCGCGGCTGTTCACGCGGCCCGCGAACGTCCTCGTCCTCGACGAGCCCACCAACGACCTGGATCTCGAGACGCTCGAGCTGCTCGAGGCGCAGCTGGTGGCGTTCGCGGGCACGATCCTGCTCGTGAGCCACGACCGCACGTTCCTCGACCACGTGGTCACGAGCCTGCTCGTGTTCGACGGATCCGGTCGCGTCGAGGAACACGTCGGCGGCTGGGAGGACTGGCAGCGCTACCAGCGCGAGCGCGCCGCGGCGGCCGCCACGACCGCGCCCGGCGCGGGGCGCGCGGCGACCGGGGCGGAGGGGACGCGGGCCGCGGGTGAGGCGGCGGCCGGCTCGTCGCCGGCCGGACGGTCGCGCCGGGGGCCGAGACCGGATCGGCTCACCTTCAAGGAGCAGCGCGAACTCGAGGCGCTGCCCGGTGTCATCGAGGCGCTCGAGGCCGAGCAGCGCGACCTGGAGGCCCGCCTCGGGTCGCCGGAGTTCTACCGCGAGGCGCCCGACGTCATCCGCGCGGCGGCCGAGCGCCAGACGGCGCTCCAGCGGGAGCTGGAGGACGCGTACTCCCGCTGGGACGCCCTCGAAACGCGCGCTACTGCACGATGACCAGCCCCTGCATGTAGGGATGGATGCTGCAGTGGTACTCGAACTGCCCGGGCGTGGTGAAGACCCGGCTGAACGACCCGCCGGCCGACACGCCGCCGTCCCAGGCGCCGCCGTTGGCCGTGGTCGTGTGGGCCGTCTGATCCGTGTTGGCCCAGTTGACGGTGGTGCCCGCCTGGACGGTGATGGACCCGGGCGTGAAGGCCGCGGTGCCGCCCGGGCGGTAGGCGTCGCCTTCGATGTTCACGGTCACGCTGGGCCCGCTGTTGGCCGGGGGGCTCGGCGCGCCGGGTGATGAACTGCCGCAGCTGACGGCGACGACACAGGCGCCCGCGAGCGCCCACGGACTGAGCTTCATGACGGTTCCTCCGGGGCAGCGGAGGGCAAGAACATTGCCAGCGGCCGCGCGCGCGAACGGCGCGGGCCGGTCCGAAACGCGCCCGGGGCATTTACGGCGCGCGTAAGCGGCTTACGTGGCCCGGCGGGGGCTAGTCGATCGTCCGGCTCAGGATGAGGCCGCCGAGCGGTGGCAGCTGCAGGTCCAGCGACCAGTCATGACCGTGCGCCGGCACCGCCTCGGCCTCGCGCCCGCCCTCGTTGCCGACGTTCGATCCGCCGTAGATCTCCGAATCGGTGTTCAGCCGCTCGCGGTAGTACCCCGGGTCGGGCACGCCCACCCGGTAGTGCTCCCGGGCGATTGGCGTCCAGTTGAAGACCGCGACGATGGCGTCGTGGCCGTCGCGGGCGCGGCGGATGAACGAGATGACGCTCGACTCGTTGTCGTTGCAGTCGATCCAGTCGAATCCGGCGGGATCGAAGTCCACCTCGTGGAGCGCGGGCTCGGTCGTGTAGAGGCGGTTCAGGTCGGTCACGAACCGGTGCAGCCCGGCGTGGAGCGGCTCGCCGAGCAGGTGCCATTCGAGCGAGGCGTCGTGGTTCCACTCGGCCCACTGGCCGAACTCGGCGCCCATGAACAGCAGCTTCTTGCCGGGATGCGCGTACATGTAGGCGTAGAGCGTGCGGAGCGTCGCGGCCTTCTGCCACGCGTCGCCGGGCACCTTCCCCATCATCGAGCCCTTCCCGTAGACGACTTCGTCGTGGGAGAACGGCAGGATGAAGTTCTCGTTCCAGGCGTAGAGCAGCGAGAACGTCAGGTGGCGGTGTTCCCAGCGCCGGTAGATCGGGTCCTTCGAGATGTAGGTCAGGATGTCGTGCATCCAGCCCATGTTCCACTTGTAGGTGAACCCGAGGCCGCCGACCCAGGTCGGCCGGCTGACGGCGGGAAACGCGGTGGATTCCTCGGCGAGCATCATCGTGCCCGGGTGGTGCGCGTGGGTGAGCGCGTTCAGCTCGCGGAGGAAGTCGATCGCCTCGAGGTTCTCGCGGCCGCCGTGCCGGTTGGGCACCCACTCCCCCGGCTGGCGCGAGTAGTCGAGGTAGATCATCGAGGCCACGGCGTCCACGCGCAGGCCGTCCACGTGAAACGACTCGAGCCAGAACAGCGCGTTCGACAGCAGGAAGTTGCGGACCTCGTGGCGCCCGTAGTTGAAGATGAGCGTGCCCCAGTCCATGTGCTCGCCCTGCCGCGGGTCGGCGTGCTCGAAGAGCGCGGTGCCGTCGAAGCGGGCGAGCGCATGCGCGTCCTTCGGGAAGTGGCCGGGCACCCAGTCGAGGATGACGCCGAGGCCGGCCAGGTGGCACGCCTCCACGAACGCGCGGAAGTCGTCCGGTGATCCCAGCCGGCTGGTCGGCGCGAAGAACCCGGTGACCTGGTAGCCCCACGATCCCTCGAACGGGTGCTCCATGACGGGCAGCAGCTCGATGTGGGTGAAGCCCAGGTCGCGCACGTAGGGCACCAGCTCGGCGGCCAGCTCGCGCCAGCTGAGCGACCGGTAGCCCTGTTCGGGGTTCCGGCGCCAGGACGTGGCGTGCACCTCGTAGATCGCGAGCGGCGCGTCGAGGCGGGTCTCGGTCTCCCGGCGGCGCGCCATCCAGGCGTCGTCACGCCACGCATGCCGGCCCAGGTGCGACGTCATCGACGCGGTGCGCGGCGGCCGCTCGCTCGCGAGGGCGAACGGGTCGCTCTTCTGGATCGTCTCGCCGGTCGCGGTGACGATCTCGAACTTGTAGAGCGCGCCCTCGCGCACGCCGGGAACGACGGCTTCCCAGATCCCGCTCGTGCCGGCATGGTGGAGGGGATGCGCGCCGGCGTCCCAGCCGTTGAAGTCGCCGACGACGGACACGCGCCGCGCGTTGGGCGCCCAGACGGCGAAGCTGTAGCCGTCGCGCCCGTCGGCGCCCGACGGCCGCGCGCCCAGCTTCTCCCACGCCCGCAGCCACCGGCCCTCGCCGAAGAGGTAGGTTTCGTAGTCGGAAATCACGCGAGACACGGCTCGGAATGTACACCAGCGGACGTTGGCGTGGTGACGCTGGTGCGCATGGCGGCCGCCAGGGGGGCGGTGTCGGCGTTCGGCGTTCGGCTGGCAGCCATGGCGTGCCGCGTCGGCGCTCGGCCGCGGTCCGTTTCGCTTATCCTGCCCGTGATGCGCGATCTCCTGCTCGACGTCCGCTACGCGGCTCGGCAGTTGTGGCACACGCCGGGGTTCACGCTGACGGCGGTATTGACGCTGGCGCTGGGCATCGGGGCGACGACCACGCTCTTCGCCGTCGTGAACGGCGCGATCTTCAGGTTGACGGACGGGTTCTCCGTGGAACGGGTGACGCGACCTGGCCTGATGGACGGCCTGGGAACGCACTACGCGCTGGCCGCCCCGGTCGCACGCCTGCGTGAGATCGAGCGCGCACACAGCCCGGCCATCGTCGGAGTGGCAGGCGTCTCGCGGCAGTCTCTGGCGGTTCGGCGTCCGGGCCGCGTCGAGACGCTCTCCGCGGAACTCGTCAGCGGGGACTATGCGACCGTCTTCGAGATTCGCCCCGCGGCCGGCCGCTGGCTGACGGCGGAGGACGATCGCGACGCCGCGCCGGTCCCGGTCGCGGTCATCAGCCACCGGATCTGGCGGGAGTGGTTCGGTGCGCGTCCGGAGGCGGTCGGCTCGGCGACCATCCGCATCGGTCGCCAGGACTTCACCGTGATCGGGGTCGCTGAACCGGCGTTCAACGGCCTCTCTGGCTTCTTCGTGCGCACGGACGTCTGGCTTCCGCTCGCGAGTCGCGTTCGACCTGGCGATGCCGGACAGCAGGCGCCCTCGCGCGTCGAGGTCTTCGTCCGCTGGCAGCGGGCCGTCCCGCCCGTGGACGTGGCACACGCGCTGCTCGAGCCCATGGTCAGCGACGCGACGACAGCCCACCTCGAGCAACTGCGGCAGTCCACCGTCCGGTGGGGACTGCCTCTCGACGAACGGCGGACACGGATCCGGTTCGAGCTGGTCCAGGCTGGTGAGGCGCTGTACATCACGTGGGCGGTGCAGCGCGGTCTCGCGTTTCTCGCGATCGCGGCACTCGTGCTCGTGGCCGCCAGCGCGAACTTCGCCAATCTGCTCAATGCGCGGGGCACGCAGCGCACGGGCGAACTGGCGGTTCGCATGAGCCTCGGGGCCGGACGGGGTCGCATCCTCCGGCTCCTGACGGCCGAGTCCCTGCTGATTGCCGGAGCCGCCTCCGGCCTGGGCCTCCTGATCGCGGCTGCGGCCACCCGGGCGTTCCAGGCCATGTTTCCGGCACTCGCGATTCTCGGCGGACGGGAGATGGCCATCGGCGACCTCGCGCTCGACGGCCGGGTGATCGCTTTCTCGCTCGGCGCGGGCCTGCTGGCCACGGCCGGCGTCGGGACCGTGGCGGCCTGGCGCGCCAGCCGCGCGCCGCTCCAGTCCGTGGTGTCGGCCGGAGGCGCGGCGCCGGGTCAGACGCCGGGGCGAGGCCGTTGGCTCAGGACCACGCTCGTCGCGGTGCAGGTCACGGTCGCGGTCGTGCTCGCGCTGGCGTCGGCCACGTTCATCGAGGACGTCCTCTACCGGCTCGAGCAGCAGGGACTGCGCGGTCGGGTCGTGCACTACGACACGTCGCGGGTCGTCGCCGGTCAGGTCGCGCTGCCGCGCGATCTCGGTGCCGACTACAACGAACCGCGCGGACGCCAGTTCTTCGACCGGATCCTGCCGGCCCTGGCGCGCCTGCCGGACGTCGAGGCGGCGGGCCTCGCGGACGCCATCCCCGGCGCGCTCGGGCCCGCGGCACCGGCGAGCGACTTCCTCGAACTCGCCGACACGCCGGAGGGCCTGGCCGGTTTCCGCCAGCGCGCGGTGACCTCGTACGTGCGGGTCTCGCCCGGATTCCTCCGGGTGCTCGATCTGCCGGTGCTGGCCGGGCGCGACCTGCGGGCGACCGACGCGTACGGCGCGCCGCTCGTGGCCGTCATCACCGAGAGCGCGGCGGAGGCGGCGTGGCCCGGGCAGGATCCCATCGGCCGGCAGATCCAGCGCCGTCGGGGCCCGCCCATCACGATCGTCGGCGTGACGGCCGATCCGGTGACGAGCGCCGACGATTCACCGTGGCGCCGCCCGTCCAACGTGGTCTACCTGCCGCTGGCGCAGTCCTTCACCGGACGCGCGTACCTCGTGGTGCGCTCCTCCGCGCCCGAACGGCAGCCGGACGCGATGCGGGCGGCGGTCGTCGCGATGGACGACCGTCTGGCGCTCGACGAACCGGCCACGGTCGCCTCGGGTGCCCTGAGCCGCGACACGGCCCTCCGCGCGCTCATGGCCGTCGTGACCGGTCTCGGCGCGATCGCGCTGGCCATCGCGATGGTCGGGGTCTACGGCGTCATCGCCTTCTTCGTCAGCCGTCGCACGCGCGAGATCGGCATTCGCGCCGCGCTGGGCGCGACGCCGCGTCAGATTCTGCGGATGGTCATCGACGAGGCGCTCCACATCGTGCTCGTCGGCCTGCTCTGCGGGGTGTTCGTGGCGGCCATGGTCCTGCGGGCCGTGCTCGCGGCCCGGGCGGGCATCCATCCGGGTGGCGCGACCTCGTGGATTGTCGTGCCGGTGCTGCTGCTCGCCTGCGGCATCCTCGCCGGCTACCTCCCCGCCCGCCGGGCCGCGCGGATCGACCCGAACGTCGCGCTGCGGGAACTGTAGAGAGCGGGCACTGGGCGCCGGGCACTGGGCATTGGGTGCCCGGCGGTGCGCGCAGTCGCGGTCGGCGCTCGGCGCGGCGCGGTCGATGCCGGCGCTCGGCGCTCGGGCCGGGCAACCGAAGCTCAGGATTCGAAGCACTCGCGTTCGCGGCGCCGGATCGCCTTGTAGCGGCGGAAGGCCTCGCGCTCCGGCTCGAGACCGATCCACGTCTTCCAGCTCGATCCGCGGAAGGTGTGGCGCAGCATGCGGAGGCCGTGCGTCATCACGAAGCCCGGGTCGTGCGCGAGGACCGGCGGCAGGTGACGCACCTTCATCCAGCGCTCGGCGCGCCAGCGCAGGAACTCCACCTCTTCCGCCTCGAGGTGCGTCGTCCGCACCACCGCCGTCGTCCCGTCGTACTCCGACACGTCGTCGGAGACGATGAGGTCGCGGTCGCGGAAGTCGCGCGTCATCGGCGTGCCGGGATACGGCGTCGGGTGCTGGATGTAGGGCCAGTCCACGTGCCGGCGCGCGAACGCCAGGTTCGCCTCGATCGACTCGCGGGTGTCGTCCGGGTTGCCGACGATGAGCCCGCCGACCACGAACATGCCGTGGCGGTGGATGACGTCCACGGCCAGCTGCGTGGCGGAGCCCGTGCGCCGGCCCTGCTCGCGCGCGGCGTTCTTCGCGTCGGCGCGCAGGAACGCCAGGTCCTCGTCGAGCACGTTCTCGATCCCGAGGAAGACGTAGCGGAACCCGGCGCGCGCCATCGCGGCGGCGAGCGCGTCGCCGTCCTTCACGAAGGCGCTGGTCATGCCCTGCACGATGTAGTCGAGGTCGTCGAGGCCCGCGGCCACGATCGCGTCGCAGATGGCGTGGAAGCGCGCGACGTTGAGCGTGACGTTGTCGTCCACGAGGAAGATCGTCCGCGCGCCGCGGCGCTTCGCGTCCGCGATGTCGGCGGTGACGCGATCGACCGGCCAGGTGTGGAAGTTGCGGCCGCGCATCTCGATGATCGAGCAGAAGCTGCAGTCGTAGGTGCACCCGCGCGAGGTCTCGACGATGTCGATCGGCCGGCCGAGGAAGGTGTAGCCGTCGAGGACCCTGGCGGCGCGGTTCGGCGGCCTGACCGCCTGGTCCAGTCCACTGACCGGCCGGTCAGGCGTGCGGACGAAGCCGTCCGGCGACCGGTACCAGAGGCCGGGCACGTCGTCCGGGAGCCGCCCCTCGTCGGCGGCGCGCACGAGCTCGCGGAACGTGAGGTCGCCCTCGCCGCGGACGACGACGTCCACGCCGCTGTCGGGCGTGGCCCACGCCTCGGGAGCCAGGCTCGGGTCGTAGCCGCCGACGACGACGCGGGCCCGGGGCCGGAGCCGGCGGACGAGGGCAATGATCCGGCGGGCGGTGGCGCGCTGGAAGGTCATCACGGACAGCCCGACGAGGTCGGGGCGGCAGTCGTCGAGGAGCCGCGCGACCGTGCCGGGGACGTCGTGCCGGGCCAGGACGAGGTCCGCAATCGCGACGTCGTGGCCGGGGTCGAGGTTCCCGGCCAGGGAGGCCAGGGCGCCGTTCGGCATGCGCATGGTCAGCGTCGGCGTGTGCTCGAACGCGTCCGGCATGGACAGCAGCAGGATGTTCACGGTCGCCCCCGGCCACGATAGCACCGGATCCGTCCGGGGCGCGCGGGCCGGCCCGGCGCGGGCGGCACGGCTTGGGCGCGGGCGCGCCGGCGCGCCGGGCGGCACGATTACGGCATTCTGTGTAATGATTACGGCTATCAACGTAACCGCTGATGGCCGCGACCCAGAACCCCTTCGTGTACGGCGAGATTGCCCCCGCGTCCGCGTTCGTCGGCCGCCGCGAGGAGCAGCGGCGCCTGGTCCGGGACCTCGCGGCCGGCCAGAAGGTCTTCCTGATCTCGCCGCGCCGCTACGGCAAGTCGTCGCTCATCCGTCAGGCCTTCACGACGCTCGGCCGGCAGAAGGTGACCACGCTGGAGTTCACCGTCAGCAGCTTCAGCTCGTACGTCGCGTTCCTCGAAGCCTACGCGCACGCCCTCATCGGCCTCGAGACGCGCGCGGCACGGGCGCGGTCGTGGATCCTGGAGCTGTTCACGGGCGTGACGCCCGAGGTCCGGGTCGAGGCCGGCTCGCGCGGGAGCGGCATCAGCCTGGCTTTCCCGTCGGTCCGGACCGCGCGCGACGCGGCACGGCTGGCCGAGGAGGTCTTCGCGCTGCCGGCGAGGATCGCGGCCCGCCTCAACCGCCGGCTCGCCATCGCGCTCGACGAGTTCCAGGCCGTCGCCGCGTTCAACGGCGGCAGCGTCGAGCACGCGCTCCGCGCCGCCGTCCAGCAGCAGCGGCAGGTGGGCTACGTGTTCGCCGGCTCGGAGCCCAGCCTGATGGAGCAGATGATCGGCCCGCGCCGGCCCTTCTACAAGGCCGGTCCCGTCATGCGCCTCGCCAAGATCGACCCGGCCACGTTCGCCGCCTTCGTGGACGCACGCTTCCGGCGCACCGGCCTCGCCCCCGGCGAGGGCGTCGGCGCGGCGGTCGTGGACCTGGCGAGCAACCTCCCCTACGACGTCCAGCGCCTCGCGCACGAGACCTGGGACGACGTGGTGGAAGCCGGGCGGCGCAAGGTCACGCTCGAGGACCTCCATGCGACGCTGCACCGCCTGCTGGGCGAACAGGACCCGCTCTTCGAGACGATCTGGCAGCGGCTGACGCTCGCCCAGCGCGCCACGCTGCGCGCGGTCGTCCTCGAGCACGGCGTGGAACTGCTCGCCGCCGACACCCGCACGCGCCACCGCCTCGGCGGCGCCTCCAGCGTGCAGTCCTCGCTCGCCGCGCTCCAGAAGCAGGACCTCGTCACCCGCGAGGACGACGGCCGCTACGTCGTGGTCGACTCGCTCCTGCGCGAGTGGGTGGCCCGAAGCACCTACTGAGCGCGGCCTCGATCACCGGGGCGCCGACGCCGGCCTGCCGCTCACCTCAGACTCTCGGTCGGCGGGATCCGGGTCGCGCGCAGGGCCGGGACGAGGCTGGCGGCGAGGACGGCGCCGATCGTGGCGACGATGACGATGGCGTAGGCCGCCGGGTCCGTGGCCGAGACCGCGAAGAGCAGGCCGTCGAGCAGGCGGCTGAGGCCGAGCGAGGCGGCGACGCCGATGACCGTGCCCACCGCGGCGAGGCGCAGGCCGGCGCCCAGGATCAGCCGCATGACCGAGGCGGTGCCCGCGCCGAGCGCCATCCGGATCCCGATCTCGCGCGTGCGCTGCGCGACCAGGTAGGTGATGAGTCCGTAGGTGCCGAGCGTCGCCAGCGCCAGCGCGGCGAGGCCGAACACCATGATGAGCAGCAGGTTGAACCGCCGGCCGCTGAGCGCCGCGTCGAAGGCGTCCTCGATCGAGTGGATCGTCACGGGCAGCCCCGCGTCCAGGTCGCGCACGATGCGCTGCATGACCTGCGGCTGCCGCGCCGATTCGGGACCGGCGACCACGATCGAGAACCCCGACGCATGCCCCGGCCGCTGCCGGTAGTCCACGTAGAAGAGCGGGCCGGGCGGCGTCTCGGGCGAGAGTTCCCGCACGTCGCCGACGACGCCCACCACCCGGAAGCCGCGCGGATCGCCGTCCATGTTCCCGAACTGGATGAAGCGGCCGATCGGGTCGCGGTCGGGCCAGCGGTCGCGCGCGAACGCCTCGCTGACCACCGCGACGTGCGGCGCGTCCGGCAGGTCGCCCGCCTCGAACGTGCGGCCTTCCAGCACCGGGATGCCCATCACGCGGAAGTAGTCGCCGCCGACCACGCGGAAGCCGGCCTGGCCGGCGCGGTCGAGCGCGCGGTCGCCGAGCCGCGCGATGTCCGCGTAGCTCTGGAACTCGTCGACGCGCGTCATCTCGTAGTAGCGCCCGGTCGAATAGTCCGCGCCGCCCAGCGGGAAGCCGCTCGCGAGGCCCACGCCCTCGACGCCCGGCATCGCGGCCAGCCGGTCCATCAGGGCGGTCTGGAACTGCCACTGCCGCTGCATCTCCTCGGCGCCGGTGCCGCGGGGCCGAACCAGGTCGAGCACGGTCGCGCCCGCGGTGCGGTAGCCGGGCTCGACGCCGAGGAGCGAGAGAAAGCTCCGGCCGAGCAGCGCCGTGCCGGCGAGCAGGACCAGCGTGAGGGCGACCTGCGCCACGACGAGCACCTGGCGCGCGCGCTCGCGCGACGGGCTGGACGCCGAGGATCGCTGGGCATCGGCGAGGACCGCGCGCAGGTCGGCGTCGCGCCCGCGCAGCGCCGCGACCAGCCCGATCCCGAGCGCGGCGGCGAGCGACGCGCCGATGGCGAACCCGACCGCCGGCCAGTTGAGCGCGACGTCCGCCAGGCGGGGCACCGACCCCGGATCGAGCGAGAGGAGCGCGCGCACCGCGCCGGCCGCGACCAGCACGCCGACGAGCCCGCCGGCCGCGGTGAGCACGAGCGTCTCGGCCACCACCTGCCGGACCAGCCGCCACCGGCTCGCGCCGACCGCCAGCTGCAGCGCCTGCTCGTGCCGCCGCGCGGCCGCGCGCGCGAGCAGCAGGTTCGTGACGTTCGTGCAGGCGATGAGGAACAGGACGATCGCCGCGCCGAACAGCAGGTTGAGCGCCGGCCGCGCCGTGGCCGTCAGCTGCTCGAGCAGCGGAATCGCGGCCGCGTCCACCATCCACGTCGTCGAGCCGTACTCCTCGCGCATCTGGCGCGAGACCGCGGACAGCTCGGCCTGCGCCTGGCGGACCGAGACGCCGTCGGCCACGCGCGCGACCGCCTGGAAGTTGTGGGCGGTGCGTGACTGCTGGCCCAGGGCCTGGATCTCGCGCGGCGTCCAGACGCCGGTCTCGCCGGGATAGTCGAACCCCGGCGGCATCTCGCCCACCACCGTGTAGGCCGTCTGGCCGATGCGAATCGTCTTCCCCACCACCGGTCCGCCGGCGAACGCGCGGTTGCGGAACGCGTGGCTCACGATGGCGGTCGGCGCCGCACCCTCCTGCAGTTCCTCGGGACGGAACACGCGCCCGTCGGCCGGCGCCACGCCCATCACGTCGAAGAACTCGCGCGAGACCACGGTGCGGCGCGCCATCACCGGCTGCTCGCCGCCCGCGATCGGCATGTCGCCCCACTGGGCCATCTCGGCGATGCCGCTGAACCCGTGCGTGAGGCGGCGCCAGTCGAGCACGTTCGGTTCCGACACCCGCGACGACTGCCGGGGCGGCCCGCCCGTCGTCCCGTCGTCGTTCACCTGGTAGAGCCGGACGAGGCGGCCGGCGTCGGGGTACGGGAGGCCGCGGAGCAGCACGCCGTCGACGACGCTGAAGAGGGCCGTCGAGGCGCCGATGCCGAGCCCGAGCGTGAGCACGGCGAGCACGGCAAACACCGGCGACCGGCGCAGGACGCGCGCGCCGAACCGGAGGTCGCGGCCGAAGTCGAAGAGCCACGCGGCGCGCTGCTCGTCGCGCGTCGCCTCGCGCACGCCCTCGACGCCGCCGAAGCGCAGGCGCGCCTCGCGACGCGCCCGGTCGGGGGGCACCCCCTGGCGCACGAGGCGCTCGGCCTGCTGGTCGATGTGGAACGCGATCTCCTCGCGGAGGCGCGCGTCGTGATCCACGGGGTCATCGGGGCCGGCCGGGCGGCGGCCGCCGGGCGTCTCGGGTCGGGCCATGGCTGCTCCTAGGCGATCGTCGTTTCGAGTACGAGGTTGATGGCGTGCGACAGCCGGCGCCAGTAGTCGCACTCGCGGGCGAAGTGCCGGCGGCCGGCCGCCGTCAGCGCGTAGTAGCGCGCGCGCCGGTTGTTCTCGGTCGTCCGCCAGGCCGACGAGACGTGGCCCTGGCGCTCGAGCCGGTACAGCGCCGGGTAGAGCGTGCCCTGGCCGACCTGCAGGACGCGGTCCGACCACTGCTCGATGCGCTCGGTGATGCCCCAGCCGTGCATCGGCTCGAGGGCGAGGGCCTTCAGCACCAGCATGTCGAGGGTGCCCTGGAGCAGGTCGTCGCGCGATTTCGGGGCCATGGCGTCTCCTTCGTCTCCTTTCGGCCCTCGAAGGAAGACCGACCCTTCCTTCGACGATCGAAAGGAGACGAAGGTTGCCGGACGCGGTCCTGGCGACGGCCCATCCGGGACGCTGGCGCCATCGGCGGGCTTCGCGGGTAGAATCGGGCGCCGGCCGATGGGCTCCCCGACCCGCGTCCCGATCGTCCTGGCCTGGGCGGCGTGGACCGTCTGCGGCCTGACCCCGGCTCCGGCCGCGGCCCGGACACCGGCCACCCCGGCCCGGACACCGGCCACCGCGGCGCGCCAGGCCAGCCAGAACCCCGCGCCCGCCGATCTCGATCAGGTCATCGCCAGCGCCCTGACGCTCTTCCAGCAGGGCCGTCACCAGGAGGCCCGCGCCGCCCTCGACGCCGCGGCGGGCCGGCTGGCGACGGCGCCGGCCGGCCAGCGGGCCCAGGCGCTGTGGGTGCGCGCGCAGGTGGAACGCGCCCTCTCGCGACATGACGACGCCGAGCGCGCGGCGGCCGACGGGGTGACGGAGGCCGTCCGGGCCGGCAACACCCGCATCGAGGCGGAACTGCGCCTGGTGCAGATCACGCTGGCCGGCGACCGCGGCGACGCCGCCCTCATGAACGAGCGCATCGCGCTGGCCGAGGACGCCGCCCGCCGCGCCGACGCGCAGGGCGTGCTCGCGGCGGTCCTCGCCGCGAAGGGGCGGGCGCTGCGCGCGCAGGGCAAGCCGCGCGAGTCGCTCGAGGCGCATTCGGCCGCGCTCGCGATCGCCGAAGCGATGGACTACCCGCAGGCCGAGATCCAGTACCTCGGCCTGCGCGCGACGACCTACCTCGGCCTGGGCGACTACGACGAGGCCCTGGCCGACGCGCAGCGCGCCTACGATCTGGCGCGGCGCCCGGACATCGGCGGGGCCCTGCTGTCGAGCGCGACGTTCGCCCTGGCCCAGGTGCTCGGCAACATCCGCGATCTCGAGCGCGCGGCGGACCTGTGGACCGAGGCGGTCGAGGCCTACCGGAAGACCGGGCCGGAAATCGGCGTGGCGCTGTCGATCCGGCAGCGGATGGACGTCTACTACGCGCTCGAGGACTACGACCGCGCGGCATCCGACGGCGCCACGGCGCTGGAGATGTTCGAACGGACGGGATCGGCCGGGACGACCATCGGCCTGCTGTCGAGGCTCTCGCTCATCCAGGCGCGGCGGGGTCAGCGCGCGGAGGCCGACGCTGCCGCGCGGCGCGCGGAGGCCGACGCGTACGCGCGGCGCGCGGAAGCGATGCTCGAGGGCACGCCGGATCGCCAGCGGATCACGGTCGATCTCGACCTCGGCCTGATGGCCCTGGCGCAGGCCGAACCGGACCAGGCCGCGGCCCGGTTCCGCCGGGTGGCCGAGACCGCCGATCGGCTGTCGGACCCCGACTACCGGTGGCGCGCCGAGCAGGGCCTGGGCCAGGCCGCGATGCTGGCCGGGCGCGTGGACGAGGCCGCGGCACACTTCGACCGCGCGGTCGCGACGATCGAGGCGCTGCGCCGCGCGCTCCCGGAAGCCGGTCTGCGCGCGACGTTCCTCGCCGACCGGATGGGTCCCTACGACGGGCAGGTCGCCGCGCTCATGGCGCGCGCGTCCGGCCCGGACGATCCGCTCGCGGGCGCGGCGCTGGCCGCGTCCGAGCGGGCGCGGGGCCGCGCGCTCGCCGACCTGCTCGCCGAGCCGCGGTGGCGCTCGACCGATCCGGCCTTCGTCCGGCTGCGCGACGAGGAAGCGGCGTTCGGCCGGCGCTTCACGGCGCTGCAGCGCGAGATCACGGGCGCGTCCGACGCGTCGGCGCGGACCGAGGCGGAACGCCGGCTGGCCGACGCGGAACGCGACTACGACGCGTTCGTGATCCGCGCGCGTCGCGAGACGCCGGCCCTGGCCTCGCTCGCGTACCCCGAACCGCTGGACGCCGCGGCGATCGCCTCCGCCGCCGGGCCCGGCGAGGCCATCGTCGCCTTCTGGATCGCCGCGGACCACGGGTTCGTGTGGTCGGTGCGCGACGGCCGCGTGCGCGGGTACCCGATCGAGGGCGCCGGCACGCTCGAGCCGTCCGTCCGATTCCTGCTGGCCGGGATTGCGGCGAGCGACCGCGCCGCCGTCGAGGCCTCGACCGCGGACCTCGGCCGCCGGCTGCTGGGGCCGGTCGCCGGGGACCTGGCCGGCGTGCGGTCGATCGTGATCGTCCCGGACGGCCCGCTCGTCCGCGTGCCGTTCGCGGTCCTGCGTCCGGACGGCGCGGACGCGGCGCCGCTGGTCCGGCGCGCGGCGTCCACGCTCGCGCCGTCGATCACGCTGCTCGGCCACCTGCGGGCGGGCGCCCGCGCGCCGCTGGCCGACCGGCACTCGGTCGTCGTCGCCAGCAGCCAGCCGCCGGCACTCGACGGAGGCCTGAGGCAGATCTATCGCGACGAGGCGCTGCGGCTCGTCCCCCTCGTCGAGGCCGAGCAGGAGGCGCGCGACGTGGCCCGCCGCACCGGCGCCCCGCCGGGCGCGCTGCTCGTCGGCGCCGGCGCGACCGAGACCGCGTTCAAGCACCTGCTCGCCGGCGGCGCGCGCGTCGTCCACGTCGCGACGCACGCCGTGCTCGACGAAGCCGTGCCGCGCCGGAGCGCGATCCTGCTCGGCGCGGGCGGCGACGACGACGGCCTGCTGCAGCTCAACGAGATCGCGGCGCTGCCGATCGATGCGGACCTCGTGATGCTCTCGGCGTGCCGCACGCACCTGGGGCGGCTCGTGCGCGGCGAGGGCTTCGTCAGCCTGAGCCGCACGTTCATGCTGGCCGGCGCGCGCGCGGTCGGGGCGAGCCTCTGGGCCGTGGACGATCGCGCGACGCGCGTGCTGATGGATCGGTTCTACGACGCGCTCGGCGACGGACAGGCGCCCGACGAGGCGCTGCGAACCGCGCAGGTCGCGATGATCGACGCCGGGGGCGCGGAGGCCGACCCGATCACCTGGGCCGGCTTCGTCATCACGGGCGCGGCGACCCGTCCGCTGTTCGACCACCCGCCGGGCGGCGGGCCGACCAGCCGCATCGTGGCGGCCGCCGTCGCGATCCTGCTGCTCGTCGTCATCTGGTGGGGCGCGGCCCGACAACGGCAGCGCCGCGTGGCGCCCTGACGCGTCCGCGCCACGGTGGCGCCCTGACGCGTCAGCGCCGAGCGGCGACCTGAAACACCGTCAGCGGCGACGACGACATCGCCACGCCGCGCGCGTCGAGCGACGAGACGGTCCAGCGGTACGACGCGCCCGGCACGAGCCGCGAGACCAGCGCGGGATCGGCCGCGGCGGGCGAGGCGTCCACGCGCCGGCTCCAGAGGCGCGTGCCCGACGCATCGAAGACCTCGACGAGATAGGCGCCGGCGGGCTCCGGAGCGGTCCAGCGGAACACGAGCGACTCGACGTCGATGTCGCCGGCCGGCTCGAGCGCCGCCCACGTGCCACCGCGCGCGATCGGCGGCTCCACGGGCTGCGTCAGCAGCCGGGGAACGGTCATCGCGAGGACGAGCACGGCGGCGGCGGCGAGTGGCGCCAGCCACCAGGGCTGCCGGCGAGGCGCCGGCACCGGTCGCGACGGGGCCGGGCGGGGCGCGGCCTCGAATGCCGGCGGCGCGATGGCCGCCGGCGCGTGACGGTAGCCCTCCGAGACGAACGCGCCCAGGTCGCCCTCGGCCGACGCGGCGACGCCGCCCTCGACCGGCCGGACCCGCACGAGCGCGGCATGAGCCGCGGCGCACGACGCGCAGGCGGCCAGGTGCGTGACGATCCGATCGCGATCCGACTCGTCCGGCGCGTCGCGCCAGCGCTCGAGTTCGTCGCGCGTCAGGTGCGTCATGGCGCTCCTCCTTCCGTCGCCAGGCGCGGCGCGGGTCGCGTGCCGTGCCCCGTCACCGCCGTCTGCAGGCGATCCACAATCTCCCGGAGGCGGCCCTCGGTCAACGCCGGCAGGTGCAGCGCGCGCCGCACGTCGGCCAGGCTCAGTCCCTCCACGTAGCGCAGCCGGACGATGGCCGCGTCCTCGGACGGCAGGTCGGCCAGCGCGCGCTCGAAGACGCGTTCCGCGTCGCGTTCGACCGCCTGGCCTTCCACGTCCACCCGCTCGTCGGGCACGTCCCAGCCGCCGCGCTCGAGTTCCGCCTCGAGGCTGGCCGCGGCCTTCGTCCGGAACGACGCCGACAGCAGCTCGCCCCGCTGGCGATCCGTCAGCGCGTCGTGCACGGCATCCAGGCCCCGCAGCACCCTCGACAGCATCACCGGTTCCCCCCGTTCGACGCCGAGCAGCTCCGCGATCTCGGCCGGCGACCGCTCGTCCCAGAAGGCCAGCTCGAAGATCCGCTGGTCGAGCGGGTCGAGGGCCTTCACCGATCCGAACAGGCGCCGGCGCCCGGCGCGCGACCGGACCCAGTCGACCACCACGCGCCGGACGACGACGGCCAGCCACGCCCGGAGCGCGCCCTTGCCGGGATTCCACTGCTTCAGCCGTGCGCAGCGCTCCTCGCAGAGGCGCTCGCAGACCAGCGTGTAGACCTCCATCGCCTCGTCGCGATCGCGCAGGCTGGCCCGCTCGATGAGCGCGACGATGGTCGGCGTGTAGGCGTCCACGAACACACGCCACCCCTGCTCCGGATCCACCGCGAGCAGGTGGCGCAGGTCGGCGTCGGCGGGCAACGGCATGCCGGGGCTCCGCCCAAGAGCCTAGCACTCCGGCGCCTGGCGTTCGGTGGCGCCCGTCTCACTCTGGATACTGGAACGGACACGGCCCGCCGCCGGCCACCCCGCCCGGTAGAATCGCGCGATGACGCCTCCGATCGGCCGGTTCGCAGCCATCCCCGCGGGCCGGTTCCTCATGGGCAGCGACGAGGGCGGCGACGACGAGCGGCCGGTCCACGCGGTCGAGGTCGATGCCTTCGAGCTGGCCGTCCATCCGGTCACGTGCGGCGAGTACGCGGCGTTCCTCGCGGCCACGGGACACGAGGCGCCACGCGAATGGGCCGAGCGATCCGCCGCCGCCGACCTGCCCGTCGTCGGCGTCAGCTGGCTGGACGCCTGCGCGTACTGCGCCTGGCTGACCGCGTCCGGCATGCCGGCGCGGCTGCCGACCGAAGCGGAGTGGGAGCGGGCGGCGCGCGGGGGCGTGGACGGCCGGCGCTACCCATGGGGAGACGAGATCCCGTCATGGATCCCGCGCGGCGGGCGCGGGCCGGTGGACGGCCCGTGGCCGGTGACGATCGGCGAGCCGAACCCGTACGGGCTGTATGGGATCGCGGCCAACGTGCACGAGTGGTGCGCCGACTGGTACGACGCGGGCTACTACGCGGCGTCGCCGCCGCGAAACCCGTCCGGGCCGGGGACGGGCGCGCGACGTGCCTCCCGCGGCGGGTCGTGGCGCCACGCGATCACGATCAGCCGGACCGCGGCGCGGAGCCGGATCGACCCGTCGTTCCGTTACACCGACTACGGCTTCCGCGTGGCGCGACCGGCGCGCTGAGCCAGCCAGGCGTCGAGCGCGTCGAACGCCTGACGCCAGCCGACGTGGCGGTCGCACTCGGCCTGGTTCTCGAACCGGCTGTGGCAGAGGTCGACGATCACGCCATCGCCGTCGGCGCGGAACCCGAGCTCGACGAGCGTCTCGACCGGCGACAACGGCCCTTCGACCCAGCGCCAGGTATAGACGAGCGCGTCGGGACGACTGACGCGCAGGACGACGCCGACGTGCGCGAACCGCGTGCCATCGGGCGCGCGCAGCTCGATCCGGTACGGACGGCCCTCGATGGCCCGGAAGTCGAGACGCTCGACGACGAAGTCGCGCGGGTGCCACCACTGGCGCAGCAGCGCCGGATCGGTGAACGCCTCGAAGATCTCCTCGAGCGTGGCGTCATAGCGTCGCTGGATGCGCAGCGCGGGCCCGCCGGGCACCGGCATGGCCGGGATCACGACTGGCGCCTCTGCCGTTCACGCCGCAACAGGACCTCGAGGTTGTCGAGTTGCTCGTCCCAGAGCAGCCGCAGCTCCTCGAGCCAGCCGAGACTGGACCACAGGGGGCCCGGGCTCAGCCGCGTCCGGAGGAAGCGCCCGTCGCGGGTCTGGCGGACGAGGCCGGCGTCGGCGAGCACGCGGAGGTGCTTGGAGAGGGTGGCGGGCGCGAGGTCGAACGGCGCGCCGAGCTGGCCGACGGTGGACTCGCCCTTCGTCAACTGTCGAACTATGGCTCGCCTCGTGGGATCGGACAGCGCGGAGAACACGCGATTCAACGTCTTCACGTCGGGCGATGCCATGCGCGAATCCTAGCACCAGGGCGGGCTTGACAGGAAACCCTGCCGTCTTTATATTTCGCCACATGGCGAATAGTTACCTGCCCGTGTGGATCCTGACGACGACCCTGGCCGGCGCGTGGCCGCAGGCCGCGGACCGTCCGCTCGCGCCGTACCTGATGGACGAAGCGCGCGAGATCGCCCTGGCCCGCTCGGCGGCCCCGGCCTCCGTGTCGGCCGACGCCGGCGTGTTCGTGCTCGGCCCCGACGGGCTCGCGCGCGCCGCCGAGTCGAAGAACGGCTTCGAGTGCATGGTCCTGCGGGGCTTCAACGACCAGGGACCGCGCACGCGCGCGACGGCATCGCCGCCGGAGATCCTGGGGCCGATCTGCTACGGCCCCGAGGCCGCGAGGACGGAGCTGCCGCTGCAGATCGCCAAGACCGCGCTCGTCGCGCGGGGGCTGCCGGCCGAGGAGATCCGGGAGCGCCTCGCCGCCGATCTCGCGGCCGGCCGGCTGCGCACGACCGACCGGTTCGCGATCGCCTACATGTTCTCCTCGGCCCAGTGGTTCGGGCCCGAGCTGAAGCACTTCCATCCGCACGTGATGATCTGGACGCCCGGCCTCGACGCGAAGGACATCGGCGAGCTGGGCGCGGGCCCGCTGCCCCAGCTGACGGATCCGGGCGCGGCGTACGCGCTGCTCGCCATCCCGGTGCCGAACTGGGTGGACCCGGTGCTGCCCGGCGGGCGCCAGGGTGGCGACCCGGGCGATCCGCCGGTGCTCGCGCCGGTGCGGGAGATCCGCCGGTGAGCCCGGCGCACCCATGGGGCCGGCGGCCGTACGCGCCGGCGTGGCAGGTCCGCCGGTCGTCCGCGCGGGCGTCGGCGCCGTCAGGGACGGGACTGACACGGCGCGACGCGATCGCGGCGCTTGCCGGGCTGGTCGGCGTGGTGGGGGCCGCGCCGGCCGCCCGGCCGGCGGACCCACGACGCGGCGGCAGCCTGACCGACGAGGAACGCCTGGCCGTGCGACGCTACCTGGAGGACAGTCGCGACGACCTGCTCGCCCTCGTCGGCCGGCTCTCGCCCGTGCAGTGGCGCTACCGGCCGTCACCCGAGGTCTGGTCGGCGGCCGACAACCTCGAGCACGTGATCCTGGTCGAGCGGGACCTGCAGGCGCAGATCACGACCGCCACGTCACGGCTGCCTGCGCTTCCGCCCGAAGACCGGCCGCGGGTGCGCGACGTCGTGATCCCGCTCGTGGTCACCAACCGCGACGCCCGCCACTTCACGGCGCCGGAGCCCTTCCGCCCCACCGGCCGGTGGCCCGACCCCGCCGCGCTTCCCGCCGTGTTCGGCGACCTGCGTGCCGCGCTCCTCGCCTACGTGCGCGACACGGACGACGACCTGCGATCGCGCGCGTGGGACAACCCGCTCGTCGGCCTCATCGACGGCTACCAGTGGATCTGGTTCGTCGCCGGGCACGCCGTGCGGCACACGAAGCAGGTCCGCGAACTGCTCGCGCGTCCGGACTTCCCGGCGCGCGCGGCGGAGAGCCGGCCGTGAGCGCGACGAGGGGGACCACATCGGCCGCCGGCGGCCCGCTCACCGCCGACGAA
>JAWKHR010000054.1:0-41556 GCA_041394725.1 Vicinamibacterales bacterium | reverse complement strand
GGGTCCCAGGGTTCGAGGCCGAACAGCAGGCTGGCGGCTGCGCGCGCCGCAAACACCGCGAGGCCGAGACCGACAGCCACGCCGACGCCCACAAGCACGGCGGTCTCGCCGAGGATCATCCGCACAATCCGGCCGCGCGTGGCGCCCAGCGCGACGCGGATGCCGATTTCGTTGCGGCGCCGAACCACCGTGTACGCCAGCAGCCCGTAGAGCCCCACCGTCGCGAGCAGCATCGCCAGCACCGCGAACCCGCCCGACAGCGTCGCCATCAGCCGCTCGCGGAGCAGCGTGTTCTCGATCTGGGTCTCCATCGCCGTGAAGGTGATCAGGATCGACGGGTCGAGATCGGCGAGCGCGCGCGTGACCGAGCCGCGCAGCGCGTCCGGCTCGCCGTTGGCCCGCAGCAGGACGGTCGAGAACGGCAGCGGATCCGGATCCTGCGCCGCGGCAAAGAACGCGAGCGGGCCGAGCTTCTCGCGCAGCGAGTTGTACCGCGTGTTCGCGACGACGCCGACGATCGTGTAGGCGGGATCCGGCTGGCCGGGGCCGGCATCGAGGTGGAAGCGGCGCCCGATCACGGCGTCCGGCGCCGCGCCGGCCTCGAGGCCGAGGTACTGCTCGGCGAATCGGCGGTTGACGATCGCCGCGGTGGGCGACTCGCGCGTGTCGCGGTCCGTGAAGTCCCGTCCCGCGAGGAGCGGCGTCTGCAGCGTCTCGAAGTAGCGCGGACTCACGCGGTTGAGGTTGACGTAGGTGTCCTGCCTCACGCCATCGACGATCACCGTCTGGTTCCAGCCGCTGCCGCTGAACGGCACGAGATCGGCGGTGGACGCCGAGACGACGCCCGGCACGGCCGAGAGCCGGGAGAGCGCCTCGTTCTGGTAGGTGATCCAGCGGCTCTCGGGGACCCCGGCCGGCCGGAAGTCGAGATCCACGCGCAGGACGGGCCGGGCTTCGAAGCCGGGATCGACCGCGCCGAGCTGCGTGAACGAGCGCGCGAACAGCAGCGCGCCGACGATGAGCACGACCGACACCGCCATCTGCCCCGCGACCAGGCCCCGCCGCAAGGTGAACCGCTCGCGCGACGCGGTCAGCCCGCGGCCGCCGGCGCGCATGACCGCCTGCGGCTCGGCCCGCGTCGCGCGCAGCGCCGGCGCCACCCCGAAGAACAGCGTCGTCAGGATGGCGAGGCCGGCGGCGAAGGCAAACATCCGCCAGTCGGTCGGCAGGTCCAGGACGAGCGGCGTGCCGTCGCTCGCCAGCAGCGCGACCAGCGCGCGGCTGAGCAGCCCGGCGAGCCAGATCCCTGCCGCCGCGCCCAGGGCGGCGAGCAGCAGGCTTTCGGCGAGGAGCTGCCGCAGCACGCGGCCGCGCGACGCGCCAATCGCCAGGCGCACGGCGATCTCCCGTTCGCGGGCGCTGGCGCGCGCCAGCAGCAGGTTCGCCAGGTTCGCGCACGCGATGAGCAGGACCAGTCCGGCGATCGAGAGCAGCAGCGTCAGCGGGCGGCTGTACTCCGTGCGCAGGCCGGAGAAGCCCATGCCGGCCGGGCTGGCGCGCAGGCCGAACTTCAGGTAGTCGGCCGCATCACCCGGCGTCAGCGATGGCGGGACGGTCTCGGCGAAGATCGGCGCGGCGCGCGCCTCGAGCTCCGCGTTCGCCTGCTCGACGGTCACGCCGGGTCGCAGGCGGCCGAGCAGACCGAGCCACCACGTGTACCGGCTGTCCACGGCGTTCTGCTCGGGGCGCAGGAGCGGCTGGGCGCAGATGGGCACGGCGACGTCGAAGCTGCGGCCCACCTCGACGCCGTAGAACGACGCCGCGCTCACACCCACGACGTCCAGCGGATGGCCGTCGAGCCGGAGTGTCCGCCCGATGGCCTCGCTCGCGCCCCCGAACTCGCGCTGCGCGAACCGATGGCTCACCACCACACCGGGACTGGCGCAGGCGTACTGGTCGTCCACCTCGCCGAGCAGCCGACCCGCCGCCGGCGTGACGCCGAGGAGCGGGAAGAAGGTGCCGCTCACCCAGATCGCCTCGGCCGGTCGCGACTCGCCGCCGGTGGAGAGATCGAGCTGGGTCGTGCCCCACGCCGCCAGGCCGTCGAACGACTCCTGCCGCTCGCGCAACAGGTTCCAGACGGGATACGTGATCATCGACCGGCGTCCGATGAAGCGCCCGGTCCGGCCGGTGTCGTGGGCGTCGACCTGGACCTCGACGAGCGTCTCGGGGTGCGGCACCGGAAGTGTCCGGAGTCGAACAGCGTCAATCAGCTGGAAGATCGCGGTGTTCGCACCGATACCGAGCGCGAGCGACAGCAGCGCGACCGCGGCGAAGGCGGGATTGAGGCGCAGCAGGCGCAGCCCATGCCGCAGGTCCTTGCCGACGGCGTCGATGAGGCCGAGGGTGTTCATCTCGAAGATCTCCTCGCGGATGCGGGTGACGTTGCCGAGCTTGCGGTGGGCGTTGGCGCGGGCGCGCTCGGGAGACACGCCGCGCGCGATCTGCTCGTCGATCTCGATGTCGAGGTAGGACGCCAGTTCCCGGGCGCGCTCCTCGTCCCAGCGCCGCCGGCGAAAGAAGCGCGTCCAGCTCATGGCGTCACTCCCCGGAATGGCCCGGTGCGGGTCTGACGATCCGGTTGATGGCGGCCACGAGCGCTTCCCACCGGGACGTCTGGTCGGCGAGCTGGTGTCGGCCGGCGGGGTGAGGCAGTACTCGGCGCGGCGGTTGTTCTCGGATGTGCCCCAGAAGGAGGCAACCAGCCGCGGTCCTCGAGCCGGTGCAGGGCCGGGTAGAGCGAGCCGTGCTCGACCTGGAGCACCGAGTCGGAGCCCCGCTCGATGGCGTGCGTAATCGTGTGCCCGTGTGGGCGGGCCCCAGGGCGAGTGTCTTGAGGATGAGCAGGTCGAGCGTGCCCTGCAGCTCCCCGTCCATTGGCGCGTCCCTTGCGTGGCATGGTCTCCACTAGCTTATCTACCTGAGCGGCCGTCGTCCAGCCGCCGACAGCCCATTTGACGGGACTTCCTTGGATCCGGTTGGTCTGGAGAATGACACGGGAGTCTTTTTACGACTTCGTAAAAGACTCCCCGGTGTCTTTAACGTGGGCTTTACTTCTTGAAGCGGGCGCGGATGCCGGCTTTCTGGGCTTTCGGGGTCAGGGCCAGCATCTTCTTCAGGTCGTAGTCCCAGACGAGCGTCTGGCCGTCCTGCCGGTGGCCGTGGAGTCGACGACCGTGAACGGCGTCAGGATCCGAACCCGACCCGCAGGCCGCTGAACATCTGCTGCACCTGCTTCCGCCGTGTCCGTCGTCGGGCAGCGGCCTCGAATCCTTGCCATCGCCCGACATCGGGTTCTGCAGCGGAACTCGACCACTTCACTCGTCGCCGTCGTCCCGCACCACCAGGTCCTTGAACGGCGATTCGACCGGATTGCCCGGCCCGCCGGGCCGGCGTCCTTCTTCTGCGGCAGCTTGATCGCCCGGAGCGACTCCACCTTGTCGAAGGCGAGGCTCAGCCGGAACCCGAACCTCAGGCCTTCTTCCTGAAATCCGCGCCGAGCAGCTTCACGCCTGTCGGAAGATTACGTTCGAGTTCGCGTTTGTCCGCTTCGAAGTCCTGCGGCGTCGTCCGGGTGCTCGACGAGAGCATCTCCGCCCGGGCTTTCGATCTCTTCGTGTCGGCTCGCCCGTCTTGCCGGACATCTCGCGTTGCATCCGGGCCATGAACGCCGCCATCGGTTCGAGATTCACCCGCATGACCACGCCGGCCGTGCCCGACAGATCGCGCTCGAGGCCGAGCGACTGTTCGACCTCGATGCACCCCGCTCCCAGGCCTGCGGCCACCACGGCCATCAGGCCGAGCACGACGCGTCTCATCCCGGTCATCCTTGCACCTGCCTCGCGTGGGAATTGTAGCGCCGTCCGGCCTTCATCGGCCTCGACGGCGTCCTCGGCCCCTCGCTCGCGCCGTCGCCACCGGCGAACCGACGACGGAATTTACCCGGCTTGGGTCATAATGACGGGCCATGGCGGATGAGGAGTTCGCGGAAGGCCAGATCGTCGAGCACAAATCCTGGGGACGCGGCAAGGTCGCCATGATCATCGCCGCACATGACCATTCAGTTCCCGTCGCTCGGCAGCGATCCGGACGCCGCGCGGCGCAAGTTTCAGCTGGAGACCACCTTCGTGACGGTCGCATCCGTCCAGACCGATCCCGAGCTGGACGCGATCGACACGGGACCGGTGGTCCGCAAGCGTGGCGGACGGTCGAGCGCGCCGACGCTGCGGCGCAAGGCCGTCAACACGAACATCGACGCCGCGATCGACTGGTTCAAGACGGTACCCGGCGGGGTTCGAGGACCCGGAAGCCTGCGACCGACGAGACGACGCCGAAGCGCGACGCGCACGGGCTCTTCACGGCGCGCTTTCGGTCAGGGCCGTGCGGCCCAGGCGATCGCCGGCGGCGACCTCGCGAGCATCTCGAAGGCCTGACGCAGGTCTACGGCGCGACGAACATCCCGTCCGTCTTCGAGATTCGCGCGATCAAGAACGGCCTATGGACGCGGAGGTACGGCCGCTGCTCTCCGGCATCCAGGGGTTCCTCGACGAGACCGGCGCCGAGTCGTTTGCGCGGCTGGTCGAATCGCTCGGCAGCCTGCCGACGACCGGCACCAGCTCACGGGTCGTGACCTGGCCGAACGTCACGCTCGTGCTGCTCGCCGACCCGGCGCGATTCAACGTGCTCAAGCCGGAAGCCTCGCAGAAGATGGCCGGCCGCATGGGACGCGACTTCCTCTACTCCACCGCGCCGTCGTGGCCGGTCTACGAGGAGTACCAGCCCTCGCCGCGGACCTGCTGCAGCTGCTGCGGCCTGCTCGGCGAAGGACTTCATCGACGTCCACGCGTTCATGACGGTCACGCGCGGGCTGGACTGAACCGCCGGCGGCCGAGCCAGCGCTCCGGATCGACCGCGGCCGCCCGCGAGATCCGGCGCCTGCCATCACCGCCATCTCCAGTTTCACCCGCCTGCTGGTCGTCCCGGCAGGGATCCGGGCGGTCTCGCTGGTCCCCCGGTCGCGCCGGGCGGCGCTGAACAGTCGCGGCCGCGCCACGTGAAGGCCATCTCCGACGCGTGCAGCGTGCCTGGAACTCGAGGACCAGGCGCGCCGCGTCGTCGGCCGTCATGCGGCCCTCCACGAATCGAAGGTAGATCGTCTCGTTTGGTCCATAGATCTTGTCGCCGACGACCGGGTGCCCGGCGTGCGCCAGGTGAATCCGGATCTGGTGCTTGCGCCCCGTCAGCGGCTCGATCTCGACGCGGGTGAACGTCCCGCCGTCCTCCTCGAACGACCTGACGGCCTGCACGGTCGTCACGGCCGGCGCGCCGTCGTCCCGCACCGCATCCTTGATCGCGACCGGGCTCGCATCGTCGCGACCGAGCGGCGCGTCGATCCGGTGCTCGCCCTCCAGCGCCCCCTGGACCACCGCGAGGCGTTGCGATGGCCGTGCATGAACAGACGGCCGAGTTCCCGCGCCGCCTCCGCGTGACGCGCGATGATCACGATCCTGACGTCTCACGATCGAGCCGGTTCACGAGCCGCACGTCCCGGTGCCCGGCGTGCGCAGCCGCGCCCGGCCGATGAGGCCGTGGACGCCTCCCCGCCTTGCTTCGGGTGGACGACGAGTCCCGCCGGCTTGTCGACGACGATCAGGTCCTCGTCCTCGTGGAGGACGTGCAGCCACGGATCGGCCATCGACGTCAGCGTACCGCACGCCCGTCCACGACGCTGGCCGCGGCGCGCCCCCGCTGCGCGTATGATCTCCGCGCCCTGACCTTCCTCGTCGACATCCCGCTCGGGTCGTTCCGGCTGCCGGCCCACGCCGTGTTCGAGCTGCTGGCACGCGGTAGTCGGCTTCCGCCTCTACCTGGCGCAGCGGCGCCGGCTGGGCGACGCCTGCTCTGGGGCGACGCGGTGCCATCGTCGTAGCGGCAATGCCGGCGGCTGCCGGCGCGCGCGCGCTCTTACTGGCTGGAGGATCCGGCGGCGACCTCGCGCACTGGCGGGAGCCCGCCTCGGGGTCGTTGGCGGCAAGACCGTCGTCGGCGCGCTCCTCGGCGGCACGATGGCGGTCGAGTGGACGAAGTGGTGGATCGGCGAGCGACGGCGCACCGGCGACCTCTTCGCCGGTCCCGCTCGCCGTCGGCATGGCCATCGGCCGGGTCGGCTGCTTCCTCGGCGGCCTTCCGGATCGCAGGCACGTACGGGCTCGCGACGGCACTGCCCTGGGGCGTGGACTTCGGGGACGGGGTCGCCCGGCACCCGACGCAGATCTACTACGAGGCGGTCGCGCTCGCGGCGCTGGCGCTCGGCCTGGCGCGGCTCCAGCGGAAACCGCATGTCGAGGGCGACGTCTTCCGCGTCTTCCTCGTCGCTTATCTTGCCCAGGCCTGTCGGGACGATCGGGCCGGGCGCACCGCTGGCGGTCGGCCTGACCGCATCCAGTGGGCCGCGGTCGGCGGCCTGCTCTACTATGTGCCGGACATCCGACGCTGGATGAGGAGCCCCAGATGACCGACGGCTCGAACGACGGCCCTGTGCCGCCCCCGCCGGCCCCACGCCGCCGCCCGACGCTGCCCTGATGCTGTCGGCCGCGCCCGGCTCTCGGCCACGTCGCCCGGCGCGCCCACGACGCCCGGCGCGCCCACGACGTCCGGCACGCCGGACGACGTCCGGCACGCCCGCGTCAGTGGCGCGCGGCCGATCGCCGAGAAGCCGCCGTGGAAGGCCATCGTCATCATGGTCGTGGGCGGCCTCGTCCTCGCGGTCGGCGGCTGCGGGACGTTCCTCGCGACGATGCAGAACAACCAGTTGCAGGCGATTTCGGTCGTCGGGTTGATCGGCTCGTCGCGGGCCTGGTGCTCTTCGCGATCGGCACGCCACGGCGCTCGTCGTGGCGGTGATGCGGATCTTCCGCAGCGCGCGACCGAGGACCTGACGTGCGTGGGCGTCCGGCCGTACCTGTTCTACGACGTCGCGATCTCGATCTGCACCACCTGCCACCCGGCGGGTGGACGCGAAGATCGTCTTCCAGGACGACCACGTCTACATGCTCGGGCACTGCCCGCTCCACGGGCACGAACGGGTGCTGGTGGCCGACGACGTGGACTACTACCGGCGCCGCGTCTTCATCAAGCCGCCGGAGACGCCGCAGCGCACAACACGCCCGTCCGCTGGGGCTGCCCTTACGACTGCGGGCTCTGCACCGACCACGAGCAGCACTCTGTGCCTGTCGCTCGTCGTGATCGCCGACGCGTGCAACCTCCGCTGCCCCACCTGCTACGCGTCGAGCGCACCCTGACCGCCCGCACTACCGGCCGCTGGCGCAGGTGGAGGCCATGCTCGACGCGGTCGTCCGCAACGAGGGGCATCCGACGTCATCCAGATCTCGGGCGGCGAGCCGACCATCCACCCGACTTCTTCGCGATCCTCGACGCGGCCAAGGCGCGGCCCGTCCGGCATCTGATGGTGAACACCAACGGCGTCCGCATCGCCGAGGACGAAGCGTTCACCCAGCGGCTGGCCGGTTACATGCCGACCGAGCTGTACTCCGCAGTTCGATCTCCGTTCGAGCGCGACGTTCCTCGACCCGCGCGCCGACCTGCGCCGGATCCGCGAGCAGGCGCTCGAGCGCCTCAACCGGCACGGCATCTCGACGACAGCTCGTCGTGACCGTCAAGCGTGGCGTGAACGACCACGAGATCGGCCGCATCATCGACTTCGCCCCGACGTAGCGTGGTGCGCGGCGTGACGCTGCAGCCGGTCCAGGCCGCGGGCCGCTTCGACCACTTCGACCCGGCGACCGACCGGCTGGACGCTGACCGAGGTCCGGCGCCGCATCCTGGAGCAGACGGCGGTCTTCCGGCCAGAGGACGCGATCCCGGTGCCCTGCCACCCGGACGCGCTCGCCATGGCCTACGCGGTCAAGTTGCAGGGCCAGGTCGTGCTGCTCACCGGGCTCATCGACCCTGAAGGTCCTCATCGAGGGCGGGCGCAACACGATCGTCTTCGAACAGGACGACGCGGTGCGCGACGGCGTGCTGAAGCTCTTCGCGACGAACCACTCGCCGCAGTCGGGCGCCGCGTCGCTGCACGACTCGCTGTGCTGCCTGCCGGCCGTCGCGGCGCTGCCGTCGCTCGGCTACGAAACCTCTTCCGCGTGATCATCATGGAGTTCATCGACGCGCACGCGTTCGACGTCCGGTCGGTGAAGAAGACCTGCGCGCACATCGTGCACCCGGACGGGCGGCTGATCCCGTTCGACACCTACAACCTGTTCTACCGGGGACGACCTGGAGCGGACGCACCTCGGCCTGCTGTGGAGCGCGGCGCTCGCGCGGTGGAGTCCCACCGCGCCCGCGCGGTGAGTCCCGCCACGCTCGCGGGTCACGACCGGGCCGCCGGGTCACCGGCCGCGGCCGGCCGCGACGGGCGTCCTCTGCCGGGACCGCCCGACCGGCGCGGTCAGCCGATGGCGCGGCGGTGGAAGCCGCGGATGCCGAGCTGCCAGAAGATCGCGGTCAGCGCGGTCAGGCCGACGAGCACCAGCGCGAGCGGCATGTGCGGCAGCGTCGGCGTGATCGCGCCCCGCATGCCCTCGGACACGTAGACCAGCGGGTTGACGAGCACCGCGTACTTCATCGCGGGCACGGCCGACAGGCCCTGCCACGGGTAGTACGCGCACCCGAAGAAGATCATCGGCGCGACGATGAACCCGAACATCAGGCCGATCTGGGCCGGCTCGATGAGCGTGCCCATCAGCAGGCCGAAGGTCGAGAACGCGGCGGCCGCGAGCAGCGTGACGCCGATGAGCTCGCCCCAGGCGTGGACGTCGAGCCCGGCAATCGGCCCCATGATGAGCCGCGCGAGCGGCAGCACGAAGAGCGCCGCCAGCACGCCCTGCACGATGCCGGCGAGCACCTTCTCGAGCGCGACCAGCGTGATCGGCACCGGCGCGAGCAGCCGGTCCTCGATCTCGCGCGTCCAGCCGAAGTCGGCGACCATCGGCAGCGCGACCGACTGCAGGCTCGCGAACGCCAGGCTGATCCCGAGGATGCCGGGCAGCAGCGCCGACGTGTAGCCGCGCTGGACGAAGCCCATCTTCGGCAGCAGGAACCCGAAGACGATGACGAACAGCAGCGGCTGGAGCGTCACACGCAGCAGGAAGAACGGCAGCTCCTTGCGCGCCACGTGCGCGTCGCGCCGGAGGAGCGCCAGGAACACCCGGAGCGCCGGGACCCGCGGGCGCGGGGTGAAGGCGGGCGTGGTCACTCGATCGTCCTCCCCGTGAGCGAAATGAAGAGCGTCTCGAGGCTCGGCGGGAACAGCCGGATGTCGCGGATCTGCCGGCCGTGATGCTCCGCGATCCGGATCAGGCCGGGGATGACGTCGCCGCCCCGCTCGGTGAAGACGCGCAGCGTCTGCCCGGTCGCCTCGGCGCCGGTGATGCCCTCGGCGGCCCGGACGTCGGCCAGCGCGGGCGCGGCGTCGCCGTCGAGCTGCAGTTCCACGGCCGTCCCGCCGGGCGCGCGCGTCTTGAGCGTCGCCGGCGTGTCGAACGCGAGGAGCAGCCCGCGGTCCACGATCGCCACGCGGTCGCTCAGCTGATCGGCTTCCTCCATGTAGTGCGTCGTCATCACGATCGTCCGGCCCTGGGCGTGCAGCTCGCGCAGGATCTCCCAGAGCGCCAGGCGCGCCTGGGGGTCGAGGCCGACCGTCGGCTCGTCGAGAAAGAGCACGTCGGGCTCGTGGATGAGCGCGCGCGCGATCATCAGGCGCTGCAGCTGGCCGCCCGAGAGCTGGTCGGCCTTGGCGTCCTCGCGGCCGCCGAGGCCGAGCTTGGTCATCAACTCGCGGGCGCGCCGGTCCGCGGCGCCGCGGTCGATGCCGAAGTAGGCCGCGTGAAACCGCAGGTTCTCGACCGCGGTGAGCGATCGATCCGGGTTCGGCCGCTGCGGCACGACGCCGATGCGCTGCCGCACGCCGACCGGGTCCCGCGTCACGTCGGCGCCGGCCACCTCCGCGCGGCCGGCCGTCGGCCGGATGCGCGTGGTCAGGATGCCGATCGTCGTGCTCTTGCCCGCGCCGTTCGGCCCGAGCAGCCCGACGAGTTCGCCGGGCTGCACCTCGAAGTCGAGCGAGTCGAGCGCGATGGTGTCGCCCGACGGTCCGGGCTGGCGCGCGGGCCCGCCGCCCTCACCGGCGAGCATCGGCGGACCGATCGCCGGGCGCCGGCGGCGGGTCGGAGGAGGATAGACCTTGCGCAGGCCTTCGGTGCGAATCGCGACGGGAGACGCCATGGAGGCCGCCTACCGCGCGACCGCGGCGGCCTGCCGGAGCTTCGCCGTTCCCGCGCCGAGCGCCGCGATCACCTTGCGCGACTCGGTGTCGAACATCGCGCGGTCCTTCTTCTCCACCGCCTCGCGCACCCCCGGGAACGGCCACGGCGCGTAGCCGGTGGTCAACCCGGGACCGACGAGCTGGTGCCGGAACCACGGCCGGCCCGGCAGCCCGGCGGGGTCGAGGAAGCCGCGCTCCACCTGCAGCAGCGCCTCGCTCATCCGCCGCATCGCGCCGGCATCGCCCGCCGCCAGCACGCGGTCCATCGCGGCGTCCGCGGCGCGACCTGCCTCGCCGAGGTCGGCCAGCGCGCGCTGCAGGGGCCCGAAGTCCGGGAGGAACGCGTTCTGGTCGGCCGTGCGCGCGCGCCGGATGACCATCGTGCGCAGCTCGTCCAGGTCGTCGGTGAGCGCGCGCCCGTAGCCCGCGAACCGGAGCGGCGCGACGTCGGCCGACGCGACGCGCATCGCCAGCAGCCCCATCACCCGCGCGGCGGCCTGGTGGTAGATGAACTCCGGATCACCGAAGTGCGACATCCACCAGAAGTCGTCGTAGACGGAGTGGTACACGCCGTAGCTGCCCGAGAACCCGACGTCGGTGGACGGCACGCCGAGATAGTCGAGGAACGCGGTGTAGTCGGATCCGGATCCGAGCCGGCCGAGCTGCAGCTCGAACGGCTTGTCGTCGCCGTCGAGATCGACCGGCGTGCTCTCGGCCCACGCGCTCTTCTGCCGCTTCTCCCACGCGGCGCCGACCGAGCCACCCTGGCGCGGCTCGGGCACCATCGCCGCGACCTCGCGCACCACGTCGCGCAGCGACGGCACGCCGGAGGCCCCGAAGTTCGGCCCGGTCACCGCGACGTCGATGTTCAGGTAGGCGACGGCACGATCGGTCAGCTTCTTCGCGTTGGCCTCGGCCCACTCGGTCGATCCGACGAGGCCGTACTCCTCGGCGTCCCATGAGCACAGCAGGATCGTCCGCTTCGGCTTCCAGCCCGCCTTGACCGCGGCCGACAGCGCGCGCGCCGCCTCGAGGAGCGCCGCGGTCCCCGAGTTCGGGTCCACGGCGCCGGGCGTCCACGCGTCGCGATGGTTGCCCACGACGACGAGCTCGTCGGTCTCGCCCGGGATCGTCGCGATGATGTCGTAGATGGGCTTCAGACCCTCGTCCATCAGGACCGACATGTCCACGGCCGCGCCGCCAGGACCGACGTGATACGCGAACGGCAGGCCGCCCTGCCATGCGTCGGGCACCCGCTGGCCGCCCAGCCGGCGCAGGATCTTCTCCGCCTCGCGATAGGCGATCGGCAGCGACGGGATCTTCGGCACGGTGGTCATGTCCGCGCGCGCCACGCGCGTCGCGCCGTCGGTGGACGGCACGCCGCCCGGCGTGGACGGATCCCCCGGCTGAATCGAGAGGAACTGCACCGACCCGCGCTGGATCGCCGACTCGGGGCGCATCGGCCCGTCGGGATACACGTCGCCGCGCATGTAGCCATCGTCGGCCGGGTCGCTGTAGATGAGGACGCCGACCGCGCCGTGCTCCTGCGCCTCCTTGACCTTGAGCCCGCGGAACGCGCCGCCGTACCGGACGAGCGCGATCTTGCCCTCGACCGACACGCCCAGCTCCCCGAGGCGATCGAAGTCGCCCGGCGACCCGTAGTTGACGTAGACGACCTGCGCCCGCGCCCGCCCGCTCGCGCCGTAGCCATGGAACGCGGGGAACTGGCCGAGCGTCGTGGAGTCCTTGTCCTGCGGGATGGCGTCCTCGACGAGCGAGAGCGTCTCGTTGACCGGCTCGTAGAGCCGCGCGCTCACCGAGAGCGGGTGGTTCAGGAAGACGTCGTACTTCACCGTCTCAACCTGCAGGCCGAACTCCTCGAAGCGCGCGCGCACCCAGTCGGCCACCTTCTTTTCCTGGGGCGTGCCGGCGACGTGCGGCTCCTCGGTGAGGGTCTGGAGCCAGCGGCGCGCGCGCTCCGGCGTCGGCGTGTCGATCACGATCTGCTCGAACCGGCGGTTGGCGTCGGCCGACGCGCGCGTGAACCCGGTCGGGGGCGGCGGCTGCTGGGCGACGACGACGGGAACGGTCAGGAGCAGGATGAGGGCATGAGGGAGGATCACACGGGCACGCATATCGCCCACTTGTAGCACGGATCCGCCGGGGACCGCGGGGCGACGGGGCCCGGTGCGGCCACGCGGGCGTCTCGCGCCGGCCAGCAGGCGGCGCCGCGGCCCGAGCTCAACGCGGGGTCGCGAGGTAGCCGGTCCGGGCGCGCACGGTCAGCCCCGGACGGCGCACGCGCACCGTGAGCCGGTGCGCCCGGCCGTCGAGCGCGCCGGGCGTGAAGGCCAGCAGGTACTGCTGGCGCAGTTCCTCGGCGACGCGCGTGAAGGTCGCGGCGAGGTTCATCGTCGATCGCAGCTCGAAGTAGCCGCCGCCGCCGACCTCGGCCAGGGTGCGCAGGTCGGGGTCCGGGCCCTGGTCGCGGCAGGACCGTCCTTCGTCCACGCCCGGATCGGTCGGACGGGACGGCGGCGGGAGGCCGCCACCGGGTGGCCGCATCGGCGGGAACGGCGGCGGGTTGATCCGGGGCGGCAGGCCGCGCGCGCCGCCGCGCTGCGCGCGCACCGCCGAGGCCGGCGAGAGCGGATGCTGCCGGAGCGCGGAAACGGCATCCGGCGCGCAGGACTCGGCCAGGCCGATGCCGTAGACCATGACGTCCTCGGCCTCGACGCGGGCGCGCACCTGGTCGAAGGTCAGGCTCGGCTCGTCGCTCGCGTACCACGGGCTGTCGAGGCCGTCGGTGAACACCAGCACCACGCGGCGGCCGGGCTGCCCCGCCAGCGCGTCGATCGCCGCGCCCGTCGCGTTCCAGAGCGGCGTCGGGCCGGGATCCTGCAGGTCGCCATAGAGGATGTCGAGGAGCCGGTCGCGATCGCCGGTGAACGTCCCGGGCGCGATGTCGATGCGGCCCGAGAACGTGCCGATGCGCGCGCGGTCCCCCGCCTCGAGCGTCCGCACCAGCGCGCTGGCCGCGTCGCGCACCTGACTGAACCGGCGCTCCACGCTGCCGCTGCGGTCGAGCATGATGACGATGGTGATCGGCTGGACGGCGTCCGAGAACAGGCTCAGCGTCACGGGCCGGCCGTCGTCGGTCACCTCGAAGTCATCGGCCGTCAGGTCGGTGACGAGCCGGCCCTCGGCATCGGCGACGGTCGCGTAGATCGACACCGCGTCGCTCGCGCCGTGGAAGCGCGGTTGCTGGGGCGCGGCGAGCAGGCCGACGCCGACGAGGGCGATCGCGCCGAAGGCGAGCGGGCCGCGATGCATCAGGAGTCCTCGCGTCGGGACGGACAGGGCGTGGCTCCCCCATCCTAGCGCATCGGCGGAACGCGGGCGGCGCGGACCGGTCAGTCCTGGCGCAGGGCCGTCAGCGGATCGACCGACGCGGCCCGCAACGCCGGTGTCAGGCTCGCGAGCAGCCCGGCCGCGAGGAGGGTGGCGGCGGTCGTTCCCAGGACGGCGGGATCCGCCGGGTCCACGTTGGCCAGCAGCGCCTGCATCAGGGTGCCGAGATACCAGCCGGGGACCAGCCCGAGGAGCACGCCGAGCCCGACCCGCCAGAAGCCCTGCCACAGCACCATGCGGAGCATGCCGCCGCGGGTGGCGCCGAGGGCCATCCGCACGCCGAGTTCCGGCGTCCGCCGGCGGACGCTGAACGCCATGACGCCGTAGAGCCCGGCGGCCGCGAGGAAGAGCGCCGCCAGGCCGAACATCAGGAACAGGCCGCCGAACACGCGAAAGGCCCAGCCCCGTCGCCAGAGTTCGCTGGCGAGCGTGTTCGGGGTGGACACGGGTGACTTGTCGCTCACCTCGAGCACGGTGGTGCGGACGGGCGCGGTGAGCGCGAGCGGGTCGCCGCTGGTGGACGCGAGCACATAGAGGAAGGTGGAAGGCGTCTGCGTGAGCGGTTGAAAGACCATGGCGCCGACCTGGCCGCCCTGGGACTGGCCGGCGAGCGACGGCACGATGCCGACGACGGTGCGCCAGGGCTGCTTGTCGTCGCCCAGGCGCAGGCGCCGGCCGATCGTGGCGCCGTCGGCGAGATAGCGGCGCGCGAACACCTCGTCGACGAGGACCACCGGCTCGGCGCCGAGCCGATCCGCGGCGGTGAACACGCGGCCGGCCAGCGGCCGCACGCGCGCGACGTCGAAGAACGCGGGCGTCAGCGCGATGCGGCCGGCCTGCGGGCGCTCGTCATCACTCGCATACGCCTGGCCTTCGATGTCGAGCGGACCGCCACCCGAGCCGGTGCCCGGGACCCCGGTCGAAAGCGACGCGGCGCGCACGCCCGGCAGGCGCGACAGGCGCGCCTCGAGGTCCTCGATCTGCAGGACGCGACCGGCCTCGTCGCGGTCGCCGGGATCGAGGCTGACCTGGGCGTAGAACACGTCCTTCGTGGCGAACGGATAGTCCACCCGGCTCGTGGCCATGATGCTGCGAATCATCAGGCCGGACACGACGAGCAGGATGCACGAGGCGGCGACCTCGATGATCACGAGCGAGCGCGTGAAGAGGCCCATCCGGACGCTGGTCGCGCCCCGGCTGTCGTCCTTGAGGACGGCGTTGGTGTCCGACCGGGCGACGCGCCATCCGGGCAGCACACTGGAGACGACGGCGGCGGCGACCGTGATGCCGCCGACGAACAGGACCACGGTCGGGTCCACGCGGACGTCGATCCAGAACGGCGGGTCGGTGTCGACGATGGCGCGCATGAACGCGCCGGTCCCGGCGACGGCGATGCCGAGGCCGAGCGCCGCGCCGGCGGCCGAGAGCAGCAGCCCCTCGGCCAGCAGCTGCCGCACGATCCGCCAGCGGCCCGACCCGAGCGCCGCCCGGACCGCGATCTCCTTCGTGCGCTCGGCCGCGCGCGCGAGCTGCAGGTTCGTGACGTTGACGCACGCGATGAGCATCACGCCGAAGACCGCGCCGAGCATCGTGAACAGCGTGGAGACGACCTCGTCGCCGATTTCGCGCAGCACGTAGGGGCCGGCGGTGGCCGTCAGGTCCTTGTTCTCCGGGTAGGTCTCGGCGAGCTGCCGGGCGAGGCCGGCGATCTCGGCGCTGGCCTGTCGCGCGGAAACGCCGGGCTTCAGGCGGCCGAACACGCGAAGCGTCTGGCCCCGTCCCCGCGTCGCCGCGCGCTGGAGCGTGATCGGCCGCCAGAGGTCCTGGCTCTGGGGAAACCGGAACCCGTCGGGCAGCACGCCGACGATCGTCGTGGGGGTGCCGCCGACGTCGATCGTGCGGCCGACGACCGAGGGGTCGCCGTGATAGCGGGTGCTCCAGATCTGGTGGCCGATGAGCGCCACGGCGGCCGCGCCTGGCTCGCCGTCGGCCGGTCCGAAGTCGCGCCCGAGCACCGGCCGGACGCGGAGGATGGACAGCGCGTTGGTCGAAATCTGCGCGGCGCGGACGCGCTCGGGAAACCCGGCCGGGTCATTGATCACGATCGTGGCCGGCGCGCTGGCGCCGAGGTCCTCGAACGACTGCTGCCGGTCGCGCCAGTCCAGGTAGTCGTCGACGGGCACGCTCAGGCGCTGGCCCGGACGGGTGATGTTGACGCGCTGCAGGAGGAGGATCCGGTCGCCCTCGTCGAACGGGAGCCCGCGCAGCAGCGCGCCCTGGACGATGCTGAACATGACGGTGGTCAGGCCGATGCCGAGGCCGAGCGCGAGAATCGCGGTCGCGGAGGTGCCCGGCCGCTTGACGATCATCCAGGCGCCGTACCGGAAGTCCCTGAACCACGCCGTCATCTGCCCTCCCCGGCCGCGAACGGCCCGCCTCTAGGCCTATACGGAGGCGGGCGGGAATAGTTAGCGGGTGGAAGGACGTGAAGGGCGTGAAGCAGGGCCGCTCGCTGCGAACGGGACCACCGCGCGAAACGCGATCAGCAGGACGCGCGGCACGGTGTCAGGAGCGGCACCCGACGGGATCGACATGAAGAAGATGAAGCCGTGAAGGGCATGAAGGGCGCCGCGCACCAGGGCGGTCGTGTGGGCGCCGAAACGACGGGCGCGCATGAACGACGGGGACGGCAGACCGTCGCTATGCACGCCCGCCGCTTCTCCCCAGGCGGCCGGCCCAACAGCCGGCCGGCGGACGTCGTCCGCCGGCCCGCACGCCCGCCCCCGACGCGGCGCCGCCTTCATGCCTTCATGCCTTCAACCTCTTCATGTCTGTCCAGACAAGCCTCGTGGCCATCAGGACACGCCTCACGGCCCCCTTCACGTCCTCACTCCCTCCCGCCGGTACGCCTCGAGCACCTCGGGACTGAAACACGCGAAGACGACGTGCTCGAGTGTCCCCGGGCGGTCGGCGAGGAAGTCGCGGACTGCGGCAACGGCGACGTGCGTGGCGTCGGCCAGCGGGTAGCCGAAGATGCCGGTGCTGATCGCCGGGAACGCGAGGCTCGTCAGGCCGTGATCGCGTGCGAGCGCCAGTGAGGCGCGGTAGGCCGACGCAAGCTGCGCAGGCTCGCCGGCGCCGCCGCCGTGCCACACCGGACCGACCGCGTGGATGACGTGCCGGGCCGGGAGGTTGAAGCCCGGCGTGATCCGCGCCTCGCCGGTCGGGCACGGCGCGACGCGCGCGCAGGCCTCCGCGAGCGCGGGGCCGGCCGCGCGGTGAATCGCGCCGCACACGCCGCCGCCGGGCACGAGGGCCGTGTTGGCGGCGTTGACGATGGCGTCCACGTCGAGCGTGGTGATGTCGGCGAGCACGGCTCCTGGGGTGATCATGTCGGCACTGGGCACTGGATCCGCATTCTCTGCGCGGCAGTTAACTGCCACAAGTCCTGGCGTCCATCGTAGGTGCGGTAGACTCCCCGACAAGCCCGGAGGAGAGCCTGCCATGCGCATTCCGATTCCCCTGCGTCACCTGATTCCGCTGGGACTGGCCGCGGCGCTGGTCGCGAGCGTCCGCGCGATGCCGCCCGTCCAGGAAGGCCCGTCGGCCGCGCCGTCGCAGGCCCCGATGGCGCGGCCCGCCACCGGCGACGCGGTCACCGACGCGCTGCGCGACCTGCGCTGGCGCTCGATCGGCCCGGCCAACATGGGTGGGCGCGTGAGCGCCATCCTCGGCGTGCCCGGCGACCCGAAGACGTTCTGGGTCGGCGGCGCCGACGGCGGCGTCTGGAAGACGACCGACGCGGGCACGACCTTCACGGGCGTCTTCGAGGACCAGTGGGCCTACTCGATCGGCGCGCTCGCGCTGGCGCCGTCGGACCACAACGTCGTCTGGCTCGGCTCGGGCGAGGGCGACCCGCGCAACTCGGTCGGCTACGGCAACGGCGTCTACCGCTCGAACGACGGCGGCCGGACGTGGACCCACCTGGGCCTCGACGACACGGAGCGGATCAAGCGGATCGTCGTCCATCCGTCGAACCCGGACGTGGCGCTGGTCTGCGCGCTCGGGCACGAGTGGGGCGACAACGCGGAGCGCGGCGTCTTCAAGACCGCCGACGGCGGCCGGACGTGGAAGAAGGTGCTCTACGTGGATCAGCAGACCGGCTGCTCGGATCTCGACATCGACCTGAGCAACCCGCGCAACGTGTACGCCGGCATGTGGACGCACCGCCGGCGCCCGTGGCGCTTCGACGACGGCGGCAAGGAGACGGCGCTCTACGTGAGCCGGGACCTCGGCGACACGTGGAAGAAGATCACGACCACGCCGTCCGAGCCGATGGCGCGCCCGGGCGTCTCGGTCGCCCAGAGCAACCCGCGCGTCGTGTACCTCGTGACGGAGTACCCGACCGCCGGCACGCTGTTCCGGTCGGACGACTACGGCGAGACCTGGGCGATGGTCAACGACGACCGGAACATCAACTTCCGGCCGTTCTACTACTCGGACGTGTTCGTGGACCCGAACGACGAGAACACGCTGTTCGTGATCTCGGGCGGGCAGTACAAGTCCACCGACGGCGGCCGGACGTTCGCGCGGACGGCGGCGGGCGTCCACGGCGATCACCAGTCGCTCTGGATCGACCCCCAGGACTCGCACCGCGTCCTGAGCGGGTCGGACGGCGGCTACCAGGTGAGCTACGACGGCGGGTTCGCGTACCACATCTTCCGCAACGTCGTCCTGTCGCAGTTCTACCAGATCTTCTTCGACGACCGCGATCCGTACTGGGTGTGCGGCGGGCTGCAGGACAACGGCAACTGGTGCGGGCCGAGCCGGAGCAAGGCGGGCTACATCCTGAACGACGACTGGTTCACGGTGAGCGGCGGCGACGGCTTCTACGCGGTGCCGGTGCCCGGCCACCCGAACATCGTCTACTCCAACTCGCAGGGCGGCTACTTCACGGTCACCGACACGAACACGGGCCGCGCGCGCAGCATCCCGCCCTACCCGCGGATGATCGGGTCGCAGGGCCAGGGCATGTTCCAGGCGAAGTACCGCTTCAACTGGGACGCGCCGATCCACATCTCGCCGCACGACCCGAACGTGACCTACTGGGGCGGCAACGTCCTGTTCCGCAGCCGTGACCAGTTCTACACGTTCGACATCATCAGCCCCGACCTCTCGAACGCGGAGCCCGAGAAGCTGCGCGACTCGGGGGGCGAGATCTACAACGACAACACCGCCGCCGAGTTCCACGCGACGATCATCACCATCGCCGAGTCGCCCACCGAGAAGGGCGTGATCTGGGTCGGCACCGACGACGGCAACGTGCAGATCACGCGCAACGACGGAGGCGCGTGGACGAAGCTCAACGCGAACCTGCCGGGCTTCCCCGCCGAGGCGTGGGTCGGCAAGATCGACGCGTCGCACCACGTCAACGGCCGCGCCTACATCGTCGTGGACCAGCACCGGATGAACGACTTCACGCCGCACGTCTGGCGCTGCGACGACTACGGGCAGCGGTGCGTCAACCTCTCGGCGGGCCTGCCGCAGGACGACTACGTGAAGGTCGTCCGCGAGGATCCGACGAACCCGGACGTGCTCTACGCGGGCATGGAACGCGGCCTGGAACTGAGCCTCGACGGCGGTCGGACGTGGCACGACCTGCGCCTGAACCTGCCGCGGGTGTCGGTCCGCGACATCAAGGTCCACCCGCGCGACAACGACCTCATCATCGGGACGCACGGCCGGGGCGCGTGGATCCTGGACGACCTCGCGTCGATCCAGCACCTGGCCGAGGCGACGAACACGGACCTGACGCTGTTCGACGTGCGCCGTGCCACGCGGTGGGAGTCGTGGGACAAGGACTCGAACCTCGGCGCCAGCGTCTGGCAGGGCGAGAACCCGCCCGACGGCGCGATCATCGACTACTACCTGCGCGCGGACGCGCCCGCGGCGGGCGCCGGCGCGGTGTCGATCACGATCACCGACGCGCGCGGCACCGAGGTGAACCGGATCACCGACCGCGGCCGCGCCGGCATCAACCGCGTGCTCTGGAACCTGGCGTGGGCCAACCCGCCCGGCCTCACGGGCGGACGCGGCGGGCGTGGCGGCGGGGGCGGCGGCCTGCCCGCGCTGCCCGGCCGCTACACGGTGACGGTGCGCGCCGGCGGCCGGACCGCGACCAAGACGTTCGAGCTGCGCGGCGATCCCGACGTGGCGCTGTCACAGGCCGACTACCAGGCGCAGTTCGATGCCGCGCGCAAGGCGCGCGACCTGGCCGTGGCGGCGGGCCGGCTGGTGTCCACCGTGGACGATCTGACGCAGCAGGTGGACCGGCTCGAGGAGCAGGTCCGCAACGCGCGGATCGCCAACATCGATCAGGTGCTGGAGCAGACCGGCACCGCGAAGTCGCAGCTGATGGCCCTGCAGGACAAGCTCCGCCGGCCGCCGCCTGCGATGGGCTACCGGCAGTACCCGCGGCTCACCGAGGAGCTGCGGGGCCTGCTCGGCGGCATCATCGGCGCCCAGGCTCGGCCGACCGCGGGCCAGATGACCGTGCTCGGGGAGTTGGAGGGCGACACGAACGCGCGGACGCAGGATCTGGACCGCATCGTGTCGACGACGATCGCCGCGCTGAACCGGATGCTCGGCGACCTGCCGAAGGTCGTGCCGCCGGCCGGAGGCGGCGGAGGCGGTCGATAGGCGTCGGGAGGGGGAATCTTCATCGCCTTCGTGTCGAGTCGGACGAGCCGCGCGGCGCGACGTCAACCCGCCGCGCGGACGTCCCCCCGCGCTACTCGAACGTGAGGACGGCCAGCACGAGCGCGGTGAGCGCGGTCAGCATCGCCGCGCGGCCGACCAGCGGCAGGCGCGCGGCCGCGGCCGCGTCGCCCTGCCGGGCCTTGCGCATCAGGACGTGCATGTAGCCGATGATCCCGCTGAGGATCACCACCGCGGTGATCTTCGCGTGGAACAGCCCCGGCATGGCCCCGAAGCCGCCCCACTTGAGGAACAGCAGGCCGAGGCCCGTCAGCCAGAGCAGCACGAGCCCGATGTCGCCGATGCGGCTCATCGCCGGCGGGACGCGCGCCAGGACACCGCGCTCGTCCGGCGAGGCGGCCGCCATCAGCCGGGCCATCACCAGGCCCGAGAAGCCGGCCGTGAAGCCCATGGTCAGCCCGATGAAGTGGAAGATGAGCAGCACGCGGATGAAGTCGGCCATCGATGTCCCCCGGAGGGCCAGGCGGGGCGCCGGGCCGCGGCCGATCGTATCAGTGAACGGGCCCCTGCGCCGGCCCCGACGGTGGGGGTATCATGCACTCACAGGCCGTCGCCGATGCACGGGCACATCCACCACGATCCCCTCGACCTCGAATCCGAGCTGAACGTCAGGCGCAAGCTGGCCGGCCCCTCGGCGGACATGAACGTCACGCCGCTCATCGACGTCCTGCTCGTGCTGCTCATCATCTTCATGGCGGCCCTGCCCCTCACCCAGAAGGGCGTGGACATCAACCTCCCGCTCGAGGCGACGAGCCAGGAGACACCGCCGGACAACACGCAGATCCTGGTCGAGCTGACCGATGATCGCCGAATCACGGTGAACCAGCAGGACGTGACGCCGGCCGACTTTCCGGAGCACATGCGCGGGATCCTCGAACCCCGCAAGGACAAGACCGTGTTCCTGATCGGCCCGGGCAGCGCGACCTACGGCGAGATCATGCCGATCATCGACGCCACGATCGGCAGCGGCGGCACCGTCGTCATCGTCACCGAGGAACAGCGACAGAACGCGCGCCGCATCCGCTGAGCGCCGCGCCCGCCGCCCCGTCAGTGGGTGTGCGTCGCGGCGACCACGGCGGGCATGGTGGCGGCGACGAGCACGGCGACCTGCACGGCCTCGACGGCCGCCTTCGTCGCCGAGCCGGCCACGTTGCCGTCGATGATCGCGCGGATGCGGGTCCGCCGCGCCTTGAGGCGCGCGCGGTCGAGGTTCGCCTTGAGCAGGCCCGTGTGGAACGCGAGCGCGACGAGCACCGTCGTGCGCGGGTCGACGTCCGACGCGTCCGAGAAGATCGCCGCGTCCAGGCGCTCGACGATACGCCGCTCGGCGGTCGGGTCGAGTTCCGGGTAGATGCGCCGGGTGAAGAACAGCAGGATCGTGGCCTCGTCGGCGCGGAGGATGCCGCGATCCACGAGCCGCTCGGCCACGCGATGCCGCAGTCCGCGCATCCGCGCGAAGCGTTGCACCCAGGTGACCGCGCGGGCGCGGCGCCCGGCGTCGGCGGCGGCCGCGACCTTCTCGAGGGCCTCGTCGAGCAGCGCGTCGCCGGTGGACGTGCGATCGACGAGCTCGACCCGGGTCGATCGCCCCTCGGTCACGGCCTTCAGGCGCCCCTGCAGCAGCAGTTCGGCGAGCATCGCCCCGCCCGCGGCCTGTGCGAACATCACGCCGCCGGCCATGGTGCCGCGGTCGTTGCGCAGCGCGAGCAGCATGACTTCCTCGTGAAGCGGCAGCCGGCGCGTCCGCCTGTCGATCGCCATCTCTACCCTCTCCCCGCGCGCGCCGCGCGCGCGATCGTGTCGAGCAGCACCGACCGATGGCACCGCCGCTCGTCGTCACAGTAGCAGCCGATGGCGAGCGGGGTGCGTCGCGCGACGGCCGCGATGAGCTCGACCGTCTGCCGCGCCTCGGGCCGCGCCAGCTCGCGCGCGTACGCCGCGGCGAAGCGCGTGAAGACGGCCGGGTCCTCGAGCGCGCGCACCCGGAAGCGATCGAGCAGCGCCCGGCTCGGCGCGATCGCGGGAAACCAGACGTCGAAGTAGCCGTCGGCGGTCCAGCGCGCGCGCGGCACGCCGCGGGGCGGCCGCCGGACCGCGCCGATCCGCAGCCCCTGCCCGCGACGCGGCGGGTCGCCGATGCGGAACGTCGAGATCGAAGCCATGCGCGATTCTACCGCGCGGCGCCCGTCGTGACCGTGGCCAGCTCGCGGTACCGACAGAGCGCGCTCGCGAGCCGCATCTGGCGGGCGGTGGCGCACTCGACCTCGAACAGCCGCGGACTCGCGACGACGATGGCCAGGCAGCGCGCGCGCGAGGTCGCGACGTTGAGGCGATTCAGGCTGTACAGGAATTCCAGGCCGTGCGGCGCGTCCTCCGGCCGCGACGTCGCCATGGAGTAGATCACGACCGGCGCCTCCTGCCCCTGGAACTTGTCCACGGTGCCGACCGGCACGGCCGGGTCGATGCGCTCCCGGATCCGCACGGCCTGCGCGTTGAACGGCGTCACGATCCGCAGGTCGCCCGGGCCGAGCGGCCGCGCGTGGTCGCGCTCGTCGATCCACGCGGCCCCGGGTGCGCGCAGCGCGGCGACCAGCCGCGCGACGACGTCGGCTTCCTCGTCCGAGGCGCCGCGATTGCCGTCGTGATCCACCTCGACCAGGCGAAGGCCCGCGCCGTCGAGCACGCCGGCGCCGGTGATGCGTTGTCGCTCCAGGCCGGGCTTCGGCCGCAGCCGGCCGGCGTAGAACGCCTCCGACGTGAACCGGCAGATCGACGGCGCGAGACGCCACGTGGTGGCGAGAAACAGTCCGCGGTCGGCCGGCATCACCTCGTCGGCGCCGAGCAGATGGTCGAGGGCCGAGACGCCGACGCCCGGCGGGTGCTGCCCCTGCGTCGGCTGGTCGAGCTGGCGCGGATCGCCCGGCAGGACGAGGCTGTCGGCCGCGGCGGGCGCGACCGCCAGCGCGTTGGCGAGCGACATCTGGCCGGCCTCGTCGATCACCAGCACGTCCACGGCGCCGGCGCACTCGGGCCGGGCCCAGAACCACGCCGTGCCGCCCATGACGTCCACGGCGCGGTCCGCGAGCGCCGTCACCGCGCCGGGGTTGTCGCCGAACATCGCGACGCCGCCCGCCGGTTCGCCGGCGTCGGTGGCCTCGTCGTCCTGGTTGCGCCGCTGTCCGAGACGCACGGGCACGGCGGCGTCCGTCGCGGCGCGCGCCACGGCGTCGAGCAGGTTGCGGATCACCTTGTGGCTCGTCGCGGTCACGCCGACCCGCCGGCCCGCGCGGACGAGCGCGACGATCATGCGCGCGGCGGTGAACGTCTTGCCGGTCCCGGGCGGCCCCTGGATCGGCAGGACCGTACGGTCGAGCCGCCCGGCGATGGACACGGCGTAGTCGCCCGCCGACGCCGCGGGGTCCTCGGGCGGCGCGAACGGCTCGCCCGTGAGCCGCGGCGTGGCGCGCAGCAGCAGGTCGCGCGCCGCGCCGGGCGCGAGGCGCTCGACCCCGCCGGCCTCGACGACGCGCTCGCCCAGTGCGAAGAGCGCCGCCTCCATCACCCGGCTGTTGACGTGGTCGTGCGCGAAGAGCGCCGTGGGCCGCTGTTCACGCCTCGACGGGCCGACGAGCAGATCGACCGTCAGCGCCTCCCGATCCACGCCCACGACCTTCGCGAACGGCTGGCCGTCCTGCGTCTTGAGCTGATCGCCGCGGCGGATCTCGATTTCCTGGACGGGATACCGATAGCGATGCACGATGCTCTTCTTGACGACGCCGCGCGCCTCGACGAACTCGAGGCCCGCGACCGCGCGACGTTCCTCGTACAGGTCGGGTTCGGGCAGCTCGCACAGGCGGAAGTACTCCCACCATCCGGCCTTGTCCTCGCGGCGGTGGAAGTCGAGGAGGTACGCGAGCGTGGCGGCCGGGTGCGGCGCCGCGGACGGATCGGCGGCCGCCTCCGGGACGAGCGCCAGCAGCCGCGCGCGCAGCGCCTCGACGGCCCGCGCGCGATCGTCGAGGTCGGCCGGGGCCTCCCCCGCTTCGAGCGGCGGCCGCGGCAGGTGCGCGCCACCCGCGACGAGGTCCGCGCGACGGGCCTCGAGCCACTCGCGCAGCCGGAACGTCGAGACGCAGTCGTCGCGGTTGTAGCCCTCGACCAGCGCGCGCACCCCGGGCGTCGCCTGGTCGAGCCGGCCCATCTCGTAGGCCTGCTCCATGATGCGCAGCGCGCGATTGGCGTCGCGCAGATCCACGCTCCGCGAGAAGCCGTAGAGCGGCTCGAGGTTCTTGATCGAATAGCGCTCGACGCCGACGCGGAGGCCCTGCCGGACGACCGCGTAGAGATCCACGAAGCGCCGCCCGCGCAGCAGCCGATCGATGGCCGCCTCGCGCGTCGCGTAGCGCCCCATCAGCCGCTTGAATGCCGACGGCTCGTACGGGGCGTAGTGATACACGTGCAGGTCGGGATGGCGATCGAGCCGCGCCACCACCAGGTCCACCACCGCTTCGAACGCGCGGCGCTCGGCCGCGGCATCGTCGGCCCAGAAGCCGGTGTAGGTGACCGCGTCGCCCTCCGGCACGACCAGCCCGAAGAGGTATTCGCGACCGGCATCGCCGGCCAGCGGATCGCCTTCGAGGTCGAGGAACACGTCGCCGGGCGAGGGCGCGGGCAGGCGCGCGAAGCCGGTGGGCTCGACGGGCCGGCCGTCGGCCAGGTCGAGCAGCGACGGCGCGCCGGGCGGCGGGATGATCTCCCACGCGACGGTGCCTTCGGCGCGCGTCCGGAGCTGGACCGCCGCCTGATCGCGGATGCGCGCGTAGGTCTCGGCCGAACCGCGCCGCGGCGCGAACGGCAGCGGGTCGCCCATCGCCGCCACCGCGGTCACGGTCACGATGCCGCGCGGCTCCAGCTCGCGACGCTGCAGCCGCGAGATGCCGGCCACGAGCGACAGGTGATCGTCGCGCCGCCGCCGGTCGCCGCACCGCGGCAGCCACGGGCAGATGCCGCAGTGATCGACCGGGTCCGGATAGGTCGAGGCCAGGGCGTCCGCGTCCGCACCGGTCGCGGCCTCGAACCGATCGCGAATCAGCCGCACGTACGCGGCAAAGTCGTCCACCCGGTACGTCCGCACGGCCAGCTGGTGCTCGTCGTCGGCGGGGGCCACGACCTGGAACGACTCGGGCCGGAGCGCCTGGGCGGCCTCGAGCATCTCGCAGTAGAGCCCGAGCTGCAGGATCGTGCCGCCGCGCGTCTCGCGCGCCAGCTTCGTGTCGGCGACCTCGTACGACCAGCCTCCCAGCACGGGACTGGGACGGCTCACGCGACGGAGCACGTCCGGCCGGCCGTACCATCGCCCGAGACCGAGCGCCGCCTGGATGATGACGTCGGCGCCGGCGCGCATCGCCTCGAGCGTCCGCGCGATGGCCTCGTCGCGATCCTGGACCTCGCCAAGCTCGACGAACGACGCCGACCGTGCCCGCAGCACCTCGACGTACCGCCGCTCGTGCTCGAGGCCGAGCGCGAAGAGCGCCTCGAGCAGCGGGTCCTCGTACTCGGGCCGCCGCGCCCCGCCCCGTGCCTCGGCCAGCTCGAGCGCGGTCCGGTGGCGGCAGGCCAGGAAGCGGGACAGGTCCGTCGGCGAGACGTACAACGTGCCGTCGCGGAGCTTCATGACGCGGGTCAGCCTATCCCACGACCGTGACGGGATGGGTCACGGGCCACCGCCGGGCGCCGGTCAGAGATCGACGCTGACGGGCCGCCCGTCGAAGGCGACCGTCCGGGCGGCCGACTCGCCCGCCACCCGCACCCGCCAGGTGCGCGGCGACGCGCCATACATCCGCGAGCCCTCGGCGAGCGACAACGACAGCCGCCGGCGCGCGTCGTTCCACGCGAATCGCACGGTCATCCGTGCGCCGTCCCGATACGCGAAGCTCCGGCCGTCGTCCTCGTACAGGCGCGACGCGCCGTCCGCGCCCGGATAGACGACGAGGGTGCCGGGCTCGGCCACCGGTTCGTCCGTGTACTGCCGAACGGGATCCATCGGCAGGACCGTTCCGGCGCGGACGAACAGCGGCATCGTCTCCAGATCGACGGCCCGGACGATCTCGCGGCCGCCCTCGTGCGCCTCGTGGGTCCAGTAGTCGATCCACCGGCCGCGCGGCAGGTAGACGCGGCGCGCCGTCGCGCCGGGCTCGGTGACGGGCGCGACGAGCAGGTCGCGCCCCCACAGGAACAGGTCGCCGCGCGCCACGGCGGCCGCGTCGTCCGGGTAGTGGAGCCAGAGCGCGCGGATGATCGGCAGGCCCGTGTCGTGCGCCTCGCGCACGACGGTGTAGGTGTACGGCAGGAGCTGGTAGCGCAGGTTCAGGTACTTCCGGAGGATCGTCTCGACCTCCGGCCGGTGCAGTTCGGCGGGGTCGGCCTCCCAGCCGCGCTGCTCCGGCGGCCCGCCGTCGCCACCATCCCAGCCCCACGGCAGCCGCAGGTGCCAGTTGCGCCCGTGCGATCGGAAAAGAGGGTTGAACGTGCCGAACTGGAACCACCGCACGTGCAGCTCGGCGGTGTACTCGGGCGTCGGGTTGAACCCGCCGATGTCGGTCCCCCAGAACGGCAGGCCCGACAGGCTCGTGTTGATGGCGTTCGGCACGTGGAGGGCGAGCGTGTCCCAGCGCGACTGCACGTCGCCCGACCAGATGAACCCGCCGTAGCGCTGGATGCCGGGCGACGCGTTACGGTGCAGCGCGAAGGGACGCACGCCGGGCCGGTGGCGCTGGGTGCCCTCCCAGTACATCCGGTGGCGGTTGAATCGCGACGGGCCGTCGAAGCCGTCGCCCTGGTCGGGCCACCAGCCGTCCACGCCCACGTCCATCAGCGGCTCGTGCGCGGGCCAGTAGCACGCGACCTGTCGCTCCGGCGGCCACCGGTCGTCTTCCGTGCGGCCCGGAGGCAGCGGCGCCGCGGTACACGGGTCGTCCACCGTGCCCGTCAGCCGCCGGCCCTCGACGACGATGTGCACGATGACCTTGAAGTGCCCGGCGTGGAGCTGGTCGAGCATCGCCTTCGGGTCGGGGAAGTTCGTCGGGTGCCACGTGAACTCGCCGTTGCGGGTGTTCCAGCCCGACGGCGCGAACTCGGTGCCCAGGTAGATCAGGCCGTCGCACGGCAGCTGTTTCTCGCGGAACGTGCGCGCCACGCCGAGAATCTCGTCCGGTCCCGCCAGCGTGCGGCTCGACTGCAGGTAGCCCAGCGTCCATCGGGCCGGCATCTCGGGCAGCCCGGTGATGGCCGCGTACTCGCCCATGATCTCGACCGGGTCGTCGGACCGCACGACGAACACGTCCAGCGGTGCCGCCGTCGCGCCGCCCTCGCGCGGCGTGAAGCGCCCCTCGGCGCCGGTCAGATCGACGCTGCCGTACGGCTGATGGATGAACAGCGCCCAGCCGTCGGTGCCGACGAACCACTGCACGGGCGCGCGCGTGCCGTGCGTGGCCAGCCGATAGCCGTCGGCGTCGGCATTCACCTGCCCGTTGCGCATGCGATCCGTGTGGCCCTTGCGATCGAACTGCGCGCCGCCCTCGCCCAGGCCGAGCAGCGGACCGCGCGGCAGCAGGAACGAGACGTCCGGTGCGTCGGCCGACAGGGTCAGGCGCTGCACGGGGCGACCCTCGGCCGATTCGACGTGCAGCGTCGGCGGTCCGGCGGTGAAGCGCACGCGCAGGCCGGCGTCCGGCGTGACGGCCGTGAAGGCCGCCGCCGTCCGCGCCTGGCGCAGCGCGGGGCCGAACTCGCCGGACTCGGGCCGGAGCGCGCCCGTGAACGGGACGTCGGCCGGCACGCCGTTCTCGAGCGGCCGGACGGTGAGCCGGATCGTCCGGGCGCTGACCGCCGACACGTCGATCTCGACGGGACGTCCGCCGACGACGATTGGCGCGTCCTGGCCGCGCAGGACGCCGGAGGCGAGGACGAGTCCGGCGCCTCCGGCGCCGAGATGCGCGAGCGCCTCCCGCCGTGTCGGTCTCCAAGGCATGCCCGACAGCTTACAACGCCGATCCCCGTGCGAATCCGTGCCGCGCCCCGAGGCGATATGCTCGGACTGTCACCTTTCGGCACCCGGCGCCTCCAATGGTCATGCCCATCCTTTCCGCGAGCCGGCTCGACGCCTGGCAGGCCCTTTCCGACGACCGCGTGGTGGCCGAGGTGCTCGACGGCCGGGCGGCGCTGACGACGTGGCTGACGCGGATCGTGATCAACGAGGCGCTGGCGCACGCACGCCGGCGGGGACGGTACCGGCCGCTCGAGGACACCGGCGCGGTGCCGCTGCCCGGCGTCGACGCCACCTCGTCGCTCCCTGATCCCGAGCGCCAGGCCTTCGCCCGCGAGCTGTCGGCGCTGCTCGAGCGCGCCGTGGACGCGCTGCCGGACGGGTTGCGCGAGGTCTTCGTGCTGCGGCAGATCCAGGGCCTCTCGACGGCGGAGACCGCGGCCTGCCTGCAGGTGAGCGACGACGTCGTCAAGACGCGCCTCTCGCGCGCTCGCGCCGCGCTCCGCCAGACCCTCTACGAGCGTGCGGGTCTCGCAGCGGGCAGCGCGTTCACGTTCCTCGGTCCGCGCTGCGATCGGATCGTCGGCGCGGTCCTGTCCCGCATCGCCTGACGTCACGTTTCCGCGTGTCGCCCCTCCAATGACCGACACGAGGAGATTCCGACGATGCCGCTTGCCCTTCCGCACGCCCGGTTCGCGCTCCGCCTGGCCATCGGCCTGACCGCCACGCTGGCCGGCCTCGACAAGTTCTTCAACCTGCTGACGGACTGGACGCACTACATCAGCCCGATCGCCCTCGCCGCCCTTCCCGTGACACCGGCGACCTTCATGGGGGTGGTCGGCGTCATCGAGACGGCAGTCGGCCTCGCGATCCTCACCGCGTGGCCGCGGGCGGGCGCGCTCGCGGCCGCCGGCTGGCTGGTCCTGGTCGCGGCCAACCTGGTGCTGGCGGGGTTCTACGACGTGGCGGTGCGCGACGTCGTCATGGCCGTGGCGGCCCTCACGGTGGCGGCGGTCGAGGCGCCACCGTCGTCGTCCGCCGTGCGGTGATCGACCGGGGCCGCCGGGCCGCGGGCCCGGACGGTCCTCGCGGATAATTGGGGCCGACGGCATGGATCAGGCCCTGGCCCACTACGGGTACCTCGTGCTCTTCGCCGGCGCCGCGTTCGAGGGCGACGCGTTTCTGCTGGCGGCGACGTTCCTGGCGCATCGCGGCTATCTCGACCTCCACACGACGATCGTCGTCGCCGCGCTCGGGACGTCGGCCGCGAACCACGCCTACTACTGGATTGCGCGGCGGCACGGCCGGCAGGCGCTGGCGTCGCTCGCGGCGTCGAAGCGGCTGTCGCGGATCACGGCCGCGGTGACGCGGCACGCGCCGTGGCTGCTCTTCGTCTCGCGGTTCCTCTACGGGCTGCGGATCGCGATTCCGGCCGCGTGCGGCGCGACCGGCATGCGGGCCGGGCTGTTCAGCGCGGTGGACCTGGCCGGGTCCGCCGTGTGGGCCGTGACGATCGGCCTGGCGGGCGTGGCGATCGGCCGCGGCCTGGAGTTGATCGTCGAAGACCTGCACCGGCACGAGGGGCTCGTCGCCCTCGTGATCCTGCTCGTGGTCGTGGTCGGGCTGGCCGTGCGCGGGCGGGACTGGAAAGGCGGCGCGCTGGTCGAGCACCTGGTCGGGCGCCCGGATCCGCCGGCCGCCGATCCGCGCGAGCCACCGGCCTGAGCCCCCGCTTCCGGACGGTGTACACTCCGGCGGTCCATGCGCACCCCGGTCTTGCCTGCGTTTCCCGTCACGACGTTGCTGGCGGTGCTGGCCCTGTTCCCCGCTGGCCGGCTGGCCCGGGCGCAGACCCGTTCGGGCAGCCCCGACGGCGGACCGTCAGCCCGCGCGGTGCGGTCGGCCGACGGGCGTCTGCTGGTCGTCGCGGAGCAGGCCCGCCAGCCCGTCGTCCTTGACGGCCGTCTCGACGACGCCGTCTGGCAGCGCGCGGCGCCGGTCGAACACTTCGTGCAGGCCGAGCCGGCGGATGGCCAGCCCGCGAGCGAACGGACGCTGGTTCGCGTGGCGTGGGACGACACCACGCTCTACATCGCGGCCGACTGCCGCGACAGCCGTGCCGGCGAGGGCCTGGTCAACGACATCCGGGAGGACTTCCAGAGCACGGACCAGGACACGTTCGAGGTCATCATCGACACGTTCGCCGACCGCCAGAACGGCTTCATGTTCCTGACGAACCGCGCCGGCGCGCGCTCCGATCGCCAGGTCGCGAACGAGGGCCGCGAGACCAACGCGAGCTGGGATGCCGTCTGGTCGGTCCGGACGGCGGAGACCGCGGAAGGCTGGACGGTCGAGATGGCGATTCCGTTCCGGTCGCTGCGTTTCGAGCGCGGCCTGGCCGAGGTCTGGGGCATCAACTTCAGCCGGCGGGTGCGGCACCGGAACGAGGTGGACTTCTGGTCTCCCGTCCCCCGCGCCTACGCGCTCTCACGCGTGTCGCTCGCGGGCGATCTCCAGGGCCTCGGCGACGTCAGCCCGGGTCGCAACATCCAGCTCAAGCCCTACGCCCTGGCCCGCTCGGTTCGCGACGTCGGCACCGGCCGGTCGTTCGACGCGGGCTCGGCCGTGGGGCTCGACGCGAAGGTCGGCCTGACGCCGTCGCTGACGCTCGACCTGACCGCGCATCCCGACTTCGCGCAGGTCGAGGCCGACGAGCTGACCGTGAACCTGACCCAGTTCAGCACGTTCTACCAGGAGAAGCGCGACTTCTTCATCGAGAACTCGGGCACGTTCTACGTCGGCGACACCGCACGCAACACGCGGGTGACGACCACGCCCACGCCCGACGAGGATCTGCTGCTCTTCCACAGCCGCCGCATCGGCCTGAGCGCCGACGGCACGCCGATCCAGACGCTGGGCGGTGCGCGCCTGACGGGCCGCGCGGGCCGCACGCAGCTCGGGCTGCTGACGATGCAGGTGGACGGCACGTCGTCGCTGCCCTCCACGAACTACACGGTCCTGCGGGCGCGGCGGAGCCTGGGTGAAGGATCGGACGTCGGCGCGATCATGATGAGCCGCGCGACGGGCGACAGCCAGGACTTCAACCGCGTCTACGGCGCGGACATGACGCTGCGGTTCCTGGGCCAGGTGGACTGGAACACCTACGCGGTGAAGACCTCGTCGCCCGGCGTCACCGCGGGCCAGTACGCCTTCCGGACGTCGGTCAACCGCGAGGGCAACTACTTCCACGGCAAGGGCGGGTTCATGACGCTCGGCGACGGCTTCCGCGACGACATCGGCACTACCGGCGGACGGGCGTGCGGAAGCATTTCCTCGACACCGGCATCCGCCCGCGCCCCGTATCGTGGTCGAAGCACGGCATCCGCGAATGGCACCCGCATGCGGTCTGGAACATCTACACGGATCTCGACAACCAGCTCACGGGCCGCAAGCTGCACAACGGCAGCTCGATCTTCTTCGACAACGGCGCGTTCGTCGAGGTGTCGTTCAACCCGGCCATGGAGCGGCTCGACGCGCCGCTGTCGCTCTCGCCCGACGCCCGCCCGCTCGAGCCGGGGCGCTACGCGTGGAACGAATACCAGGTCTGGTACCAGTCGGACGAGAGCCGGATGGTGTCCGGATCGATCCGGGCCATCGGCGGCGGCCTGTGGAGCGGCACACAGAAGACGGTGTCGGCGACGGTGACGTTCCGGCCGACCTACCGGTTCCGGGTGACGCTCGGCCTCAACCGCACGTCGGCGGACCTCGGCGGCGTGGACGGGTCGTTCGTCTCGGCGGTCTGGACCAGCCGGCTCAACTACTCGTTCACGACGAACATGTTCCTCGACTCGCTGCTCCAGTACGACGAGGGCCGCCACCGGCTGAACGCGAACGTCCGGTTCAACCTCATTCACCATCCGCTCAGCGACCTGTTCGTCGTCTACAACGAACAGCAGTATCGCGACCGGCCGGACCTCGTCGCGGGCCGATCGGTCATCGTGAAGTTCACGCAGATGATTCAGTTCTGAGGCAGGCTGCCGTGCCCGGTCCCGTGCTGACACTCGACATGGTCCAGACGCTCGCGCTCGCGAGCGTCGTGCTGTTTGCCGGCTACGCCATCCGCCGCCGGGTCCCGGTGCTCGACCGGTACAACATCCCGGCGCCGGTCGTGGGCGGCTTCCTGTTCGCGGCGCTGAGCCTCGTGTCACGCCAGGCGGGCGGGCCCACGTTCCAGTTCGACACCACGCTCCAGGCGCCGCTGATGATCGCGTTCTTCACCACCATCGGGCTCGGCGCCAGCCTGTCGCTGCTGCGGATCGGCGGGCCGCAGGTGATCGTGTTCTGGTTCCTCGCCTCGCTGCTCGCCGCCCTCCAGGACGTCGTCGGCGTCGGGCTGGCGAAGGTACTCGGCGTGCACCCGTTCCTCGGGCTCATCGCCGGATCGATCACGATGACCGGCGGCCACGGCACCGGCGCCGCGTTCGGCCAGGTGATGGAGACGCAGTACGGGTTCACGGGCGCGCTGCCGCTGGCGATCGCGGCGGCCACGTTCGGCCTGGTCGCGGGCGGCCTGATCGGCGGGCCGGTGGGCACGTGGCTGATCCGGCGGTACCACCCCGAGCGGCTCGGCCAGTCGATGACGATCCAGGCCTCGGTCGTCTCGGGCGAATACCAGTCGCTCGACCAGGAGATCGACACGGAGCCGGCCGGCGCCGCGCCGACGGCCTACACGCTGCTGAAGGTGCTGACGATCATCCTCGTCGCGATGTGGGCGGGCGGGCTGCTGAGCGGGTGGCTCGGCCGCTACCTCACGCTGCCGGCCTACATCGGCGCGATGCTGGTCGCGGCGGTCGTCCGCAACGGCGCCGAGCTCTCCGGCATCGCGCGCCTCGAGCAGCGCACGATCGACGACATCGGCACGATCGCGCTCTCGCTGTTCCTGGCGATGGCACTGATGTCACTCCGGCTCTGGGAACTCGTGGACCTGGCGCTCCCGATGCTCGTAATCCTCGCCGTCCAGGTCGCGCTGATGGCGGCTTTCGCCATCTTCGTCACCTTCCGCGCGATGGGACGCGACTACGACGCCGCGGTCATGGCCGGCGGCCACTGCGGCTTCGGCCTGGGTGCGACGCCGAACGCGGTCGCCAACATGGAGGCGCTGGTCGAGCGCTTCGGCCCCGCACCGCGCGCCTTCCTGGTGCTGCCGATGGTCGGGGCGTTCTTCATCGATTTCACCAATGGGTTGATCATCACCGCGTTCATGAATATGTAGTCGACGCGCGCCCATTGAGGGATTGATATCGGTGATTGATGATCGGTGATTGATGATTGATTCCTGAGAAGTGACGATTTCTTGGATTGGCGATTGGAAGGGAATTGGTGATTGGGTGATTGGTGATTGGGTGATTGAGTGATTGGTGATTAGTGATTGAAGATTGGGAGGCCAGGGACGTTCCGGGCCTCCCCGGCCGACGGACGAATCCTCACCCTCACCGCGAACTCGTGGCCCGCCAGCGCCGATGCCTGCGCCCGTGCGTCGGCCCCTTCTCCTCGCAGCGTCGGTAGCTCCAGTTCGACGACATCGCCGGGCGCCGGCATCACGAGGCGCTTGACGCCGGTACCGACCCGATCCGCTTCGCCGTTGATACGCATCGTCCAGCCCAGGTGCACGAAGAACTCCCGCGGATGAACGTGCCCCAGGACACCGAACGATCCGAACACCTGGACGCGGCGTGTCTCGCCCGACGGGCTGCGGCCGACGTCAACCGATGGGAAGCTGAAGGGCACCTCGCCCGAGGCGCGCTCCAGCGTGATCTGCTGGACCGATTCACGTCCGGGGGCCCCGCCCTCGCCGGGCGGTTCGCGGTGGACCAGCCACAGTTCGATGTCGAACGGCTCGCGTACGGCCTGGCCCGATCCGCCGGACCCGCTGGCGCCGGCCATCCCGGCGGAGCCGCGGCCGCTTCCGCCGCCGACGGCGCCCACTGAGACGCCGGTGCCGCCGGAGGCCGCTTCGCTTCCGGTGCCCTGAGCGCTGGCCCCGCGGCCTCGTCCGCCGGCCTGCCCGGCCGACCCGCTGCCGCCCGCGCCGGCCCCCACGCCGCCGACGCGACGTCCGGCGGCGGCGCCGCGAATCGCTCCGGACGGGCCGAATCGCACGACCAGCCGGGCGCGCTTCACGCCGCAGCCCGCCTGTTCGTCGGCCGACGCGGCGCGGCCATCCACTTCGAGGTCCTCGCCGGGGCCGAGCACGACCTGCGATGATCCGCGCGGCGGCGTGGCCAGGCGCACGCCGCCGTCCCAGACGCGCTCCCACGTGATCGCCACCTGTCCCTGCTCGGTCGCCCGGCCCGTGACGTGCCAGCCGATCGCCGGCGTCGCCGGCGGGAGATCGCTCCCGGCGCTCCAGCTGCAGAACTGGCCGCCGCTCCAGAGGTACGCGTCGATGGCCGGGGATCCGCCCGTCGTCGCGCGGATGATGGCTGTGCCGTCGTCGCCCAGGCCTTCGACCGCCACGTGCAGGGTGCGCGCGTCGCCAGCCTCGGCGCCGGCGAGGCGCGCGCCGACGCGCACCTGCCCCGGGTCGCGGTCAGCCGGACGCGCGGGCCACGCCGGTCCTGCCGGCCCCGCCGGCCCTGACGGGCCGGATACGCCCGCGCCGAGTGCCATCGCCGTCGCGAGAACCAGCATCGTCATCTCAATCGCCTCCGGTACCTTCGGTCCAGTCCACACCCGGCTCGAAGCGGATGACCCGCGTGGGCGCCGGCGCCTCGATCGGCGGCAGCGGGGTGCCGGCGGGCGTGGCGGACGCGGGCGCGCCGCCGCGGCCTGCGGCCGCACGTCCCGCGAGGCCCCAGCCGACCGCGAAACCCGCGCCGAGGCTGACGACGAGCGCGGCGGCCGCGGCCACGGCGACGAACCGCGACGACCAGGACGCTCCCGACCGCACCACCTCCCCGCCCCGGCCGCTCACCGGGAGTCCCACGCCGGCCCTGGGATCGACCAGTTCGCGGAGCACGAGCACGTCCACGAAGTGCGCGCGACCACGCGCGTCCGCCAGTGCCGCCATCAGGGCCTCCGCGTCCACGCGCTCGCCGTCGGCGAACGCCTCGATTACCTGCAGGTCATCAGTCATCAGACTCTCTCCGCGCCAGGCGGACGCCGCGCTGGCGCTGGATCCGGAACGTCGTGCCGAGCGCGTCGCGCAGCTGCACGCGCGCCCGATGCAGCCGGTTGCGGACGGCGTCGGCCGAGATCTCGCACGCGCGGCCGATCTCCTCGTAGCTCAGGCCCGCCGACTCGCGCAGCAGGAACACGTCGCGCTCGAGATCGGGCAGCGACGCCACCGCGCCGTCGATGGCCGCCGCCAGTTCCTGGGTCGCCGGCGCGGCGTGCTCGACGAGCGCGACCGCCGCGGGACGCCGGCGCCCGTCGCGCAGGTAGTTCAGCGCCAGGTTCCGCGCGATGCGGAAGACCCAGGCCCGCTGGCCGTCGTGGCCGGCGTCGGGCGGAACGGACCGCGTGACTCGCAGGAACACCTCCTGCGTCAGGTCGCGCGCGGCATCCGCCGTCCCGACCGTCCGGCAGAGATACCGGAAGACCGGCTCGCGATGCGCGTGGAAGAGGACCTCAGCGTCGGACACCGTGGCTGACCTTACCCTCAACAACACCGCCGCGCGGCGATCGTTTTGGCGCAACCCGTGACGGTGCCCGAAACGAACGGGCCCCAGCGGGGTTATGGCAATCCGGAGGCCGGGCGCCCGGTCGCGGGGTCTAAGGTCGGGGACACGCCGGCAGCAGTCAGGAGAGGCGACGATGGGTTCAGATCGCCCGGGGGTGGCGATGCACGCACACCACGTCATGGCCCTGGTCACCGTACTGTGGCTGGCCGCGGCGGGAGCCTCCGCGGCGCGACAGGTCGCCGTCGCGCCCGGCCGCGCCCCGTCGCAGCCCCTCGCGCAGGCGCCGGCCACGACCGGCACGGGCGCCATCACCGGAACGGTCGTCGACCAGACGACCGGACTCGAGATCGGCGGCGCGCTGGTGACGCTGCTCGACCGCAGCGTCACGGGCCCGCTGGCGCGCCGGCCCGCATCCACGCTCACCGACCGCCGGGGACGATTCGCGTTCGTCGACCTGCCGGCCTCGAACGCCTGGACGCTGGGCGTCGCCGCGGCGGGCTACCTCGACCATCCGGCCGATCCGGACGTGCCGCCCGGCCGGCTCGGCCTGGCCGACGGCCAGTGGCGGGCGGACGTCAGGCTCGAGATCACGCCGGCGGGATCCATCGGCGGGGTGGTGACCGACGAGGCGGGCGATCCCGTCGTCGGCGCCTGGGTGCGCCTGCTGACGCGCGTGCCCGTCGCGGGCACGTCGTACCTGGCCGGCGGCCCGATCACCCGCACCGACGATCGCGGCGCGTACTTCATCGGCGGGCTCCAGCCCGGCACCTACTACGTGGTCATGCCCTCGGTGCAGGCTGCGGTGCCGGGAGACGCCGACGCGGCGGCCATCGCCGGCATCACGCCGGCCATCGCCGCGCAGCGCTCGAGCCGTGGCATCACGACGCCGATTCCCGTCGAACATGCCGTGGACGCTGACCCGCGAGCCCGGCTGATCCTCGGCGACTACCCCGTTCCGCCGGGCGCCCCGCGCACCGCCTACCCGATCACCTTCCATCCAGGCGGATCGACGATCGAGTCGGCGACGGCGATCGCCCTCGGCGCGGGCGAACAGCGCGACGGCGCCGATCTGCGCCTGGCTCCCGTGCCCACCGTGTCGATCAGCGGCCGCGTGGACGGGCCGGCCGAGGCGCTCGCGGGGCTGACGCTTCGACTCCTGCCCGAATCCCTCACCGCCCTCGGCCCGGGCAGCGAGGCGGCGACCGCGCGCGTCGCCGCCGACGGCACGTTCGTCCTGCTCGGCGTCCCCGCCGGCCGCTACGTGCTCACGGCGCCGGCAGCGCTCGCCGAATACCAGACCTATTCCATGATTCGCTCGCTTCGCCTGCCCGGACCGCCGGGCCGATCGTCCGGCGGCTACAGCTCGCGCTCGGTCACGTCGGCGCCCGCCGGGACGCAGTTCACGACGTGGAGCGGCGGCTACCTCGCGGGCGACGCCTGCGCCTGGGGCCGGACGACGATTGACGCCGGCGCCACCGACGTGACCGACGCGCGCCTCGTGCTGCGCCCGTGCATGACGATCAGCGGACGCGTGACGATGGAGGGTGCGCCGGGTCCGGGCGAGCCGCCGCCCGTGCTCGGCGTCACCGCGCAGGCCGCTGACGGCGACCCGTCGCTCGGCCAGCCGAACCCGCCGCCGCGCGGCGACGGGCCGGCCGACGCGTTCGAGATCCCCGGCCTGCTCCCCGGACAGTACCTGCTCCAGGCGCGCGGGCTCGCGCGCGGATGGGTCGTCAAGTCCATCGTCCACCAGGGGCGCGATTACACGGACACGCCGTTCGACACGACCGGCGGCGACGACTACGCCGGCGTGCAGGTCACGTTCACGAACCGGACCGCGGAGATCGACGGCCGCGTGCAAACGGGCGCGCCAGGCGCGGCGGCCACCCCCACGGTCGTCGTCCTGTTCCCCGTCGATCGACGGCTCTGGACGAACTACGGCCGCGAGCCCGCCCGGTTGCGCAGCGCGCTGGCCGGAAGCGACGGCTCGTTCTCGTTCGCGTCGCTGCAGGCCGGGGAGTACTTCGTGGCGGCCGTGGCGGTCGTGGCCGGCTCGACGCCGGCGCCGTGGCAGACGCCGGGATGGCTGGCGAACGCGGCCGCGAACGCCGAGCGCGTCACCGTGGACTGGGGCGGCCACGCCACGGTGTCCCCTCGCGTGGCGGAGGTGCGGCGATGAGCGACCGAGGATTCGGAGGCCGGCGTGCCGCGCGCGCGCTCATGCTTGCGCTGGGGATCGTGGGCGCGTGGGATCTCGCGGGTGCCGGCCACCTCGGTGCCCGTCAGGTCAGGGACGCGCGGGTGCGTCCGGCCGGCACCGGGACGATCGGCGGTCGCGTGCTCACCGCCGACGCCGAGGCGCGGCCGGTCCGGCGCGCCGTCGTGACGCTCAGCGGCGAGGGCCTCGGCCAGAGCCGCTCGGTCGTGACCGGCGACGACGGCCGATTCGAGCTCGAGCGCCTGCCGGCGGGAAGGTTCTCGCTCATCGCGACGAAACCCGGGTACCTGGACGGATCCTTCGGCGCGCGCCGGCCGGGCGGCGACGGCACGACGATCGCGCTCGAGGCCGGCGGGCGCCTGGAGGCCACGCTTCGCCTCACGCATGGCGCGGTGCTGGCGGGCGTCGTCCGGGACGAACGCGGCCGGCCCGTGCGGAACATCGCCGTCATGGCGGTATCCGTCACCACGGCTTCGGCCGGGACCGGCGCCGGTGCGGCCACGACCGAGGTCCGGACCAACGACCGCGGTGAATACCGCGTCTACGGCCTGCCACCCGGCCGCTACGTCATCGGCGCCAACCCGATGGACCAGCGCTCCGACGCGTTCGACCGCCGCGAGGAAGCGGAGATGGACGCGCTGCTGGCGGCGCTGCGCCAGCGCGGCACGGCGCCCGCGCCCGCGGCCGCGCCGAACGCCGGTGAGCCCACGGCGGCCGGCGAGACAGCGACGTGGGGCTTCCCCCTCACCTTCTATCCGGGCACGCCGGCGTACGGCCAGGCCGAACGCTTCCGCGTCGCCGCCGGTGAGACGCGCGCCGGACTCGACTTCATCGTGGCGCCCGTCCGCATGGCGGTGATCGCGGGCACGGTCACGAGCGGTGACGGACGCCCGCCGGGCCGCGTGCAGATGTCGATGATCATCGACGGGCCGACGACCTCGGTGTTCACCGGCTCGCGCCCGGCGCTGTCGCGCGCGGGCGACGACGAAGGCGCGTTCCGGTACACCAACGTCCCGCCCGGCCGCTATCGCATCGTCGTGCGCGAGAGCGACGAGGCCCCGACGACGCCCTCGATGGGCATCGGCGCCTCCACCGGCGGCGGCATCCTGCCGGCGCGGCAGGCCGGCGACGCGACGCGCTATCGGTTCGCGATGACCGACGTGGACGTCAACGGCCAGCCGGTGACGACGCTCGCGCTGGTGCTGCAACCCGGCGCCACGGTCGCCGGGCACGTGGAGGTCACGTCGGACTCGGGGCGGCGGCCCGACCTGTCGCGCGTGCTCGTCGGCTTCCGGCCGGAGGCCGGCGGTGGCTCGTCATCGGTCAACGGGACGATGTTCGGCGGCGCGATCAGCGTGGTGCGTCCGGTCGCCGTGCAGGCGGACGGCGCCTTCGCGATTCCCGACGTGGGCCCGGGGGACTACCTCCTGAGCCACACGATCCCCGGGGACCTGGCGACGGAGTGGCGCCTCCAGTCCGCCATGCTCGACGGCGTGGACCTGCTCGACGTGCCGCTGACCGTGCGCGATGGCGGCCCGATCGCGGGGCTGGTGGTCACGATCACCGACCGTCATACCGAGCTGGCAGGGTCGCTGCAGACGCCGGCCGGCGAGGCCGCGCCGGAGTACGTGATCGTCGTGTTTCCACGCGACCCCGCGCTCAGGCGGGCCGGGTCGCGACGCGTCGCGACCACGCGGCCGGGCACCGACGGCGGCTTCGACGTGCGGGACCTGCCGCCGGGCGACTACCTGCTGGCGGCCCTCACCGACGTGACGCCCGACGACTTCGATGATCCGACGTTCTTCGACCAGCTGGCGGCCGCCGCCATCCCGATCGCCATCAGGGACGGCGAGCGCACGGTCCAGGACGTCCGGATTGGCGGCTGAGGCGCGCCCCCGGCGCGCGGCTCACTTCACGCGGTGGTAGATCCGCAGGTCCCCGTTGACGACGTGGCGCGCGGTGAAGTGGCGGCCGCCGGCGTCGCACTCCAGCCGGTCGAGCTGGGCGGGACTCACCACGTCGTACTCGGGATCGAGGCCGACGATGGCGTTGGCGGCGGCGGCGACGTCGCACAGGCGCGCCTCGGGAAACCGCTTGAGCAGGACGGTCAGGACCTTCTCGCGGTCGATGGTCGGGCCCATGCGACGCCTCCGTCAGGTGGTCGCCGGTGTCACTACTGGACGATCAGCTCGCCCCACATGCCCGCGGCGTAGTGGCCCGCGAACGTGCAGACGAACGTGTACTTGCCGGGCTTGGTCGGGACGACGAACGTCACCTCCACCCGTTCGCCCGGCCCGGCCATCGTGGTGTTGGCGATGATCTGGTTCTTCTGCGACGGCAGGATGTAGTCGGTGTCGCGCGCGGCGGCCGCCGCGTCGGTGAACGCCTTCGGGTCCACGCCCTCCTTGAGCAGGACGAAGTTGTGCGCCATGACGATCTTCGGCGTCTGGCCGATGTTCGTCAGCCGCACCCGCACGCGCTCGCCGGCCTTCGCGCGGAGGGTCTTCACGCTGTAGTTCATCACGTTGTTCACCGGGTCGCCGGCCGTGAGGTTGATGATGCGGGCGGCCTGCCGCGCGCCGAGCGGCGCGCTCGTGAGCGTGAGTCCCAGCAGCAGGGCGAAACCGAGAACGGTGCGGCGCTTCATGATGACGTGTGCCTCCTGTCCGGGTGCCGGTGATCGACACGCGGCCCGGACCATGCCGACGGCGCACTGGCGCAGCCGCCGCCCGCGCTATTGCACGGCGCGTGCCGCGTTGATTCGCGCGCCGGACGAGTCCGGCTGACGACATCCCGGCGAGTCGGCGCGGTCCGCTGCGGGATTTCCGGCGCGCGGCTGCGGAATCCCGGCAACCTGCCGGATTCCCGCAAGCGGCGCCGCCGCGAGTGCCCGCGCCGGCGCGATTCGCCCGGCGGATTCGTGGCGCGCCTTTTGCGGTAGCCCCACGCCGGACCGGCGCGCCCCCGCGGCGGTCAGCGCCGATGACCGTGACCGCCGCCTCGTCCCTCGACACTGCCTGGCCCG
>JAWKHR010000053.1:0-41711 GCA_041394725.1 Vicinamibacterales bacterium | reverse complement strand
TCGCGCAGCCGCGCGGGCCTCGAGCAGGCGCTCGCGGAGATTCCCGGGCTGCGGCAGAAGTTCTGGGAGGACCTGAAGCTCGTCGGCCGCGGCGACGACCTCAACCAGGCGCTCGAGCGCGCCGGCCGGGTCGCCGACTTCCTCGAGCTGGCCGAGCTGATGTGCCGCGACGCCCTCGCCCGCGAGGAGTCCTGCGGCTGCCACTTCCGGGAGGAGCACGAGACGCCCGAGGGCGAGGCCGCGCGCGACGACGACCACTTCGCGCACGTGGCGGCGTGGGAGTACGCCGGCCCGGACGCGGCGCCGGTGCGCCACGTCGAGCAGCTCACCTTCGAGTTCGTCAAGCCGAGCACGCGGAGTTACCGGTGAGCGATCGCACCCTGAAGCTGACGTTGAAGATCTGGCGGCAGGCGGGCCCGAAGACGGCCGGCCGCTTCGAGACCTACGTGTGCGACACGGTCTCCGAGCACATGTCGTTCCTCGAGATGCTCGACGTGCTCAACGACCGGCTGCTGCTCGAGGGGAAGGACCCGGTCGCCTTCGAGCACGACTGCCGCGAGGGCATCTGCGGCGCGTGCGGCGTGATGATCAACGGCGTGGCGCACGGCCCGCAGCCGGCGACCACGACCTGCCAGCTCCACATGCGGCACTTCCGCGACGGCGACGAGATCGTCATCGAGCCGTGGCGCGCGGGCGCGTTTCCCGTCATCAAGGACCTGGTCGTCGATCGGGGCGCGTTCGACCGCGTGATCCAAGCCGGCGGCTACATCTCGATCCGGACCGGCAGCGCCCCGGACGCGAACGAGATCCCCGTGCCCAAGCCGTCCGCCGACGAGGCCTTCGAGGCCGCCGCGTGCATCGGCTGCGGCGCCTGCGTCGCGGCCTGCCCGAACGCCTCGGCCAGCCTGTTCGTCGCGGCCAAGGTCGCGCACCTCGGCCTGCTGCCGCAGGGCCAGCCCGAGCGCACGACGCGCGTGCAGACGATGGTCGCGCAGATGGACGCCGAGGGCTTCGGCCACTGCAGCAACCACAACGAGTGCGAGGCGGTCTGCCCGAAACAGATCCCGGTGAGCTTCATCGCCCGCATGAACCGCGACCTGCTCGGCGCCCTCGTCGCCGCGCCCGAGACGGCGCCCGTCCGCAAGAAGCGGGGGTAGGCACCGCGGACCCGCCCGCCGGATGGCGGCGACCGGCACGGGAGCCACGCGTCCCGAATCGGGTAGAATCCCGCGCATGGCCGCCCGAGAAATCCGCGCGTTCGACTACGTCAACCAGCCGTATGCGTCCGTCCGTGACCTGCTGGCGAAGGACGCCGGCAGCCTGTTCCGCTCGGCGACGAAGGTCGCCGAGGCGCGCACGGGCGAACTGGTCGCCGCGCTCAGCGTGGACATCCAGGGCCTCGAAGTCAGCCGCGACATCACGATCCGCATTGGCGACGCCCGCGAGGATACCGGCCCCAGGCACTCGCACGTCACGCACATCCCGATCGAGTGGCAGGCGAAGGACTCGCCCGGCCTGTTCCCGGTGATGAAGGCCGACCTGGCCGTCTACCCCCTGTCGTCCACCGAGACGCAGGTCGAGCTGACCGGCCGCTACGAGCCGCCGATGGGGATCATCGGCAAGGCGCTCGACGCCGCCGTGGGCCACCGCATCGCGGAGGCGTCCGTGCACCGTTTCGTGACCGCGGTCGTCGAGCACATCCGCCAGCGGATGGCGCACAAGTAGCGCGTCGGGCCGTCGCGCTACTCCGCGCGCAGGATTCCCGCCGGGTCCGAGCGGCTCGCCCGGCGAGCCGGCACGAACACGCCCGCCAGTCCCACCAGGACGATCGTCGCCACGGCGAAGCCCCAGACGCGGTAGTCGGTCACCCGCAGTTCGTACAGGTACGACGCCGCATACCCCGTCCCCCAGGCGGCAACGCCGATGCCGATGCCGAGCCCGGCCGCAATCGGGACCGCCTGCTCGCGCATCAGGCCGCGGAGGATGGCCACGCGCGTGGCGCCGAGCGCCAGACGGATGCCGATCTCGCGCGTGCGGCGCGCCGTGGACATCGCCACCAGGCCGAACACGCCCGCCGCCAGAATCAGGATCCCGGCCGCGGCGAAGCTCCCGAAGATCCAGGCCTGGAGGCGCCGCGAGCGAATCGAGTCGGCGGCGAGCGCGCTGAGCACTTCGGGACGGCCGACGCGCACCGCCGGTCCGAGCTGCTGCACCTCGGCGAGCACAGCCGCCATCGCGCGGCGGGGATCGTCGCTGCGGATGACGAGCGTGGCCGTCGTCGTCCGTCCCGGCACGAGCGGCCGGTACACCGTGCCGATGCGCGCCGCGCCAATGTCCCACGCGTAGTAGCGCACCGGCCGCGCCACGCCGATGACGGTCACCGGTACCCGAACCGTGATGTCCTGCAGCGTCTGCCCCACGGCGCCCCCGTCCGGCCACCACGTCCGCGCCATCGTCTCGTCGACGACGACAACGGGATCGCGGGCGTCAAGCTCGGCGTCGGTGAACCACCGGCCCTCGACGAGCCCCGGCGCGACGACGCCGGGAAAGCCCGGCGATACGCTCTGGACGGCCGGAGCCGGGCCGCCGATGGGCGCCCCGGCCTTTCGCGGGCCTCCAAACGACACCTGGCGCGTGAACAGGCTGGCGCTCGTCAGCGCGCCGGCCGCGACACCAGGCACCTGCCGCACGCGCGCGAGCAGGTCGGCCGCCAGCGTCGTGCGCGCGGCCTCGATGGCGCCCCGGTCGGGGCCCTCGGGCAGCAGGCGGATCTCCATCGCGGCCAGGTGATCGACGTCGATGCCGATGGGCTCGCTCCACACCGAGAGCAGCGACCCGGCGAACAGCGATCCGCCGACGACCAGCACGAACCCGATCGCGACCTGCAGGACGATGGCGGCGCCGCGCGCGCGGAAGGACAGGCCGGGTGTCGTGGCCGGTCCCGAGGCATTGAGGATCACGGATTCGCCGCGACGGCCGGCGCGCAGGGGCCCGGCCGCGGCGAACAGAACGGCCACGGCGGCCGCCGCTCCGGCAAACGCCCACACACGCGCGTCCACCTGCGGCGGCCTGAAGAACACGAACGCATCCGGCAGCAGCCGAGTGGCCAGGCCCACCAGCACCGGCGCCAGGGCGATCCCCGCGAGGGCGCCGGAGCCGACCAGCACGGCCGCCTCGATGAGCACCAGGCGCGCGACCTGCCAGCGGTTCGCGCCCATCGCGCGACGGATCGCCCGGTCGCGCGCGCGCGCCGCGCCGCGCGCCGCCATCAGCGCCGACACATTCGCGGTGGCAAGCAGCAGCAGGAGCAGCGCGGCCGCGAACGCGCCGGCGAAGAGCGTTCGCGTGTGCCGCGCGACGTAGGCACGCAAGGGCACGATGCTCGCCTCCTCGAACGGCCCGCGCCGCCGCGCCATCTCGGGCGTGAGGCTGGGAATCGGGCGGGGTGGCGGGATCGACGGGGCGATCTCGCGCATCGCGCGGGTCAACCGCGCCTCGGCATCCGGCGCGCGGGTGCCGGCCGCGAGGCGTGCCACGACCAGCCGCAGGTCGCGTCGCCCGAAGTCCGCCCGCGTCGCGGCGGTGGGCCGGTACGGCGCGATGAGGCCGACGTCGCCCGACATCGGCAGGACGAAGCCGGCGGGCATCACCCCGGCCACCTCGAAGGCCGCACCGGTCGACGGGTCGAGGTCGATCCGACGCCCGACCACGGCAGGATCGGCGCCGAGGCGCGCGCGCCAGAACGTGTCGGTGACGAGCACGGGCGACACGCGCGACGTCGCGTCGAACGCGTCAGCGGGGAACCCTCCGACGCGTGGCGCAACCCCCAGGACGTCCAGGAAGCCCGGCTCCACCAGGGCCACCACGAGCGTGTCCTCGAACGTCCCGTTGGTCGAGAGCCGTGCCGTCATCGTGGACAGCCCGGCGAAGGCGACGTCGGGCATCGCGGCCGACCACGCCGCGACGTCGGGCACGCTGACGCTCTCGCCCGCCGTGACCGGTTCGAGTCCGGTGAACCGTGCCTCGACGGCGAACACGCGATCGGCGTGGAGATACGGGAGCGGCGCGAAGAGTGCGCCGTCCACGACCGCGAACACGGTCGCGGCCAGCGCGAGGCTCAGGCCGACGACCGCCGAGAGGCTGACCGCATACCAGGGCGACCGCGCGAGGGTCCGAAGCGTGACCCTCAGTTCGGCGGCCAGCCGTCCCGCCGAACGACCGGAGGGCGTCGTGGGCGGCTCAGCCCCTCCACCGGGTCGCACCGCCGCGGCCGCGAGGCCGGCCAGCGCGACCCACGTCCACACGCGCGCGCGCCACGGCGAGTGCCGGGCGCGGCGGCGGCGCTCCTCCTCGACGTCACCCGCGATCGCGTCGGCGACTGCCGGGGCGTAGAACCATCGAAGCCAGCGATGCATGGGCACGCACTCCTCGTCTCGGGCGGGGGGCCCCGGGGTGACTGGTGTGCCCGGACGGTATAACAACAATGTTGGACAAATCAACAACGCGGCAGCGCGATCGGATCAGACGACCCGGATGTCCTAGCGGCGGATCGCGTCCCGGCGCAGGCTGACCGGCATCAGCTCCACGACCCGCGGCGCGCCCTCGGCCAGCGAGATCGGGGTCGCGACCCGCGCCACCAGATCCAGGAAATCCGCATCCGGGTCACCGCCCTCCCCGGCCGGAAACGCCGCGACGAGGTAGTTCCCCGGCGCGAGTCCCACGACCTGAAAGGTACCGTCCTCGTCGGGGTGCAACGTCCGCATCTGCCGTGACGGAAGATGCGACGGGAGGCCCTCGCGCACCCACGCCGCGACGTCAGCGGGAAAGACCATGACGTCGAGCTCGGAGCGCAGGCCGCCGTCCGGCCGCGGCGCGATCGTGCCGCGCAGGTACGTCGGCTGATCGGTGTAGGTGAGCACCAGCCCGGTCACGTCATCGTCGGAGAGCTCCATCGGCAGCACGGACACGTCACGGCCGTCGAGCATCGCCGAGCGGAGCATCCAGGGTCCGAGCCGCTGGTCGAGGACGAGGTAGCGTCCCGGCGGATACGGCGGCGTCGTGAACGCGCCATCCGCCTCCGGCGCCACGCCGTCCGGTGTGGCATAGCCGGTGGGGACGAGCTGCCCCAGCCTGGCGATGGACGCCCCGGGAAAGAGCGCCGTCGTGGGTCGCTGCCGGGACGTGCCGGCGAACTCGACGCGGCCGTGGACGCGGATGCCCTGCCGCAGTTGCACGGTGACGTCCTGCACGTCGGACTCCCCCACGACGATCTCGGTGCGCGCCCACGGTGTCCGTCCCGGTGGCGCGGTCGTGAGCACGTAGCGTCCGGCCGGCACGCCGTGAAACGTGAAGGCTCCTCGGGCATCGGCGACCGTCACCGCCGTCTCGAAGCTCGCGAGCGAGATGAACTCGTTCGCCTCGGCGGGCGGCTCCTCCGGCGTCAGGAGGCGAAGCGCGGTGTACGGCGCGGGGCCGTCCGACCCGCTGACGACGCCCGACACGCGAACCGTGGGCAGGGTCGCGAGCTGGAAGTCCACGTCGAATCGTGTCTCCCCCGGAAGGACGCGAACCGGGCGAGCCTCGGCCACCGTCGAGACACCGGGATGGAAGGTCGTCCGATACACGCGTGGGCGATCGTCCGCCGCCTGTCCGCTCGGTCGCGGCGCGGGCCCCTCCGGCGCGACGACCGCAAAGACGTCCGACCCGATCCGGGTGGTGGCCGACTCGCCCGGGATCCACAGGCGCGAGGCCCGGAGGGCGGCGACGACGCTCGCGCCATCGGCGAGGCCTTCCGAGACCGCGCCCCGGTACGTGTCGAGGACGGCCGCCGGCAGAGACGTCGAAGTGAACAGGACGCCGACGAGATAGTCGGCCGGACGCACCTCGCGGACGACGTATCGTCCGTTCCGGTCCGTCGTGGCCCTGACGGGCAGGCCGAACCGGCCGCCCAGGCCCCGGCCCGCTCGCGTCCGGATCTCGATCGTCGCGCCGGCGACGGGCGCGCCGGCCTCGTCGATCACACGCCCCGTGATGGCGCCGAGCTTCCACATCCGGATGCGCAGGTCGGCGACCCGGGCGCCATCACGCAGGGCCACACGCCCCGGCACGTCGCCCGGACGGACCTGGCCGTAGGTGCCGATGGCGTAGCCCTCCGCGCGCGCCCAGACCATGTGCTGTCCGGCGGCCAACGCGGAGATCTCGAAGTGCCCCGACTGGTCGCTCACCGGCAGTCCCGCGGCCCTCGGCCCATCGAGAATCGCCCCGACGCCGACCGTGACGCCGGCCACCGGGCGACCGGACACGCCGTCCACGATCTGCCCTGAGAGGCTCCCGGTCCCGGCCCGGGCGCGAGGCGGCGCGCCGCGTTGGCCCGCGCCGCTGCCCTGGCCGTCGTCGGCGCCCGGACGGGCCGCGGCCTGGCCGTCGTCGGCGCCCGGGCGGGCCGCGGCCTGGCACAGCAACAGCACCGAGAGCACGAGCGCACGGCGCCAGACGCGCAGGGACATGGGCGGGACTCCGCCCAATGATGCACCAGGTCGGCCGTCAATCGTGGGAAAGCGCGACCGGCGCGGGCGTCCCCGGTCAGGGCCGGTGCATCACCAGCAGCATCCGCGACGGCTCCAGCGCCTCGACCGCGTGAGGCACGCCGCCCGGCAGCTGCGTGATGGTCCCGGCCGCCGCGTCGGCCCTTCGTCCCCCGACGGTAATCGCGAACCGGCCTTCGAGCACGACCACCAGCGCGTCGAACGGCGAGGTGTGCTCGCTCAGCGCCTGGCCGCCGTCGAAGGCGAACATCGTCGTGTTGCCGTGGGCGGTCTTGACGAGCACGCGACTCGTGATGCCGCCCTCCGGCATCGCGACGAGGTCGGCGGGCGACGCGGGCAGCCCGCTCATCGCTCCACCTCCGCGCGCAGCACCGCGAGCACGTCCTCGGCGCGCCACTGGTTGCCGCGCCAGATCTCGATGACCCGGCCATCCCCGTCGATCGCGGCGGTGGCCAGCGTGTGATCGAGCGTCACGCCGTTCCGTTCCCGGTAGACGGCAAACGCGCGCGTGAGCGTGTCGATCCCGGCCGGATCCCCGGTCACGAAACGCCAGCGGGCCGGGTCGGCGCCGCGCGCGCGGCCATACGCGTCGAGGACCCGCGGGGTGTCGAACGCCGGGTCGAGCGTCACGGTCAGCAGCCGCACGGTGGCATCGAGCGTCGCGTCACCGGCCGCCGCCACCTGCAGGTCGTGGAAGCGCTGCGTCATCAACGGGCAGAACTCCGGCAGCGGGCACCGCGTGTAGACGAAGGTGACGAGGGTCAGGTGCCCCCGCAGGTCCGCCTCGGTCACCGGTCGTTCCAGTTGATCGACCAGCCGGAACGACGGGACGACGTCGCCCGGCCTCAGGCGGGACGACCGCCGCTCCCCCGCCGGGACGCCGGCCGATGCCACCTCGTCGTGCCCGGTGACGACCACCCGGTCGATGCGCGTCCCCGTGTCGTCCAGGCGGAGCCTGAAGCGCAGCTGGTCGCCGGGGGCCAGGGCCGGCGTCGAATCCGGCCCGGCGATCGTGAACCGCATCGTCATCGCCGGCATGAGGCCGGGGATGTCCGCGTGGGCGATGGTGACGGTGCCGTCGCCGGGCGCGTCCACGACGCGGCCGGTGACCGTGAAACGGCGCTCGGCGGCGCCGGTGACGCCGCGCGCGACGACGATGACGACGGCGGCCGCGGCCAGGACAACGGCCGCGAGGCGCCACGGGCGATGGAGAGTCCTCATGGCCCGAGTGTGGGCGCAGTCGCGGCGCGGGTTCTTTGCGCCGGGGCAACCTTCCCGCCCGGAGGGGCCTTCCGGGCGTCCTGCCCCGGCCGCGGCGAAGCTTGTCCTGCAGCAAAGAACGTCGCGCGCCGGAAGCGGAGACTACGGGCCATGGAAGGACGTCCCATGACCCGACACCTCGCCCTGATCCTCGCCACCGCCCTGACGGTCGCCGCCGCGGCGTGTTCCTCCGGCCCGGCCGACGGCGCATCGGCGGCCGGCGGCGGCGCGGCGGCCACGACGGCGCCGACCGCGCCCGTCCACGACGGCCGGCCGATTCACATCACCGCCAACGACAAGATGAAGTTCGACGTGACCGAGATCACGGCCGCGCCCGGCGAGCGGCTGAGCGTGACGCTGACCAACGTCGGCACGACGCCCAAGCTGTCCATGGGCCACAACTGGATCCTGCTCGTGCCCGGCACGGAGCTGGTGTCCTTCGCGGTCGCGGCGGCCGAGGCCGCGGCCACGGACTTCGTGCCGCAGGGCGACGCGCGCATGCTCGCGGCCACGCGCCTGCTCGGTCCCGGCGAGTCCGACACGGTGACGTTCAACGCGCCGGCGACGCCGGGCCGCTACGAGTTCATCTGTTCCTTCCCCGGGCACTACCAGGTCGGCATGCGGGGCGTGCTGATCGTCGGCTGACGCTCCCAGAAGAGGACCACACCATGACCACTCGCGCGAGATATTTCGGTGTTCTCGTCGTGGCCGCGGGCCTGCTCGCGACCCCGGCCTGCAATCCTCCCGGCAGCCGGCCCGCGGTCTCGGCCGGCGGCGACGCCGCGGCGCGGACGTACGTGGCGCCGGGCGAGAAGGACGAGTTCTACCTCTTCTACTCGGGCGGCCACTCCGGCCAGGTCTTCGTGGCCGGCCTCCCGTCGATGCGGCACATCGCCACGATCCCCGTCTTCTCGAAGTACTCCGGCACGGGCTACGGCTACGACGAGGAGACGCGGGCGATGCTCGGCGACTTCACCTGGGGCGACGTGCACCACCCGGGACTGTCGCAGACCGACGGCAAGTACGACGGCCGGTGGCTGTTCGTCAACGACAACGCGAACAACCGCGTCGCGCGGATCGAGCTGCGCGACTTCAAGACGCGCCAGATCTTCGGGCCGATCCCGAACTCCAGCGGCAACCACGGATCGTCGTTCGTCACCGAGAACACCGAGTACGTGCTGGTGGCGACCCGCTTCTCGGTGCCGCTGCCCAAGGGCCGGTACGCGCCCACCTCGGCCTACGAGACCGAGTACAACGGCATGGTCAGCGGCCTGAAGGTCGATCCGGCCACGGGCACGCTGTCGGTGGGCTGGCAGATCCTCACCCCGCCGTTCAACTGGGACCTGGGATCGACCGGCAAGGGCCCGAGTTCCGGGTGGGCGTTCTGGACCTCCTACAACTCGGAGATGGCCCACGACACGCTCGAGGCCAACTCGACCCAGCTCGACCGGGACTACGCGGCCGTCGTCAACTGGCGCGCCGCGGAACAGGCGGTGCGCGACGGGAAGGCGACGATGATGGCCGGCGTCCCCGTGCTCGATCCGGCGAAGGTCCCCGGCATCCTGTACTTCCTGCCGATCCCGAAGTCGCCGCACGGCATCGACACGGATCCGTCCGGCCGCTGGATCGCGGCGTCCGGCAAGCTGCAGCCGGTCGCGAGCGTCTTCGACTTCGAGAAGATCAAGGCGGCGATCGACCAGAAGACGTTCGAGGGCGAGGTGCGCGGCATCCCGGTGATCCGGCACGACACCGTCCTCGAGGGCGAGGTCCCCGTCGGGCTCGGCCCGCTCCACACGCAGTACGACGGACAGGGCAACGCCTACACGTCGCTCTTCGTCGAGTCGGCCGTCGCCAAGTGGCGGCTGCCGCCGTGGTCACCCGAGGACCGCGCCGACCTGAGCCGGGTCGTGGTGGACAAGATCCCGATCCACTACAACATCGGCCACCTCGTGGTCGGCGGCAGCGACACGCGCGAGCCGTACGGGCGGTACCTGGTCGCAATGAACAAGCTGTCGAAGGGCCGCCACATCAACGTGGGGCCGTCGCAGCCGGAGAGCAGCCAGCTCATCGACATCACGGGCGAGAAGATGAGCATGCTCTACGAGGCCTACACCGAGCCCGAGCCGCACTTCGCGCAGATCCTGAAGGTGGACGCGATCTCGCCGATCGAGGTCTATCCGCGCGAGGAGAACCACAACCCGAAGGCCGTGTGGTCGCCCGACGAGGCCGGCATCACGCGGACCGGCAACCGCGTCGAGGTGCGGATGATGGCCATCCGCAGCCGGTTCGTGCCCGACCAGATCGAGGTGCAGCAGGGCGACGAGGTGACGATCTACCTGACCAACGTCGAGCAGACCGTGGACATGCTGCACGGCCTCGGCATCGTCGAGCACGACCTGAACATCGTCGTGGACCCGGGCGAGACCAAGGAGGTGAAGTTCCGCGCGACGAAGGCCGGGGTCTTCCCGTTCTACTGCACGAACTTCTGCTCCGCGCTGCACCAGGAGATGCAGGGCGCGCTCGTCGTCCGTCCCCGCTGACCCGCGTCACGCCCGAGGAGGCCCGATCATGAACGCCCGTTTCCGCGCCGTGCACCGCCTGCTGGACCGCCCCCTCTCGGGCACGGCCCGCCTGCTGCTCGTCGCCGGCATCCTGGCGCTCGTGGTCGGGTCCCTGCTGCCGCTGTGGCGGATCGAGCTCGTGGCGCCGCAGTACGCCGAGGGCCTCCGGCTCGACATGTACGCCTACCGCATCGCCGGCGGGAACGGCGGCCAGGACCTGCACGAGATCAACACGCTGAACCACTACATCGGCATGAAGCCCATCGTCGAGGCCGACTTCGCGGAGATGAAGTGGCTGCCGTTCGCGATCGGCGTCTTCGTGCTGCTCACGCTCCGGGCCATCGTCATGGACCGGGTCGGGCACCTCGTGGACCTGGCGGTGCTCTTCACCTACTTCGGCCTGTTCTCGCTGGGCACGTTCGCGTACCGCCTCTACACCTACGGCCACCAGCTGGATCCGCACGCGCCGATGCGCATCGACCCGTTCATGCCGGTCGTCGTCGGCCGCCAGCAGATCGCGAACTTCGTCCAGACGAGCCTCCCGCTCTGGGGCACGCTGTGCATGGGGCTCTTTCTGGCGGCGCTGGCGGGCGCGATCTGGACGTCGCGCCGGGAGGCGGTCGCATGACCGGCACGGCCCGCGCGGCGGTCGCGACGGCGGTCGCCCTGATCGGCTGGCACGCAGCGATCGGGCCGCGGACCTGGTCACCGGCGGTCGCCCACGCCGGCGCGGCCGCCGGCGCCGCGACGAGGACCCCGGAGGCGACGCCGGCGGGCGACGTGGCCTGGCTCCGCGCGCGGCTCGCCGGAGCGCCGGCGGGCGCCGTCATCGACATCCCGGCCGGCGACTACCGCGGCAACGTCGTCATCGACCGGCCGCTGCACCTGCGGGGCATGGGGCACGTGATCCTGCGCGGCGACGGCACGACACACGTCGTGGCCGTGCGGGCGCCCGACGTCGTCCTCGAGAACCTCGAGGTCCGCGGTTCCGGCATGGACCTGACGAAGGACCACGCCGGCATCCACGTCACCGGCGCGCGCGTCGTGATCCGACACGTGCGGATCGCCGACTGCCTGCACGGCATCTACGTGCGCCAGGCCGACGGCGCGCGGATCGAGGACTCCGACATCGTCGGCCGCCCGGACGACGGGGCCCGGGACCCGCTCCCGCCCGGGCCGGACGGTCCGGGCGCCGGCGAGACGTGCGAGGTGCCGCTCGACCAGAACGCGCGCGGCAACGGCATCCACCTGTGGAATTCCCGCGGCCACGTCATCGCCCGGAACGTCATTCGCGGCACGCGCGACGGCATCTACTTCTCGTTCGTCGACGACGCCGACGTCAGCGGCAACGTCATCACGGGCGTGCGCTACGGGCTGCACTACATGTACTCGGACGGCAACCGGTTCGAGCGCAACGTCTTCCGCGACGACGCGGCCGGCGCCGCGCTGATGTACTCGAAGGGCATCACGCTGCGCGACAACCGGTTCGAGGCCAATCGCGGGCGGCGTGCCTACGGGCTGCTGCTCCAGTCGGTGGACGACACGCGCGTCGAGCGCAACCGGATCGCCGGCAACACGCTCGGGCTCTACGCCGAGAACAGCCACGGCAACGAGGTGCGCGACAACCGCATCACGGACAACCACGTCGGCCTGCGCATCAGCGACTCGTCCGACGGCAACGTCTTCGCGGGCAACACCTTCTCGGGCAACGTCCATGCCGTGGAAACCAGCGGCACGAACGTCGCCAACCGCTGGTCGGACGCGGGCCGAGGCAACTACTGGGACGGCGCGGCGCGCCTCGATCTCGACGGCAACGGCATCGGCGACCTGCCGCACCGGGAAGTGGACCTGTTCGGCGCCCTTCGCCGGGGCTTCCCCGAGATCGGCCTGCTCGCCGGCAGTCCGGGCGAGCGCCTGCTGCGGTTCGTGCACGCCCGCATCGGCGTGCCCGGCCTCTCCGGCGTCGTGGATCCGGCGCCGCTCGTGCGGGAGGACGGACGATGATCGAGTTCCGCGACGTCGCCAAGCGCTACGGAGCGCAGCCGGTGCTCGACGGCCTCGACTTCGAGGCGCGCCCCGGCGAGGTCACGCTGCTCGTCGGCGCGAACGGCTGTGGCAAGTCCACGACGCTGCGCGTCGCCACCGGCCTCTCACCCGCCGATCGCGGCACCGTCCGGCTGGCCGGCCACGTGCTCGGGCGCGGTCGCGCCGCGCTCGACGGGATGGCCTACCTGCCGCAGGCCCCGCGGTTCCATCCGAGGCTGACCGTCGCGCAGGTGCTGCGCTTCTATGCCCGGCTCCGCGACGTGCCCGACGGGCGGCGCGCGATGGTCGCGCGCGACTGGCAGCTGGACGCGGTGCGCGACGTGCCGTGCGGGCGGCTGTCCGGCGGCCTGCGGCAGCGGCTCGCGCTGGCGGTGCTCCTGCTGCCGGACGCGCCGCTGCTCCTGCTCGACGAGCCCGGACTGAGCCTGGATCCGGACTGGCGCCGCGCCCTGCAGCACGCGCTGCACGCCGCGGCCGGCGACGGCCGGACCGTGCTCGTCGCCACGCACCTGCTGGGCGAGTGGGAGGACGAGGTCGATCGCTGCCTCGTGCTCGAGGGCGGCCGCATCGGCCGCACCCTCGCGCCCGACCGGCTGCGCGAGGCATTTCCGTTCGCCCGCCCGGCGCGCGCCCGCGCCGGCGCCGCGGGCTGATCCGCGGAGGCCACCGATGCGTCCGAGACCGAGACCCCACGCGATCGCCACCCTCGCGGCCACCGTCCGCCGGGAACTGGCGGCGCAGCGCCTCAACCGGTGCCTGCACGCGCACCTGGCGCTGGCCGGGCTGGCCGGATTGCTGCCCCTCTTCACGCCCGGCGATGCGGCGGGCGCCGCGCCGTTGTGGAGCCTGCAGGCCACGCTGTACGGGCTCTCCCTCTCCGCGCTGGTGCTCGGCCTGAGCGCGGCGCACGGCGAGTCCGAGGAGCGCGAGCTGCTCTTCGCGCAGCCCGTCTCGCGCGGCGCGTGGCTCGGCGGCAAAGCCGCCGCGCTCGTCGCGCTCGTCGCCCCCGCCGCCCTGCTGCTCGTCGTGCCGGCGGCGTTCGCCGGCGGCGTCTCACGGCCCCTCGCCGCCACCGCCGCGGCGGCGGCCGGCCTCAGCGTCACGCTGTCGGTCGTCGGCCTGGCACTCGGCCTGTGGGTGCGCGACCACGTACGCGGCCTGCTGCTCACCCTCGGCGTCTGGCTGGCCCTCGTCTTCGGCACCGACCTGCTGCTGCTCGGCATCGCCGGCTCCCCCTGGGTCGAGGGCCATCCGTCGGCGTGGGTCGCGGTCCTGATGGCCAACCCGATCGACGCGTTCCGCGTGACCGTGCTGTTCGTCATCGAGGACGCGGCGTGGGTGCCCGACGAACCCGGACGGCTCGCTTCGTGGTGGCTGTCGCACGCCGTCGCGTGGCTGGTCGCGATCTTCGCGGCGTGGACGATCGCCGGGTTCGCCGCGGCGCTGGCCGGCACCCGGCGCCGGATCGACGCCTGATGCCCGGCGATCCTCGGACGACCGGTGACGCACGGACCCCGGAGACGCGGACGGCCGGCGGCGCCGGGCGCCTGGCGCTGCTGCCGGCGCCGGCGCTGCCGCTCGTGTACTTCGCCGGCGCCCACCTCTCGCTCGGCCTCGCGTGCGCGATCCTGGTGATCGACCCGACGCTGCCCGGCGGCTTCCACTACCACCCGCGCCTGATCGCGCTCGTTCATCTCGTCACGCTCGGCTGGATCTCGGGGTCGATCCTCGGCGCCTTCTACATCGTCGGACCGCTCGCGCTCGGGCTGCCGCTCCCGGCCCGGCGCGGCGACGCGCTCGCGTGCGCCGCGTTCTGGATTGGCACGGCCGCGATGGTCGCCGGCTTCTGGACGGGCCGGTACCACCTCGTCGGATCGGGCGGCCTGCTGGTCGCGACCGGACCGGCCTGGCTCGCCGCGCGCGTCCTCCGTCTGCGGCGCACCGCGAGGATGCCGGCCGGGGTGGCGCCGCACGTCGCGCTCGCGTTCGGCAACGTGCTGGGCGCGGCGGCCCTCGGGCTCGTCATGGCGTTCGGCCGCGGTACGTCGTGGTTCCGAATCTCGCCCCTCGCGATGGCGACCGCGCACGCGCACCTGGCGGTGATCGGGTGGGCGGTGATGCTGATCGTCGGCCTGTCCTACCGCCTGGTTCCGATGTTCCTGCCGGCCGCGATGCCGTCCGGGCGGGGACTGGCGGTCACGGCCGGCCTGATCGAGGCCGGCACGCTGGCGATCGCCCTGGCGCTCGTCACGAACACGACGCCGATCGCCGGCGCCCTGCTGGTCGTCGCCGCGCTCGCGCTCTTCGCCCGGCGCCTGCGCGGCGTCCTGGCGAACCGGCGGCCTCGACCGGCGGAGATGCGTGGTCGCGACTGGGCCACGTGGCAGTCGCACGTCGCGCTGCTGTGGGGTGTGGTGGCCTGCGCGTCCGGCCTTCGCCTGGCCGCGGGCGGCGCGCCGTCGGGCTGGACGTGGACGTACGGCGTCGCGGGCCTCCTCGGGTTCGTCTCGCAGATGGTCGTCGGCATCCAGGGACGTCTGCTGCCGATGCACGCCTGGTATCGCGCGATGGCGCGGCTGGGCGGCCAGCCACCGGAGGTGTCCTCGCACCGGCTCGCGGCGCCCCGGGTGGCGCTGGCCGTGCTCGGGCTCTGGACGATCTCGGTCCCCGCGCTGGCCGCCGGGCTCGCGAGGGGATGGCCCGGGGCGGTGGCCGCCGGCGCGGCCGCGCTCCTGGCGGCCGTCGTCACGCAGGGCGTTCACGGCGCCGTGATCGTGTCGCGCGCCGGGGCTAGTCTTCCTCGTCGCCCGCCAGATCGGTGAGGCGCGTCGTCGATCGGACGATCAGCCGCCGGCCCTCCGACCGCAGGACGCCCGCGGTTTCCCATCGCCGCAACGTCCGGCTGACGGTGTAGAGCGTGGTGCCCGTCATCTCCGCGAGTTCCTGCCGCGTGAGCGGATGCGCGATGAGCACGCCCTCCTTCGTCGGTTCGCCGCACTGGCGCGCCAGGCGCAGGAGGGTGTGCGCGAGGCGCTGGCCGACGCGCTCGGTCGTCAGCTCGCGGACGCGTGTGAGCGCGTCGGTCATGTGCGCGGTCATCTCGCGCATGATGTTCAGCCGGACCTGCGGAAAGGCGTCGAGCAGGGCGGCCAGCCGCTCGTAGGGCCAGGCGCGGACCTGCGTCTGGTGGACGACGGCGAGCGCGGTCACGGGGTAGTCGGCCTGCTTGAGCGCGACGACGCCGCCGAAGGGCTCGCCGGGGCCGACGAATCGCACGATGACCTCGTCGCCGTCGGCGGTGACCTGGGTCAGCTTCAGGAACCCGCACTCGACGAGGTAGAAGCGCCGGGCCGGCTCGCCCTGCCGGGCGAGCGGCTGCCCGCGCTTCAGGACGACCTGTTCCGACTCGCCCAGCCAGCGCTCGCGTTCGAGGTCGGTCAGCCCGTCGAAGATGCGGGACCGGAGCAGGGCGTCCGCGGAGGCGGGCGGCATGGCGACATTCTACGGTGCGCCAGGGCTTGCGCTGGCGCAAAGACGATCCGGGCGCCGGCGACTACGCTCGATCCCGGACCTTGTCAGCCTCTGGAGCAGCCATGACGACCATCACCGCGACCACGCCCGTCGAAGACATCGCCCGATCGGCTCCCGCCACGATTCGCGTCTTCCAGCGCCACCACATCGACTTCTGCTGCACGGCGTCGATGCCGCTGACCGAGGCCTGCGCCGCGCGCGGCCTGGACACGGCCCGCGTGCTGGCGGAGCTGCAGTCGGCGCTCGAGGACGACACGCTCGATCCCGCCGAGGTGCTCGCGAGCCAGCCGCTCGGCGTCATCATCCGGCACATCCAGGCGCACTATCACGAGCCGCTGCGCGCGGAACTCCCGCGCCTCGACGCGATGCTCGCGCGGGTCGTGGAGCGCCACGGCGCCCGGCTGCCCGACGTGCTGCCGCCGCTCCGCCAGACGTTCGTCCAGCTCTCGCAGGAGCTGCTCGACCACATGGCGCGGGAGGACGAGGTGCTCTTCCCCGCCATCGAGGCCCTCGAGACCCGGCAGGCCACGCCGTTCACGCCCGACCTGCTGGCGCACGGCCCGATCGCGATGATGGAGGAGGACCACGACGCCGCGATGGCGGCGCTGCGGCACATACGGCGGCTGACGCAGGGCTACGCCCCGCCCGAGTGGGCGTGCCCGACGTTCCGCGGCCTGTATTTCGGGCTGGCGGAGCTCGAGCGGGACATGACACGGCACGTGACGCTCGAGAACGAGGTGCTGTTCCGCCGCGCGGCGGCGCTGCCGGCCCCGGGCCGCGGCTGGTGAGACGGGACCCGGGACGACCGATGGTGTTACCCTGTCATTTTCATGGTGTCCCATACGTCTACTCGCGACCCGGACGGCGTGCAGGCCGTGCTCGACGGCGTGCGTCGCGTGGTGCAGGGCCTCCACGAGTCCTCGCGGGACAGCGAACGCCGTTGCGGCCTGAGCACGGCCCAGCTCTTCGTCCTGCAGCGCCTCGCCCAGGCCGCTCCGGCGTCCATCAACGAGCTGGCGGCCCGCACGCACACGCACCAGAGCTCGGTCTCGGTCGTGATCTCGAGACTGGTGGACCGCGGGCTGGTGCGCCGGGCCACCGACCCGGCCGACCGGCGGCGTCGTCTGCTGACACTCACGGCCGCGGGACGGCGGCGGCTCCGGAGTGCGCCTGCGCTGACGCAGGACCGGCTCATCGCCGCGGTCCTGCGCCTCTCGCCCGCCACCCGGCGGACCGTGGCCCGGGCGCTCGACGGGATGGCCGGCGCGATGCGCGTCCGCGGCGCGCCGGCCATGTTCTTCGAGTCCGGAAAACCGGTATGAGCCCGTCCAGCTCGGGAGGCGCGCGATGACCGGGACGTCCGACGTGCGCACCCGGGACGACGTCATCCGGATGGTGGACGCGTTCTACGCGCGCGTCCGGTCCGACTCCCGGCTGGGGCCGGTGTTCGACGAGGTCGCCCGCGTGGACTGGGACGCGCACCTGCCGAAGATGTACGCCTTCTGGGAGGGCGCGCTGTTCGGCACGCCGGGCTTCCGCGGCGAGCCGCTGGCCGTGCACGCCGCGCTCGCGCGACGGGTGCCGCTCGGTCCGGACGACTTCGGCCGGTGGCTCGAGCTGTTCGCCGAAACCGTGGACGCGCTCTTCGCCGGGCCCGTCGCGACGAGCGCCAAGCGCCGCGCCGAACGGATCGCCGACGTCATGCTGGAACGGATCACCGCCGGGGCCGCCGGCGGCGGCCGCCGCCTGATCTGAATCGAGCACGCCGGGCCGGCACGCCCCGGCGGCGCGGGGCGCGACGCCGGGCCACGGAGATGGAGGACGGAGACCTGATGGCGACGCCCACGCGGGAGGTCCGGGTCGCGGCCGGGTGGGGGACGGCGGCGACCGCCGCGCTCGGCGCCCTCATCGTGATCGGCTCGCGCACCCTCGCGCACTTCGACGCCGCGCTGGTGGCCTATACCTTCGCCGTGCTGTTCGCGGTGTTCGGCGTCACCTACCGCTACGCGATGTGGCTGCAGCGACCGCCGACGGCGCTGTACTGGAGGCGCGGCTGGCAGGCCTTCCTGCGCCGCGGCGCCCGCGTGGCCAACTTCCGCGCGTGGATCTCGCGCGTCGGCGCCGACTTCCTCGCGAACCGGTTCATCCTCCGCCGGGACCGCCTGCGCGGCCTCACGCACCTGTTGATCATGTGGGGCTGCCTGCTCGCCATCGCCATCACCTTCCCGCTGGTCTTCGGCTGGCTGCACTTCCGGCCCGTCCCGTCGGACCTGTCGCTGTACGAAGTCGTCGTCTTCGGCTTCCCCACCGTCCGCTTCCCGCACGAGTCGCTCGCCGGATTCCTGATCTTCCACGGCCTCGTCTGGGCGTCGTTCCTGGTGATCGCGGGCGTGATGCTCGCCATGCGCCGCCGGATGCGCGAGGAAGGCGCTGCGGCCGTCCAGCGGCTGGCCGAGGACTTCCTGCCGCTGGTGCTGCTCTTCGCGGTCAGCCTGACCGGACTGATGCTGACGGTCAGCTACACGTGGCTGAAGGGCTACGCCTACAACTTCATCGCGATCCTGCACGCCATCACGGTGATCGGCACGTTTCTCTGGCTGCCGTTCGGCAAGTTCTTCCACATCGTGCAGCGGCCGGCGCAGCTCGGCGTGGGGTTCTATCACGACGCGGGCCGGGCGGGCGCGGCGGCGACGTGCCGGCGCTGCGGCCACGCGTTCACGTCGCGGATGCACGTCGAAGACCTGATCACGGTCGAGCGCCAGCTCGGCTACCACTACGAGCTGGACGGCGATCCGGCGGAGCACTACCAGTGGATCTGTCCGCCCTGCCGCCGCGCGTCGTTCGCGATGGCGCAGTCACTGCGCTGGCGCGGCCGGCGCGGCGGGGACGTCCTGGGCCCCGTCGCCGGCTCCCTGCCCCCGTCGCGCCATGTGAACCCCGGCCTGGGCCGGGGCCCGCTCGGCCCGGACGACGCGGAGAACTACCACCCATGAGCGCGACCGATCCGACCACGCCGACGCCCCCGCTCGATCTCGAGACCATCCGCCGGTTCGGGCCGACGCGCGCCTATGCCGAGGGGATCCGGCTCGACTCCGGCGTGGAACCCGACCGGCTGGTGCGGACCCACTGCTGCTTCTGCGGACAGCAGTGCGGCGTCCAGCTGAAGGTCAGGGACAACACCGTGATCGGCGTCGAACCCTGGTACGAGTTCCCGTTCAACCGCGGGATGCTGTGCCCGAAGGGCGTCACGCGCTACCTGCAGCAGGCGCACCCCGATCGCCTGGTCTCGGCCCTCGAGCGCGCGCCCGGGGCGCCCGGCGGCTTCAGGCCGCTGGACTACGACGCCGCGATCACGCGCGTCGCCGGCGAGATCGCGCGCATCCAGCGCGAGCACGGCCCCGACGCCTTCGCCGTCCTCTCGGGGGCGAGCCTGACGACGGAGAAGGCGTACCTGATGGGCAAGTTCGCCCACATGTGCCTGCGGACGTCGAACATCGACTACAACGGCCGGCTCTGCATGGTGAGCGCGGCGGCCGGCAACAAGAAGGCGTTCGGGATCGATCGCGCGGCGAACCCGTGGAGCGACATCGTCGGCACCGACGTGGTGCTCATCGCCGGCGCCAACGTCGCCGAGTGCGCGCCCATCACCACCGACTACGTCTGGCAGGCGCGCGATCGCGGCGCCAGGATCATCGTCGTCGATCCCCGGATCACCCCGATCGCCCGGACGTGCGACCTGTTCCTGCCCGTCAAGCCCGGGCGGGACACGGCGCTCTTCAACGGCCTGCTGCACCTGATGATCGAGCACGGCTGGATCGACCAGGCGTTCATCGAGGCCCACACGGTCGGGTTCGACGCCGTCGCCGCCGAGGTCGCGCCGTGGACGCCGCGGCGCACGGCCGAGGTCACGGGCATCGCCGAGACGGCGATCCGGCAGGCGGCCGAATGGTGGGGCACGGCACGGACGAGCTTCCTGCTGCACGCCCGGGGACTGGAGCACCACAGCCACGGCGTCGCCAACGTGCTCAGCGCGATCAACATCGTCCTCGCGTCCGGCCGGATCGGCCGGCCGCAGTGCGGCTACGCGACGATCACCGGGCAGGGCAACGGCCAGGGCGGGCGCGAGCACGGGCAGAAGTGCGACCAGCTGCCGGGCGGTCGGGATCTCGCCAACCCCGAGCACCGCGCGCACGTGGCCGGCGTCTGGGGCATGGCCCCGGAGGACCTCCCCGCCCCGGGCGTGGACGCCTACGAGATCATCCGCAAGATCGACCGCGGCGAGATCCGGGGCCTGCTCAGCCTCTGCTTCAACCCGGTGGTCTCGCTGCCCGACAACAACTTCGTCCGCCAGGCGCTCTCGAAGCTCGAATGCTTCGCCGCCATCGACTTCTTTCTCAGCGAGACGGCGCGGTACGCGCACGTCGTACTGCCGGGATCACTCCACGAGGAGGACGAAGGGACGGTGACGCAGATCGAGGGACGCGTCATCCGGATCCGGAAGGCCGTGGAGCCGCCCGGCGAGGCCCGCGCGGACTGGCGAATCGTGCAGGACCTCGCGCGCGCCCTCGGTCGCGAGCGCGGGTTCACCTTCGCGAGCCCCGCGGCCATGTTCGACGAGCTGCGCGCGGCCTCCGCCGGCGGCGTCAGCGACTACTCGGGCATCACCTACGACCGGATCGACCGTGAGTTCGGCGTCTTCTGGCCCTGCCCGGCCGACGTGCCCGCCGGCGTCGAGCCGCCCGGCCCGCAGGGCACGGTCCGCCTGTTCGAGCCCGGCGCCTGGAACCCGGTCGCGCGCGGCGCGGGCCCGTTCTATTTTCCGGACGGGCGCGCGCGCTTCAACCCGACGCCCTACGTCGGCCCGGCCGAGGACGTCGACGCCGACTATCCCGTGATCCTCACCACCGGCCGCGTCGTCAGCCAGTTCCTCTCGGGCAACCAGACGCGCCGCATCGGCCCGCTCGTGGACCACTATCCGGAACCCCGACTGGAACTCCACCCGGTGCTCGCGGATCGCCTGGGCATCGCCGACGGCGACTGGGTCACCGCCGAGAGCCGTCGCGGCCACTGCACCCTGCGCGCCCAGGTCGTGCGCACGATCCGGCCGGACACGGTGTTCATCCCGTACCACTGGCCGGGCCGGAAGAGCGCCAACCAGCTGACCATCGCCGCGCAGGATCCCATCTCGAAGATCCCCGAGTACAAGGTCTGCGCGGTCCGCGTGCGTCGCGCCGACGGCCCGCCGGACTACGCCGGCGTCCTCGAGGCCCAGCAATAGGAGGAGGTCCCTGATGCCCGTGCCCGACCGCTACGAGTTCTTCGTCGATCCGGCCCGCTGCATCGGCTGCCAGTCCTGCGTGCAGGCCTGCGCGGAGTGCGACACGCACCGGGGCCAGGCCATGATCCAGCTCGACGTGCTCGACCGCGCCGGCTCCACGCAGACCGTCCCGGTCGTCTGCATGCACTGCGACTCGCCGACCTGCGCGGAGGTCTGCCCCGCCGACGCGATCAAGCGGACCGAGGACGGCGTCGTGCAGACCGCGCGCAAGCCGCGCTGCATCGCCTGCAACAACTGCGTCCTGGCGTGTCCGTTCGGCGTCCCCAAGATGCGCTCGTCGGTCGGCCTGATGATGAAGTGCGACATGTGCTACGACCGCACGTCGGTCGGCCTGAAGCCGATGTGCGCGTCGGTCTGCCCCAGCCAGGCGCTGGCCTTCGGCACGCGCGAGGAGATGGCCCGGCTCCGGCCCTCGGCGCGCCCGGTCAACACGTTCCAGTTCGGCGGCCAGACGATCCGCACGCGGGTCAACGTCATGGTGCCGGCCGACGACGACGCCGCGCCCGTCCTCGACGTCACGGCCGCGATGCACGTCCCGACGATCGGCCACGACATGCTCGACGACGTGTTCGACGACGCCGGCGGGGGAGGCCGGTCATGAAGCCCGCGATCGATCCGCTGCCGGCCGGCCAGTCCGCCGTCACCTCCGGGGAACGGCCCCTGACGGCGCCCGACGGGCGCCCCGCCGCCGGACAGCCGAAGTGGCGGCGCGACTTCCCCATCGACCTCGGCCAGGACGACGTGGTGTCGCGCCGGGAGCTGGTCAGGTTCCTGGTGCTCACGAGCGGCGCCTTCGTGGTCGGGCAGGTCTGGCTGGCCATCAAGAGCCTCGTCGAACGCGCGGCGCCCCCGGCCCCCGCACTCGCCATCGCCTCGACCGACGAGGTGCCGATCGGCGGCGCGAAGGTCTTCGAATACCCCGCCGGCAGCCCGCCCCGCCTGCTCATCCGGACCGGTGCGAGCGCGTTCGTCGCCTACGACCAGCAGTGCACGCACCTGCTCTGCCCGGTGATCCCGATGGTCGCCGAGGGCCGGCTGCACTGCCCCTGTCACAACGGCTGGTTCGACCTCGCGACCGGGAGGCCGCTCGCCGGGCCGCCCCGGCGCCCGCTACCGCGCGTGACGCTGGAGGTACGCGGGCGCACCATCTACGCCACCGGCCTGGAGGTGTCGCCATGAACGGCCGTCCGCGGCGATCCCGGTCCCAGCGGTTGACGATCGTGAACGCCATGCTGGTGTTCGTCATCGTGATCGTCGTCCTGCAGCTCTGGCTGCTCACGGCGAGCGTCAACGCCTATCTCGCCGGCGACCGCGCCATCGTCCTGCCCGCGGCGGCGGCGAGCCTGGCGTGCTTCGCGCTCAACGCCGGCCTCCTGCGCTACCTGCGCGGGCTCGACGGGTGACGCCGGGCGTGACGTCCGCGCCGTCCCGCCCGGCCGGGGGCCTGCGCGCGGCCGTCGAGCAGCTGTTCCCCGGCTACTTCGCGCTCGTCATGGCGACGGGAATCGTCTCGGTCGCCTCGCATCTGCTCGGCCTCGAGTGGGTCGCCCGCGCGCTCGTCGTCGTGAACGTGGCGGCCTACGCCTGGCTGTCCGGACTGCTGGCGGCCCGCGTGATCGCATTCCCCCGGCGCGTGCTGGACGACCTCCGGGACCACGGGCGGGGCCCCGGCTTCTTCACGGTCGTCGCCGGGACCTGCGTGCTCGGCACGCAGTTGCTCGTCGTCGAGGGCCGCGCCGGGGTCGCGCGAGGGCTCTGGTACGCCGGCCTCGTGCTGTGGGTGCTGGTGATGTACGGGTTCTTCACCGCCACGATCGTCCGCGACCGCAAGCCGGCGCTCGAGGACGGCATCAACGGCGCGTGGCTCATCGCGACGGTGGCGACGCAGGCGGTGTCGGTGCTCGGGACCCTGCTGGCGGCCGGGTTCGGGGCACGACACGACGTGATCCTCTTCGGCATGCTCGGCTTCTACCTGCTGGGCGCGATGCTCTACCTGTCGATCATCACGCTCATCTTCTACCGCTTCACCTTTCTCGACCTGCCGATGGCGCGCCTGACGCCGCCGTACTGGATCAACATGGGCGCGGTCGCCATCACGACGCTGGCCGGATCGACGCTCATCCTCGCCGCGGGATCGTGGCCCTTCCTCGACTCGCTGCGCCCGTTCCTCGTCGGCTTCACCCTCTTCTTCTGGGCGGCCGGGACCTGGTGGATTCCGCTGCTCCTGAGCCTCGGCTTCTGGCGCCACGTGGTGCGCCGGTATCCGCTCACCTACGAGCCGCAGTTCTGGGGAATGGTCTTCCCGCTCGGCATGTACACGGCCTGCACGTGGCGGCTGGCGGACGCGACCGGGCTGGAGTTCCTCCGCGCGATTCCGCGCGCGTTCATCTGGCTGGCGCTCGCGGCGTGGGCGGCCACCTTCGTCGGCATGGTCGGGCAGCTCGTGGCCCGCGCGCGTCCCCCGGCGCGCGAGGCCCGCTGAGGCCCGGTCCGCCTCAGCCCGCGGCCCGCCGCGCGGAAGCCCGGCGCGGGAGCGCCGCGCGGTGGCGCCCGCCGCGACCCGGGCGTAGGATTGCCGGCGGAGACCCCATGCCCGACTCACGACCCGGACTCACCCGCCGTGACCTGCTCGCGACGGCCGGCCGCGCCGCGGCACTCTCGCTCGTCGCCACGCCCGTCGTCGAGGCGATCGGCGGCGGCTTCACGCTCGAGGCGCAGGCGGAGCCACTGAACGCCGTGGCCGGACCCGATCGCATCGTCATGCGCGCGGGCCGGACGTATCTCAACGGCTGGGCGGGCTACGGCGCGCCCCCTCGGCGCGGACGCGGGCGCGGGCGTGGGAACACGACGCCGCCGGAGCCGCCCGGCCCGCCGCCGCGCACGACCTGGCGCAAGGTGTCGGGACCGGGGGAGGTCACGTTCGAGGACTCGTCGGCGCTCGTCACGACCGCGCGATTCTCCGAGCTGGGCGACTACGTGCTGGCGCTCGACGCGGAGACCGGCGGCGCTTCCGCGACCAGCGCGGGCCCGGCCGCGGGCGCGGCGGGTGCGGCCGGTGCAGCCCGCACGACGTCGACTCTCGCGGTCACGGTCGAACTGCCGCCGCCACCCACCGCGCTCTCGCCCGTCTTCACGACGTCGTACCGGATCTCGAGCCCGTTCTGGACGTCGCGGGCGAAGGCGCTCATCGTCAACTGGATTCCGCACTGCGTCGCCCAGTGCGAGCGGACCGACCTCGTGCAGGGCCCGGGATCGGGCGCCGGCGGGCTGGACAACTTCATCGAGGCCGGCAAGGCGCTCCGCGGCGAACCGCACGGGAAGCACAAGGGCTACGTGTTCTCGAACGCGTGGGTGCACCAGACGGTCGAGTCGATGTGCCTGGCGCTGATGGTGGACGCCGAGGGCGACCGCGAGATCCTCGCCGCGCAGGACGGCATGCGCGCGACGCTCGACCGGTGGATTCCGATCATCCTCGGCGCGCAGCACCCGGACGGCTACCTGCAGACCGCGTTCACGCTCCGCGACGCGCTCGGCGAGGGTGAGAGCTACCCGGCCGGCGGCCGCGGCCCGTGGCTCGACCGCTGGACGCCGTCGCACCGCAACAACCACGAGGGCTACGTTTCTGGCTACTTCATCGAGTCGGCGATCAACCACTACATGATGACCGGCGGCAGGGACCGCCGGCTGTACGACGCGGCGAAACGGCTCGCCGACTGCTGGGCGGATCACATCGGCCCGCCGCCGAAGCAGGAGTGGTTCGACGGGCACCAGGAGATGGAGCAGGCGCTCGTGCGGTTCGGGCGCTTCGTCAACGAAGTGGAGCGCTCCGGAGCGGGCACGGCGGTGGGTACGACGGCAGGCGCCGGTCCCGGCGACCGCTACATCGCGCTGGCGAAGTTCCTGCTCGACTGCCGGCGCGACGGGTCCGAGTACGATCAGAGCCACCTGCCGGTCGTCCAGCAGTACGAGGCGGTCGGTCACGCCGTGCGCGCGATGTACACGTACTCGGGCATGGCGGACGTCGCGGTCGAGACGCACGACGCCGACTACCAGAGCGCGATCCGGTCGCTCTGGGACAACGTCGTGCACCGCAAGTACTACCTGACCGGCGGGGTCGGCAGCGGCGAGAGTTCGGAAGGGTTCGGCCCCGACTACTCGCTGCGCCAGAACGCCTACTGCGAGACGTGTTCGAGCTGCGGCGAGGTGTTCCTGCAATGGAAGATGCACCTCGCGTATCACGACGCGCGCTACGCCGACCTCTACGAGGAGACGCTCTTCAACGCGCTCATCGGCAGCCTCGACCTCGAGGGCCGGAACTACTACTACGACAACCCGCTCGACGCGCGCGTCCTGCGCTACCCGTGGCACAGCGTGCCCTGCTGCGTCGGCAACCTGCCGCGCACGGTGCTCATGATGCCGACGTGGATGTACTCGCGTGACGCGTCGGGGCTCTACGTCAACCTGTTCGTCGGCAGCCACGTGAGGATGGACGACGTGGCGGGCGGGGCGGTGGAGGTCACCCAGGAGACCGACTATCCCTGGAGCGGCCGCGTCGGCCTCGTCGTGACTCCCGACACGACCCGGACGTTCGCGATCCGCCTGCGCGTGCCGAACCGTGGCGTGAGCCGGCTCTACACGAGCACGCCGGCAGTCAACGGGTTCTCGTCAGTCGCGGTCAACGGTGAGCGCGTCGTGCCGCGCCTGGTCAACGGCTACGCGGAGATTTCCCGCGCGTGGGCGCCGGGCGACCGCATCGACTACGAGGTGCCCATGGTGCCGCGGCGCGTGCACGGCGACGAGCGGGTCGACGCGGTACGCGGCAAGGTCGCGCTCGCCTGCGGCCCGCTGCTGTTCAACATCGAGCAGGTCGATCAGGACATCACGAAGACGCTCCCGCCGGATGCGCCGCTCCGCCTGTCACTCCGAACGGACGTCTTCCCGAGAACCGACGGGCTCGCCACGGTGCCGGTGATCACGAGCACGTTCAACGACGGCAGCCCGCTCGTCGCCATCCCGAATGCCGTGCGCATGAACCGCAACCCGCCGCCTCCGCCACGGCCGGCCGACGCGCCGCCGCTCCAGCCCGGCCAGCGGCCGGCCCCCCCGCCGGTGACGTCGGTGGTGTGGATCACGGAGGGGTAGCGACCGCGAGGAGGGGCCTCAAGATCTGGACAGCGAGGGCGAAGTGCCATGGGTGGTCAAGAAAAGACTCCATGGGCCATTGGCGTATTCAATAGGTCAGAGACGGACTTTATGGTCCAGCGGCTTCCCGGACACTCTTCCTGAAGACGACACCCCTGTCGGCGTCCGCTGTCGCCTCGACACCGTCCACGCGTATCATGCGTCCTCGATGGGCCGGTCACGGAGTGCCGTCGTCGCTGTCGCTGCGCTGACCGTGGCGCTCCTCGCAGGTGGCTGCGCCTCGCTCGCCCTCACTCCCGGGCCGTGCACGTGGGCCGACGGGCGGTTCGTGCCCGAAGGCGAGCCGTTCGCCGTCGGCGTCCGGCGGCCCGGACCGGCAGCAACCAATCCGCAACTGGTCTACCGGCGCAACCCCCAGTACACGTCCAACGCCATGCGCGAAAAGGCGATGGGTGAAACCTGGCTGCAGGTGGTCGTCCTCCCCACCGGCCGGATCGGGGACATTCGGGTCGTCCGACGCCTGCACCCCGAACTGGATCGCGAGGCCGTCTGCGCCGCCTCCCAGTGGGTCTTCACACCGCCATGGCCGACGGCGCCGCCGTGCCGATGGTCGTGACCATCGTCCTCGAGTCTGCTTCACGAGGAGCGCTGATGCCACGCCGTGCCCTCGACCGCGACACTGCCCTCATCGCCCGTCGCGCCGTGGCCCGGCAGGCAACCACCTTCACGGTCGATCGGTCCAGTTCACCGGACTGGCAGGTACCCGGAGGCGTGAACCTGAAGATCTCTCCGGGCTCGAGTCCGGACAGCAGATCGCCGCCGCGGACCTCGACACGGTCGCCCGACGGCTCAACGACACCGGACTGTTCACGGACGTGCGCTACAGATACACGACCAGGACGGCGCGATCCAGGTCGTCTTTCAGGTGGGCGAAGTCACCTGGGACACGCCGGTGGTCTTCGACAACTTCGTCTGGTTCGACGATGGCAGCGGCGCTGATGACCGCGGTGGTGGCGCACGTGCCGGCCTCGACGGCACGGCGGTGCCGGCCAGCGGGCGAGCCAACCCATTGTGGCGGCGCTCGAACGCATCCTCGCCGAGCGCGGCCTGACGGGATGGCCGACGCCGCCCAGCCTCGAATCGACCTCCGAACGCCAGCAGGAGTATGTCTTCATCGTCACGGGTGCTGGATCGTCGCTCGCCCTCTGTGCCGTCCGATTTGCGGGCACTGGCGCGATCGCCGAAGCCGACCTCCAGTCCGTGGTGGTGGCCGATCGGCTCGGCATGCTGTACTCGCGGGCGGGCCTGCTGGAGCTGGCGGCCGGGACACTGACGCGCCTACCGACAGAAGTGACACTGGCGCGCGACGTTCCCGAACCTGCAGCCGACCGTCGGCGACCAGACGGGATGCGACGGGGTCACCCCATCTTCACCGTTGACGAAGGCCGCGCGTGTCTGGGAGTCCGCCGACTGGTCCGGTGCGTCAGCGCTCCAGGCGGCGGCGCTGGATCGGCTGCTGGACATGAAGCGCGGTGCCACGGCGGACGTCACGAATGATCGAGGACGGCCTGCCGGGTGTCCGACGCCTACGAGCACATCGGCTACCTCCAGGCGTCGAGCGCGATCGAACCGCGATTCGGACGAGGCCGCTGGCCGGGCCACGTTCGAGATCCTCATCACGGAAGGCCAGCAGTCCCGATGGGCGAACCCGCCGCCTCCGCCACGGCCGGCCGACGCCCCGCCGCTCCAGCCAGGCCAGCGGCCGGCCCCCCCGCCGGTGACGTCGGTGGTGTGGATCACGGAGGCCGTCAAATAACTCCATAGGTCATTGACCCATTGAATGGGCCATGGACCCATTCAATGGGTCAATGACGGATTCAATGGGTCAGCGGCACACTGGGTCATCACCTGAAGACCCCTCCGGCGGAGTCGCCACTGTTCCTGCCATCGGCGTCCTGCGACCGCGGAATGTCCGGACCCAGCGACGATTTCCGTTCATGACAGTGAGGCGGGTCCGCGCGGGCCGCCAGGCCTCGCGGAGGAGCCATGTCCCGGATCGCACGTGTCGTCGGACTCTCGCTCGCCAGTCTCCTGCTGGCCTCGGCCGGCTGGGCGTCGCCGATCCTCACCGGCGGCATCGAGACGGTCACCCAGGTCGGCCAGGTCCCCAACTACATGCAGGGGTTCGACTTCATCCCGAACGAGGACCTCACGCTCACGTCGCTGGGGCTCTGGGACTCGGACGCCGACGGCCTCCCGCACGCGTTCCTCGTCGGGCTCTGGGAGACGGACTCGCAGGCGCTGCTGGGCATCACGGCCATCGGCAATACCGCGGCGCTCGATCCGTCGGTAACCGTCGAGGGCGGACAATGGCGCTACGAGGTCCTGCCGACGGCCGTGGCCCTCTCGGCCGGCACGACCTACACGCTCGCGTACCAGACCAGCGCCACGGGCCTCTACGCCACCGACGTGCTGATTCCCAACGTGGCCACGGTCACGACCAGCCCCGAAGTCAGCATCGTCCCGGGCCAGCGGTACCTGCCCGTGGGCACCTTCGAGTTTCCGTACACGTTCAACGCCGCCTCCACCGGGTTCAACGCGATGCCGAACGCCCTGTTCTCGCCCGCGGTCGAGCCCGTCCCCGGTCGCGACCCGTCCGTGGTGCCGGAGCCCGCGTCGCTGACGCTGCTCGGCACGGGCCTGCTGCTGGCCGGCGCGAGACGCGCCCGCCGGCGGCGCGACCCGGCGCGCAAGACCGCCTGATCGGCCCGGGGCGGCGCCGGGACGGCTAGAATGACCGTCACATGCGCACCCCGTCCCTGTCGTTCACGGCGACCCGCGTGCGGGCGCTGGCCGTGCTCTGCGCGGCGGCCCTCGCCGGCTTCGCCACCGCCACGCCCGGCCTCGCGCGCCAGTCCGCCGGCCCGGTCCTGCTGGTCCTGAACAAGGTCGATGCGACGCTCGCGTTCGTCGATCCGGCCACGGGCGAGGTGACCGCGAAGGTGCCGACCGGCGACGGCCCGCACGAGCTCGTCGTCTCGACGGATGGCCGGCTCGCGTTCGCCACCAACTACGGCGGCAACACGCCGGGCAGCACGATCTCGATCATCGACGTCGCCACGCGCACCGAGCGGAAGCGGCTCGACGTCAGCCCGCTCAGCCGCCCGCACGGCCTGGCCTTCGCCGGGGGCAAGCTGTACGTCACGGCCGAAACCAACCGCCTGTTCGCGCGCTACGACCCGGCCGCGGACCGGATCGACTGGATGCTCGGCACCGGCCAGGGCTCCACGCACATGATCTGGGTGAACGACGCGGTGTCGCTCATCTGCACGGCGAACATCAGCGGCAACTCGATCTCGATCTTCGAGCGGCCGGGTAGCTCGCAGAACTGGAACGCGACGGTGGTGCCGACCGGCCGCGGCCCGGAAGGCTTCGACGTCTCCCCGACGGGCGCGAGCTCTGGGCCGCGCACTCGCAGGACGGCGGCGTGTCGATCATCGACCTGGCGACGAAGACCGTGCGCGAGACCTTCGACGCCGGCACGACGCGGTCGAACCGCCTGAAGTTCACGCGAGACCCGCGTGCTCATCTCCGACCTGACGGCCGGCACGCTCGTCGTCGTGGACGTGCGCACGCACGCGGTCGTCACGCGGCTGCCGCTCGGCGCGAGTCCCGAAGGCATCCTGATGGCGCCCGACGGGCGCACCGCGTACGTCGCCGTCAATGGCGACAACTTCGTCGCCGTCGTGGACCTCGCGACGCTCACCGTCACGCGGAAGATCGAGACCGGCGGCGGGCCGGACGGGATGGCCTGGATCGGACGGTAGCGGCCGGCGCCCCGCCTACCCACCCCCCGCGCCCTTCGGCCTCACCGCGTTCGACAGCGCCAGCCGATTGTCGCGGGTGACGTAGCTGATCTGCAGGTTGTACCCGTTGGGCGTCTGCGTGTGGTAGCTCTTGAACGCGGCGGTGTGGATCTCGTCGGGCACCCACGTGCCGTCCGGCGCCTGGTGACGGCTCGAGGTATCGACCTGCGCCCGCAGGCCGCGTCCCTCGAGCGCGGCCTTGACGCCGTCGGTGTCCCACGGCGAGATGCCGAACGAGATGTGGTCGATGCGCGCGCCCGGCGCGCCCGCCGTGGCCGCCGCCCCGCCCCGACGGCCGCCCCGCCCTCCCGTGCCGAAGTTCGGATCGAGCGGATTGCCACCGCGGATGATGATGTTGCCGACGTCACCGATCAGGCACTCGTGCTGGCTGCCCTCGTCGTAGGTCGGTGACCAGCCGAGCAGGTTCATGTAGAACGACGCGCTCTCCTTGTAGTTGGTCACCGAGAACGACAGGTGGTCCAGCCAGACCGTCTGCCACCCGGTCGGCTCGAACGGCAGAGGCTCCTGGAGCGTGGCCGTCGGCTTCGAGCGTCGCGCGCGCGAGAGGCCGTTGCCGTTGCAGATCTGCACGTCGAAGCCGTCCGGGTCGCTGACGTGGAAGCTCTCGAAACCGCCGGCGCCGTCCTCGCGGACCGGGTCGAGGCCGCGCGCGCGCAGCGCCGCCTCGACGTCGGTCGCGTGCCACGGATCGATCACGTAACCGACCGACTCGACGACCGCGCTCCCGCCGCGTCCGCCTCCCCGACCACCGCCCCGGCCGCCGCTGCCCTGCCCGCCACCGCCGCGACCCGCACCGCCCCCGCCGCCGGCCGCCGCCCCGGCAGCGGCCAGCTCGGCCTGCCGGAAGACGACCGACCCCCAGTCGCCCACGTCCATCACGGCCTGCGAGCCATCGTCGGCGCGCAGCGTCCACCCCATGAGCGCGGCGTGGAAGGCGGCTTCCTTCCGGTAGTCGGCGACGCGGAACACGATGCGCTCGAGCGCGACGGTCTTCCACCCGGTGGGCGCGAAGACCGGCGGAATCGGCGCCGTGTTGCACGCCGGCGTGCCGGCCACGAGCATGCACCGGCCCTGAGCGGCCGCCCGCCGCGCGCCGAACGTGGCCGCCCACGGGGCGCCCACCGCCGCCATGCCGAGGGTGCGGAGCCATCGGCGTCGCGACCAGCCGCGGCGCGCGACGACGTCGAGCGAAGGTGCAGACCGGTGTGCCATGGGCAGCCTCGTCCGTGGTCGTGTCGGGGTCGCGGCATTATCGCACCGCCCGGCGCCGGCTGTGGTAGGTTTCGCCCATGAAACGCCTGCTGACGCTCGCCACCCTCCTGGTCGCCGCCGCCTGCGTGCAGTATTCCGCCACGCTCACCGCAGCTGGGCGCTGGGCGCGGCACGCGAGCGACGTGACGATCGTGCGCGACGACTGGGGCATCGCCCACGTCTTCGGCAAGACCGACGCGGACGCGGTGTGCCCGGCGCCGTCTACGCGCAGGCCGGGAGACTTCAACCGCGTCGAGACGAACTTCATCAACGCGATGGGCCGGCTCGCCGAGACCGAGGGCGAGGCGCGCATCTGGCAGACCTGCGGATGAAGCTCTTCATCGATCCCGCGTCGCTTCAGACCCAGCATTACGGAGAGCCCTGAGTGGCTGCAGACGCTGATGACCGCGGGCTGACGGCCTGAACTTGCTTCCGTCCACGCACCTGGACGTAGACGCCGCGTGATCACCACTTTCGAGCCGTGGATGGCGCTGTCGTTCTCCGAGGGGCAGCATCGGCGGCGACATCGAGACCGTGAACCTCAACCAGCTCCGGCGCGGTTCTACGACGGCCCGAACGCCGCCGGCGGCGACCCGAACCCGGAGGTGTTCCTGAAGAAACTGACTGGTCGAACGGCATCGCTGAGTCGCGCCCTCGAACACGATGGCTGGCCACGCCCTGCTGCTCATCAACCGCACACGGCCGTTCTACTTCCGGTCCGAGCTGCAGATGGTGAGCGAGGAAGGTCTCAACGCCTACGGCGCGTCCACGTGGGGCCAGTTCTTCATCTAGTCAGGGTCAGCTGACGCGCCGGCTGGATGCACACGTCGAGCGCGGTGGACCAGTCGACGAGACTTCGAACCGCTCAGGAACGGCGGGCGACGGCTGGGGTCTGGCGAAGCATGGCGACGAGCAGCCTGGTGACGACGTCGCAGATTCAATCACGGTGCTCGCACTGCACCGACAGCGGCACGGCGAACCGCACGTCGCATCGTCTACTGGTGACGCAGCACGGCCTGGTGGACCCGGTGAGGCTGACGGCAAGTGGGTGACGATGGCCCTGATGAACGAGCCGGTCAAGGCGCTCACGCAGTCCTACACGCGCACGAAGGCCCGGACCTACGACGAGTTCAAGCAGACGATGGAGCCGGCACGAACTCGTCGAACAGAACATGATCTACGCGGATGCTGACGGCAACATCGCCTACTTCCACGCGAACTTCATCCCGCGACGCGACCCGAGCTGGACGCCGCGGCCCTGACGGCAGCGACCCCGCGACCGACTGGCACGGCCTGCTGTCGGTGGACGAGTCGCCGAACCTGCACAACCCGGCGAGCGGCTGGCTCTACAACTCGAACAACTGGCCGGGCTGGCCGCCGGGCCGAGCAGTCGAAGAAGCTCGATCAACGGCCTCGCATGGACCACGGCAGCGAATCCGCGCGCGGCAGACGCCGATCCGCGTGCTCGCAGGCCGGAAGGACTTCACCCTCGACTGCCTGCCGCCGCCTACGACAGCTACTCGCCGTGGCGGAGAAGCCCGTGCCGGCGCTCGTGCGCGCCTGGGACGCGTTGCCGGCCGGCGACCCGCTGAAGGCGCGGCTCGCCGACCAGGTCGCGATGCTCCGCAACTGGGACCTGCGCTGGGACGTCTCGTCCGTCCCGACGTCGCTCGCGGTGTTCTGGGGCACCGAGATTCAGGCGATCCGTCGGCGCGCGGCGGCGGCCCGGCGGGCGCGAAGGTCGAGGACCGGGCCCGGCGCGACCTGCTGGTGCCGCCTGGCGGCCGACCGCTGGTGGCCGACCGGCATCTGGAAGACGCTGCAAGGACATCAACCGGTTCCAGCGGATCAACGACGACATCGGTGCCGAGCTGACGACGAAGCCGAGCATCCCGGTGGGATTCACGTCCGCGACCTGGGGCTCGCTCGCGTCATTCGGGCAAGCGCGCCTACCCGAACACGAATAGCGCGGTATGGCCTGAGCGGCATGAGCTGTCGCGGTCGTCGAGTTCGGCGACCGCGTGCGCGCGCGCGCGTGGTGACGGCCGGCGGCGAGCGGCGACCGGCCCTCGCCGCACTTCGACGACCAGGCCGAGCGCTACGCGACGGCAACCTGCGCCGAGGTCTACTTACCGAACAAGCCCAGGGCCACACCGAGCGTGAATATCATCCCGGCGCTGGAGCGCGCAGGCCGCCCGTGTCTCGCCCGGCCTGCCGATGACGGGTTCCGATGACGTCGAGACTTCCGGCGCATCGCGCTGAGCCTCGACGGCGTCGAGGAGGGCTCGCACCCGGACCTCTACATCCTCGTCGCCGGCGGCTGGGGCCGTCGGGCGCCACGCACGCATGGCTCGACCGCGCCGACGAGGCTGAAGCCGAGCGCTGGCGCGCTGCACGGCGTGGCGACTGCGCGTGAAAGAACGGGCGCGGCGTGGCCTGGCGCCGCGGCTGATCGAGGCCAGCTCACGCGCGGGTGGCGCGGGCCCGTACCGGCGGCGGACGCCTCACGACCGCCGCAACGCCATCTGCGGATCCACCCGCAGCGCGCGCCAGCCGGGAATCAGGCAGGCGACGAACGCGATGAGCGCGACACCGGCGCTCACCGACACGAACGTCGCCGGATCCGCCGCGCTGACCGAGAACAGCAGCGCGCTCATGAGGCGCGTCAGGCCGAGCGCCAGCGCAATCCCGATGCCGATGCCCGCGCCGGCCAGGGCGAGCCCTGGCCCGAGCACGGTCCGCAGCAGGTCCCGCGGTCGCGCGCCGAGCGCCAGCCGGATGCCGAACTCGTTCGTGCGCTGGGCCACGCCGTACGACATCACCCCGTAGATCCCGAGCGCCGCCAGCGCCAGCGCGAGCGCGCTGAACCCGACGAGCAGCAGGAGGGTCACGCGCCGCGTGGCCAGCGACGCGTCGCGCAGGTCGGTGAGCGTCGCGACGTCGGAAATCGGCCGCTCCGGGTCGATCGCGGCCACGACCGAGCGCAGGGACGGCACGAGCGCCGCCGGATCGCCGGACGTCCGGACGACGAGCGTCATCTCGCTGGCCCCGGCCAGTCCAAGGGGCACGTACACCTCGAGGCGTGACGGGTTGTCGAGGCCGTACATCCGCGTGTCGTCCACCACGCCCACGATCGTGATCCAGCGCGCGTCGGCCGCGCCCGGCGCCTGGCGACCGAAGGCAAACCGCTGGCCGACCGGATCCACGCCGGCGAAGTAGCGTTCGGCCAGTGTCCGGTTCACGAGGCCGACGCGCCGGGCGCCGGCGCGGTCCGAGGCGACGAAGGCGCGTCCCTCCCGCACGGAAATGCCCAGGGCGCGAAAGTAGCCGGGGCTCACGATGTGCACGTCGGGATGCGGCAGGGCGCCCACCGGGAAGGTCTGTCCGTCGATCGAGATGTCCGTGCGGCTGTGGTTGTCCGTCAACGGGACGTTCGTGCCGAGCGCCACCTGCTCGACGCCCGGCAGCGCGCCGGCGTCGGCGAGCAGCCGCGTCCAGAACGCCTGCTTCGCCTCGTCCGCGTCGTAGCGATCGGACGAGAGCCCGACGTACATCGTCAGGACGCCGTCGGTCCGCACCCCGGGATCCACGGCGAGCAGCGCCGACAGGCTGCGCAGCATCAGGCCGGCCCCGACGAGGAGCACGAGGGCCAGCGCGATCTCGGCCACGGCCAGCGCGCCGCGCCAGCGCCGCTGCCGCCGGCCGGACGTCGCGGATCGGCCGCCCTCGTTCAGGTCGGTCGTCACGTCGGTGCGGGCCGCCTGCAGCGCGGGCGTGAGGCCGAAGACGAGCGTCGCGGCGAGGACGGCCACGCCCGTGAACGCCAGGACCGGGCCGTTCAGGGTGATGGTCGCGCCCTCGACGATGTCGGCGGGCAGCCACCGCAGCAGGCCACGGGTGCCCGCGAACGCGAGCGCCAGGCCGACGAGGCCCCCGAGCGCCGCGACCATCGCGCTCTCGACGAGCAGCTGCGCCACCAGGCGGCGCCGGCCGGCGCCGATGGCGACGCGCAGCGCCATCTCCCGCGCGCGCCCGGCGCCGCGGATGAGCGACAGGTTCGCGACGTTGGCGCAGGCGATCAGCAGCACGCAGACGACCGTGCCGAAGAGCACGAGCAGCGCCGGCCGGACGTCGCCGACCAGGACCTCGCGCAGCGGCCGCAGCGCCACGCCGAATTCCGCGTTGGTGTCCGGATGCTCGCGCGCGAGTCCGGCCGCGATGCCGCCCATCTCGGTGCGCGCCCGGTCGAGGTCCGCGCCCGTCGCCAGCCGGCCGATGACGACGGTATTGCCGCGGTTGCCCCGCGCCGCCGCCTGGTCGTCGTCGCCGAGCCAGACGCCGACCGGGATCAGCAGGTCCGACGAATCGGACGCGCGCAGGCCCTCGGGCAGCACGCCGATGACGGTCACCGGATCCCCGTCGAGGGTCAGCGTGCGGCCCACCACGCCGGCGTCGCCGCCGAACTGCGCCTGCCACAGCGCGTGGCCGAGGATCGCGACGCGCGCCGCCCCCGGCTGGTCCTCGCCCGCGGTGAAGTCGCGGCCGAGCGCCGGACGCACGCCGAGCATCGACAGGTAGTTCGACGACACGGCCTCGGCGTGGATCGCCTCCGGCTGGCTCCCGCCGGTGAGGTCGTAATCGACGCCGACGACGATCGCCATCGCCGAGAAGGACCGGCTCGCCGCCCGCCAGTCGGCGTAGTTCGGGTACGACACGCTGACGAGGCCCACCTTCGGCGTCGTCTCGTTCATGACCACGAGCGCGGACGGGTCCGCGTAGGGCAGCGGCCGCAGCAGCACGCCGTAGACGACCGAGAAGATGGCCGTGTTCGCGCCGAGGCCGAGGCCGAGCGTCAGCACGGCCACGAGCGTGAACCCCGGCGTCCGCCGCAGCGCGCGCAGCCCGTAGCGGACGTCCTGCATCAGGTGTTCGATCATCGTCACGCCCCTCGCGTCGCGGCAGGCCTCGCGCGTCTGGTCGAGGCCGCCGAACTCCAGGGCCAGCCGCCGCCGCGCCTCGTCGGGCGACAGGCCCGCGCGCGCGTAGGCCTCGAGCTGGCGTTCACGATGGAACCGCAGCTCCGCGTCCAGGTCGTCCTCCATGGCCCGCCGGCGGACGAGCGCGCGGAGACGAATCAGCAGATCCCGCCACATGGCTCAGCCCGTGCCGAGGACGTCGGCAACCGCGGCGGTCAGCTTCGCCCAGTCGCTCCGCTGGGTTTCGAGCTGGCGGCGGCCAGCGGCGGTCAGCTCGTAGTACTTCGCGCGCCGGTTCTGGTCGGAGGTGCCCCAGCGCGCCTTGATCCAGCTTTTGCGCTCGAGCCGGTGGAGCGCGGGATAGAGCGAGCCCTGCTGGATGTGCAGGACGTCGCGCGACATCTGCCGCACGCGTTCCGACACGCCCCAGCCGTGCAGCGGCTCGAGAGCCAGCGTCCGGAGGATGAGCAGATCCAGGGTGCCCTGCGGCAGGTCCAGCCGGTCGCCCATGTGTCTCTCCCCTTTCACTTCGACAAGACTAGCACCCGCTCTTGTCGAAGTGCAAGGGAACGCGTCGACACGCCCGAACGCCGGGAGCACCGGAAAGGCTGGAACCAGACACGCCCCGGCGCCTGGCACGCGGCGGATGAGCGCGGAATAGCCCGCGGCCGTCCGAGCGGCGCGAGGCCTGGCCTCCTCGCCGGATGCCGCCGGACATCACCGCGCGCTGGTTCGCCTCTTGCACATCGGCACACGGGGGTTCGCGATGGCGATCCGCGGTCACCCGTTCGGCCGTGCCCTTCTGGCGATGGCCCTCGTGTGCGTGGTGGCAGGCCGCGTCGCGGCGCAGGGCTCCGGCCAGTCTGCCAGCCAGTCGCCACCCGTCGCCAGCCCGGACGCCTTCGCCCCCGATCCCGCGGAGACGCGCCTCATCTGGCTGCCGACGGCCCGGACGCTGCCCCGCGGCGACATGTCGCTCACGCTCTTCGGGCCGATGCCCATCGTCCAGTTCGGGATCACGGATCGGGTGTCGGCGGGCGTCGGGTTCTTCCCGCTGTCGGTCGGCGAAGGCCAGGTCTTCCTGCTGACGCCGAAGTGGCAGGTCGTGCGGCGGGAGCGGACCAGCGTGGCGGTGGGGGCCTATCACGTCGGCGGATTCGTGGACGTCAACGCCGGCCTCGCCTACGCCGTGGTGACGCACGGCGACGATCGGGCCGCGGTCCATGCCGGCATCGGCCTCTGGTACGCGATTGCGGAGAGCGAGCGCGGCAGCACGCCGGCCGCCTACGTGGGTGTCGAGCGCCGCGTGTCGCGCCACCTCAAGGTCGTCGCCGACGCGTCGGTGCTCGAGTCGTACTGGACCGCCACGACCGCCGTGCGCGTCATCCGCGGCCGCGGCGCCGGCGACATCGGGCTGGCCATTCTGCCCTTCGACGACTCGGTGCTCGTCTTCCCCACGTTCATGTGGATGATGCGGTTCTGACGAGGGCCGCGCGCCGGCGCGCCGGCGCGACCCGCGGTGGAGGCAGTCATGACTCGCTCCCTCCGGCACTCCGGCGCCTGGCTGGCCCTCCCGATGGCCCTGCCACGCTGTCGCGGCTCGAACGGAGCGCCGGCCGGCACAGCCGCTGGCGGGGCGCGGCGCTCGGCGCGCTCGTCGGCTTCGGGGTGGGCGCGATCGTCGGCCGGCTCTCGACGCACTGCGGCGCCTCCGACTGGATCTGCCTGCAGGCCGTGGCCGTGCTGGGCGGCGGGCTGATGGGCGCGGGGGGCGGCGCCGCGGTCGGCGCGGCGCTGCCCCCTCGCGAACGCTTGGTGCTGGTCGTGCGGCTGGACCGCTGAGCCGATCAGCGGTCGACGCCGCCGCCCGTGCGGTTGCCGTTCGTGTCGTACGTGATCACGTCGCCGAACGTTCCGAGCACGGGCCCGGCCTTCACCGGATCGCCGACGACGACGATCTGCAGGCGGGCGGGGTCGAGGTACCGCTTCGCCGCGGCCTGCACCTGCTCGCGCGTGACCGCGTCGATCCGCGCCGGGTAGGTGTCCCAGTAGTCGGCCGGCAGGCCGTAGGTCCAGAGCGTCAGCGCGCGGTTCAGCACGCTCGCCGGCGACTCGAGCGACAGCGCGAAGGACGCGATGAGCGCGCGCTTCTTGTCCGCGAACTCCTGCTCGGGCACGAGCTCGTCACGCATCCGCGAGATCTCGAACAGCAGGTCGCGGAGCGCGGGCTCGGTGACCTCCGTGCGCACGTCGGTGTTCGCCTGCCAGTCCCCGCGGAACTTCCCGGCCGAGAGCCCGCTGTAGGCGCCGTACGTGTAGCCCTTGGCCTCGCGGAGGATCGTGAACAGGCGGCCGGTCGGGCCGCCGCCGATCACCGCGTTCATGACCTCGAGCACCGGGTAGTCGGGGCTCGTGCGGCTGATCGCCTGCGTGCCGACGATGAAGTTGCTCTGCACCGAGTTGGGGCGCGCGACGAAGTGCACGTGGGCGGGACCCATCGGCGCCGGGTCGGTGGTCGCCGGCTCGGGGGTGCCGGCGCTCGTCCATCCGGCCAGCGCCTTCTCGACCAGCGCGCGCACCTGCTCGAGCGTGGTGTCACCCGCGACCGCGACGATCGCATGGTCGGGGACGAACCGCGCCTTGTGGGTCTGGACCAGCAGGTCACGCGTGACCGCGGCGAGCGTCTCCGGCGTCGTGAACGTCCGCCCGCCCGGGTGGTCGCCGTAGATGACGTGATCGAACCGCTCGCTCGCGAGGAAGTTCGGGTTCGTCCGGAGCTGGACGAGCTGCGCCTGCGTCCGCTGCCGGTAGCGCGCGATCTCCTCGTCCGGGAACGTCGGGTGCAGCAGGACGTCGGCCGCGAGCGCGAACGTCTCGCCGAACGACTCGACCAGGCTCGACCCCGACACCGTGGCCTCGCCCGACGACGCCCCCGCGCCGACGTTGACGCTCGCGGCCATCGTCTCCAGCGCCTCGGAGATCTCGGCCGACGAGCGCGACGTCGTGCCCTCGCGCATCAGCGCGGCGACGATCGACGACAGGCCGACGCGGTCGGGCGGGTCGTAGTAGCCGCCCGCGCCGGGGATGACGATCTGGAACGAGACCTGCGGCAACCGATGGTCCTCGAGGACCATCAGGTCCAGGCCGTTCGGCAGCGTCGCACGACGCGGTTTCGGCAGGGTGACCTTCAGCACCTCGGTCGAGACCGGCGCGCGCCCCTTGAGGACCACGCCCTGGTTCGCCTGCGTGGACTGGCCGGACGCGGCCTGCTGGCGCGCGCCGAGCTCCACGCCGGTGCCGGCCACGGCCGTGAGGACCGCGGCCGTGACGAGGACCCGGACACGGCCGGGCGACAGGATCCTGGCGCGCATCACTCACCTCCCCCGGCGCCGCCGGCCTTCGGCACCGTGATCACGACCGTCCGCCGGGACGGCACCAGGTACTGCTTCGCCACGCGCTGGACGTCGGCCGCCGTGACCGCGGCGATCCGATCCGCCTGCGTGTTGATCCGGCCCGGGTCGTCGTAGAACAGCGCGTACTGCGAGAGCAGCACCGCGCGGTTCAACGAGCTGCCGAGGCCGCTGATGAACGACCGGCGGGCGCTGTTGCGCGCCTTCTCCATCTCCCAGTCGGCCACCGGCTCGTTCTGCACGCGGGCGATCTCGGCCTCGATCGCCTGCTCGAGCGCCGCGACGTCCTTGCCGGGCAGCAGCGACCCCACGAACTGGAACAGCCCAGGCCCGCGCGACTCGCCCTTGAAGGCGCTCACGTTCGAGGCGAGCTGCTTCTCGCGCACGACGTGCTCGTAGAGCCGTGAGCTGCGGCCGCTCGAGAGGATGTTCGCCAGCACGGTCAGGGCCTCGCTGTCGGGCGAGCGGCCCGGCGGCACCTTGTAGGCCATGTCGATCCGCGTCAGCCGCGCGAGCGGATCCTCGAGCGTCCGCCGCCGTTCCGCGGTCTGCGCGGGCTCGGACATGTCCACCTCGGGCGGCGCCGGCTGCCGCTTGATGCGGTCGAAGTAGTGCTTCACCTTCGCCAGCGTGTCGGCCGTGTCCACGTCGCCGACGATCGCGAGCACCGCGTTGTTCGGCGCGTAGTACGTCCGGAAGAACGCCTTCACATCGTCCACCGTCGCGGCATCGAGGTCCGCCATCGAGCCGATGACCGAGTGTTCGTACGCGAAGGTGTCGTAGGCCAGCTCGTCGAGGACCTCGGACGTGTGGCCGTAGGGCTGGTTGTCCACGCCGAGGCGGCGCTCCTCCTGGACCGCGTTGCGCTGGTTGTCCAGGTTCTCGCGCGTGATCTCGAGCGACCACATGCGGTCGGCCTCGAGGAACAGCGCCAGGTCGAGCTGGTTCGACGGCAGGACCTCGTAGTAGAGCGTGCGGTCCTTGTTGGTCGTGCCGTTCATGCTGCCGCCGTTGTTGAAGATCAGCGTGAAGTGCTCGCCCGGACCGACCTGCTCGGAGCCCTTGAACATCATGTGCTCGAACAGGTGGGCGAACCCGGTGCGGCCCTGGCGCTCGTCGCGCGAGCCGACGTTGTAGTTGACCGCGACGGCGAAGACGGGCGCGCTGTGGTCCTCGGCGATGATCACCCGCAGCCCGTTGTCGAGCCGGGTGTCGCTGAAGGTCACGCGCGGCGCCTGCGCCAGGACGACGGCGGTAACGCCGGCCGCCACGGTCGCGGCGGACGCGAACCAGCGGAACGTTCGGAGCACGGGCCCTCCCTGGAGGATGGGCGTCCGCCCGAATCCGGACGCGATTCGGGAGACGACAGTGGCCCAGAGTATCGCGCATCCGCCGGCGGCGGGCATCCGCGATGTGACGAGTGCCGGCCGCCCGGGACGGTCTCCGGCGGACCGGCCCGCGAGGGCGCTCGGCGAACCCGCAGCCGCCGTTCCGAATCCGCCGGATGCCTGGCGGACGGTGACCTGGCACGCCGGGGCGCGGACGATCGAGACCACGCGGAAGGAGTGATCCGCCGCGCGCCGTCCCGGGCGCGGGCGCGCCGGCCGGCTTGCCTCGACGGCCGTCCTGCGGCGACCATACGGCGGCCCCATGCTCCTGTCCTTCGCGATCATCGCCTGCGCGGCGGTCGCCGCGGCGCTGATCTACCGCTACGACCTCTACGACCGCGAACCGTGGTACGTCATCGCCGCGGTGATGGCGGCG
>JAWKHR010000052.1:0-42816 GCA_041394725.1 Vicinamibacterales bacterium | reverse complement strand
GCTGACCGCGCCCGTCGGGCGGTCCCGGCGGAGGACGCCCGTCGCGGCCGGCCGCGGCCGGTGACCCGGCGGCCCGGTCCTGACCCGCGAGCGTGGCGGGACTCACCGCGCGAGCGTGGTGGGACTCACCGCGCGAGTGCCGCGCGCTCCCGCAACGGGCCGAGGTGCGTCCGCTCCAGGTCGTCCCGGTAGAACAGGTTGTAGGTGTCGAACGGGATCAGCCGCCCGTCCGGGTGCACGATGTGCACGCAGGTCTTCTTCACCGACCGGACGTCGAACGCGTGCGCGTCGATGAACTCCATGATGATCACGCGGAAGAGGTTCTCGTAGCCGAGCGACGGCGGCGCCGCGACGGCCGGCAGGCAGCACAGCAGGTCGTGCAGCGACGCGGCGCCCGACTGCGGCGAGTGGTTCGTCGCGAAGAGCTTCAGCACGCCGTCGCGCACCGCGTCGTCCTGTTCGAAGACGATCGTGTTGCGCCCGCCCTCGATGAGGACCTTCGGGTCGATGAGCCCGGTGAGCGGCACGACCTGGCCCTGCAGCTTGACCGCGTAGGCCATGGCGAGCGCGTCCGGGTGGCAGGGCACCGGGATCACGTCCTCCGGCCGGAAGACCGCCGTCTGCTCCAGGATGCGGCGCCGGACCTCGGTCAGCGTCAGCCGGTCGGTCGCCGGGTCGAAGTGGTCGAAGCGGCCCGCGGCCTGGACCGGCTGCAGCGTCACGCCGCGCACGCACGGCTGCGTCAGGGCGAAGTCGATGATGCGGCCGATCTCGTGGTCGTTCACGCCACGCTTGACGGTCACGACGAGCGTCGTCGAGATGCCGTGCCGGTTGAGGCGCTCGAGCGCCTGCTCGCGGATCCGGCGCAGGTCGGCGCCGCGCAGGTCGAGGAGCGCGTCGCGCTCGAACGAGTCGAACTGCAGGTACAGCTCGAAGTCCGGCATGTAGCCGGCCAGCCGCTGGGTGAACGCTTCGTCCTCGGCGATGCGGACGCCGTTGGTGTTCACCATCAGATGCCGGACGGGCCGCGCCTTGGCCGCGTCGAGGATCGCGAAGAAGTCCGGGTGGATGGTCGGCTCGCCGCCCGAGATCTGGATGACGTCCGGATGCCCCTCGTTGCGGACGACCGCATCGAGCATGGCCTCCACCTGCGCCAGCGGCCGGTAGTGCGGGCGGTCGGGGCCGCTCGACGCGTAGCAGATGGGGCAGCGGAGGTTGCACGCGTCGGCGATCTCGACGAGCGACAGGCACGAGTGCTGCTCGTGGTCGGTGCAGAGCCCGCAGTCGTAGGGGCAGCCCCAGCGGACGGGCGTGTTGTACCGCTGCGGCGTCTCCGGCGGCTTGATGAAGACCTCGCGGCAGCGCCGGTAGTAGTCCACGTCGTCGGCCACCAGCACCCGTTCGTGCCCGTGGGCCGGGCAGTGCTTGAGCATGTAGACGTGGTCGTCCTGGAAGACGATCTTCGCGTCCACCCGCCGGTGGCAGGTGGTGCAGATCGAGATCGCGACGTCGTAGAACAGGTACGGCCGGACGCCCACGCGTCAGGTCCTCGGTCGCGCGCCGCGGAAGATCCGCATCACCGCCACGACGAGCGCCGTGAGCGTGCCGATCGCGAAGAGCACCAGGCCCGCGACGAAGCCGATCGCGCCGACGACCGAAATCGCCTGCAACTGGTTGTTCTGCATCGTCGCGAGGAACGTCCCGCAGCCGCCGACCGCGAGGACGAGGCCGCCCACGACCATGATGACGATGGCCTTCCACGGCGGCTTCTCGGCGATCGGCCGCGCGCCACCTGACGCGGGCGTGCCGGACGTCGTCGGCGTGCCGGACGTCGTGGGCGCGCCGGGCGACGTGGGCGCGCCGGGCGACGTGGCCGAGCCGGGCGCGGCCGACGGCATCGGGGCAGCGTCGGGCGGCGGCGTGGGGCCGGCGGGGGGCGGCACGGGGCCGTCGTTCGGACCGTCGGTCATCTGGGGCTCCTCATCCAGCGTCGGATGTCCGGCACATAGTAGAGCAGGCCGCCGACCGCGGCCCACTGGATTGCGGTCAGGCCGACCGCCAGCGGTGCGCCCGGCTTGATCGCGTCCACGACGAGCCGCAGGGCAAGATAGGCGACGAGGAAGACGCGGAAGACGTCGCCCTCGACATGCGGTTTCCGCTGGAGCCGCGCCAGGCCGAGCGCCAGCGCCGCGAGCGCGACCGCCTCGTAGATCTGCGTCGGGTGCCGGGCGACCCCGTCCCCGAAGTCCACGCCCCAGGGCAGTGCCGTCGCGAGCCCGTACGTGCGATCCGGAAGGCCGCCGAGGAAGCAGCCGACCCGGCCGATGGCCATGCCGACGGCGAGCGGGACGGCGAAGAGGTCGCCGGTGCGCCGTCGCTCGCCGATCCACCACTTCGTCCACTCGACCGCCATCGTGCCGCCGAGGAGCGCGCCGACGACGGTCTTGCCGCCCAGCAGGTAGGCGGGCTCCCGCCAGTGCGCGAGGGTCGCCGCCGGATCCTCCAGCCAGTAGAGCGCGCGCGCGCCGACGGCCGCGCCGGCGATTGCCGCCGCGACGATGGACCACCGCGTCGCCCCAGGCAGGGCGTCGCCCAGCCGGCGCCGCTGCGCCAGGTAGAGGCGGAAGCCGACCGCGTACGCCAGCAGCTCGAACACGGCGTGGGCCGGCAGCCGGAACGACCCGAGCGGGATGTCGACGGGGAAGGTCAGGGCGCGGAGATCATACGCGCAGCGGGGGCGCGCCGCGGCCTGCGTCGTGGACGGGCGTGCGGTACGCTGACGTCGATGGCCGATCCGTGGCTGCACGTCCTCCACGAGGACGAGGACCTGATCGTCGTCGACAAGCCGGCGGGACTCGTCGTCCACCCGAGCAAGGCGGGGGAGGCGTCGAGCCTCATCGGCCGGGCGCGGCTGCACGCCGGGCACCGGGACGTGCGGCTCGTGAACCGGCTCGATCGTGAGACGTCCGGGATCGTGATCATCGCGCGTCACGCGGAGGCGGCGCGGGAACTCGGCCGTCTGTTCTCGCACGGCCACGTCCGCAAGCGCTACCTCGCGGTGGTCCAGGGGGCGCTGGAGGGCGAGCACCGGATCGACGCGCCGCTCGGTCGCGACGATGCGAGCCCGGTCGCGATCAAGGATGCGGTACGGGACGACGGCGCGCCGGCCGTGACGACCGTGCGGGCCGTCGGGTCGTTCGAGGAGGACGGCGGGACGTTCACCCGCGTCGAGATCGAGCCGCTGACGGGGCGCAAGCACCAGATCCGGATTCACCTGGCGCACGCCGGGCACCCGGTCGTCGGCGACAAGATCTATGGACCCGACGAGACGATCTACCTTCGATTCGTGGAGGGCCGCATGACGGCCGACGACGCGGCGCGCCTGGTCCTCGAGTTCCAGGCGCTGCACGCGTCGGAGATGGCCTTCACGTGGCGCGGCCGCGACTGGCGGTTCCACGCGCCGCCCGGCGACCGGGGGACCAGCGAGGCCGCCCGGATCCCGCCTGCCGGGACGACCAGCGGGCGGGTGGCCGGGATGGCGGTGATGGCAGGCGCCGGGATGTCGCGGGCGGCCGCGGTCGATCCGGAGCGCTGGCTCGGCCGCCGGCGGTTCAGTCCAGCCCGCGCGTGACCGTCATGAACGCGTGGACGTCGATGAAGTCCTTCGCGCCGAGCGGGCGCAGCAGCTGCAGCAGGTCCGCGGCGAGGAGCTGGTACTCCTCGTAGACCGGCCACGACGGCGCGGTGGAGTAGAGGAAGTCGCGTCCCATGCGGCCGGCCATCTTCTGCGAGGCTTCCGGCTTGAGTACGTTGAATCGCGCCGGGTCGGCGAGGAACGGCACGAGCGTGACGTTCGGCCAGGTCACGACCCGTGAGCTGGTGCCGGTCGTCGGCAGGCTGCCGAGCGATTCGACCAGCCGCGCGAACGACTCGGCGCCGGTCTCGTCGAGGAACCCCTGGATGCCCGAGAGCAGCCGGCCGGCCGCCTCCGCGTCCGCCAGGCCGTTCTTGATCGCGCGAATCTCGAAGACGGACGGGATGTTCGTCGCGCCGTAGACCTGCGTCAGGCCTTCCGAGATGCTCGCGAGGTCGCCGCCGGCGATCGCCTGGGCCGCACGGCCCTGACCGAAGCGCGCCGTGAAGAGCCCGTGCGCTTCGCGCTTCGACGTCGTCTCGTCGGTCGCGAGCTTCGGGTCCTCGAACCCCGCCGGGTACTGCGTCTTGAACCAGTCGATCGCGCCGTCGATGTTCGTGTTGACGGCCTTGCGCCGCAGCGTCGGCGCGCTCGACCGTCCGCCACGCTTGCGGACCACCGGTCCCGTGTCGATCGCGTCCAGCTCGGGATCGGTCTGGACGGATGCGACCGTCACGAAGGTGGTCTCCAGCTGAAGCTTGCGCCGCGCGGCGTCCGGATCGCTGCCGAGCGACGGGAACTGAATGGTCATGTACGGCGGCTCGATCATGACGACCTTGCCGCGTCCCCAGGATTTGTGCTCGACGATCTGGCCTTCCGCGAACTCCTCATCCGCCATGGCCCGTCATTATGACCCAACCCGGTCGATTCCGTCGTCGGTCCGCCCGTGGCGACGGCGCGAGCGAGGGGCCGAGGACGCCGTCGAGGCCGATGAAGGCCGGACGGCGCTACAATTCCCACGCGAGGCAGGTGCAGGATGACCGGGATGAGACGCGTCGTGCTCGGCCTGATGGCCGTGGTGGCCGCGGGCCTGGGAGCGGGGTGCATCGAGGTCGAACAGTCGCTCGGCCTCGAGCGCGATCTGTCGGGCACGGCCGGCGTGGTCATGCGGGTGAATCTCGAACCGATGGCGGCGTTCATGGCCCGGATGCAACGCGAGATGTCCGGCAAGACGGGCGAGCCGACACCCGAAGAGATCGAGAAAGCCCGGGCGGAGATGCTCTCGTCGAGCACCCGGACGACGCCGCAGGACTTCGAAGCGGACAAACGCGAACTCGAACGTAATCTTCCGACAGGCGTGAAGCTGCTCGGCGCGGATTTCGAGGAAGAAGGCCTGAGGTTCGGGTTCCGGCTGAGCCTCGCCTTCGACAAGGTGGAGTCGCTCCGGGCGATCAAGCTGCCGCAGAAGAAGGACGCCGGCCCGGCCGGGCCGGGCAATCCGGTCGAATCGCCGTTCAAGGACCTGGTGGTGCGGGACGACGGCGACGAGGTGGTGGTCGAGTTCCCGCTGCAGAACCCGATGTCGGGCGATGGCAAGGGATTCGGGCCGCTGCCCGACGACGCGGACACGGCGAAGCAGGTGCAGCAGATGTTCAGCGGCCTGCGGGTCGGGTTCCGGATCACGACGCCGTTCACGGTCGTCGACTCCACGGCCCACCGGCAGGAGGGCCAGACGCTCGTCTGGGACTACGACCTGAAGAAGATGCTGGCCCTGACCCCGAAAGCCCAGAAAGCCGGCATCCGCGCCCGCTTCAAGAAGTAAAGCCCACGTTAAAGACACCGGGAGTCTTTTTACGAAATTCGTAAAAAGACTCCCGGTGTCGTTTCTCTCCCTAGACCAACCAGATCCAAGGAAGTCCAGTCAAATGGGCTGTCGGCGGCTGGACGACGGCCGCTCAGGTAGATAAGCTAGTGGAGACCATGCCACGCAAGGGACGCGCGCCAATGGACGGGGAGCTGCTGCAGGGCACACTCGACCTGCTCATCCTCAAGACACTCGCCCTGGGGCCCGCCCACGGGCACACGATTGCGCACGCCATCGAGCGGGGCTCCGACTCGGTGCTCCAGGTCGAGCACGGCTCGCTCTACCCGGCCCTGCACAGGCTCGAGGACCGCGGCTGGATTGCCTCCTTCTGGGGCACATCCGAGAACAACCGCCGCGCCCGGTACTACCGCCTCACCCCCGCCGGCCGACACCAGCTCGCCGACCAGACCTCCCGGTGGGAAGCGCTCGTGGCCGCCATCAACCGGATCGTCAGACCCGCACCGGGCCATTCCGGGGAGTGACGCCATGAGCTGGACGCGCTTCTTCCGCCGGCGGCGCTGGGACGAGGAGCGCGCCCGGGAACTGGCGTCCTACCTCGACATCGAGATCGACGAGCAGATCGCGCGCGGCGTGTCTCCCGAGCGCGCCCGCGCCAACGCCCACCGCAAGCTCGGCAACGTCACCCGCATCCGCGAGGAGATCTTCGAGATGAACACCCTCGGCCTCATCGACGCCGTCGGCAAGGACCTGCGGCATGGCCTGCGCCTGCTGCGCCTCAATCCCGCCTTCGCCGCGGTCGCGCTGCTGTCGCTCGCGCTCGGCATCGGTGCGAACACCGCGATCTTCCAGCTGATTGACGCTGTTCGACTCGGACACTGCCGGTGCCGCACCCCGAAACGCTCGTCGAGGTCCAGGTCGACGCCCACGACACCGGCCGGACCGGGCGCTTCATCGGACGCCGGTCGATGATCACGTATCCCGTCTGGAACCTGTTGCGCGAGCGGCAGGAGTCGTTCGACGGCCTGTCGGCGTGGGGCACGACCCAGCTCGATCTCTCCACCGGCGGCGAGTCGCGACCGGCCGAGGCGATCTGGGTGAGCGGCACCTTCTTCCTGCTCGGCGTCACGCCGGCGGCGGGTCGGCTGCTCGGCGAGGTGGACGACCAGCATGCCTGCGCCAGTCCCGGCGTGGTGGTGAGCCATCGGTTCGCGCAGCGCGAGTTCGGGGGCGCGAGCGAGGCCATCGGGCGGACACTCCGGCTCGACGGCCATCCGCTGGACGTCGTGGGTGTGAGCGCGGCGTCGTTCTACGGCGTCGAGGTGGGCCGCAGCTTCGACGTCGCCGTGCCCATCTGCGCCCAGCCGCTCCTGCGCCCCGAGCAGAACGCCGTGGACAGCCGGTACACCTGGTGGCTCGGTCTGCTCGGCCGCCTGCGACCCGGCGTGACCGTCGAGCAGGCGAACGCGGAGCTCGAGGCAGCGCGCCGCGCCGATCTTCGCCGAGACCGTCCCGCCATCGCTGACGCCGGGTGATGCGGCCGACTACCTGAAGTTCGGCCTGCGCGCCAGCCCGGCCGGCATGGGCTTCTCCGGCCTGCGCACGGAGTACAGCCGCCCGCTGACGCTGCTGCTCTCGATCGCCGGACTGGTCCTGCCTCATCGCGTGCGCGAACCTGGCGAACCTGCTGCTGGCGCGCGCCAGCGCCCGCGAACGGGAGATCGCCGTGCGCCTGGCGATTGGCGCGTCGCGCGGCCGCGTGCTGCGGCAGCTCCTCGCCGAAAGCCTGCTGCTCGCCGCCCTGGGCGCGGCGGCAGGGATCTGGCTCGCCGGGCTGCTCAGCCGCGCGCTGGTCGCGCTGCTGGCGAGCGACGGCACACCGCTCGTCCTGGACCTGCCGACCGACTGGCGGATGTTTGCCTTCGCCGCCGGCCTCGCCATCCTGACGACGCTGTTCTTCGGGGTGGCGCCGGCGCTGCGCGCGACGCGGGCCGAGCCGCAGGCGGTCATGCGCGCCGGCGGCCGCGGGCTGACCGCGTCGCGCGAGCGGTTCACCTTGCGGCGGGGCCTGGTCGCGGGGCAGATGGCGGTGTCGGTCGTGCTCATCGTCGGCGCGCTGCTGTTCGCGCGCTCGTTCACGCAGCTCGGCGCGGTCGATCCCGGCTTCGAAGCCCGGCCCGTCCTGCGCGTGGATCTCGACTTCCGGCCGGCCGGGTCCCCGAGAGCCGCTGGATCACCTACCAGAACGAGGCGCTCTCCGGCTCTCGGCCGTGCCGGGCGTCGTCTCGGCGTCCACCGCCGATCTCGTGCCGTTCAGCGGCAGCGGCTGGAACCAGACGGTGATCGTCGATGGCGTGAGGCAGGACACCTACGTCAACCTCAACCGCGTGAGTCCGCGCTACTTCGAGACGCTGCAGACGCCGCTCCTCGCGGGACGGGACTTCACGGACCGCGACACGCGCGAGTCGCCCACCGCGGCGATCGTCAACCGCCGATTCGCCGAGCAGTCCTCGGCCTCGAGGCCGGCGCGGCGCCGGACGCCGTGATCGGGCGCCGCTTCCACCTCGATGCCGGCCCCGGCCAGCCGGATCCCGCCTACACGATCGTCGGCGTCGTCGCGAACACGCGGCACAACTCGCTGCGCGAGAAGCTCGGCCCGCTCGCGTTCTTTGCCGCGGCGCAGGATCCGGATCCGCTGCCGTTCTCGACCGTCCTGCTGCGGGCCAACGGCGAGCCGGACGCGCTGCGCGGCTCGGTCACGCGCGCGCTCGCCGATCTCGACCCGTCGATCCTGATCACCTTCACGGCGATGGAGACCCAGATCGAGAACACGCTGCTCCGCGAGCGGCTGATGGCGACGCTGTCGGGCGGGTTCGCGGTGCTGGCGATGCTGCTCGCGACGGTGGGGCTCTAGGCTGCTGGCGTACACGGTGGTTCGGCGCCGCAACGAAATCGGCATCCGCGTCGCGCTGGGCGCCACGCGCGGCCGGATTGTGCGGATGATCCTCGGCGAGACCGCCGTGCTCGTGGGCGTCGGCGTGGCCGTCGGCCTCGGCCTCGCGGTGTTCGCGGCGCGCGCGGCCGCCAGCCTGCTGTTCGGCCTCGAACCCTGGGACCCGGTCACGCTCGCCGGCGCGGTCGGCACGCTCGCGCTGGCGGCCCTGCTGGCCGTGCTCGGCCCGGCGCGCCGGGCCGCGACGCTCCAGCCCGTCCGCGCCCTCCGCGAGGAGTGAGGCGGGCGGCGCGATTTGATCTCGGCGGCCGCGCGGGAGGACCATGCGGCCATGGGCGATGCGATCCTCGCTGAACTGCAGGCCGGCGCGCCCGACCTCGACCAGATCGTCCGCGCCGCGATTCGGCTCGGCGTCGCCCTCGCGCTCGGCGCGGTCGCCGGCCTCCCGCGCGAGCGCACGGGCAAGGCTGCCGGGCTGCGCACCCACATGCTCGTGGCGATGGGATCGACGCTGTTCGTCCTGGTCGCGCTCGAGGCCGGCCTCGAGTCGGAGATTGGCCGCGTGATTCAGGGGGTCGCGACCGGGGTCGGCTTCATCGGCGGCGGCGCCATCCTGAAGCTGGGCCGCGAGCGGGAAATCCACGGCCTCACCACGGCCGCGGGCCTCTGGATGACCGCCGCCACCGGCGTGGCCGCCGGCCTTGGCCACATCGCCCTCGCCGTCATCGCGATGACGTTCACCTGGCTCACGCTGGCCTGGATCGGCCGCTTCGAACATCACCAGACCGACGACTAGTCTCGAGCCGCCCAACGCCCAACGCCCAACGCCCAACGCCGCGAGCCGCGAGCCGAGAGCCGAGAGCCGAGAGCCGAACCGTCGTGCCGGCCTGCGGCGCGATCGTGCCCCGCCTGAAGAACGCCTACAGTTCCCCGCCTCGCTCCGCGAACACCTGCACCAGGTGCACGAGCGTCTCGGTCGTCTTCTCGAGCCCGCGCCGCGAGTTGAACTCCTGGCGGCTGTGGAAGTTCGCCCCGCCGGTGAAGAGGTTGGGGCAGGGGAGGCCGCGGAAGGTGAGTTTCGACCCGTCCGTGCCGCCGCGAATCGGGTGCGTCCCCGGGCTGAGACCGGCGCGCCGGGCGGCTTCGAGCGCGAACTCGACGAGCAGCGGATGGTCGCGCAGCACCTCGTCCATGTTCCGGTACTGGTCCTCGACCTCGAGGGTCATGCGTGTGCCGGGGAACCTGGCGGCGGCCGCCTCGGCGTCCCGCCGCACGCGGGCCGTCTTCGCGTCGAGCGCGGCCGCGTCGAAGTCGCGCAGGATGACCTTGACGACCGACGCCTCCACGTCGAGCGTGCCGGCGTACGGGTGGATGAAGCCGTCGCGACCGTCGGTGGTCTCCGGGCGCATGTCGGCGGGCAGCCGGAGCAGGAAGTCGGCCATCGCGTACATCGCGTTGACCATGAGGCCCTTCGCCATGCCCGGGTGCGCGCTGACGCCCTCGAACCGCACCGTGGCGCCGCGCGCGCTCCACGTCTCGTGGTTGATCTCGCCGAGCGCGTCGCCGTCCACCGTGTAGGCGAACTCCGCGCCGAACCCCTCCACGTCGAACGCGTCGATGCCGCGCCCGATTTCCTCGTCGGTCGTGAACGCGACCGCCACGGTCCCGCGCGGCAGGTCCGGGTTCTGCCGCAGCGTGTCCACCAGCGTCATGATCGTGGCGACGCCGGCCTTGTCGTCCGAGCCCAGCAGCGTCGTGCCGTCCGAGGTGATCAGGTCGTCGCCCACGAGCGTCGCCAGCACCGGGTATCGCTCGGGCGTCAGCACCTGCGCGGGATCGCCCGGCAGCATGACCGCGCCGCCGTCGTAGTCCCGGTGCACGACCGGCGTGACGTTCCGCCCGCTCACCGCCGGCGACGTGTCCACGTGCGCGATGAACCCGATCGTGGGCACGCGAGACTCGTCCGGCTCGGTGCCCGGCAGCGTGGCATACAGGATGCCGCCCGGCCCGACGCGCAACGTGTCCACGCCGAGCGCCTCGAGCTCGGCGGCCAGCATGCGAATCAGGTCGAGCTGTCCCGGCGTGGACGGCTTCGCGGCGGAGTCCTCCGCGGACTGCGTATCCACGCGGACGTAGCGGAGGAACCGATCGACGACGGATTCGCGCGCGGGACGGAGCGGGGCAGGAGACATCCGCACGATCCTATGCGGGGAGCTCCGCGCGAGAAACTTCGAAGTTGCCAGAACCCGGGGACCCCGACACCCTGACACCCTGGGACCCTCAGGGGCCTCGAGTTTCCGCCTCCGCCGCCAGCACGCCGAACGACGGCCAGTCCGGCTGCGCGACCATCGCGCGCCACAGCGCCCGCGCCTCGTCCTCGCGGCCGTTCAGGAAGTACCACGCGCCGACGCCGTACCGCGCCGACGAGCCCGAGGCGCCGGGACCCGCCGCCGCCAGCACTGCGTCCGGTGTCCGTTCGCCCTTGTACATCAGAAGGAGCGAGTAGTAGCTGCCGTTCTCGATGACGTCGAGATCGGGACGAATGCGATCGAGGACGTCGGCCAGCTCCGCTTCCGAGGCGCCCGCGCGGCGGCGCGAGAGGTAGAGCCAGTGGCTGGCCGCGACCAGGTTGTCCGCGTTGTCCACGGCCGCGCGCGCGCGGGCCCACGCGTCGGCCGCGCCGGCGAAGTCCCGCTTGACGTAGCGGGCCAGGCCCAGGTGGTACCACACGTTCGAGTGCAGAGTGCTCGTCGGGATGTTGCGCGCGTTCGGCTGGCCGTCGGGCTCGACCTGGTCGGGCTGGCCGTCGATGAGCGCGACGGCGTGCTCGAAGTCCGCGATGGCGTGGTCGATCTCGCGGACGGTGAGGTACCGGTGCCCCCGATGGCGATACATCCGCGCGTCGTCCGGGTGCCGGCGGATGCCGTCCGTGAAGATCCCGATCGCGTCCCGGTACCGGCCGAGGTACGCCGTCCGCCGGCCGTACCAGATCAGCGCGTCGGCATCGTCCGGCGCCGCTTCCCAGGCGGCGCGCGCCTCGGCGAGCCGGGCCTCCATCGTCGCGCGGGCGTCGGCCGAGGGCTCGGGCGCGACGAGCGGCAGGCCGAGCAGCGACGTCGCTTCCGCCGCCGGCGCCGCCGTCGAGGCCGGCGGGGCGGCCGGCGTGGCCGGGGCGCCCCCCGAGGCTGCCGGCTCGGACGGACGGCCCCCGCAGGCCGCGCCGAGCGCCGTCACGCCGATCACGGCCACGCCCGCGGCCGCCAGGCGACCGCCGATACGAAGGGTCCAGCTGCGCGTCATCGCCTCGCTCCCGTCCGCCGCAGTGCCGGGGCCGACGCGATCGGCGACGGCACCTCCCGGGCGGCGCACGATATTATCGCGGCGAGACGATGGCCCAATCCCGGAGCGCGACGCCGGCGATGCCCCGCGGGGCGATGGCGGCGGTCGTGTGCGCCGTCGCCGGTGTCCTGGTCGGCGGCCTCCCCTCGACGACCCTCGACGCGGCCGGGCAGGTGGCGATCGCGACCGCGCTGCCGACCGAGTTCTCGAGCCGCATGTTCTTCGCGCGCGCGACGGTCAACGGCCGCGGGCCGTACTGGTTCACCGTGGACACGGGCGCCACGCTGACCGTGCTCGACCCGACGACGGCCGCCGACCTCCAGCTCGTCGTGCGGGACGCCGGTCCGCGCGACGACGTGGGGATGGGCGCCGGCGAGACCCGGCTCGCGACGACGGCGGGCGCGGTGATCCGGATCGGGGAGGCGCCGGCGTTCCAGCCCTCGCCGCTCTACGTGCTCGGCGTCCGCGATGCCGAAGCGTACCTGGGACACCGGATCGACGGCGTGCTCGGCACCGACTTCCTCCGGCACCACGTCGTCACCTTCGACTACGCGCGGCGGCGCGTGGAGCTGGCCCCGGCCTCGCTGGCCACGGCGATCGGGCCGGCCGGCGTGCGCGTGTCGCTCGAGGGTAACCGGCTGATCGTGCCGGCGACCCTCACGACGCCCGACGGCACGCCGCTCGCCGCGCGCCTGCTGGTGGACACGGGCAACAGCGGCGGGCTGTCGCTCAACACGCCGTTCGTCCGCGCGCACGACCTGGAAGCGAGGTTCCCGAACGTGCCCGGAGACTCGATCAACCTGCGGATCTCGGTCGGCGTGAACGGGGCGGTCACGTCGCGCGTGGTCTCGTTCGGGCGCCTGGCCATCGGCGACGCGGTGGTCGACCGGCCGGACGTCGCGCTGTCGAGCGGCGACGCGGGCCTCTCGGCCAGCCCCGAGTTCGACGGGATCCTGGGCGCGGACGTGCTGCGCCACTTCACGCTCCGCATCGACTACCCCCGCACGCGCCTCGCGCTGGTGCCGCCGGAGTGACCGCGACGGGGCGCGCGCCGCGGCCGGTCCCCTGGCCGTGACTTATAATGATCGGGATTACATGACCCAGCCGGATCGTCTTCGCATAGCAGTCTTCATCGACTTCGACAACATCGAAATCGGCGTCAAGAACACCCTCGGCGCGCAGTTCGACGCGGGCCTCGTCCTCGAGGCGCTCAAGGAGCGCGGCGAGGTCGTCTCCAAGATGGCCTACAGCGACTGGCAGCGGGCGGGCGGCTACAGCCGCGCGCTCACGCAGCACGCCATCCGCATGGTGCAGCGCAACCTGACCCCCGGGGGCGACAAGAACGGCGCGGACATCAACCTCGCGCTCGACGCGCTCGAGATGGCGTTCACGCACCCGCACATCAACGCCTTCGTCATCGTCGGCGGCGACAGCGACTTCATCAGCCTCGTCGAGAAGCTCAAGCAGTACGACAAGAAGGTCTTCGTCGTCGGCGGCCGGCAGTTCACCAGCGTGATCATGCAGCGCAACTGCCACGAGTTCATCGCCTACGAGAACCTCTCGGGCGCGAGCCCGGGGGCGGGCGGCGGCCGGCGGTCGAGCGGGCAGCCGGCGCGCGCCGACCGGTCGCCGATCGAGCAGGTCGTGCCGCTCGTCAAGCGCGCGCTCAAGGTGCTGTCCGAGCGCGACGTCACGCCGCAGCTCGGGCTGCTCAAGAGCACGCTCCTCCAGCTGGACTCGACCTTCTCGGAGAAGAGCTTCGGCGCCGGGTCGTTCCGCGAGTTCGCGCAGAAGCTCGAGAAGGCCGGCGTCCTGCGCGTCCACCAGGGCAAGGGCGGCTGGATGGTCGGCCCAGCCGACGGCAGCGCGCCCGAGGCGCCGGCCGACGAGGGCGAGGCGGGAGCCCCGGCGCCCGCGCCGTCCGCCGCGTCTCCCGCGGCGTCGCCGGACCAGCCACGGCGCCCGCACCCGTACGCCGCGGCGGGCACCGAGGGCGACGAGGACGCACCGGTCCGCGGGCCTGCCGGCGCGCCGGCCGACGGCGTCCGGGAGTTCGCGCAGATCCTCGGCCGCGCGAGCATCCGGCGCTGGCCCCTCTACCTGCGCAACGTGAAGCAGATCATCCGGCAGACCCAGGCCGACTTCGACGAGCGCGCCTACGGGTTCGCGAACCTCACCGACCTGCTGCGCGCGGCGCAGAAGGCGGGCGTCATCCGCATCGAACGCGACCGCCAGGGCGTGATCCGCGTGTTCCAGGCGAACTTGGCCGCGGTCGCCTCCGCGGCGGCGGCCGGTGATGACGGGGCCGGGGCCGCCGAAGGCGTCGAGGACGGCGAGGACATCGCGCTGGCCGCGTCGGCGATCGGCGTGCCCGTGGTCGACACGGACGACGACGCGACCGACACCGGCGACGAGGCGGCGGGCCGCGAACCGGCCGACGAGGCTGACGAGGCCGAAGGAGAGCGTGACGAGGACGAGGCCGGCACCGGCGAGTCGAACGGCCACGTCGCGCCCCGCGCCCGCGACCAGGCGGACGTCGATGGCAACGTCGCCGGCGGGGGATCCGATCAGCCCGCGCCGAAGGCCGCGAAGCCGCGGCGTCGCCGCACCCCGCGCGCGGCCGGATCGACGGCGACGACCACGCGCCCGCGGGCGTCGAGAAGCCGGAAGAAGAAGACGGAGCCGAAGGCGGACTAGTGTTCCCGCCGCTCCTGGAGGAAGTGCCCGATCTCGGCGAGGACGAGGCTGCGCGGATAGCCGTACCGCTCCTGCAGCCGGCGGACGAGCTGCTCCGGGTTGCCCCCGATTTCCTCGAGGTCCTCGTCGGTCAGCTTCTTCCACCGCGCCTGGGCCTGCGGCTTGAGGGCGGGCCAGCGTGGCTGCAGTTCGTGGACGTTCATTCCTGAGCTCCCTCGCGCACGTCCCCTCAGGTAGCAAGGCCGGTGCCAGCCCCGACCGGAGCCGTCCCGGCCGAATCGCGCCGGAATCCCGTCGATTCGCGTCGGGCCCGCGTCTCCAGGGCGTGCCGCGGCATGCAGTTCTTCTCGCCGCGACTTCAGGTTTGTGATTCGCCTGTTTGGGTGATGTGCGCGCCCGGCGTCACGCGCCAGAATCGCGGCATGACGTCTTCTTCTTCGCTTTCCGCCTTCTCGAACCACCTGGCCGACGCGGTGGCGCGCGTCGAACCCGCGGTCGTGCAGGTGCACGGCCGCCGCCTGCCGGCGAGCGGCGTGGCCTTCGCGCCCGATGCGGTGGTGACCGCGGCGCGCGGCCTGCGGCGCGACCAGGGCCTGCGCGTGCGCGCCGCCGACGGCCGGACGCTCGACGCGGAGATCGCCGGCTGGGATCCGGCGACGCACCTCGCCGTGCTGCGCGTGCCGGACCTCGGCGCCACGCCGGCCGGGGTCGCCGCGGCCGAGCCCCGCGTCGGGCATCTCGCGCTCGCGGTCGGCCGATCCTGGAGCCACGCGATCACCGCGAGCGTCGGTAACGTCGCGGTGATCGGCGGGCCGCTGCCGACCGGGCGCGGCCGGTCGATCGCGCGCGTCATCCGGACGACCGCGCCGATGCACGCCGGGTTCGCCGGCGGCGCGTTCGTCGACGTGGACGGCGCGCTCCTCGGCATCGCCACCGCCCACGAGATCCGCGGCCTCGGCGTGGTGATCCCGGCGTCCATCGCGCTGGCCGCGGCGCGCGACGTGCTCGCGCATGGCAGCCCGAAGCGCGGCTTCCTCGGCCTGGCCGGCCAGGCCGTGCGTCTGACCGCCGCGCAGGCCGGGGCGGCCGGCGGCGCGGAGGAGGCGCTGCTCGTCATGGCCGTCGTGCCGGGCAGCCCGGCCGAGGCGGCCGGGCTCGGCGTCGGCGACCTCGTGCTCGCGCTCGACGGCGCCCCGGTCACCTCGGCCGCCGCGCTGCTCGAGGCCCTCGGCGGCGACCGGATCGGTCAGACTGTGACGATGCGGGTGCTTCGCGGCGGCACGCCGGCCGACATGGCCGTCACCGTGGGCGACCGGCACCCGCGGTAGGCCGCATGCGCGTCGTGCTCGTCGGCCGATCGGCCGATCGCGATCGGATCCGCCAGGACCTCGTCGAGGCGGGCCTCGAGGTCGTGGCGGAAGCCGCGACGCTCGCCGCCGCGCGTGCGCTCGACGTGGCTTCCGACGCGTGGCTGCTGGCCACGCCGGACGCGCCCGCCGCCACGCCTGCCCGTCTCGCGCCCGACCCGGACGCGCCGGCGCCCGGTGCCACCCCCGAGGAACCCCTGACGCCGCGCGAGCGCGACGTCCTCGACCTGCTGGCGCTCGGCCTGCCGAACAAGGCCATCGCCGCGCGCCTCGGCATCAGCGATCAGACCGTGAAGTTCCACGTCGCGTCGATCATCGGCAAGCTCGGCGCCAGGAACCGGACGGATGCGGTGACGAGGGCGGTGAGGAGGGGGATGGTGGCGATTTGAGAAATTGCGGATTGGTGATCTGAGATTGATGATTGATTTTGGATTGTGGGATTGGTGATTGGTGATTGGACGGGCATTGGTGATTGTTGGATTGCTCGATTGCTGATTGCTGATTGCTGATTGCTGATTGCCGATTGACGATTGGCGACATCACCCGGCCGGCGTCGCCGCCTTCGCCTGCGCCTGACTCATGTCGGCACGACGATACGCCTGACCCGTTCCGCGCCGCGCAGCACGATCACCTCGACCGGGCGGCCGATGGCGTCGCCCGTCAGCAGGCGCACCAGCTGATCCACGCCCGTCACCGGGGCGTCGCCGAACTGGACGATGAAGTCGCCGGGGGCGAGACCCGCGGCCGAGGCGGGGCTCGTCGGATCCACCGTCGTGACGCGTACGGCCGAGGCCACCGCCACCTGATGGTGGCGCGCGAGCCGCCGCGGCAGCGGGGTCGTCTGGCCGGCGATGCCGATCCAGGCGCGGCGCACGCGGCCGTCCGTCAGGAGCCGTGAGACCACGAACCGCGCGGTGTTGCTCGCGACCGCGAAGCACAGGCCCTGCGCGGGCTGGATCATCGCCGTGTTGATCCCGATGACCAGGCCGTCCGAGGTGACGAGCGGGCCGCCCGAGTTGCCGGGGTTGAGCGACGCATCCGTCTGGATCACGTCGTCGATCAGCCGGCCCGACCGTGCGCGCAGGCTGCGGCCGAGCGCGCTGACCACGCCTGTCGTCACCGAGCAGTCGAAGCCGAAGGGATTCCCGATCGCGATGGCGATCTGGCCGACGCGCACCGCCGACGAATCGCCGAGTTCGGCGAAGGGGAGCGGCGCGCCGCCGGCGCGCAGGACGGCCAGATCGGTGTCGGGATCCGCGCCGACGAGGTCGGCGCGTTCCTCGCGGCCGTCGGGCAGCGTCACCGTCCAGGCGCCGCCGCCGGCCACCACGTGGTGATTCGTCAGCACCAGGCCGTCGGGCGCGATGACCACGCCCGAGCCGGTTCCGCCCGGGCGACCGGCGCGTGGCCCGGTGTCGGGCCGCGCCGGCGACGACGGGCGCGACTCGACCCGGACGACGGCGGGCTGGACGATCGCCACCGCATCGACGACCGCGCGTGAGTAGGCGTCGAGCCGGTCGGCGTCGCTCGACGCGCGCGGGCCGGGCCGGTCGGCGTCGCTCGACGCGCGGGCGTCGAGGCGGTCAGCGTCGATCAGCGCGCGGGAGGCGGCCTGGCGGGGCGTCATGTCCCATCCTGCGCTCCCCGGCGGCGGCGCGTCTTCGCCCGCATGGGTGGGGCGGAATGGGCATGAATTGCCCACCGTGGCACGCATCCTGAGGCCTTCTGTTTGCCTCGCGCCCGCCTCCGGGGCACGATGGAGGAGCCCCCAGGGAGGTCCCTCCGATGACTGTTCGACGCCGGGTCTGGCCCGCGCTGCTGGCCGTGGTGCTGCTGGCCGGTTGCGGCGCGGAGACGCCGCCGACGGACCGCGAGGCCGGAGACCTGTCCGATCTGCCGCCGCTCGCGCCGCCCGAGCCGTCCACTGATCCGCTCGCGAACCTGCCGGCGACGTTCAAGGGCGACCTGCCGAACGGGAGCCTCCAGCTCAACCTGTTCCCGGACCAGACCTTCTTCCTGCGCGCGATGACGCCGGATCGCCCGGGCGTGCCGCGTGACGATCTCGGCGGGTGGGTGCTCTCGTCGGACCACCGCACGCTCGTCGTCAAGGGCAACCGCGCGACCGAGTTCTTCGCGCTGCGCGACGGCAGCACGATCCGGCGGCTCGACGCGGACGCGAAGGAGATCGACGGCAGCACCGCGTACGACCTGAAGCGTGCCGGGCGGTTCGAGCCGTTCGAGGTGTCCACGCCGATGCGCGGCGCCTACGTCTACATGGCCGACAACGCGTCGTTCACCGAGTGCTCGTCCGGACGCCGGTGGCCGGTCGCCCAGGAAGGGGCGAACGAGGATCTCGAGCGCGCGTACCTCGCCGCGAGGCCGTCCACGGGGCAGCCGGTCGTCATCCAGCTCGAGGGACGCATCGCGCCGCGCACCCGCCTGGACGGCACCGGCACGCGGCCCTCCCTGATCGTCGACCACGTCGCCGGCGTCTCGAAGGACCAGTCGTGCGGGCAGCGCTACTCGTCGGTGCCGCTCGAAGGCACCTACTGGAAGCTCGTGCGCGTGGGCAGCCACCAGGTCGCGGCGGGCGCCTCGCTGACGCTCGACCCGGCGTCGCAGAGCTACGCCGGGTCCGGCGGCTGCAACCAGGTCGCGGGCAGCTACCGGCGCGACGGCGGGCGCATCGCGTTCACCGGCGCGATCCGCGAACGGTCGTCCTGTCCCTCCGGCATGGAGGTGGACGAGGCCTTCCGGACCGCCCTGACGCAGGTCGCGCGGTGGCGCGTGCTCGGATCGATCCTCGAGCTCCAGGACCTCGGTGGCGCCACGCTGGCGCGATTCGAGGCGGAACGCTAGCCTGACCGTTCGCGCCATGCGGCTCCCCGGTACGCTTCTCCGGCTCGGCTCGGGCCTGGCGGCGATCGCCCTCCTGGCGATCGCGCCCGGGTGCAGCCGGACGCACGGGCCGCGCCTCGCGCGCCCGGATGGCGGACCGATCACCGGGTACCTCACCAGCCAGGGCGTCCGCCTCAGCTACCGGTACGACGTGCCCTCGCGCGGCGTCGCGCCGTTTCCGGCCGTGGTCATCGGGCACGGGTCGGGCGAGACCCGCAAGGAAGCCTGCCGGTCGATGGGCGATCGCCTGCTCGACCGGGGCTACGCCGTGCTCTGCTACGACAAGCGCGGGGTGGGCGACTCGACCGGGGTGTACGCGTCGGTCGGGCCGGTCGACAGCCACGAACGCATCCCGGATCTCGCGTGGGACATGGTGGCGGGGGTGAAGTTCCTCCGGTCGCGGCGCGAGGTGGACCGCAACCGGGTGGGCCTGGTCGGCGGCAGCCAGGCGGGCTGGGTGATCCCGCACGCGGCGCGGCTCGCCGAGGCGGACTTCATGATCATCCTGGTCGGGCCGACGGTGACCGTGGGCGAGGAAATCTACTACAGCGGGTTCGCCGAGGGGACGACCACGCCGCTCGCGCGGCTCCGGGACGTCCTCGACGGCTACACGGGCCCGCGCGGCTTCGACCCGCGGCCCGACCTCGAGGCCCTCGACGTGCCGGGGCTCTGGCTGCTGGCCGGCGCCGACCGCAGCATCCCGACCGACGCATCGGTGCGCATCCTCGACGAGCTGATCGCGCAGGGCAAGCCGTACCACCGCAAGATCTACCCGGGCGCGGGCCACGGCCTGCAGGGCGTCAACGTGTGGCCCGACGTCGACCAGTTCCTGTCGATGCTCGGCGGCCGCCTGCCCGATCGCCGTCCCTAGCCGGCTGTCCGGTTCGGCCCACCAACACCTCCGCCGCGCCCTCCGTCTAACCGCACGGAGGCTCGACATGTCGCGACTCTGGCTCGACGTCCGTCACGCGGTCAAGGCGCTCGGCCGGGGGCGCGCGACGACGATGCTGGCGGTCCTGGTGTTCGCGCTCGGCATCGGCGCGACGACCGCGGTGTTCAGCATCTTCTACAGCGTGCTGCTCAAGCCGCTGCCGTATCCGGATCCCGACCGCCTCGTGCTGGTCTACGACACGCAGCCGGCGTGCACGACCTGTCCGGCGTCGCTGCCGAAGTACGACCTGTGGCGCACGCGGAACACGGTGATGGCCGCGCTCGGCGGCTCGGCCACGGGCAACGTCATCGTCACCGGCGACGGCGACCCCGAGCGCGTGCCGTCGGCGCGCGTGACGCCGTCGCTCGTCAACGACGTATTCCGGGTGCCGGCCGCGCTCGGCCGCTGGTTCACCGAGGCGGAGGGCGTCGACGGCGGGCCGAAGGTGGCCGTGCTCGGCTACGGCTTCTGGCAGCGGCGCTACGGGGGCGACGCGGGCGTCATCGGGCGGACGATCACGCTCGGCGGCGAGCCGCACGAGATCGTCGGCGTCATGCCGGCGACGTTCTCGCATCGCCGCGCGGAGATCTTCGTGCCGGTCCAGCAGGCGATCGACCCGTCGCAGATCGGCAACCACTTCCTGCTCACCTACGGCCGGCTGAAGCCCGGCGTCTCGCTGGAGGCCGCGCGCCAGTCGATGATCGCGCTGGGCGGCGAGCTGGCGAAGGAGTTCGGTTACAACCACGGCATCGACGTGCGGTCGTACTACCGCGCCGTGGTCGGCAACGTCGAGGTGCAGCTGCGCGTCCTGATGGCCGGCGTGGGCCTCGTGCTGCTCATCGCCGCGGCCAACGTCGCGAACCTGCTGCTGGCGTCCGGGCTGGCGCGCCGGCGCGAGCTGGCGGTGCGGGCGGCGCTCGGCGCGTCGCGCTGGGACCTGGCGCGGCAGCTCACGGTCGAGAGCGTGCTCCTCGCGGTCGCGGGCGGCCTCGTCGGCGTCCTGTTCGCCGCGTGGGCGACGGCGTCGTTCGGCACGCTGGCGGCCTCGGTGCTGCCCTCGGTCACGCCGGTCGCGATCGACGGCTGGGTGGTGCTGTTCGCCGCGGGCGTGTCGCTCGCGACGGGCGTGCTCTGCGGCCTGTGGCCCGTCCTGCGCCTGCGGACGCGCGCGCTCGCGCAGGCGGTGCGCGAGGGCGACCTGCGCGGCGGCGCCCAGGTGGCGAGCCGCCGGTTCGGCAACGGCCTCGTCGTGGCCGAGATCGCGCTGGCGTTCGTCCTGCTCGTCGGCGCCGGCCTGCTCGTCAAGAGCCTGCTCGGGCTGGAACGCCGGAGCAGCGGCATCAATCCCGAGCACGTGGTCGCCTTCGACGTCGCGCCGACCGGCGTCCGCTACCAGGGCAACGAGCCGGTGCGCGCGTTCTACCGGGACCTGCTGCCGAAGCTCGCGGCGATCGGCGGCGTCCAGGCCGTCGGCGTGACCAGCCACCTGCCGATGTACCAGTTCGGCTGGAACGGCGAGGTCGCGCTCGAGGGCGGCAACCCGTGGCAGCCGAACGACGCGCCGCTCATCGAGTACCGGTGGATCGGCGGCGACTACTTCAAGGCCCTGGGCATCGAGCTGGTGCGCGGCCGGCTGTTCGGGCCGGAGGACCGCGAGGGCGCGCCGCTCCACGCGATTCTCTCCGAGAGCGCGGCGCAGAAGTTCTGGCCGGACCAGGACCCGATCGGCCGGCGCGTCTACAAGGGCGGCATCTTTCCGAACAATCCGCCGTGGGAAGTCGTCGGCGTCGTCCGCGACGTGCGGTCCTACGGCCTCGGGCGATCGGTGCCGTACGAGATGTACGCGTCGATCGAGCAGCAGCCCTTCGGCGCGATGACCGTCGCGATGCGGGTCGCAGGCGCGGATCCGACCGCGGTCGTCCCGTCGGCGCGCCAGGTGGTCAAGTCGATCGACCCGCTGCTGCCGGTGTCCACGGTGCAGACGATGACGGCGGTGGTGTCGGAGTCGGTGCAGCAGCCGCGGCTCTTCTCGGCGCTGGCGACGCTCTTCGGCGTGCTGGCGGGCCTGCTGGCCGCCGTCGGCGTCTACGGCGTGATGGCCTACAACGTGCGCCGCGAGCGCCGCGAGTTCGGCGTCCGCCTGGCCCTCGGCGCCGACCCGCGCCGCGTCCGGCGGCTCGTCGTCGGCCGGGGCCTGCTGCTCGGCGTCCTCGGCATCGCCATCGGCGCCGCCGGGGCCTACTGGCTGACGGGCTACATCCGTTCGGTGCTCGCCGACGTGCAGCCGACCGACCCGACGGTCTTCGCGAGCGCGGCAGGCCTGCTGCTGTTCACCGCCGTGATGTCGGTGTACTGGCCGGCCCGCCAGGCCGGCCGGACGGATCCGATGGTCGCCCTCCGGAACGAATGACGGGGCCCCAGGCCCCAGTCCCCGAATCGTTTGCCCGCCGTCGGCTCATTTGTGTAGACTCTAGAGTCTGGCAGGGGCGGGAATAACTCAGTGGTAGAGTGCGACCTTGCCAAGGTCGAAGTCGCGGGTTCGAATCCCGTTTCCCGCTCCAATTTTGAAACGTCGAGGCGCTGCCTCGGCGTTTTTCTTTTTGGTGCCGAGGCAGGACCTCGACCCTGCGCGGGCGATGCGGCGGCACGGGGCATCGGGCACTCGGCACTGGGCACTGGGGCGATCATCGTCGGCGCTCGGCGCTCGGCGCTCGGCGCCGCGCCGACACCCTGCGCGCCGGCGAGGCCGGGTGTGCGGGCGGCGGTGACTGGGACGGGCGCGGGGGCCTGGTCGAAACCCGCGCGCAGGGAGTGAAGGTGGCACGGGGCATCGGGCACTTCGGCACTGGGGCGATTCATCGGCGGCGGGACCGGCGCGATCGCACGGTCGCGGCGCGCGGCGCTCGGCGCTCGGCGCCTGGCGCCGCCGCGCCGTCACTCTGCGTGCCGGCGAGGGCGGTGGCGACGGGCGCTGGTCGCGGAGGCGGGCGGGAGGGCTCGGCGCGGCGCTCGGTCCGCTGGGCTCGGGCAGCATTCGGCGCTCGGGGACACGCGGCGCCGGCGGGGCGCTGACGCTGGTCGGCCGGACGGCGCTCGGCGCCGCGGGCGGGCGTCCGCTCCCTGGAACCGCTGCCCGCACAGCCGCCTTCGCCGACGCGCAGCTCCGCTCCCGGCGCTCGGGTGCCTCGATGTCGGGCGCCGGGCGACGTTCGAGCTCCTTCGTGTCCGTTCGAGTCCCATGACGGCGCGGTTGTTGTCGCCCTCTGGCGGACCCGCTAGGATGCGGGGCGAGGTCGACAATCATGGCTGGGATTCGCGTGGGCGTCGCCCTGCTGGCGGCGGGGCTCGGGCTCGTGGTCGGTCGGGTGTCGGCGGTGGCCGACACGTGGATCGAGGTCACGAGTCCCAACTTCCGGGTGATCTCGAACGCGGGTGAGGGCGCGGCGCGGAACGCCGCGTGGCAGTTCGAGCAGATTCGCGCGGGCATCCAGGCCGGCTGGCCCTGGGCGCGCGCCGATCTCGACCGGCCCTTCGTCGTCATCGCCGTCCGCGGCGAGTCGACGATGAAGCAGTTCGCGCCGCAGTACTGGGAGGATCGGAACCGGATCCGGCCCGCGAGCGTGTCCGCCACCGGCGCCGACCGGCACTTCGTCGTCCTGCGCACCGACGTGCGCACCGACGGCGACTCCGAGGGCGTCAGCCCCTACCAGGTCGCGTACTGGAGCTACACGCAGCTCGTGCTCTCCGACAGCTTCGACTACCAGCTCCCGCTCTGGTTCGGCCGCGGCCTGAGCTCGGTGCTGAGCAACTCGATCGTCACCGACCGCGAGATCCAGTTCGGCCGCGCGATCCCCTGGTACATCCAGGAAGTGCGGCAGGGCGGACGCATCGGGCTGCCCGAGCTGCTGTCGGTCGATCGCGACTCGCCGCTCTTCCGGGGCGAGATCGAGCGCCAGCGTTACGACGCGCAGTGCTGGGCGCTGATGCACTTCCTGGTCTTCGGCGACGCCGACCGGGAGGGCAGCGCAACGCGGTTGAACGAGCTGGCGAAGCTGACGCTCCAGGGCACGTCGTCGGTCCAGGCCGTGCAGCAGGTCTACGGCGACCTCGACCGGCTGGACTCGGCCTACCGCACGTACCTCGATCGCGGCCTGTTCCGGTACTCGATCATGCGGGTGGACGCGCGGTTCGACAAGAAGCTGTTCCCGCTGGTGCCCGTCCCCGAGCCCGAGGCGCTCGCGCTTCGAGCGGACTTCCTGGTCACGTCCAGCCGGCTGGAGGATGCCCGCGCGGCCATTGCCGAGGCGCGGAAGACCGCGCCGGATCTCGCGTCCGCGTTCGTCGCCGAGGCCAGGCTGCTCGAGCGCGAGCGGAAGACGGACGAGGCGCGCGCCGCCTACGAACGCGCGGTCGCGCTCGGGACGCCGAACTTCTACGCCTGGGTCCGGCTGGCGAACCTCATGCCGCGGCAGGGTGCGGGGCCGGACGAGCTCGAGACGACGCGCGGTCTCCTGGCGAAGGCCGTCGAGCTGAATCCCGCCTACGCGATCGGGCACCAGTCGCTCGGGGGCGTGCTCCTGCAGATGGGGCGGACGGACGAGGCGATCACCGCGATCCGGCGCGCGATCGCCCTCGACCCGCGCCAGCCGGGCGCGCACCTCACCCTCGCGAGCGCGCTGCTGCGCGGCGGTCAGCGCGAGGAAGCGCTGCAGGAAGCGCGCGCCGCGCTCGCGCTCTCACGCACCGACGCGCAGCGCAACGCGGCGCAGGGCTTCATCCAGCGGATCGGGGGCACTGGTCAATTGTAGGCACTGGGCTCTGGGAGATCACGTCGGCGTTCGGCGATCGATGCTGACGCCCTCGCCGGCGCGACACCGCCGGCCACCAGTGCCGAGTGCCTGTCCGCCTCAGCGCTGGATGATCGCGTCGAGGAGCGAACCGGTCAGGTCCTGGGCCTGCTCGTCGAAGATGTTCCAGGCGTAGGCGACGGCGACGACGTCCAGGGAGGGGATGACGAGCAGGGTCTGGCCGCCGAAGCCGCGGCCCGTCCAGATGCGGGTGCGTCCGCGCGTGGTCATCCACCACTGGTAGCCGTAGTCCCAGCCGGGGAAGACGCCGGCGGTGTGCGGCGACGTCGCGTCGCGCACGAAGCCTTCCGGCAGCACGCGCTGGCCGTCCCACATGCCGTCGCGCAGGTAGAGGTAGCCGATCTTGGCGAGGTCCTCGGCGCGCAGGTAGAGGCCGCCCTCGGTGTCGGGGAAGCCGGCCGGCGTCTTCTTCCAGTACCAGGTCCGGATGCCGAGCGGCGCGAACAGTGCGTCGCGCGCGTACTCGTCGATGAACCGGCCGGTCGCGCCGCGGACGACGCCCGACAGGAGCTGGCTGGCGCCGCTGTTGAAGTTCCAGGTCGTGCCCGGCGTCGACTCCACGGGCTGCGCCAGCGTGAACGCGATCCAGTCCTTGCTGCGGACCATCATCAGGGTCGTGTTCGAGTCGTCCAGCGGCCGGCCCTGCTCCTGCCACGCGATCCCGGACTTCATCGTCAGCAGGTTCCGGACGGTCGCCTTGCGGAGCCGCGCGTCGATGTTCGTGAGGTCCCGGTCCCGGAGGAACGGCAGGAACGGCTCGTCGAGCGACTTCAGGTCGCCGCGGACGAGCGCGGCGCCGATGACGGTCGCGGTGACGGTCTTGGTGACGGACTGGAGCGTGTGGACCTCGCGGCCGCGGTAGTACGGGTGGCGGTCGGGCTGGTAGTAGTTGTAGTCGCCGAGCCAGTCGGGGTCGGCGCAGCCTTCGCCGCAGCCGAGCGGGCCGGTCCTGTCGCGGCTGATCGCGCGGTAGTCCTGGGTGTAGCGCGCGTCGAAGACGAGCCGGCCGCGCCGGGTGACGAGCACGCGGTCCACGTAGCCGTACTTCCCGCCGCGGATTTCCTGGTCGAGCGCGGCGAAGCGGGCCGGGTCGAGGCCCTGGGAGTCGGGCGTGCCGCGCGACCAGCCGCTGGTGGGCCAGGGCGTCGCCTGGTCCTGTCCGATGGCGCCGCCGGGCGCGGTTGCGGCCAGCACCGCCAGGCCGGCCCACACGACGGCCGCGAGGGCGCGGGCGCGGCGGCCGGGCGGCGCGGGCGGGGCGGCGGACTGGGGGCGCATGGGGATCTTTTCGTTAGGACGCCCGGGCGCCAGTAGAGGGCGGGCCGGTTGCCGGGCGCGGCGGGGTTCCTGTACACTCAGCGGGTCATGACGACCCGCGGCCGCCTCGTCGAATCCTGTTGTCGGGCCTCCAGAGCCCGCTGACGAGCGACCGTCTCTCCGCACAACTCGTCACGAAGGGCGCCGTCGCCAAGCGGTAAGGCAGAGGTCTGCAAAACCTCCATCCCCGGTTCGATTCCGGGCGGCGCCTCCAATATTGGTCTGGTCCGTTCCGGGCACATGGGTGACGGATCATTCCGGAGACACCTTACCGCGCGCTCGCTCGGCGCTTCGTCGCCTCACTCCGCGCGCGTGGCTCGCTCGCGTTCCTCGCTCGCGGCGCCGATGGTGCCCAGATCGTGCCCGTCGGCGCTTCGACGGCCCGCCTTGACCGCGCCGCTGCTCCAAGCCACCTTCAGCGACGATGATCATCGTGACGGTCACGGGTGCCCGCGGGCGACGCCATCTCCTCCCGTCAGCGCCTCCATGACCTGCCGCACCCGCGCCGCCGGTCCCTCGATCTCGCGCCCCGGACTGGTGCGCACGAACGCGTACGACTCGAACAACCCGCCCGTCGATTCAGCCAGTCGGCGCGCTTCGGACGACGGTCGGATCGCCGGATCCCCATCCTGGTCGAGGCCGAGGACGATGTGCACGGAGACGCCCGCGGAGACGGCGTGACGGGCGACCTCGTCGAGGCCCAGGCGATTGCCCGTGGCACGGCCGTCGGTGACGAGCACGACCAGGCGCGGCGGCGGCGCGGACTCCAGCGCCGTGATGCTCGCGTCCACCGCATCCCAGAGCGGCGTCGTCGTCCACCGCACCGCCGCGTCGGCCTTCGCGAGCAGCCGCCACGCCGAGGCCTCGAATTGTGCGCCCGTGTCGGCGAAGCCGGGCTCCAGGATCAGCCGATCCGTCACCGCGCCGATCGTCGCGCGATCGCCGGGTTGCAGCGCGTCGCGGAATTCCCGGATCGGGCCCCACAGCGGGACCGTCGAGTCCGGCCTCGGGCGCGTCGGCCCGCCCGGGAACGACTGCCAGCCCCACATCGTCGGCGTCCCGGAATGATGACTCTCGGTCGCGTCGACCAGCAGCACCATCGACCGGCCGGCGGGCGGCGGCGGGGACGGCCCCAGCGCCAGCCACGCGACCAGTGCGGAGAGGGCAGCCGCTCGCATGGTCAGTGCCGCCCTCTCGCGACGTAGCTCCTGCGTGCGCGTGCGGTCAGTCCGCCGGCCACCTGGACCTCGATCGCGTGCTCCCTGCCGTCGAGCGCCGCGGGCACGAAGCCGAGCAGGTACTGATGATGCAGCTCGTCGACGATGTCGGCGAAGGCGCGGCCGAGGTCGGCGTCGCGGCGCAGCGCGTAGTGGCCGCCGCCGGTGTCCTCGGCCAGCCGGCGCAGGCTGCGTCCGGCGCCCGCGCCCTGCACGTCCACGGCGTAGACCATGAAACCGTCGCCGACCGCCCGCTCGCGGACCTCGTCCAGGCTCACGCAGCGGAACGAGAGCCGGTCCGAGCAGCGGTCCTCACCGTCGCTGAGCGTCAGCACGACGCGGCGTCCGGCCTCGGCCTCGAGCGACCGCATGGCCGCCTCGAGCGCCGTCCAGACCGGCGAATGCTCGACCGGCCAGATCTCCTCGCGGACGACGCGCCGGAGCACCGCCTTGTCGCCGGTCAGCAGGGGGCTCAGCGCGATCTCACGCCCGAAGGTCCCGAACCGGACCCGGTCCGCCGGCAGCAGCGCGTCGATGAACGGTCCGGCGGCCGCCTTCACCCGCGCGATCTCGCCACCCATGCTGTCGCTCGTGTCCAGCAGGGCGGCGACGGTGATCGGCTGGACCTCGTTCGAGAAGACCGTGATCTCCGTGGGCCGCCCGTCCTCCAGGATCCGGAAGTCGTCGCGGCCGAGGGACGTCACGAGCCGGCCGTCGGGACCGCGGACGGTCGCGTAGACGGCGACCGTCTGCACGTCGCCGCGGAACGTCGCCTGCTGCGGCGCGGTCCCGGCCCGGGCGCCGGCGACGGCGATCGTTATCGCCATCGTGGCCGCACACCGGCGGGCGGCTGTCGCACATACACGGGTGGTGTATCTCGACAGAATCGTCATGAGCACTACGCGCCAATGCTACTACCCCCGGGCGTAACCCCCACGAAACACCCGCCCCGTCACCGGCGTAGGACAGCAAGGAGAACGACGACCTTGCACGTGTTCCGCACCACGCTCGTCCTGTCCCTGGTCCTGACCGGGGGCGTCCTCGCCAGCTCGAACGTCGAACGCCGGTTCGTCCTCGAAGAGACCACCATCGGCCAGGTGCACTCCGCGTTCCGGAGCGGCGACCTGACCTGCCGGCAACTCGTCGAGAGCTACCTGGCCCGCATCGAGAAGTACGACCAGCAAGGGCCGTCGCTGAACGCCATCACCAGCGTGAACCCCGACGCGCTCAGCGAGGCGGATCACCTGGACCTGCTGTTCGCCGAGGGCGGGCTGACCGGGCCGCTGCACTGCGTGCCGGTCATCGTGAAGGACAACATCGAGACGAAGGGCTGGGAGACCAACGGCGGGTCGCAGTCGCTGCGGGGCTTCGTGCCCGAACGGGATGCGACCGCGATTGCGCGGCTGAAGGCGGCCGGCGCAATCATCCTGGCCAAGTCCAACATGTCCGAGCTGGCGCTCAACGCGCTCAACACCGTGAACCGGGTGCACGGCCGGACGAAGAACGCCTACGATCCCAACCGCGTGCCCGCCGGGTCGAGCGGCGGCACGGCGGTCGCCCTGGCCGCCAACTTCGGGCTGGTCGGCCTCGGCACCGACACCGGCGGCTCCGTCCGCGGCCCCGCCTCCCACGCCGCCATCGTCGGCTTCCGGCCGACGATGGGGCTGACGAGCCGGACGGGGACCATCCCGGTCGATACGCAGTCCGACGTCGTCGGCCCGATGGCGCGGACCGTCGAGGACGTCGCCGCGGTGCTGAACGTGCTGATCGGACCGGACGACCAGGATCCGTCCACCGACGCGCTCGAGGCGCTTCCCGAGATGCCACAGATGGACGCGTTCCTGGACGCCGGATTGGACGGCGTCCGGATCGGCGTGCTCCGCCAGGCCTGGGAAGCAGACCCGCTCAAGATGGACCCGCAGATCGCGAAGGCGTTCGACCGCGCGCTCGCGGACCTGAAGAGCATGGGCGCCACGATCGTCTCGTCGGTCCCGCTCGAGCGCGTGGCGCCGGCGCCCGAGGCCGAGGGCTGCCACGGCCTGAAGTACGACCTGAACAAGTTCCTCGAGGAACAGGGTAATCGCGTGAAGGTCCACAGCCTCACCGAGATCGTCCGCGGCGCCCGCTACGACCCGTCGATCGAAGAGAACCTCCGCGAGATGGAAGCGGGCGAGCAGGACGGCCCCGGCAGCAAGGCGTGCGAGGCCAACGCGGCCTATCGCGAGAAGGTCGCCTGGTCGCTGAAGGCCGCGATGGCCCGGGCCCGGGTGGACGTCCTGATCTACCCGACGTGGACGCAGCAGCCGCAGCTCGCGTCCAACATCGTGCTCGAGGAGTCGGGCCAGCCGGCGCGCTTCGCCAGCGCCGCCGGGCTGCCCGCGATCACCGTGCCGATGGGCTTCTCGGCCGACATGCTGCCGATGGGCCTGTCGCTGATGGGCGGCTCGTGGTCCGACGCCAAGCTGCTCGGCATCGCCAACGCCTACGAACAGGCCACCCGCCACCGGCGCCCGCCCGTCCTGGCGCCGCGGATCCCGCGCGAGTTCCGGTAGGCCACGGCGGCGCTTGCCGCGCCGAGCTGCGTGCGATCGCACGCCCGGCCTCTCCGGCGCGCAGGGTGTCGGCGCGGCGCGTGCGGAGCGCCGAGCGCCGAACGCCGACCAGCGTCAGCGCCCCGCCGACCGTGATCTCCCTAGTGCCCAGTGCCCGACATGGAGGCTTCCGCTCTTCCGCGCGAGAATGGAGGTGCCGCGCGGTGGGCGGCGGGAGAACGCATCGATGGTCATCGGGATGGTTGGCGGGATCGGTCCGGAATCCACGGTGGACTACTACAAGCGGCTGCACGAGAAGCTGGTCGCCCGCGCCGCGCCGGGGGATCTTCCCGGCATCGTGATCAACAGCATCGACGTCCGCCTCGCGCTGGCGTGGGCCGGGCGCGGCGAGTGGGACGCGATGGCCGGGTACGTGATCGACGCGGTCCGGACGCTGGAGCGCGCCGGCGCCGACTTCGGCTTCCTCTCCGCCAACACCCCGCACATCGTGTTCGACCAGGTCGCCACGGCCGTGTCGATCCCGCTCGTGAGCATCGTGCACGCGGCGCGCGACGCCGCCGCGGCGCAGGGGCTCCAGCGCCTCGCGCTTCTCGGCACGAAGTTCACCATGGAGGGCGGATTCTTCGAGCGCGACTTCGCGCCCGCCGGCCTCACCATCGTCCGGCCGAGTGACGAGGACCGCGCGTTCGTGCACGAGAAGTACGTGGGCGAGCTGCTCGCCGGCCGCTTCCTGCCCGAGACCCGCGTGCGGATGGTGGACCTCATCGATCGCATGGCGGACCAGGACGGCATCGACGGCGTGATCCTCGGCGGCACGGAGCTGCCGCTCCTGCTGCGCGACGCGACCGGCGATCGGCCTGCCGCTGCTCGACACCACGGTCCTGCACGTCGACGCGATCGTCGCGCGGGCATTCCCGGGCTGACCTCCTCGGCGCCGTGCCTGTCGCACGCGCCGAATGCGCGCGCCGGCGAGGGCGGGTGTGCGGGCGGCGGTTCCAGGGCGCGGGCGCGGGAAAACCGGGGCTCCGTCCGCTTGGCGGCCAGACTTCCGCGTGTCGCGGCGGTCCGCAAGGGGCGGACGCGCCGCGGGCCGCCGGCCGTGGCTGTCGCACGCTGCCGCCGAAATCTGCGCGCCGGCGAGGCCGTGTGCGGGCGGCGGTCCAGGAGCACGCGGAAAACCGGGCTCCGTCCGCTTGGCGGCCAGACTGCGTCGCGGCGGTCCGCAAGGGGCGGACGCGCCGCGGGCTGCCGGCGCGCCCCTCCGCCCCGGTTTTCGACCTGTCGCCCGCGCGCCCGTCCCAGTCACCGCCGCCCGCACACCCGGCCTCACCGGCGCGCAGGGTGTCGGCGAGGCACGTGCTGAGCCGCCGACGAGCGGCAGCGCCCCGCCGACCGCGATCTCCCCCAGTGCCCAATGCCCAATGCCCAGTGCCCGACATTGAGGCGCTCGAGCTGCCGAGCACCGAACGCCGACCAGCGTCAGCGCCCCGCCGACCGTGATCTCCCCAGTGCCCAGTGCCGATGCCCAGCGCCGACATCGAGGCGCTCTGGGCGCCGAGCACCCGCGCGCCCGTCCCAGTCACCGCCGCCCGGCACACGCCGGCCTAGCGCCGACATCGAGGCGCCTGACGCCGAGCGCCGAACGCCGACCAGCGTCAACGCCCCGCCGACGGTGATCTCCCCAGTGCCCAGTGCCTGACGCCCAGTGCCCGACATCGAGGCGCCCGAACGCCGAAGGCCGAACGCCGACCAGCGCCGTTCCCCGCCGACCGTGATCTCCCTAGTGCCCAGTGCCTGACGCCCAGTGCCCGACATCGAGGCGCCGAGCGCCGAGCGCCGACCGTGATCTCCCCAGTTCCCAGTGCCCGCCCTCCGGCCACCCCCCGGCCCTTCCGCCCGTCAAAGCCGGGATATGGCCGTCTCCAGGTCCGATGCCCGCGCGCTGCGCTTCGTCAGGGCGCCATCGGGTGACAGATCCGCCGACAATCGGTGTTCCACCCACAGCATGACCGGGGCGTTGGACGTCGGCGATCTGTGCCGCCGATACGGGGGCATGGTGCTCCGGCGCTGCAGGCGGCTGCTTCGCGACGAGGGCGAGGCGCTCGACGCCTGTCAGGACGTGTTCGTGCGCCTCGTCGAGCGGCGCGACCGGCTCGACGGCCAGTACCCGTCGAGCCTGCTGTTCCGGATGGCCACCAACGTGTGCCTGAACCGGATTCGCGACCGCGGCCGCCGGCCCGAAGGACATCGGACCGACGGCGACGATGACGACGGGCTGATCTACCGGATCGCCTGCGCGGGTCGGCCCGGTGGCCAATCCGAAGCGCGATTGCTGCTGGACCGGCTGTTCGGCCGCGAGCCCGAGTCGAGCCGGACGATGGCCGTCCTCCACTACGTGGACGGCCTGACGCTGGAGGAAGTCGCCGAGGCGACCGGCCTGTCCGTGTCCGGCGTCCGGAAGCGCCTGCGACGACTGCGTGGATCGCTGAAAGAGATGTCGCGATGACCAACGAAACCCTGCCGCTGTCGGACCTGACGCTCGAGCGGTATCGGCTGGACGAGCTGCCCGCGGCCGAGGCCGCGCGCGTCCAGGCCCGGGTCGCGGCCGACCCGGCGCTTCGGGCGCGGATTGCGGCGCTCGACGCGTCCGATCGCGAGTTCGCCGCGCGTCACGGCAGCGCCGTGCTCGAACGCGCGCTGGCCGGACGCGCCTCAGGAGGGGGACGGGTGTCGCCCGTGCCCGGCTGGTTCGCGCTGGCCGGCGCCGCCGTCGTCGCCGTGTCGTTGACCGCGTGGACGATGGGACCGTGGCGTCCGGGCGGGAGCCCGCACGACACCGCGGGCGACGCAGGCGGCGGGGTCGCGGCTGGCGCCGCGGCGCCAGGCGTCGCCGGCGCGGGCGACGCCACCGTGCGCGTGAAGGGCGACGCGGCGGCGTTGCTGGTCTACCGCCAGGTGGGCGCGTCGAGCGAACTGCTCACCGACGGCGACGCCGCTCGTGCCGGCGACGTAGTGCGCGTGGCCTACCGCGCCGCGACGCCGCGCTTCGGCGTCATCGTCTCGATCGACGGACGCGGCGTGGTGACGCGGCACCTGCCGGTCACCGGATCCACCGCGGTTCCGCTCGCACCCGGCGACGCGACGCCGCTCGCTTCGGCCTACGAGCTGGACGACGCGCCGCGGTACGAGCGGTTCTTCCTGATCACGAGCGACGCGGCCTTCGACGTGGAGGCCGTGATCGAGGCGGCGGAGGCCGCGGCGCATGGCGCGTCGGCCGATCCGCCGGACACGCTGCGGCTGCCCGATGGGCTCGCGCAGACGTCGTTCCTGCTGAAGAAAGTGTTCTGAGGAAGCGAGTCATGTCCAAGCTGCAGTCGGCCCTCCGATCGATCCTCGCCGCCGCCACCGCCACCGTCGCGTTTGCGATCGTCGGCCACGCCACGCCGGCACGCGCGCAGGTGGCCGCGCACCCGGCGAGCGTGCACGCTCCTGCGACCGCCCCTGCCGGCCCGGGGGCCACGGCGCCCGCCGGGCTGGCCGTGCTCCAGCGCCATACGCTCATCATCGGCGCCAACGACGGCGGCGCGGACCGGCCACGGCTGCGCTACGCGGTGAGCGACGCGCGCCGCTTCGCGGAGGTCATGCTGGAGCTGGGCGGCGTGGCCCCCGCCAACCAGACCGTGCTGGAGCAGCCGACGCTGCGGCAGCTCCTCGACGCGCTCGACGATCTCGGCGCGCGCGTGGTCGCGACGAAGCGCGCGGGCGGCGCATCGGTCGGTCGCACCGAGGTCGTCCTCTATTACTCCGGGCACGCGGACGAGAAGGGCCTGCTGCTCGGCGAGGACCGCGTGTCCTATCGGAGCCTGCGCGACAAGCTCGACGAGATGCCGGCCGACGTGCGGATCGCGGTGCTCGACGCGTGCGCGTCGGGCGCGTTCACCCGCCTCAAGGGCGGCACGGCGCGTCGCCCGTTCACGATCGACGGCGCGTCGGCGATGCGGGGCCACGCGTTCCTGACGTCGAGCGCGGCGACCGAGGCCGCGCAGGAATCGGATCGCATCGGCGCGTCCTACTTCACGCACTACCTGATCTCGGGATTCCGCGGCGCGGCCGATCTCTCGGGCGACGGGCGGGTGACGCTCAGCGAGGCCTACCAGTTCGCGTTCTCCGAGACGCTCGGCACCACGATCGGGACCACGGGCGGCGCGCAGCACCCGTCCTACGACATCAGCCTCACGGGCACCGGCGACGTCGTGATGACCGACATGCGGCAGACGACGACCGCGATCGTGCTGGGTGAGGACGTCGAGGGCCGGGTGTTCGTGCGCAACGGCGCGCGCCAGCTGGTGGCCGAGCTGCAGAAGGCCGCCGGCCGGGCCGTGGAGATCGGCGTGGATCCCGGGCGATACGACGTGCAGCTCGAGCGCGATCGCCGGGCATTCGCCGCCCGCGCACAGGCGGCGGCCGGCGAACCCGCCCGGCTCGACGCGCGGGCGTTCGCGCCGACCGCAACGGAACCCACGCGCCTGCGCGGCAGCGACTGGATGCCGTACGCGGTCGACGGCCGCACGCGCGTGTCGTTCGTCAACGGCCTCTGGGGACACCGCGGCTCCGTCTTCGGCCGGTTCGACCTCTTCGGCGGCCTCCAGGTGAGCCGCTACCTGACCGAACGCTGGGCCGTGGCCGCCGGCGTCGAGGCGTACGGCGCCGACGCGGACCAGGACATCATTGGCGGGCTGGCCATCCCGCTGACGCTGCAGTGGAATCCGATCCCGCGATCGCAGGACCGGCGGTTCAAGCCCTTCGTCACCGGCGGCGCGGTCGTCGTCACCCGCGGCGAGGGCGGGCGGATCCAGCGGGCGTCCACGCTCGGCCTGCAGGTCGGTTCGGGCGTGGACGTGCACCTGAATCGATCGATCGCGCTGACGTTCAAGGGCGCGTACAACATGGTGCCCGCGTTCGGCGGGCCGACCTGGCCGAGCAACTATCACGGCATCCAGTTCTCGGTCGGCGCGGGCTGGCTGTTCGGGCCCCCGCGCTGATCCGGGGCCGGGCACTGGCCCGGCCCCGTCCTTCTCCCGCTCAACCCGTTCCCATTCACTCCGTCGAAGGTGAGGCGTCATGAAGCTCTCCGTGTGTGCAGGTGCGTGCGTGCTGGCGATCGTCCTGGGCAGTCCGCGGGCCGAGGCCCGGCAGGTGGAAGCCGGAATCAAGGGCGGCGTGACCGTGGCGACCCTCTCGACCGAGGGACTCCAGGGCCTGGAGTCGAACTCCGGCGTGGGCGGTCTCGGCGGCGCGTGGATCTCGTTCGGCGGTGAGCGCGGCGGGCTGCGGACGGAGGTGCTGGTGGCGGGACGCCGGTCGTCGCTCGTCTCGGCCGGCCCGGCGATCGACGTCTCGTCCACGTCGGTGGACGTGCCCGTGCTGGTCTACGGTCGGTGGGGCAGCGGCCGGCGCGTGCGGCCGATGCTGTTCGGCGGCGTCGAGCTGGGCGCCATCACGAGCGTGAGCCAGACCGTCGACGGAACGAAGACCGACATCGGCGACGAGATCCGCGCCTTCGACGCCGGCGTCGTCGTCGGGGTCGGCCTCGAGGTGGGGCAGGGGCGGCACCCGGTCGTCTTCGACGTGCGCTACGTCGCGGGCCTGCGCGATCTCAGCGAGTCGAGCGAGACGACGTTCAAGCGCCGGACGGTCGAGTTCTCGGTCGGCGTGCGGTTCTGAGCGCCGGCGCGCAGAGTGTTCGCGACCCGGACGTGGCGGCGCGCCCCGCGCGGGACGCGCCGCCCGCCGGGTCCGCGTGCTACGGCTGGGTCACGCCGGCGAACGTCACGAGGTCGGCGAACGTGAAGTCGCCCGGCACGGCCGAGGGCAGCACGGGCGTGAACCCGCCGCTCACGTGCAGGTACGATCCGGCGTCGCGCTTGAGCATCCGGACGAACGTCTCGGCGACGATGCGCGCGCCGACGGGGCCGAGCTGGCTGCCGCCGCCGATCACGGCGGCCTCGCGCAGGACGTAGTACCAGAGCGGCGTCCTGTGGAGCAGCAGCCCGCCGTGCGAGTCGAGCACGGCGATCTCGTTGGCCGGCAGGTCCTGCTTGATCTGCGCCGCCGTGAGCGCGGGCACGCCGAAGAAGCCGGCCATGCCCTGGCCGCTCGGGAGCCCGAGCGCCAGGCCGCGCTGCAGGTTCCGTTGCGCCAGCACCGCCATCAGGCCGGTGAGGCCCGGCAGCGCCTCGAGCTTGTGCGCGAGCACGCTGTCGATCCGGCGCGCCTTGTTGTGGACGGGCACGGGCACGCCGGTGTCGAAGAACGCGTTGAAGTCCACGACCCAGTTCGAGAGCACCGGCAGGTTGGGCGGCCGGTTGAAGGCGAAGACCTGGTCCAGCGTCGCCGCGGGGAAGTTGAAGTTCACCCAGTAGAAGTCGCGGACCATGCTGTGGCCGAACCGGTAGGCGGCGACCGCGAACTCCACCGGCATCCGGAAGGCGCTGCCGACCGGCGCCGATACGCTCGACATCGCGGCCGTCACCGCCGCCGATCCGCAGACCCGCGTCAGGAAGTCGTGGACCACCGCCCACTGGTAGTGGTGCGTGACGATCTTCTTCGCCTCGACGAAGATGTCACCCGTGAAGCCCGCGAGCAGGAGCAGGTCCACCACCGCGTTGTGGAACCTCAGCATCGTCTGCTGGAGCTGGACGACGATGAGGTTCTCGTCGTTGCGCGGATCGCCGATCACCGCGGTCAGCGTCGAGGCACCGGGATTGAGCGGGTTGTGCATCCGCGGCACGTCGAAGTCGGTCTGTACCTGCATTCCGGCGGGCGAGCCCGACGCTCCGGCCGGCCCCCCGGGGCCCGAGTTGCGGTTCGTGCCGAGCAGGAGCTTGATCGCGGTCGCCGGGCCGGTGGACGGGAAGACGTACTGGTACGGCGAGAGCGCCGGGCCCTGGCCGTACACGTTGTCGAGGTCGAGCGCCGGCGTGCGCATGTTGTTGATCGTGTTCGCGTCGGTGGCCGTGTCGAGGCTCGACGAGATGTCGAGCGTCACGTCGTGGTCCACGAACTGGCCGACGTAGGTGAAGCCGGCCGGCAGCGTCGAGTCGGGCGCCGTCTCGCGCCCGACGTCGGCCATCAGGGCACCGAGCTGGTTCAGGAGCGCGCGGTTCGTCACCGTGAAGGGCAGCTTCGTGGCGTTGCGGACCGAGGCGGGCGACAGGTAGCCGAACTTGTCTGCGCACGGCGAGAACACCGACCCGCCGGGAAACCACGCCAGCGAGACCTTCGCGCCGTGGAACGTGCGCGCGCGGGGGCGCAGGGCCTGCACCGACTCGCGCACGTCCTCGGGCAGCTTCGCGATCGGGACGGGCGCATCGGGCCGGATCCGGTTGAGGGCCGCGAGCAGCCGCTGCGGCTCGACTGTCGGCCGCACGTTGAGGTCGCGGAGCCGTCGTGCGAGTTCCTGCTGGCCCACGTGCCCGCGTTCGGCGGCGGCGCGGACGATGGCCGACTTCTGGAGCTGGGCGGCGAGGAACGGCTGCGGGGTCTCGGGCAGGGCCGCCGCTTTCGCGGAGGCGCTGCGCGAGGCCTTCGACGTCTTCTTCGCTGTCTTCGGTGTCTTCGCGGCGGCGCGGCGGGACGAGCGGGACGACTGCGCTCTCTTGGCCATGGGGCCTCCTGCGCCGGCAGGATCCCGGGGGACCCGCCGGCCGGTCGCGGACGCTTCGCCGACCTGAACGCGCAGGGGAGCGGAGACGCGGAGGCAGGCTCCGACGTCCTTTCCACGTGAGTCGTCTGGGGAGGCGCGGCCGGGGTTCCCGGCGGCGCAGAGCGGATTATAGGCCCGGCCCTGCGCGCCGTCGAGGCCGGGTGTGCGGGCGGCGGTTCCAGGGAGCGGACGCGCGAAAACCGGGGCTCCGTCCGCTTGGCGGCCAGACTTCCGCGTGTCGCGGCGGTCCGCAAGGGGCGGACGCGCCGCGGGCCGCCGGCGCTCCCTCCGCCCCGGTTTTCGACCTGTCGCCCGCGCGCCCGTCCCAGTCACCGCCGCCCGCACACCCGCCCTCGTCGGCGCGCAGGATGTCGGCGCGGCACGTGCCGAGCGCCGACGAGCGGCAGCGCCCCGCCGACCGCGATCTCCCCAGTGCCCAATGCCCAATGCCCAGTGCCCGACATTGAGGCGCCCGAGCGCCGAACGCCGAACGCCGACCAGCGTCAGCGCCCCGCCGACCGTGATCTCCCCAGTGCCCAGTGCCTGACGCCCGGTGCCCGACATCGAGGCGCCTCGCGCCGAGCACCCGCGCGCCCGTCAGCTCACTCGTACACGAGGTGCGTCCCCCGCCCCTGCGGATCGGGCAGGAAGATCGGGTCCACGTCGAAGACGGCGCGGATGTGGTCGCGGGTGAGGACGCTCGCGGCGGGGCCGGACGCCACCAGCCGGCCCTCGTCGATCATCAGGATGTGGTCGGCGAACCGCGCGGCCAGGCCGAGGTCGTGAACCACGCCGATGGCGACGACGTCGGGCGCCGCGGTGAACGACGTGACCTTGCGCATGAAGTCCAGCTGGTGGCTGATGTCGAGGAACGTGAGCGGCTCGTCGAGGAAGAGGATGCGCGCGCCGGCGCCGGCCGGCCGCCAGACCTGCGCGAGCACGCGCGCGAAGTTGACCCGCTGCTTCTCGCCGCCGCTGAGCGTCGGGTAGCTGCGGTTGCCGAGATCCGTGACGTCGAAGTAGGCCATGACGGCGTCGCAGATGTCCTCGTCGACCGGCGCGGCGCGGCCGCCGAAGTGGGGATAGCGCCCCATCATCACGACCTCGCGCACGGTGAGCGGGAAGGCAATCTCGACGGCCTGCGACAGCACCGCGCGGCGGCGGGCCAGCACGCGCTCGGCCGCGCCGCGGACGTCCGCGCCGTCGTACGTCACCTGGCCCTCGTGCGGACGGATCAGGCGCGCGAGCAGGCGGACGAACGTGGACTTGCCCGCGCCGTTCGGCCCGACGATCAGGTGCAGGCGGCCCGGCTCGAACGTCGCCGAGACGTCGTCGACGAGCGCGCGCCCGCCGGCCCGGTAGGTGAGGTGGTGCGCCGCGACCATCAGAAGACGTACTGCCGCCGCCGGAGCAGCGAGAGGAACACCGGCACGCCGACCACCGACGTGACGATGCCGATCGGCAGCTCGGCCGGCCGCAGCGACACCCGCGCGACCACGTCGGCGAGGCTGAGCAGCGTCGCTCCGAGCACCGCGCTTCCGACCAGCAGGAACCGGTTGTCGGCGCCGCGCATCATGCGCAGGATGTGCGGCACGATCAGGCCGACGAAGCTGATCACGCCCGTGTAGGCCGTCGCCACCGCCACGATGACCACGTTCACCGAGAGCACCGCCCACTTGAGGCGCGTGACGTTGACCCCGAGCGCCTCGGCTTCCTCCTCGCCGATCATCAGCGCGTTGAGCGCCTTGGCGTAGCGGAGCGCCACCAGCGTGCCGCCGATCGTCGTCAGGCCGACCACCCGGACCGCCGACCAGTTGGCGCCGGAGAGCGTGCCCAGGTTCCAGAAGACGATCGATCGGGCCTGCGGATCGCGCGCGATGTAGGAGAGGAAGCCGATGCCGCTCAGGAAGAGCGCGTTCACCGCGAGCCCGGTGAGCAGCAGCATGACGATCGAGCTGCGCCCGCCCGATCCCGTCTGCGCCAGCGCGAACACCATCGTCGTCGAGACGATGCCGCCGAGGCAGGCCGAGAGCGTCAGCGCCCAGGTGCCGGCGGGGAAGTGGAGCACGGTGCCGAGGACGAAGTAGAGCGCGGCGCCGAAGGCGGCGCCGCTCGACGTCCCGACCAGGCCCGGCTCGACGATCGGGTTGCGGAACAGGCCCTGCATGAGCGCGCCGCCGACGCCGAGGCTCGCGCCGACCAGCAGGCAGAGCACCGCGCGCGGGAGGCGCAGCTCGGTGAAGATGCGGCCGTCGAGCGTGTCCGGCACCCGCCCGCTCGCGGCGGCCACCGTGGACGACCACATCTCGTGGAGCGGGAAGTCGATCGCGCCGAAGCGGATGGACGCCACCGCGGTCGCCACCATCGCGACCGCCAGGCCGACCAGCAGGCTGCGCCCCGCCGCGTCGCGGCTCATCGACCGCCGTGCAGCAGCGTCGCGAGCTTGATGATGTTCTTGCCCGTCTCGGGGCCGAAGTACATCAGCTCGTGTTCGGGCACCCGGTACACGCGGCCGTTCTTCGCCGCCGCGCTCGTCGCCACGCCCGGGAGCTCCAGGATCCGGTCCATCGACCCGTCGAGCCGGTCGTAGCCGAACTCGGTCATCAGGACGATGTCGGGGTTCGCCTGCGCGACGATCTCGGGCGACGTCATGCGCTGCATGCCCGCCTGCTGGATCGCCATCTCGCCGCCGGCCCACCGCACCATCTGGCCCGCCGCGCCCGCGTCGCCCTGCCCGCTCGCGCCGACGAGCAGGTAGATGTTCGACGCGCGGCCGTAGTGGATCACCGCGACGCGCGGGTGGTCGGTGTACTGCTTGACGACGTCGAGCGCGCGGACCATGTCCGCGTCGAGCTGCTGGCAGAGGGCATCGGCGCGGTCCTCCTTGTGGAAGAACGCCCCCATCTCGCGGATGAGCGCCTTCGTGCCGTCGATCGAGTCGGCCTTCGACGTGAAGGTCTTCATCGGCACCCCGAGGCCCTGGAGCTGCTCGACGACCTGCGGCGGGCCGATGTTGCCGTCGTGGATGATCATCGTCGGCTTCAGCGACATGATCCCCTCGGTGCTGAGCGCGCGGTGATAGCCGACCGTGGGCAGCGCCTTGACCGCCTCCGGATACGTGCTGGAGTAATCCACGGCGACGATGTCCTGCTGCGCGCCGAGGGCCCAGATGATGTCGGTGTAGGCCTGGGCGATGAGGACGATGCGCTGCGACTGCCCGGCGTCCTCCGCGGGGGCATTGCCGAAACGGCTGCAGGCGGAGAGCGCGACCACGGCTACTATCAGGAATCGTTTCACGGAACCTCGCGGGGGCATGATAGCGCACGGTCGCGGGCACACTCGGCACCCGGGCGCCGCTTGCAACCGCGCACCGCCGGTGGCATCGTGACGCCGTGCAGCCGCGTGCGGCGATCGGGCTCGGGGCGGTGAGTGCGGCCTGGGTGCTGTCGGTCGGCTTCGACCTCCTGCTGCACGCGGGCCTGCTCGCGCGCCTCTACGTCCAGCCCGGCCCGTTCCTGCTCGACCCGGACGCCGCGTTCCGACGCATTCCGGCGGGCTACCTCTCGTTTCTCGTCATCACCCTCGCCGTGGCCTGGCTCGTCCGCCGGCTCGACGTCCGGGGCGCCGGCGCGGGGTTCCGCCTCGGCGCGACCGCGGGGCTCGTCGCGTGGGGCGCGTTCCTGCTCGGGCTCTGGTCGATCAGTACTGCCCGCCCGGCGCTGCTGGCCGGCTGGTGGCTCGGCCAGTCGGTCGAGACCGGACTGGCCGGCGCGGTCTGCGGCGCGGCCGCGGGCGGCATGCCGATGCCGCGCCTCTGGCGGCGGGTGGGACTCGCCGTCGCCGCCTGCGTGGCGCTGACCGTCCTGCTGCAGTCTCTGGGCTTCGCGCCGGCGATGCGCGTCGAGTCGAACCGGATCGTGAGCGCGCGTCGCGCACCGAACCGGATGGGGATGCGCTAGATGGCGCTCCGCCTGCTCGAGGTCGTGGTGCCCGCCACCGGGCTGGAGCAGATTCCGTCGCTGCTCCAGGACACCCGCGCCGTGCCGGTGTGGACGTCGGCGGTCGAGGCGGGGACCGGCGTGGCGCGCATCCTGGTCGACGCGCAGGATGCCGAGGCGATCTCCGATCTCCTGACGCGGCACTTCGGATCGGCCGATCGCTTCCGCGTCGTCCTCCTGCCCGTCGAGGCGACGCTGCCCAAGATCAAGCGGCCGCCGCCCCCGCCGGCGCCCGAACCGGGCGGTCGCGCGGGCCGCGTGGGGCCCAAGCGGATCAGTCGCGAGGAACTGTACGAGGACATCGCGCAGGCCAGCCAGCTCACGCCCGTCTACGTCGTCATGGTCTCGCTCTCGACGGTCGTCGCCGCGGTCGGCCTCATTCGCGGCGACGTGGCGATCATCATCGGCGCGATGGTGATTGCGCCGCTGCTCGGCCCGAACGTGGCCCTGTCGCTGGCTTCGACCCTCGGCGATCCGGCGCTGGCCTGGCGATCGCTCCGCGCGATCGCGGCGGGCGTGGCGACCGCGGCGACGCTGTCGTTCCTGCTCGGCCTCGCCCTGCGCGTGGATCCCGCGACGCCGGAACTCGCGGCCAGGACGGCGCCGGGCCTGGGCGACGTCATCCTCGCGCTGGCCTCGGGCGCGGCGGGGTCGCTGGCGTTCACGAGCGGCGTCCCGGCCGTGGTCGTGGGCGTCATGGTCGCCGTCGCCCTGCTCCCGCCGCTCGTGGTGGCCGGTCTGCTGGCCGGGTCGGGCCACATGGGCCTGGCCGGCGGCGCGCTCACGCTCGCCCTGACCAACGTCACCTGCATCAACCTCGCGGCCGTGGCGACGTTCCTCGTGCAGCGCGTCGGCCCGCGCACGTGGTGGGAGGCCAACCGCGCGCGCCGGGCGTCGATCGTCGCCGTCGCCACGTGGGTCGCGATGCTCGCCGTGCTGCTCGCCCTGATCTGGCTCGGGCAGGTGAGCACGACGGTCCCCGCGTCCTGAGCCCGTGCACCGTTTGCGCCCTCCGATCGCCTTACGGTATCGTCCGCCAGGCCGCGACGCGGCCCGGGAAGGTGAGTGCATGTCCGCGATCCTCGACTCGAGACGTTCCCTGAGCCGGCTGGCGGTTGCCGCCGCCGGCGCCGTCCTCACCGCCGCGCTCCTGACGCAGGGCCCGGCGCGCGCCGCGGTCCAGGCGCCGCAGAAGGCCGGCCCGGTCTTCGTGGACGGCCAGGCGCAGGTCGTCCCCGCGTTCGAGGACGAGGCACAGTGGATTCGCCAGAACCTCTGGGTCGAAACCGAATTCGACTCGGACCAGGACGGCCGGCACGATCGCGTGCATGTCGACGTCACCCGTCCCGGGCAGACCGACACCGAGGGCCTCAAGGTCCCCGTCATCTACGAGTCGTCGCCCTACTACGCCGGCACCTCCGGACCACGCGAGTTCCTGTGGGACGTGCACCAGGAACTCGGCGTGCGGCCGCCGCCGCGAACCTCGCAGCCGGAGATCGACTACCAGCCGGATCGCAC